>NZ_CP066362.1:3614302-4221453 GCF_030323865.1 Pseudarthrobacter defluvii | reverse complement strand
CGTGGATAATCGGCTACTGGGACACTCTAGGGGATGAAAAGCCTAGAAGATAGCTGGCTATCCGGCTGTGGATAATTACACTGTTGTGGTTCTCCGAATGGCCTTGTGAGCCACTTCATCCACAGGCTGTTGGGGATACTTAGGCACAGCTGGGGACAGCCGGAGAAGGACCTCCCGGTTTGACTCCGGGCCGCGGATTGCCCTAACGTTGTGAAGTCCTTTGTGTCCGCTTTTTGGCCCCATTTGAACTATCCAGTCGCAGTGCGCCTGGCCAGTCGGGGGAAGCGTGCATATACAAAACTTAGCGTCGGCCAGTTCTTCCCCATACTGATCGGGTGGACGCACCTTTGATCCACTGGAGTAACTAACGTGAGCAAGCGGACTTTTCAGCCGAATAACCGCCGTCGAGCCAAGAAGCACGGCTTCCGCCTTCGTATGCGTACCCGTGCCGGCCGTGCCATCCTGGCAGCCCGTCGTGGCAAGGGCCGCATCGAACTGTCGGCCTAAATAACTGGCTCGTCGGTAGACATCCCTTTGCGAGTTTAAGGTGCTGGCCGCCCGCAACCGCCTGAGGACTTCAACCGATTTTTCAACAACTGTACGTTCCGGTGTCCGCAATGGGCGCCGGAACGTAGTGTTATATGCGGTAGCCATTGCTGCCGACGAACCCAGCCGGATCGGGTTCATTGTTTCCAAGAGTGTAGGGAACGCTGTGGTCAGGAACCTCGTTAAGAGGAGACTGAGGGAAGCAGCTGCTGCATCGCTGCGCGAGCACGGTACGGGACTCGCCATCGTGGTGCGGGCGCTTCCTGCGTCTGCCACCGCCAGCTGGGACCAGCTGCTGTCGGACTACAACGCTGCACTGGGATCTGCGCTGAACCGGCTGGCCGGCCGCCCTTCACGGGCTGCCGCCAAAGGTTCGGCCGGTACAACACAGGAGGGGACAACGCGTGCCTAACGCCACTGCCGTCGTCGCCCATTCCCGCCACCTGTTGGCCGCCGTCGGGAGGTTCCTCTGGGACCTGCCCCGGAACATCCTCATCCTTCTGCTGATGGCCTACCGCAAGGTGGTTTCTCCCTTGTACGGCCCGGTCTGCCGATTCTTCCCTTCATGCTCGGCGTATGCCCTTGAAGCGGTCACCGTCCATGGCGCCGTCAAGGGAAGTTGGCTGGCAGCCCGGCGCCTTGGCCACTGCCACCCATGGAATGCCGGCGGCGTGGACCACGTCCCCGCCGGCCGCCGGGAATGGCCCGAAGGCCGGACCCCCACAATTGTTGTGCTGAACAATCCGGACATTTACCGGGTTGATCGGACTGATGAACAAGGCCGCAGTGCGGCCTGACGAATAGGGATAAGTATGGACATCTTTGGAACAATAATCGCCCCGTTCAAGTGGCTGGTTTCGTTCATCATGGTGGCGTTCCACGACGGGCTCAGCGCCATTGGCATGCCCGCGGAGAACGGCTGGACCTGGACTTTGGCCATCATCGGGCTGGTGCTGGTGATCCGTGCCGCCCTCATCCCCGTGTTCGTCAAGCAGATCAAGGCGCAGCGCGGCATGCAGCTGCTGCAGCCCGACCTGAAGAAGCTGCAGGAAAAGTACAAGGGCAAGACCGACCAGCTCTCCCGCCAGGCCATGGCCCAGGAACAGATGGCCATGTACAAGAAGCACGGGACCAACCCGTTCTCCGCCTGCCTTCCCATGCTGATCCAGATGCCGTTCTTCTTTGCACTCTTCCAGGTGCTGTCGGGCATCTCGCAGGCCAAAGACCAGGGCGCCGGCATCGGTGCCATGAGCCACGAACAGGTTGTCGAGTTCGATGCGTCCAGCATTTTTGGGGCTCCGCTGTCCGCTTCCCTGCTGCACGGCGGGGGTGGTGGCGGCCAGGTTGCCGTGGTGGTGCTGTCGATCGTGATGATCCTGGCCATGACGGCCTCGCAGTTCATCACCCAGAAGCAGATCATGGCCAAGAACATGTCCGAAGAAGCCATGGCCAGCCCGTTCATGCGCCAGCAGAAGATGATGCTTTACATCCTGCCCATCGTCTTCGGTGTGGGCGGCATTAACTTCCCCATCGGTGTCCTGATCTACTGGACCACCACCAACCTTTGGACCATGGGCCAGCAGTTCTTTGTCATCCGCCGCATGCCGACGCCGGGATCCCCCGCAGCCAAGGCCCTCGCCGAACGCCGTGCCGCCAAGGGCCTGCCGGCACTTTCTGTGCTGACCGGCAAGCGGGACGAAGCAGCCGACGCCGCCGCGGCCGCCGCAGTTGAGATCAAGGGACAGCGTGTCCAGCCCCAGCGCAAGAACAGGAAGAAGAAGTAATGTCTGCCGAGAGCACCGAGCACGCCTTTTCTGAAGAGATCGAAGATCAGGACGTTTCCGTGAACCAGGATGCTTCCGCCGCCAAGGTTTCCGCCGCCAGCCGCCTCGAGGAAGAGGGGGACGTCGCTGCCGACTACCTGGAGGAACTGCTGGATATCGCCGATATCGACGGTGATATCGACATTGAGGTCCGCAACGGCCGCACCTACATCTCCATCGTCGCCGAGGAGGAAGCCGAGGGTCTCGAAGGCCTGGTTGGCGAAGACGGCGAGGTCCTTGAAGCGCTCCAGGAGCTGACTCGGCTGGCAGTCCTGTCGGCCACGGAAAACCGTTCCCGGCTTGTCCTGGACATCAATGGCTACCGGCAGGAGCGCACGGGCCACCTGCAGAAGATTGCCGAAGACGCCGCGGCGTCCGTCAAGGAAACCGGCAAGTCGGTGGCACTTGAACCGATGAGTGCCTACGAACGCAAGATTGTTCATGATGCTGTGGCCGACCTCGGCTTGGTCAGTGAGTCCGAGGGCGAAGGCGCCGGACGCCACATTGTTGTTTCCGCGGACTAGAGAATGCTGACCCGATAACCATGGTTGACATCACGGCAGCAGAACTGCGCGCTGCTGAGAAAATCTTCGGCGACCGGCTGGACCTTGCCAAGCGCTACGTGGAGCACTTGGCCACCTCAGGAACTGAGCGGGGCCTTATCGGGCCACGGGAGGTGCCCAGGTTGTGGAGCCGGCATGTCCTCAATTGTGCAGTCATCGAAAGCGAGATTCCCCCGGGAAGCCATGTTGCCGACGTCGGAAGCGGCGCCGGACTGCCTGGCCTGTGCCTTGCCATTGCGCGCCCGGACCTTGAGCTGACGCTCATCGAGCCGCTGGAGCGTCGCGTGATCTGGCTCCAGGAAGTGGTGGATGACCTTGGCCTGGAAAACGTCACAGTCATGCGTACGCGCGCCGAGTTGGCCGTAGGGCAGGTGGAGGCTGACGTGGTAACCGCCCGCGCCGTTTCGGCCCTGACCAACCTGGCCGGCCTCACCATCCCGCTCCTTGGCGGCCACGGTGAAGTGGTGGCCATCAAGGGACGCAGTGCGGGGGAAGAAATCGAGAAGGCGGCCAAGACCATCCGTAAGCTGGGTGGCGTTGAGACCTCGGTACTGACCGTAGGTGACAACCTCCTCGAGGAGCCCACTACGGTGGTCCGCATTGTGGTGAACAAGTCCCAAAAGAAGTCCTGACCCGGGCCCGCTGACGGCTGTCAGCAGGCAGGAGCAGTTAGGCTAGACAACGGCAGCAAAATTGGCTGAACGAGAGTGAGTGTGCCCCAGTGACCAGTAGTGAAGCCTCCGCACAACGGATCCCGCCGTTTGTGTCCCTGGGGTCGGCACGTTCTGTCGCTGGGTCCGGACTTGCCGGTATCGGCATGGCTCCCGCCCGGGGTGGAAACCACCCGAAAGCAGGTGTCTCCGCTGCGTCGGGCAATGCAGTTTCACGTGAAACAACCACGAACGGTCGATCAAACGTCATCGACGCGATCGACGACTCCAGCCCCATTGCACGGGAGCTTGCCCATGAAACGAAGCGCCGTGAGCGTCTGATGGGACGTCAGCTCCCTCGCCCCGAAAAGACCCGTATATTCACGGTGTCCAACCAGAAGGGTGGAGTAGGCAAGACCACCACCACGGTCAACATCGCCGCGGCTTTGGCAGCGGCCGGACTCAATGTGCTGGTCATCGATATCGATCCCCAGGGCAATGCCTCCACCGCCTTGGGCATCGAGCATCATGCAGACGTTGACAGCATCTATGACGTCCTGATCAATGACGTCCCTCTTGCCGACGTCGTAGCCCCGTGCCCGGATATCGGAAAGCTCATCTGCGCGCCGGCAACGATCCACCTTGCAGGGGCCGAGATTGAGCTGGTGTCCCTTGTGGCGCGCGAGCAGCGGCTGCGCCGGGCCATCGATGTCTACGCGAAGGAACGCGAGAAGAACGGCGAGGACCGGCTGGACTATGTGTTCATCGACTGCCCACCCAGCTTGGGCCTGCTGACCGTCAACGCTTTCTGCGCAGCCAGTGAGGTGCTGATCCCCATTCAGTGCGAGTACTACGCACTGGAGGGCCTGAGCCAGCTGCTCAAGAACATCGAGATGATCCAAAAGCACCTTAACGCGGACCTCGTTGTGTCGACCATCCTGCTCACCATGTACGACGGCCGCACCAACCTCGCTGCCCAGGTCGCTGCGGAGGTACGCCAGCACTTCCCCGAACAGGTCCTCTCGGCCGTGGTTCCACGGTCCGTCCGCATCTCCGAAGCCCCCAGCTACCAGCAGACGGTCATGACTTACGATCCGTCCTCAAGTGGTGCCCTGTCCTACTTGGAAGCCGCCGCTGAAATAGCGGAACGCTAGAATCTTCAATACCGCAACGCACGGAGCAAGGGTCAGCCCGGCTCTACCACTGGAGGGATTTACCCATGAGCGAGAAGCGACGGGGCCTAGGCCGCGGTCTTGGCGCGCTGATTCCAAGTTCCGCCGCAACCAATGGTTCCGGCAACGGTGGGGCGGTATCGCGGCCTGTTGATCTGTTCTTCCCGGAAGGACGCAGGAAGGCAGAACCCTCAGAGCAGCCTGCAGCGGCAGCAGTCACCGGAATGCAGAGCAAGGAGGCGGCAACTCCCGCCACCCCGTCTTCTTCAGCTAAAGCAGCTGCCTCCAAGGCCGCTGCCGATAAGAGCAGCGATGATAAGAAGCCAGCCTCGGCGGCTGCTCCCGCTTCGGCAAAGAGGGCTCCTGCCAGGAAGTCCCCCGCAGCGGGATCCAAGGCTGCCGCCGCCGAACCACCTGCCGCAGTGGAAGATTCGGAAGCCCCAAAGCCGGTGGATATTTCACGCCCCGAAGAGCCTGCTCAGGCCGGTGTGGCTGCCGACTCCGGCGTCGGGCTGGTGGAAGTTCCCGGTGCACGTTTCGCCGAGATTCCGGTGTCAGATATCCACCCGAACCGGAAGCAGCCGCGCAATGTTTTCGATGAAGACGACATGGCGGAACTGGTTCACTCGGTTCGCGAGATTGGGGTGCTCCAGCCCGTTGTTGTTCGCACATCAACCGAACCCGGTAGCGAACCCTACGAGTTGGTCATGGGCGAACGCCGCTGGCGCGCCGTCCAAGCCGCTGGGCTCGAAACCATTCCTGCGATCATCCGCGATACGACGGACGACGACCTTCTCCGGGACGCTCTGCTCGAGAACCTCCACCGCAGCCAGCTGAACCCGCTGGAAGAGGCAGCGGCCTACCAGCAGCTCCTGGAAGACTTTGGTACCACCCACGAGCAGCTGGCGGACCGCATTGGCCGTTCCAGGCCGCAGGTGTCCAACACTCTTCGCTTGCTGAAACTCCCCCCGCTGGTACAGCGGCGGGTGGCTGCCGGGGTGCTGTCCGCAGGCCATGCACGTGCCCTTCTGTCGCTGCCCGACGCTGCCGCCATGGAGCGGCTCGCGCAGAGGATTGTTGCAGAGGGTATGTCAGTGCGGGCCACGGAAGAGGCGGTGACGCTGTACCAGGATCCTGCAAAGCCCACGAAGAACAACATCCCGCGCCCTGGGGCCCGGCATGAACGCCTTGATTACTTGGCTTCCTCGCTCTCCGACCGCCTTGATACGAACGTCAAGATCTCGCTCGGTGTGAGAAAAGGTAAGGTGAGCATCGAGTTTGCCAGCGTTGAGGACCTAAACCGCATTATGGATGTGTTGGCTCCGGATTCGTCTAACTGATCCCCAATAAGAAAGGCCCGATTCTTCGCGAATCGGGTCTTTTTTAGTAGTGGGCGGAGCCGTACGCTGTGATGGTTGGTGGCGGGGCAAGTAGCTGAAGGTTCTGTCCTGATATCGCAACTACATCTGCCAATCGCCGCTAGAGATTGTTGGCCGGCCCTAGACTGGCTAGCTTTCAGGGAGGCCAACGTCGAATTACGCTCTGTGGCCGCGTACATGGTCGAGCGCTTACCCTTCCCGTGGTCGCTTGCTAAGGGTTGTGTGCGCGGCCTTTTGGGGTCGCCTTCACCATTCCCACGGAGACATGCGTCTCTATCTCACTGGTAAATCCGCATAATTCTCTGATCATCATGTTCTTACACCCCCTTTTGTAACGAGAAGTGCTTTGATCCAGCTGTTGGGAGGAGTGGAAGGATTTCAGAGTAGAGGATCGTGATCCGTCCTGTCGTGCCAGTTCTACCGGTAGCCGTGACGGTAGAAGTGTTTCACGTGAAACAAGGGTGTGCTGGCGGGCCCAGCGCTGTCCTTTCCCCCACACTGACAGATGTTCTGCATCTCGCTCTCCAGCCGCCAAGTGTGCTTACAAACGTCATAGGTCCGAGCCCCCCGCGGACGACCTACCCCCTCTTTCGTTGAGGTATCTGCATTTGCCGCCCCTTGTTGTCCTTGATTGGGTGGAGGAATGCGTGGGGTTGGCACTTCCCGTTTCCTTGCGTTGTTTTTGAGGAGGACGGACTCCGCTGGGAACTGTGCAGAGCATGCTTTTCCTGGGTATCAAGCCCTATCCTTGGTGCTCGGGCGTCCCATAATGGAACCGCCAATACCGACGTTTGCTTCAAATGAATACGTATTTGCGCTTTGTACGCTGGTGTCGGACGTGCAAGAGGTATATTGCAGCGGGAGGAGGGCCTGCAGCGGGCCATGTGTCGTGTGTCGCTGTAGGCGACAGGCAGGTTTCCGACCTCACGCTTTCAGCTTGCCGCACCTAGCGCAGCATCATTTGCCTTCGGCGGGAGGGAGGTTGTGCTGCAACTACGGAAGGCGGGTCCGGAACACCGCGTTTGAGTGTGACGCACGGATCGGTGTGTGTATTGCTAGCGGCAGAGCGCCTTAACCGAATCTGCTTGGAGGTAGTCCTTTTCGGATGGTCGTTGGTAAGCCGCGTGACATTCAAAGTTGGAGACGTAGGCGGCTGTTTCACGTGAAACATCAGGAGCCGCACATGTAAGCGGCAACACGTTAAGCGACAGATCGTGAGGCTACGGGCGCTCTACTCGCGGCATTTCAGGCGCGGTTAGAAGTTCCGGGTTGGGGATTCTGGCTCGAAGGATCGTACGACCGCGCCAGGGACCGCTCCCCCTTTCGCACCGACGGTAGGTCCCAGATGTTTCACGTGAAACGACCCCAGCCATTCGTGAATCGTGCTCGGACCCTGGTATTCGGCCAGGAAAACGGCGTAGTGTCCCGCTGGTGTAGGCAGCCGGACTTGCTATCGCTCCCTCGTTCTGCCCTACTTTTAGAGGGCGCCCGCAGCGGAGGCAGGGGGCACCCCTGTACGACAGCTTCTTCCGTCACTCTATATGTGCTGTCATGCACCTGGCGTTGTCCTTGGCTGCAGCCGTCCTACGGGCTATAGACAGCGATCTCCGTCCGCACGAACGTGATGTTCGGGTCTCGTCGAGCCTCGCAGTTCACTCTCTTGAACGGGCAACGCCTCAAGGCTATTGCTTGAGGAGGACGCGACTGTCTGTAGGTCATGCCTCATCTCGCTTTGTACGGCCGGGACTCCTTCTCCTCTTAGGTTTGCGGTGCCAGGGCGGCGTATTCTGCGCCGATAGGACAGCTATATATCGCTGCTAGGTCTTGGATTCGGAAGCATAGAAGGCCCTGGCAACATGGACTCGATCTCTGTAAGGGCCACACTGAGCACATGGCATAGTCCACCGACAAGCCGCAACGTAGTCCGTCTGGCCCTTACAGTAGATTTGCGGGGCTCATGTACTGCTCGTCCTGGACGGTCCCGTTCTGCGGGAGCACGATCCCTATTAGGCTTGAGCTACACTTCTGGCACCTTGATATGGGATCCTCGAACCCTTGGGGCCTATGTTTCGCCCCTCCAAGCATCCAGTGGATAACGCTGTGGATAACGCTGTGAATATCTTTGTGGATTCCGGCCACGGCCGGCCCCTTCACGGCAGGCTGCAGCAGCGTCACACTGAGGCCATGGTCTTGGTGACCAATATCGTCATCTGCGCGCACATGGCAAGAGTATTAGTGTTTCACGTGAAACCCGCCTTTAGCGGCGGGAGCGAGGGCTGCAGCATCGATATGCACATACTTTCGGTTGGTAAGTCATCCTGCCTGGTGAGCTTATGGTCAGGGCGCCACCTGTTAGGGACGGCGATCCAGGCCTAAGTGCTTACCTCTAGGGAGGCGGCGGTCAGCAAGTCGCGTGCAACCAACAAGTAAGTCGAAAGATGGCCGCCGCTTTCGGCTGTGGATAATCTTGTGGAAACCCGAGCGTGGGTCTGTGGATAACCGTGGGGACAAGTTCGCTCGGCGGATGAGTTGTTCCGTCCTCTTGGCGGTCATGTCCCTCACGCCTACTGTATGCGGTGCTGGTGACAGGACGGACGGCCGGCTTGATTGCAGGCGCCTGGCTAAGTGCCTTGCCTGCACACGAGTCGACCTTGCCTGTTGCCTCACTTGCGTACCTGGTACGGGTGGAAGTGGAAACCCCGGGCGGAGGCCATGCTGGGTGCTAACAGTCGTCGTTGCGGTCACACTCGCACTTCCGAATGGCCCCGTTGCAGGTGCCTACCGGTGTTCTGCTCAAACCAGGGATCGAGTGCGACAGGATGTCTGCCGCGCAAGGTGCAGCGCGTGCCGCGGACCGCAGCTTCTGGCATGTCCCCGGGAATTCCACGGAATCGCTCCCCGGCCGTGGGGTCTCTGCAATTCACGAACCCAGCCCTAGGCACCGCAGCGTCTTACCCGCAGGGGGCATGCTGTCCTGTTTTCTGCGTACGACCTCGGATGGCCGCTTCTGTGTTTCACGTGAAACATGGCTGGTTCGTGAAGCAGCTGTTTCACGTGAAACGTCGCGATCCTCAGTTTCCTCTTGTTGTGGAAATTTCATGCCTTCGCCCGCATCGCCATGCTTAGGACCCAACAGCGCGATTTAGGTGTCGTATGCTCGGTGCTTTCAGTGTGCCCCGCGACAGGGCTGGCCTTACGCCGGAGATTCTAGGAGAGCGGTGCGTCAGCACGGCTGCCCGCTGCCAAATCTGGTCCGCCGGGTCGATTTGCGGTCATAAAGGCGGTGACCACTAGGCGGCTGTACGTCGGACTCCAATAGCGCTGCAGCACGTAGGCCGTAAAACGATCACTTGTGAGCCCGCCCGGCCGCTTTGTGCTGCACATTTCCAGCGCGGAGGGAGGCGGATCCTCCAGCGACCGTTACGGGACCTCTCGCGCCTTACTTCACGCTACGTCGTGCAATCGGGCAGCGTGGCTTTGGAGGGTACGTTCGTCGATTGATGGAGTGGGAGCAGCGTTGGGCAGGACTGGTAACGCGTACGGGAAGACGAGGAAAATCTGGTGCCGCGGGACAAGCACATCAAGCGCTACGCACGGAGCCGCCACCCCGGTGCATAGCCAGCAGGAACCTCGGTCTGGACGCATTAGGAGCAGCAGGCCGTACAGCACGTCCACTTATTCACGGTGCTTGGAGCTTCAACGATTCGTTGATTTGAAGCGTATGCCTTGTATTGCGCAGGTCTGGCTCCTACAGGCCGATATCTGCTGCGACTTTGTCGCCTAGCGCCACGGCGTATAGCGCAATAGCTTTATACGGAGAAGGATGGCCGCCTTTGGCTCCGTTTCACGTGAAACAAATTGGTCGCTCGGGTTATGTGAAGGGTGCATGCCCCTACTAGCGTGGCCCAGGCAATTAGTCCGTGCCAATGCCTTTCAGATGCCGCCCATCTGAACTGGGTGACTCCAAAGTCCGATAACAGCCGTTCCCACACAAATCCAGGCGCTTCTCTAGGTTCGATCCGACGACGAACCTGAATGTGCAAGAGCTGTTCCACTAAAAAGTAGGCCTCGGTTCTGGAATTCCCTTCGCACCCTCACCCACACAAGGCATGTTTCACGTGAAACAGACATCCAGCAGCTGCCCGCCCACTAGTGACAGCCCATTATGCCTAGCAGTGCACAGGAGGCACGGATTTGAGCATAGAACCCACACATGAAAAAGAGCGGCCACCGCCTCCAGGCAGTGGCCGCTCTTCTACTGGCCCACGTTCAGCATGGGCGCTTGAGCTTAGGACAGAACGTCGGAGAATTCCTTCTCGAAGAACTGCTTGGGCTTGGCACCGATAACGGTGCTCTTTACCTCACCGCCCTGGAAGAGGTAGACGGCAGGGATCGAGGTGATTCCGTACTCAGCGGCAATAGCAGGATTGTCGTCAACGTTTACTTTGACGACGTCTACCTTTTCGCTGTACTCGACAGAGATCTCGTCCAGGATGGGGCCCAGCTTGCGGCAGGGGCCGCACCATTCGGCCCAGAAATCTACGATTACCGGCTTATCGGCCGACAAAACGTCAGTGCTGAAACTTGCGTCAGTTACATCTTTAGCGTTGCTCATAACCTATCTTTCTCTTCGGACTACAGTGCGCTGATTATGCGGGCAGATCTGTCAGGTAGTGCTCAACATCAATTGCTGCCACGCAACCGGAACCTGAGGCGGTGATGGCCTGGCGGTAGGTGGGGTCAACGACGTCACCGGCAGCAAACACGCCGGAAAGGCTTGTCTTGGAGCTACGACCCTCCACCGCTATGGTTCCCTCGGGGGTCAGGGCGAGGACGTTCTTGACGAGTTCGGTCCGTGGGTCGTTGCCAATGGCTACGAAAACACCTGTAACATCGAGCTCCGACTCTGTCCCGTCGAGAAGGTTTTTCAGCCGAAGACCGGTGACTTTCTCAGTTCCCAGCACATCATCAACAGTGGTGTTCCAAATGAAACGGATCTTTTCGTTGGCCAGCGCGCGGTCGGCCATGATCTTGGAAGCCTTGAGCGTGTCCCTACGGTGGACAACCGTTACTGACTTCGCAAACTTTGTGAGGAACAGGGCCTCTTCCATGGCTGAGTCTCCACCGCCAATGACGGCGATGTCCTGATCCTTGAAAAAGAAACCATCGCAGGTTGCACACCAGCTAACTCCGTGGCCGGAGAGCCGCTTTTCATTCGGGAGCCCCAGCTCGCGGTACGCGGATCCGGTGGAGAGGATGACAGCCTTCGCCTTGAAGGTCTCCCCCGTGGCGATGGTGACCGTCTTGATCGGTCCCTCCAGCTCCAGCGCGGTTACATCCTCGAACTGGATCTCCGTCCCAAAGCGGGCGGCCTGCTTCTCGAAGTTCTCCATCAGGTCCGGCCCCATGATCCCCTCGGGGAATCCGGGATAGTTCTCCACGTCCGTGGTGTTCATCAGCTCGCCGCCGGCAGTCACGGACCCGGCCAACAGCAGCGGCTTGAGGTCCGCCCTGGCGGTATAAACGGCTGCCGTATAGCCTGCCGGGCCCGAGCCCACAATGATGACGTCGCGAACATCCGACGCCGTCTTATCTTCGATGGTCACTGGACCGTGAACCTCTTCCTTGTTCGACTCGCCTCCCCGTGGAGGCCGGCCACATGGCACAACTGTGTCCGGGTGCTGAATATTCCAGCGCCCAAGCAAGGCAAACCGCCGGCAGGATGAAAGACGAGCGATCGCAGGCAGGGCGCGTTTCCCAAACTACATTCCCGCCTGGGCTCAGTCGCTCCAGACAGTAACATGCATAGTCGTGAAGCCCCCGGGCCTCCGCCCTACTGGACCTTGATCTCAGCCAGCCGGAGGCCGTAGCCGTAACGGGTCTTGGGAGCCGCAAGCTTGGGCAGTGAGTTGATGGACACAATCACGTACTGTGCCTGCACCGGCTCCGGCAGGGGCATGTTCAGGTCAGTGGAAGTGAAGCTATTGGTTCCAACCAGCTTGGCACCGTCCGTGGTGGGCCGGTCATTGGTGTAAACGCTGATGTTGCCACCCGATCCCCCAAGCTGGGAGAGCGTGATGGAAGAGACGGTGGATTGGCTCTTCAGCTTCACCACGAGGGGAACACCCTGCGGGGCCAGGCCACCCCAGTTCTCCGTGGCGAACTCCATGTCAGACCAGTAGCTTGCGGCATTGCCGTCGTACGCCTTGATCAAGTCGCCGTCGAACGTGGCGGCAAAGTCGAAGTTACCCTGCCGGCTGACACTCTCGATAACCGGCGCAACAACCGGAGGTTTCGAGGGGGCTGCCTGCGTTGCCGGGGCGGACGGCTGCGGCGCGGTGGTGCTCGCTGCGGGTGCGGCCGTCGGCTGGGCCTGCGGTTCAGAGGTGAAGAGGCTGCCCAGGTTGGTGACGGCAAAAATCAGGCCGGCAATCAGAACCACGGCCAGCAGGCCCCCAACCAGCCAGCGCATGGAACGGGGCTGGTTTTGGGATTCATCCCTGTCATCGTCGTAGTCGTCCCGGTCAGTGAAGGAGACTCCCGCAGCAGCCGGAGACGCCGCACGGGCGAACAAGGCAGACTTGCTCTTGACCGGCCGCGTTTCGTGCTCGGCTAACTCGGCTTCCTCGTAGCGGTCTTGGTCCCCCGCCTGTGTGTAATCGTCCTCGGACCACAGGGAAACCTTCGGCTTGCGCTGCTCGGCCGCGGGCTGCGCCTGGGTGCTGCCGGCGGCCGCCGTATCGTTCGGGCCCGTGTCTGCCTCCGCGGAGGCTGCGCGTCCGGATGGGGAAGGGGCACGGTTGGCTACCGGCTGGGCAGCAGTGGCATCGGGGTCTACCCGGGAGGCTCCCGTCCCTGCCTTTGAAGCACCAGCACCTGAAGCAGCAGCACCGGTAGCGGCGGCAGCACCGGCGACTCCCGCAGCTGCACCCGCAGCAGCTCCGGCACCGCGGTGGCCATTGGGGGCGGGCTGCTGAGACGCCGGCTGCTGAGAACCAGGCTGTTGCGCGGCGGGGCGAACGGCAGGCCGGGGCGGTACAGCGGGAGCGGCACGGTACGGATCAACCTGGCTGGGGTGCGAATCACCGTAGTTGATGTAGCCGGCCTCGACGTGGTCTTCCTCGTCGTACGGCTCGGGCTCGTGGGACCGCGGCTGGCCAAAGATTTCACTGCCCAGGGTGTCCGTGAAGAAGGGTTCAATGTAGGGCGGGTTCGGGGTGACCACCAGGTCCAGCAGGTCAGCGGCAGAGGTGTGGTTGGTGATCAGGTAGGTGGCGTCCTCGGTGACGCCCAGGTCCAGGACCTGCACGGTGCCGGGGCGTTCACCGGTGGCCACTTCCCGGGCGCTCTGGGCAACCTGTTCCGTGTTCTCCGGCCCGGCAACCAGGATGCTGACCGGGCGGTTGAGGACCTGGTCCACACCGTCCAGCACCAGATCGTGGTCATGCGAGGCCAACACTGTGGCGGTGACCTTGTAGCGGCCGCCCAGTACTGATCCGACATCGATCGGGTTGGACACGTGTTCCTCCTAGACTGTCCGGGATCGCCGGCCTCGATGACGCAACCGCCGTTCAGGCGCCGCGCACGGCCAACCCTGAATGCAACTACCCCTGTACCTGTTCGATCCTAGCCGATCCGCCCCGGACGACCGCGGAGAAGACGGGCGCCGGGCCACACCCGGGTCACTTTTTACGCTTGCGCCGGCTGCTGAAGTACGGGTTCTCGCCGGCTTTGCCCTGATAGGTCCGGCGGCCGGGGAGCGGAACCTGTTCGCTGAGCAGGCCCCCACGGGCAGTGCTTGGCTGGTCCTCGCCCGGCAGGTAGCCTCCTTCGGCACCCTGCCGGGCGCCGCCGTCGTACGTTTCCTGCCGGCGTGAGCCCCGCTGCGGATCCGGGCCCGCACGGAAGGAGACGGCGTCGAATTCGCCGGAGATCCGTGGGATGAGGCCGGTGTCCACGGAGGTGGTGGCCCGTTCAGGACGGTGCCCGGAGGAACCTTCAGCAGGGGCGGACGACGGCGCGTGCCCGGCTTCCGGAGCAGGCGTTTGGCCGCCGCGGCCAAGCCGCCCCAGCAGAGGCCTGAGCATGTCGCTGAGCTCGGAGACGCGGAACAGCCGCAGCAGCAGGAAGTAGACGGCCAGCATGACGGGTCCTGCCACCGCGACCGTCACCAGTGCCTGGAGGCGGCCGCTCCACGCGAAACCGTCAGGGTTGTAGCTGCCCATCAGCCACAGGGCGCCAGCACCGGCGATGGCCGAGCCCAGGGCCGCGTACCCCATTCGGATGTAGGAGTTGGCGATCCGCGGCCCGTCGAGGCTGCCCAGCATGCGCCGCAGGAAGAACGCGCTGATGACCACGGAGAGGATGTTGCCCACCATATAAAGGACGGCGATGGCGTAGATGATCCGGCCGACGGGCAGGAATTGAATGGCGAACGCACCGGCCACGTACACCACCGCGAGGAGCAGCTGCACGTAGAAGGGCGTGCGGGCGTCTTCATTGGCGTAGAAGACGCGGGACATCATGAAGTTGGCGCTCATGAACGGGGTGCTGAGGGCCAGGATGGTGAGCGTCTGGGCCAGCATGACGCCGTCCTGGCGCAGGCCGCCCGAAAAGAACATGCCCAGCGGACCGGCCAGGGCGAACAGTGCCAGGGCGCCGAAAACGGTGGCCACGGCCATGGTTCGCAGGCCGTGCGAGAGGGCGTCGCGCAGCTCCGCGCGGTTGCCGTCCTGCGACGCCCGGGTCATCCGGTTGAACAGCACGGTGGCCAGGGACAGCGCGATAATCGAGTGCGGCAGCAGGTACAGCTGGCTGGCAACCTCAAGGACCGCGTTGCCGGGAAGGGTGGAGGCGGACGGGTCCCCCGCCTCCTGCAGCCGGATGCGTTCCGCGCCGGGGATAGTGGCGATGCGCATGACGTACAGGAAGGCGAGCTGCCCGACGGCGGCCGTCAGGAGCGTCCAGATACTCAGCCGGGCAGCGTGGCCCAGTCCCACGCCCCGCCACCCGAACCGGGGACGAAGTCCGAGCTTGAGCCGGAAGACCGGAATCAGCAGTATGGCGGTTTGGGACAGCACGCCGATGGTGGAGAACCCTGCCACCAGGAGGGTTTCCGTGGCACCCCAGTTGTCGATGGTGTGGCGGCTGAACTCGTTGGTGCCGAAGATCCAGATGAACATTCCCAGGCCGGCAATCGCCACCAGGTTGTTCAGGATTGGTGCCCACATGGCAGGGCCGAACGCGCCGTTGGCGTTCAGCACCTGGGTGAGCAGGGCATAAAGGCCGTAGAAGAAGATCTGCGGGAGGCACCAGAACGCGAACGTGACCGCCAGGGCTTTTTGCTGGGGCGAGTAGCCCTGGGTGGTCAGCTCGATCACCGCGGGAGCCGCCAGGGTGACCAGCGCCGTCAGGCCGAACAGGAGCAGGACAGCCAGCGTCAGCAGCCGGCTGATGTAATCCGCTCCCCTGTCCGGAGCCTTGCTGGCCTTGATGATCTGCGGGACCAGCACGGCATTGAACACGCCGCCGGCCACCAGCAGGAAGATCAGGTTGGGCAGGTTGTTGGCGTTGATGAACGTGTCATTGACCGTTGATCCAAGTCCCAGCGCCGTACCCAGCATCCAGGTCTTGCCGAAGCCCAGGAAGCGCGACACCAGCGTGCCGGCAGCCATGATGGCACTGGAGCGCGTCTCGCTGACGCCCGCTGCTGCGGGCTGGGAGATGTCCGGCGCCGCCGGCTCGGGGGGCACGCCATCGGGTGCCGCATCATCGGGCCGGCCGGACCGGTCGGAAGGAAAGTTGGTAGCTGACATCGACTTCATCGTCTCACCCGCGGGCACTTAACACCGCAATGACGACGGCGGCGTCCGGGCTTAGAGGTGTCCCGGCAGGACTTCGCGGGCGAGGTCGGCGATGCGGCGTTCGTTGGGGAAGGACAGCTTCCGTGCCAGCTCCTGAATGGGCACCCAGGCCACGTCCACGGCTTCCTGGTCCGGATCGTTCTCGATGGTGAGCTCGCCGCCGGTGGCGCGCAGGAGATAGTGGTGCACGGTCTTGTGCACCCGGTGCCCGCTGACGGTGAACCAATAGTCGATGCTGCCCAGGGGGGCCAGGATGATGCCCTCGATCCCGGTTTCCTCGGCAATTTCCCGGACCGCGGCCTCTTCGTTGTTTTCCTTGCCCTCCGGATGGCCCTTGGGCAGGCACCACTCGAGCCGGCCACCCCGGTTAAGGCGGGCGATGATCGCCACCCTCAGTTCGGCGTCGGACGTGTCCACCACGACGCCGCCGGCGGAGACTTCCTCCACCGTGGGCAAGGACGCCGGCGCCGATTGCTGGGCAGGGGCAACGTGCGCCCCGATTGCCGACGGCAACGGTGCGTTTGTCCTCCTGCCTGGAGCGCTCGGTACTGGATGGGCCATGGAGTCCACTCTAACGACTGTTGCCCTCCGGTGATGACCGGAACATGACACCAACATGGACGGGATATGACGTACTTTCTGCCAGGGAACGCCAACCAGCGCGGATCCGGATGCTTTTTTGGACTGCCGCGGCGCTGGTTTCTGCCAAGCTTAAGGAACTATGTCGCACGCACATCACAAGATTGATACCCACACTGTCGACTTCAAGGTGGATCCGGTGGTCCTGGAGCTCGGGCAGCGCTTCGTGGACGCCGGCCACGAATTGTCCCTTGTGGGGGGTCCCGTGCGCGACCTGTTCCTTGGCCGGACCTCCCCCGACCTGGACTTCACCACCGACGCCACGCCCGACCAGACCGTGGCACTGATCAAGAAGTGGGCCGACAACTTCTGGGAGATCGGCAAGGCCTTCGGCACCATCGGCATGCGCAAGGCCGGTTTCCAGATCGAGATCACCACCTACCGTGCGGAGGCCTACGATCCCGACTCCCGCAAGCCCGTGGTGGCGTTCGGCTCCTCCCTGACCGATGACCTGCTGCGCCGCGACTTCACCATCAACGCCATGGCGCTGAAACTGCCCTCCATGGAACTGGTGGATCCCTTCGGCGGCGTACGCGACCTGCACGCCTCCCTGCTGGCCACGCCCGGTTCTCCGGAGGCATCCTTTTCCGATGACCCCCTGCGAATGATGCGGGCCGCCCGGTTCGCTGCCCAGTTGGGCGTCTCCGTCCGGGACGACGTCCGGGAGGCCATGGCCAACATGGCGGACCGGATCAAGATCATTTCCGCCGAGCGGGTGCGCGACGAACTGGTGAAGATGGTGTGCGGCGCACGGCCGCGGACAGGCATCGACCTCCTGGTGGACACGGGGCTGGCGGAGCATGTGCTGCCTGAGGTCTCCGCCCTCCGCCTCGAATCCGACGAGCACCACCGACACAAGGACGTCTACCAGCACTCCCTCCAGGTCCTGGAGCAGGCTGCCGCGCTTGAAACCGACGCGGAGGGCCCCGTGCCCGGCCCGGACTTCGTGCTGCGCTTTGCTGCATTAATGCACGACGTCGGCAAGCCGGCTACGCGACGCTTCGAACCGGGCGGCGCGGTGAGCTTCCGGCACCACGACATGGTGGGTGCCAAGCTCACCACCAAAAGGATGAAAGCCCTCCGGTTCGACAACGACACCACCAAGGCCGTGGCACGGCTGGTGGAGCTCCACATGCGCTTCTACGGCTACGGTGACGCCGGCTGGAGCGACTCGGCCGTCCGGCGCTACGTCACCGACGCTGGTCCACTGCTGGAACGGCTGCACCGGCTGACCCGCTCCGACGTCACCACCCGCAACCAGCGCAAGGCCGACCGGCTGTCCTTCGCCTATGACGATCTTGAGTCCCGGATCGCCACGCTCCGCAAACAGGAATCCCTGGACGCCGTGCGCCCGGACCTGGACGGAGCCGCGATCATGGCCCTGCTGGGGCTCAAGCCAGGACCCGTGGTGGGACGGGCCTACAAATTCCTCCTTAATGAGCGGATGGAGCACGGACCGCTGCCCACGGAGGAAGCGGAGGCGCGCCTGCTCCGCTGGTGGGCCGAACAGCCTGAATCCGCACCTGCCGGGCCCGGGGCAGAAGCCTCTCCGGCCGTCGTCGAACCTTCACCCGTTGAGGAGCCCAAGTGACCAATTCCGCCTTTGCCCCACGCCCCCAGCTCTGGATCCTCCGCCATGGTGAGACTGAATGGTCCAAGAGCGGGCAGTACACAGGCCTGACCGACCTTCCCCTGACGGTGGAAGGCGAGCAGCAGGCCGTGGAGGCCCGCAAGGTGCTGGACGGCGTCGACTTTGACCTGGTGCTTACCTCTCCGCTGCGGCGGGCCCGGCGGACGGCCGAACTGGCCGGCTTCCCTGACGCCAGGCACGAACCGCTCGCCGTTGAATGGAACTACGGCGACTATGAGGGCATCAGCTCGGACCTGATCCGCAAGGACAACCCCGATTACCTGATCTGGACGCACGGCGTGCCCAACGGAGAAACGCTGGACGAGGTGGCCGCGCGTGCGGACAAGATCATCGGCCGGATCCTGGAATCCGGGATGGACAACGTGCTGATCGTGGCACACGGGCATTTCTCCCGGATCCTCACCGCGCGCTGGCTGGAATTGCCGCCTACCGAAGGCCGACACTTTATCCTGGGCACCGCCAAGGTCTGCACTTTGGGATGGGATAAAAAGACGCCCGCTATTGTGCGGTGGGGCCTGTAAATCCCCGTTTTCATTAGTTTCTGATCTTTTCCGGGAAATTGCTGGCATTTTGCTGATTCCTGCGGTAGCTTTATTTCTGACCCCACGGTGATCTGCCCGGGTCGCAGACCGCATCGCACCCTACGCAGCGGACAGCAGAAAAGGAGGTTGGGAAAATGATGACTTTGACTGGCGAATGGAATGCCCCCATCAATGCGTTCCCGGCCTTTGCTGATGACGCATGCGTAGCTTCGGTCAACTCCGGTTCCCTCCGCCCGGCAGCCTTCGCGGGCTTGCTGCGGCGCCGCTAACCGCACCTGCATCGGCGTCCCGGCCGGGATCCCTTTCCGAGGTTTCGGCCATATCACCTGGCCTGCCTGGAACGCTGCGCTTCTTCACTGACTTCCCGGAACAGCTTCCGGCTTAGCCCCTGCTCTTTCGTCGAATAAGCCCTGCTCAGAGAGCTTTGCATTCGGCTTTGTGCAGTTCTACGGCTTCTCCGCAGTCAGGTATACCGTAAATTGCGTTTTTCTGCGCAATTTTCATTAATTCCCTTTTGTGGAATATCTGCGCCCTTATTCCCGAGATTTATCGTGCGAAAGGTCGGCGCTAATTCGCCATGCCCTTTTGCACCCGATGAGCAATGAAAGGAGGTGGTTCCCTTGATGCGAGTGATCATGGGACTCCTGTCCCGCCCACTGCAGCGCCGCAGTTCCTTCAACAGCGCCCTGCTGGAGCAGCACCGGAATGATGTTTTCGTGCTTATGCACCAGCAGTTGGGCGGCCTGCGCTGACAGCCGGCCCCGATCCTGCCGGACACTGATCTCCTGGGACGGGGCCGGCTGTAAGCTCGATGCCATGCACGAGACCCAGCCGCCGGAGGAAGCACGACGGCCCCGAATCGTGGTGCCCAGCCGCAGTGATGACCTGCTGCGGAATTTCACGGAGGTACTCGGCGGTCCGCTGGGATCCAGGACCGACCCCGGGGTGGTCTCCCCCGGCATCTTCACCGTGGAGCGGGTGCTGGTGGTCCTTACGGCACTGGCCGCCTTGGTGGGGATCCTGCTGAAGGGATACTGCAGGGTCAACGGCTGGGAGACGCCCACGCAGTTCTACGCCACCTGCTACTCGGACTTCCCCGAGCTGTTCCGCAACCGTGGCCTGGCAGCGGGGATCTTCCCCGTCCTGGGCAGCGGCAGCCAGTTCGAATACCCCGTGCTCATAGGACTCATTGCAGGGGTCACGGCGTGGCTGGTACCCGGCGGAGACCCCAATGCCATGGCTCTGGCCTACTTTGACATCAACGCCGTGCTGCTGGCGGCGGTGGTTATGGTCACCGTGGTGGTGGTTGCCCGCATGCCCGGCCGCCGGCCCTGGGACGCGGCCATGGTGGCCCTGGCCCCGGGGATCGTGCTGGCCGGCACCATCAACTGGGATCTTTGGGCCGCCTGCCTGCTTGCCGTGGGCATGTACTTTTTCGCCCGGAAGCGGCTTGTCCCTGCAGGGGTCCTGATCGGCCTGGCCACCGCTACCAAGCTGTATCCCGTGCTGGTGCTCGCCGCCATCCTGCTGCTCGCCATCCGCTCAGGCAGATGGCGGCCGCTGCTGGTGACCGGCGGCAGTGCAGCCGTCACGTGGCTGGTGGTCAATCTGCCGTTCGCGGCGGTAAACCCATCCGGCTGGGCCTATTTCTTCCAGTACAGCGCCGATCGTGGCGCCGGCTACAGCTCAGCCTGGTTCGCCTACAACCTGGTGGCGGGCAGGCTGGGCTGGTCCGGGCTCGGCGCCGACGGCGTCAGCATCCTGTCCGCCGGGTTCTTCGTGCTGGCCTGTGCCGGGATCGCCCTTGTAGCCCTGGCTGCGCCCCGCCGTCCGCGCCTGGCCCAGTTGGCGTTCCTGATCGTCGCGGCCTTCATCCTGACCAACAAGGTCTACTCACCGCAGTACGTGGTGTGGTTGATTCCGCTCCTGGCCCTGGCCCGGCCGCGGTGGCGCGACTTCCTGGTGTGGCAGGGCATCGAAGCCCTGCATTGGGCCGCGATATGGATGTACCTTGGACAGGTGACCAGCGCAGGTGCCTCCCAACACAACCTGGACATGCCGTATTACGTCCTCGCCGTTGCCGCGCACATGGCCGCGGTGGCGTACCTCATGGCACGCGTCACCTGGGATATCTACAACCCCGTCTACGACCCCATTCGCCGGCACCACCTCGATGACCCGCACGGCGGGCCCTTCGACGACGCACCGGACCGGTTCCGGTGGCGCATCCGACACGGCTCCGCTTCGCCCCTCCCTTTCCAAGCTTCGCCCTCACGTTGAAAGCAAGGTCTCATGGTTGATGTTGCGGTAGTTGGCTCCGGCCCGAACGGGCTCTCGGCAGCAGCGGTCATGGCACGCGCCGGGCTGTCGGTGGAGGTCTTCGAGGCCGCACCAAAGATCGGCGGAGGCACGCGGACCACCGAGTTGATGCAGCCCGGGCACTTCCATGACGTCTGCTCCGCGGTGCATCCGATGGCCGTTGCTTCACCCTTCTTCCGCGCCTTCGAGCTGCCCCGGAGGGTGGACCTGATTACGCCGGACGTGTCTTTCGGGTCTCCGCTGGAGGGTGGCCGCGCGGCTTTGGCCTACAGGTCCCTGGACAAGACCGCGGAGGCACTTGGGCAGGATGGTCCGGCGTACCGGAGGCTCATGGAACCGTTGGTCCGCCATATTGATGACGTCATGGAGTTCACCCAGAACCAGCTCCTCCGAATCCCCCGGAACCCGCTGGTGGCCGGCATTTACGGGCTGCGGACCCTGGAACAGGGAACCGGGCTGTGGAACCTTCGGTTCAGAGAAGAGCTTGCCCCGGCACTGCTCAGCGGGGTGGCCGCGCACGCCATTTCGCACCTGCCCTCCCTGGCCGCGTCCGGGGCCGGCCTCATGCTTGGCGCCCTGGGGCATGCAGGTGGATGGCCCATCCCGCGCGGCGGTTCTGCCTCGATAGCGGCAGCACTCGCTGATGACATCCGCGCCCATGGAGGCGTGATCCACACCGGGACAGCGATAGACCGGCTGGAACAGCTTCCTGCCACCCGGGCCACCCTGCTGGATGTGGCGCCCCGGGGACTTCTAGACATGGCAGGGGAATCACTCCCGGGCCACTACCGGCGGGCATTGGAGCGTTTCCGCTACGGCAACGGCTCCTGCAAGGTTGACTTCATCCTGTCCGGGCCGGTGCCGTGGCAGGCCAGTGGCCTGTCCGAATCCGGTACTGTCCACGTGGGCGGCACGCGGGCTGAGCTGGCGCGATCGGAAAACGAGGTCAGCGCCGGACGCCACCCTGAACGGCCCTACGTGCTCGTGGCCCAGCCGTCCCGTTTCGACCCGAGCCGGGCCCCTGCAGGCCGGCACACCCTCTGGACCTATTGCCACGTGCCCTCCGGCTCGACAAAGGACATGACCAACCAAATCGTGTCCCAGCTGGAACGGTTCGCTCCGGGCTTCCGCGACCTGGTGGTGGAATCGCACGTCATCACCGCGGCGGAGCTGGCTGAGTACAACCGCAACTACATCGGGGGTGATTTCAGTGCCGGCATCATGGACGTCCGGGGGCTCATCCAGAAGCCCGTGGTCTCCCCCATCCCGTGGCGGACGCCGCTGCTGGGCGTCTACCTTTGCTCGTCCTCAACCCCGCCGGGGCCTGGGGTTACGGGCATGCCGGGGATGCATGCCGCAAAGCACGCCCTTAAGGATGTCTTCAAGCTGCCGGTTCCGGACCTGGGGCTCGCCCAGGCCCAAAGGCTTGCCGGAGCGTGATTGGGCCGGGCGGTTGTTACGCCATGCCCTTCATCAGCGGTGGCGCTGCAGGCCGGCGGCCCGGGGGATAATGGCGCGATGGGGAAATCAACAAAACTTTCGCTTGCCGTAGCTGCGCTCATTCTCGGAACCTCGCTGGTGGCCTGCGATGACGGAAAGTCCGGGGCGGAAGCCGCCGTTCAACAACTGGCCAGCGCGGTCTCGGCCCTGGATGTAGGGGCCGTGGCCTTTGAGGGCAAGGACGCTGCAGCGGCCAACGACCAGCTCCACCAGGTCTTCGCGGCCCTGGATCCGCAAAAGCCGCAGGTCCAGGCAGGCGGGCTCACGCTCGACGGCGACAAGGCAACCGCCCCTCTGAATTACACCTGGAAGTTCGGCGACGCCGAGTGGAAGTACACCGTTGGGGCGAGCTTCAAGAAGTCCGGCGATAAGTGGCTCACCGTTTGGGACCCTGCCCTGCTGGCACCCGGTCTGGCGGACAGCGAGATCGTGACCAAGGGCTCCCAGACGCCCAAGCGCGCGGACATCCTGGGTGCCGGTGACGTGCCGCTGGTGACCTACCGTCCCGTGGTGAACGTTGGCATCGACAAGCCCCAACTTGGCGGTGCGGACCCAGCCGATTCCGCCGGTAAGCTGGCCGCGCTTGTGGGCGTGGATCCTGCCGCCTACGTGCAGCAGGTCAAGGCCGCCGGTGAACAGGCCTTCGTTTCCGCGATCACCCTGCGGGAAGAGGGCCGGACCATCTCCGACCAGCAGATCCAGGCCATCCCGGGTGCACGTGGCATCCCGGCATCGATCCCGCTGGCCCCCAGCCGCACGTTTGCCCGTGCCGTGCTGGGCTCGGTGGGTGAAGCCTCCGCAGAGCAGATTGAAGCCTCGGAAGGCAAGCTGGCTGCAGGCGACGTCACCGGCATCGGCGGTCTCCAGCAGCAGTACGATGAACAGCTCCGCGGCGCAGACGCCGTCGTCATCCGCGCACAGCGGGCCGACCTGACCCGCGAGCAGATACAGTCGGCCGGCACCGACCCCCGCCGCGTCCTCTTCCAGGTGGAGCCCAAGCCTGGGACACCACTGAAAACCACCCTCGACCCCCGGCTGCAGGCGCTGGCGGAGAGCACGTTGGAGGGGGTCAAACCGGCATCGGCAATAGTGGCGCTGCGTCCCTCAACGGGTGCCGTCCTGGCAGCTGCCTCCGGGCCGGGCAGCAACGGCTACAACACCGCCATGCTGGGACAGTACGCGCCGGGTTCTATCTTCAAGATGGTGGATTCCCTGGCAATGTTCCGCAACGGCATGACGCCGGATTCCACCGTCCAGTGCACTCCCACGCTCAACGTTGAAGGACGGACCTTCAAGAATTCCGAAGGCTACCCCGAAACCTCGCTGGGTGCTGTCACCCTGCGGGACGCTTTTGCGCACTCCTGCAACACGGCCTTCATTTCCCAGCGAGACTCTGTGACCCAGGGCCAGCTTGAAGCCGCCGCCACGTCCATGGGCGTTGCGGTGGAGGCGCCAAGACTTGGCGCCGAAGCCTTCCTGGGCTCCGTGCCCGGCCAGGCCCAGGGCACCGAACACGCCGCCTCAATGATCGGCCAGGGCAAGGTGCTGCTGTCCCCGCTGGCCGCGGCAATCATGGCCGGGTCGGTCGCCAAGGGCGCCCCCGTTTCGGTGCAGCTGGTCCTCAACCCCGACGCCGGTGCTCCCGCTGCTGGAACGACGGCAGGGTCCACCGCGCCGGCAGCCGAACCGACGGCAACAGCCATGGCCGAGGCGCCGTCGACGGCATCGGACAAACCCATCACGGCAGCGGAGGCGGCATCGCTCGCAGACATGATGCGCGCCGTCGTCACCTCCGGCCACGCCGGGTTCCTCTCCAGCGTGCCGGGCGCACCGGTGGGAGCCAAGACCGGAACCGCCGAATTCGGCACCGAGAACCCGCCAAAGACCCATGCCTGGATCGTGGCCGTGCATGGAGACCTGGCCGTAGCCGTGTTCGTGGAGGACGGCGGCCTGGGTGCCACCACCTCCGGCCCGCTGCTGAAGCAGTTCCTCACCGCCGCCGGCTAGGGAGGGGCATGGGAGGATTGACGGTGTGGCCCATATTGACGTTTCCGGCATCGACTACTTCCTCTCCGACGGCACCCAGCTCCTGAACGGGGTGACCTTCAAGGTCCCGGACGGCACCAAGACTGCCCTGATTGGCCCCAACGGCACCGGCAAGACCACGCTGTTCCGGATCATTGCCGGGGACCTCGTTCCGGACGAGGGCGTGGTGGGCCGCTCCGGGACCATGGGCATCATGCGCCAGTTCGTTGGCCAGGTGCGGGACGGCTCCACAGTCCGGGACCTCCTGGTGTCCGCCGCTCCCCCTGCCCTTGCGGCCGCTGCCCGCGAGGTTGATGAGGCCGAGCTGGCCATGATGGAGCACGACGACGAACCCACCCAGATGCGG
Source organism: Pseudarthrobacter defluvii (assembly GCF_030323865.1). Taxonomy (NCBI): domain Bacteria; kingdom Bacillati; phylum Actinomycetota; class Actinomycetes; order Micrococcales; family Micrococcaceae; genus Pseudarthrobacter; species Pseudarthrobacter defluvii. The sequence goes on along the minus strand of NZ_CP066362.1, from coordinate 4,196,414 downwards.
TACGCGCAGGCCATCGTGGATTGGGGGGACGCCGGCGGTTATGACGTCGAAACCGTCTGGGACGAGGTCTGCATGGCCGCGCTGGGCCTGCCCTTTGACCGTGCGCAGCACCGCCCGGCGTCGACCCTTTCCGGCGGTGAGCAGAAGCGGTTGGTGCTGGAGGCACTCTTTGCTGGCCCGGATGACCTCCTGCTCCTGGACGAGCCGGACAACTACCTGGACGTCCCGGGTAAGCGCTGGCTCGAGGAAAAGCTGAACGAGTCGAAGAAGACGGTGTTCTTTATCAGCCACGACCGCGAGCTGCTGAACAACGCGGCCGGCCGCATCGTCACCCTGGAACCGGGAATCAACGGCGCCGCGGCATGGATCCACGGCGGCGGCTTCGGTTCCTACGTCGAGGCCCGCGCAGACCGGAATGCCCGCTTCGAGGAGCTCCGCAAGCGCTGGGACGAGGAGCACATCAAGCTCAAGGAACTCGTCAACATGTACAAGAACAAGGCCGCCTTCCGCTCCGACATGGCCAACCGCTACCACGCCGCCCAGACCCGGCTGGCCAAGTTCCTCGAAGTTGGACCGCCGGAAGCCCTCCCTATCGAGCAGAACGTCCAGATGCGGCTCAAGGGCGGGCGGACCGCCAAGCGCGCCATCGTGGCGGAGCGGCTGGAACTGACCGGCCTGATGAAGCCGTTCTCCACGGAAGTGTGGTTTGGCGACCGCGTGGGCGTCCTGGGCTCCAACGGTTCCGGCAAGTCCCACTTCCTGCGACTGCTGGCCACCGGCGGCACGGATCCCGAACGCGAGCACCTGCCCGTCTCCGATGTGCAGATCGCGGAAGTGCCGCATGAAGGGACGGTGAAGCTCGGTGCCCGGATCCGGCCCGGCTTCTTCGCGCAGACCCATGTCCGGCCCGACCTCCTGGGCAAGACCCTGCTGGAGATCCTGCACCGCGGCGACGAGCACCGCTCCGGGCTGGGCCGCGAAGCCGCCGCCGGGGCCCTGGACGGATACGGCCTGGCGGGGCAGTCGGAGCAGAAGTACGAGTCCCTCTCCGGCGGCCAGCAGGCACGGTTCCAGATCCTGCTCCTGCAGCTCAGCGGTGCCACCCTGCTCCTGCTGGACGAGCCCACGGACAACCTGGACCTGCACTCTGCCGAGGCCTTGGAACGCGCCATCGACCACTTCGAGGGAACCGTCCTGGCGGTCACGCACGACCGCTGGTTCGCGCGGACCTTCGACCGGTTCCTGGTGTTCGGATCGGACGGAAAAGTGTATGAGTCCGCGGAGCCGGTATGGGACGAACAAAGGGTTGACCGCGTCCGCTGAGCGCAACTCCCGGCTTTGATCATGCAGTGATCAAATGATCAGATGCTGTTAGCATTTGATCATGAAGACGGACGACCGGTATCGGACCATTGCCGAAATCCTCCGGCAGCAGTCAGAAGTGAGCGTTGAACAGCTGATGCTGGCTTGCGGTGCCTCGGGCGCCACCATCCGCCGCGATCTGGAGATCCTGGCCGGCCACGGGGTCCTCCGCAGGGTCCACGGCGGTGCCAGGAGCCTCATCGGCCAGGGCCAGAACCCCGGCTACGGGCAGCGCGAGCTGGAGGACCGGGACGCCAAGACCCGCATAGCGGCTGCTGTGGCGGGCCTGCTGGCCGAGCGGGAACACGTGTGGCTGGACAGCGGAAGCACGGCAACAGAGGTGGCGCGCGCGGTGGCAGGCCGGGAACTGACCCTGATGCCCATGTCCCTGCAGGCCCTCAATGCGGCAACCGCAGGTGAGGGAGGTTCCGGCACCCGGCCTGCACTGTTGCTGCCGGGCGGGAGCGTAGTGCCCGGCGAACTATGCTTCCGCGGGCCCCTTGCCGAATCCAATATCCGGTCCCTCCGATTTGATACCGCCGTGGTGACGCCCTGCGCAGTGGACTTCAAAGACGGCCTGCTCGCCCACGACCTGGACGATGCAGCAGTCAAGAAAGCTGGGCTGGAATCTGCAGCACGGGTGGTGGTGGCGGCCTCGGCGGCAAAGTGGCAGGCCAGCGCGAGGGTGCTCGTGGCCAGCCTGGACCGCGTGGACATCATCGTCACGGACCGGCAATTTGGTGTACAGGACAAGGCAGAACTCGAAAAATACTCTGTGGAAGTAGTGAGCGTATGAGCACCAACACCGGTATGGAACAGCAGGCAGGACTGAAAGCTGCCGCCGCGGCCACGTTCGTGGTCTTCGGCATCAACGGGCTTGTCTTTGCCAGTTGGGCGGCCAGGATTCCCGCAGTGACCCAGACGCTGCAGATCACGTCCGGCCAAATGGGCACCCTGCTGCTGTGCACGGCCATCGGCTCCCTGCTCGCGCTGCCCACCGCCGGACTGGTGGTGGGCCGGATCGGTACCGCCAACACCGTGCGCTTTGCGGGCCTGCTGGCAGCGGCGGCAGGCGTGGGCATCGCGATGTCCCTTTCAGCCACCTCCATTCCCGGAACGGCGGTGTCGCTCTTCTTCTTCGGCATCGGCATCGGGCTGTGGGACGTGGCGCAGAATATTGAAGGGGCCGACGTGGAGCACAAGCTCCGGCGAACCATCATGCCGCAGTTCCATGCGGCCTTCAGCGGTGGAGCATTCGTGGGTGCCCTCGTGGGCGCCGGGCTGTCCACCCTGGGTGTGGATCTTCCGCTGCATCTCCTGGTAATCGCCGCCGTGGTGGTCGTGGTGGCCCTGGTGGTGCCACGCTATTTCCTCCCACACCTGGTAACAGCCGCCGTGGAGGGGGCACCGAAGCCTGTCAAGGGGCCGTCCGCCTGGCGCGACAGCAGAACACTGTTGATCGGGGTTGTGGTCCTGGGCGCCACGCTGACGGAGGGGGCCGGAAACGACTGGATCGCCAAGGCATCCGTGGACGGTCTCGCCACCTCCGAATCCACCGGCGCCCTCATGTTCGCTCTGTTCGTCCTGGCGATGACGGCCATGCGTTTCCTGGGCGGCCGCGTCATCGACAAATACGGACGGGTTGCCGTGCTGCGGGCCAGCATGGCGGCAGCCGCTGCGGGCCTGGGACTATTTGTGTTGGCATCAAACATCTGGCTGGCAGGAATTGGTGCGGCCCTCTGGGGTGTGGGCGCCGCCCTCGCCTTCCCAATGGGGATGTCCGCGGCATCCGACGATCCGAAACACTCAGCGGCGCGCGTTTCCGTTGTATCCACTTTGGGGTATATATCGTTCCTGGCCGGACCGCCGCTGCTTGGCTATCTCGGGGACCTGACAGGGATCCACACTGCGCTGCTCGCAATCATGGCACCCATCCTGGTGGCACTCCTGCTCGCCGGAGCGGCCAAGCCATTGCCGGTGGACAATTTGGACGCGGGCCAGGAGTCGCATGTGGAGGACCATACGCAGGATTCGATGACCCGGAACTCCACCACCACCAATTCGAGTGCGCAGGAGTCCACCAAGCAGGAGTAACCCCTGGGGTTAGGGTAATCACATGCAAAGCAGCAGGCCAAGGGGCCGGACCTGGATCAGCCGCCTGGATAGATACCTCTTAAGGCATGTCTCCAACCTGCCGGGTGGCAACCACGATGTCTTCTTCCGGCGGCTTTCGGCCTCCGCAAACCAGGGCAAGCTCTGGATTGGGACGGCTGCGGTGATGGCGCTCTTCCCGGGCAAGACCAGGAGGGCTGCGCTGCACGGCCTGATCGCCCAGGGGGTGGCCTCGGCTGTGACCAACATGGTGTTCAAGACGCTGCTCCCCCGGACCCGTCCGCTTCCTGAACATCTGCCGGTCTTCCGCTTCGTACATCCGCAGCCCACCAGTTCCTCCATGCCGTCCGGCCATTCGGCATCCGCCGTAGCGTTCGCCGTGGGAGTGGGTTTGGTCCGCCCCGCCCTGGGCGCGGCACTGGCACCCGCTGCTTTGGGTGTGGCCTACTCGAGGGTGCACACCGGCGCGCACTGGCCCTCCGACGTCCTGTTCGGTTCGGCCCTCGGTGCCGGTGCTGCCCTGGTAACCCGCCACTGGTGGCCGGTCCGCCCGCCCATTCCGCAGACCACCCGGGCATGGACCAATGCGCCCCAACTGCCTGGCGGTGAAGGCCTGAGCATCGTGGTCAATACCTTGGGTGGCTCCTTTAAGGAGGAGACTGCGGGTGCTTTGCAGGAAGTATTTCCCAAAGCGCATATAAATACCGTGCAGCCTGATGAGGACCTGCTGCAGCGAATCGCCGCCACCGCTGATTTCCCTGGTACCCGCGCCCTGGGTGTGTGGGGCGGGGACGGCACGGTGGGCGCAGCGGCCGCGGCCGCCGTCGAACGCTCTTTGCCCTTGCTGGTCCTCCCCGGCGGAACCCTGAACCATTTTGCCCGGGACGCGGGGACGGGGAGCCTGAAGGACGCGGTGCGGGCTGCGAGCAACGGTGAGGCCGCGCTGGCAGACATCGGAGTGGTCACCGCGGAGCGGGGCCTGGCCGGGAACCCGGAGATATCCGAGGTGGCGGTGCTGAACACGTCCAGCATTGGTCTCTACCCGAACTTTGTCCGGCGACGGGAGCACCTGCAGCCTGCGCTCGGAAAACCGCTCGCGGGAGTCGCTGCCATGTTCAGAACCTTTGCGGCGGGTACGCCCACCACGATCACGGTGGACGGGAAGCGGCACAAGGTGTGGATCGCCTACCTGGGCCGGGGCCGCTACTACCCCCGCGACCATGCACCCCTGATCCGGCCTGTAATGGACGACGGCGTGCTGGATGTCCGGTTGATCACCGCCGATGAGTCCTTTGCCAGGCTGCGCTTGCTCTGGTCCGTGCTCACGGGCACTGTGGCAAGCTCCCGGATCACCCATCTGCGGGAGGCAACGCAAGTCAGGATCGATGCTGACGGCACACCCATGGCTCTGGCAGTGGACGGGGAGGCCCTGGCCGGAGTACGCCACGTGGCCTACCGGGTCCGGCCAAAAGCCCTGACCTACTACTCACCGCGGTCCTGAGCAGGCGGCTGTCCTGGCCAAAGCGGACCCCGCCCAGACCAAGAGGGCGTGGGGAGGACCCTGATTCTCCCCTGAATCATCCCTGAATTGGGGCGATAAGCTGCCCGCACCTCGGTAGCGTGGGGCATGAACACCCACCGAAAACCGTCCGCAGCCGCGCGCTGCCGTCCAAAGGATGATTCATGATCGAGGCAAACGGGCTGACCAAGGTCTACGGCGCCAAAACCGCCGTGGCCGGTGTCAGTTTCACCGTTAAGGCAGGGCAAGTCACCGGCTTTTTGGGACCCAACGGGGCAGGAAAGTCCACCACCATGCGGATGATCATGGGGCTGGACCGGCCAACGTCCGGATCTGTCACGGTGAACGGCCTGCCATACGTCCGGCACAAGGCGCCGCTGCGGCAGGTGGGTGCCCTGCTTGACGCCAAAGCGGTCCATACCAGCCGCAGCGCCTACAACCACCTGCTGGCCATGGCGGCCACGCACAGCATCCCCAAAGCCCGGGTTCACGAGGTGATCGAAATGACCGGGCTGGAGGCCGTGGCCCGCAAGAAGGCCGGCGGTTTCTCGCTGGGCATGGGCCAGCGGCTGGGTATCGCGGCCGCCCTGCTGGGGGACCCGCAGACCCTCATCCTGGACGAACCGGTCAACGGCCTGGACCCTGAGGGTGTGGTGTGGGTGCGGCACCTGGTGCGGTACCTCGCCGGGCAGGGGCGCACGGTCTTCCTTTCGAGCCACCTGATGAGCGAGATGGCGCAGACGGCAGACCACCTGATCGTCATTGGCCGCGGCCGGGTGATTGCCGACGCCCCCATCAAGGACATCATCACCGGAAAGGGGCAGTCACGGGTCCGCGTCCGCAGCGACCAACCGGACCGGCTCCATCAACTGCTCACCCAACGGGGCGCCTCCATTGACATGCCGGAACGGGAACTGCTCGAAGTAACGGGCCTGGAGCCGAAAACCATCGCGGCAGCCGCGCTGGAAAACCGGGTCATGGTCTATGAACTCACGCCTCTCGTTGCCAGCCTCGAGGAGGCATACATGGAACTGACCAAGGACGACGTCGAATACCACTCCCTGCCCGCTGCGGAGGTCAGCAAGTAATGAGTTCCACAACCACTGAATCCATGTCCTCCCGCGAACCGGCGCCGTCCCCCGCCGGACCAGCCTCCCGCAACGCCGGACGGTCCCTTCCCGGCCCCACCTTTTTCCGGGTCCTCCACTCGGAGATCATCAAATTCCGCAGCCTCCTCTCCACGCTGATCCTGCTCGCCTCCACGGCGGTGGTCATGGTTGGATTTGGCGCGCTGTCCGCGTGGGGAACAGGCCAGCTCACCAACGCCGCCACCCGGGATCCGCAGGCAGCCGCGAGAATGGCATCCCAGGGCGGAGACCTCGCCATCAGCGCCCCCACGTCCGGCATCGCCTTCGCACAACTGATCCTGGGGTCCCTGGGTGTGCTCCTGATGAGTTCGGAGTTCACCACGGGCATGGCCCGGTCCACCTTCGCAGCCGTGCCGAAGCGGATCCCCGCATTCGCCGCCAAGCTGGTGGTGGTGATGGTGACGTCCTTCGTGGTCACTGCCGTGTCCACATGGGTGGCCGGCCTGGTGGCCGTGCCCATCCTGGACAACTACGGCTTGAAACTGGACCTGGGCAGTTCCCAGTCGGTGAAGCTCCTCCTGGTCAACAGCATCTATGTGGCAGCCGTCGCCGCCATCGGCATGGCCCTGGGCACACTGCTTCGGAACTCCGCAGGCGGCATCATGAGCCTGGTGGGCATCTTCTTCGTGGCGCCTCTTGCCTTCCAGCTCATCCCCGGGGACTTCTTCAAGGAAGCCCGGCCTGCCCGGCAACACGGTTGAGCCGCTCACGGCTGTCCAGCACGTTCCGGACACCCTTGAGGCGTGGCAGGCCGGGCTGGTCCTCGGCGCCTGGGTGGTGGTTCCCGTCCTGCTGGCTGCCGTCCTGCTGAAACGCCGGGACGTATAGGCCGCGGCTTTTGTTCCGGCCGCGCGCCCACGCGGGCGCGTGGTTTCCGGCACATGACAAATATGCCTGACAGGAAACTTTTCTTGCTTCTGATGGTTCCTGCTTGGAGGCCCGTCCTGTTGGCTGGAGTCAGATCTGTTGGACTGCACAAAGCAGGGCGGATAATGGCGGACCTAGGGTGAAACGACGATGTGGTGCATCACACGGTCCGCCGGTGTCCACCACGGCACGTCGCTCAACCCATGCTATTTCCCAACAGGACGGCGCTTCCATGCATGCTGACCAGCAACTTTCAAAGTCCCTGAAACCCAGGCACCTGTCCATGATCGCCATCGCCGGCGTGATTGGTGCGGGCCTTTTCGTCGGCTCGGGGGCAGCCATCCAGCAGGCCGGCCCCGGCATCCTTATCGCCTACGCCGCCGCAGGCCTGGTGGTGATCCTGGTGATGCGCATGCTGGGGGAGATGGCCGCCGCCAACCCCGAAACAGGTTCGTTCTCAACCTACGCGGACAAGGCCCTTGGCCGCTGGGCAGGGTTCAGCATCGGCTGGCTCTACGCGTGGTTCTGGATCATCGTCCTGGGCATCGAGGCCACGGCCGGCGCGGCTATCATGCACCGCTGGGTGCCCGGCATCGACCAGTGGGTCTGGGCCCTTGCCCTCATGGTGCTGCTGACGTTGACCAACCTCGGTTCCGTGAAGTCGTACGGCGAGTTCGAGTTCTGGTTCGCGTCCATCAAGGTCGCCGCCATCGTCCTGTTCCTCCTCTTCGGTGCGGCCGCCATCCTGGGCCTCGTCCCGGGTGTCCCCGCGCCGGGCCTGAGCAACCTGATCAACAACGGCGGCTTTATGCCCAATGGCCCGGGCGCCGTCCTGGCAGGCATCCTTGTGGTGGTCTTCTCCTTCTTCGGTGCTGAAATCGCCACCATCGCAGCCGGCGAATCAGAAAACCCGGTGGATGCAGTGAAGAAGGCAGTGAAATCCACCGTGTGGCGCATCCTGGTCTTCTACATCGGCTCCATCGCCGTGGTGGTCACCCTGCTCCCCTGGAACTCCGCCTCCGTGGCAAAGAGCCCGTACGTGGCCGTCATTGAACTGTTCGGCATCCCGGGCGCTGGAACCATCATGGACGTCGTGGTGCTTACATCCGTGCTGTCCTGCCTGAACTCCGGCCTCTACACGGCCAGCCGCATGCTGTTTTCCCTCTCCACCCGCGGTGACGCACCGCGCTCATGGACCCGAATCTCCAGCCGGGGAGTTCCCGCCGCTGCCGTCCTTGCCTCCACCGTGGTCGGGTTCGTTACCGTCGGCCTGAACTACATCGCACCGGACACCGTCTTCCTCTTCCTGGTGAACACCTCTGGCGCCATTGCCCTGTTCGTATGGCTGGTCATCTCCGCCTCGCAGCTGGTCCTCCGCCGCCGCATGGGAGCCGCGGCAAAGGAGCTGCAGCTGAAGATGTGGCTGTTCCCGTACCTCACCTGGGCAGCGATCATCAGCATCGTGGCCCTGCTCATCGGCATGGTGATCGTGGAATCCACCCGGGAATCACTGCTGCTCTCCCTGGCCCTGGCTGCCGTGGTCGTACTGGTCGGCGTGCTCCGCTACCGGCGGAACGGCGCTGCCGCCCGCCAGCCGGCCGTGGCAGCCGAACCCACAGCGGCGCCTGCCGAGTAAGGGCGGCGCTAGACTCGGGACCATGCCTTTGCCTTCCTCTGCCGCAGACCACATCCAGGACCTTGGCGCCTATGTCAGCGCATCGCCGTCGAGCTTCCACGCCGCGCACGAAGGCGGCCGGCGGCTGGAGGAGGCAGGGTTCACCCGCCTGGATGAGCTGCAGCCGTGGGAGGGCGGGCCGGGTTCGTTCTTCATCATCAGGGACGGTGCCCTGATCGCGTGGGTGGTCCCCGAAGGTGCTGGGCCGACCACGGGGTTCAATATCCTGGGGGCGCACACCGATTCGCCGTCGTTCAAGCTCAAGCCCAGGCCCACCACCGGCTCGCACGGCTGGCTTCAGGCCGGGGTGGAAATCTACGGCGGACCGCTGCTGAATTCCTGGCTGGACCGCGAGCTTCGGCTGGCGGGCCGGCTGGTGATGCTGGATGGCACCGAGCACCTGGCCGCCACCGGGCCCCTGCTCCGGTTCCCGCAGCTGGCCATCCACCTGGACCGGGCCGTGAATGAGGGGCTCACCCTCGACAAGCAGCGGCACATGAACCCGGTATGGGGGCTGGGGAATCCAACGGATTCGGACCTGCTGGGTGTGCTGGCAGCTTCGGTTCCAGACGCCTCCGTCGATCCGGGGCAGATTGGCGGGTACGACGTCGTCATTGCTGACACGCAGGAGCCCGCGGTTTTCGGGGGCAAGGGGGAGTTCTTCGCATCAGGGCGGCTGGACAACCTTTCGGCCACACACGCCGGGCTTGTGGCGCTGGTTGCCCATGCCGGGTCAGGCACCAGCGACGGCCCGATTGCCGTCCTCGCCGCGTTCGACCACGAGGAAATCGGCTCCAACTCGCGCTCCGGCGCGTGCGGACCCATCCTTGAAGACGTGCTGGTGCGCATCTCCGACGGGCTGGGCGCAACGTTGAGCCAGCGGCGGCAGGCCCTGGCGGCGTCGTTCTGCCTCTCCGCCGACGCCGGGCACGCCGTCCACCCGAACTACCCCGAGCGGCACGACCCCGCCAACCACCCCGTGCTGAACGGCGGGCCGCTCCTGAAGATCAACGCCAACCAGCGCTACGCCACGGACGCGTTCGGCAATGCTTTCTGGGCCCGGCTGTGCCGTGACGCCGGCGTGCCGTACCAGGAATTCGTGTCCAACAACGTGGTGCCCTGCGGCTCCACCATTGGCCCGCTCACCGCAACCCGGCTGGGGATCCGGACGGTGGACGTGGGCGTGCCGCTGCTGTCCATGCACTCCGCGCGTGAGCTGTGCGGGGTGGAGGATCCCCTGCGCCTGGCCGCCGTGGCGGAACTGTTCTTCAGGACGGCTGCGTAGTTCCCGCGGTTTGTGGCACCACAAAGGTCCGTGCGGGTAGCCACATGCCCGGGCTGATGCCCTAGTCCCTGCAGTCACCCGGCCCCTACCGTAAGAATGCAGGATCCTGCAGGCGCACTCCGGCTTTGCCGCAGTTGCGCCGTGGCTGTCAGGGAAGGGCGGGGGCTTATGGGGCTGTTCACGCAGGCTCTGTACCTTGAGGTGGCATTTGCTGCCGTAGTTCTGGGCTTGGTGGCTGTTCTTACGCATCCGCGACGCCGGCAGATTCTCGCGTTCCTCCTGGGTGTTTCCGCAGGGCTCGTTGCAGTCCAGGTTTTCAGGGTCCATGTCTTTACGTTCCTCGCCGTAGGCTGGGTCTTGTTGCCCGGCCGGGCAAGGAACAGAGGCACACCCCGGCTCATTGCGGCGTTGCTGGCCGCCGCGCTGCTGTTGGCCTCAACCACGCTGCTGGGTGACCTGGTCAACAGCCCAACTCTCGGACTTCAGCTGCTGGGGCTTGCGGCATCGGCCGCGCTCATAACTTTTGCATCCAGCCGCCGGGATGCGGCGGCCATGCTCTGGGGCCTGCTGGTCGTTTCAACTTTTGGCAGTATCGTGGGCGTGCTGCAGGTATTCCATGTCATCCCCATGGATCTCTGGCATCTGGACGTGAGCGCCATCGGGCGGCCCACGGGGATCTACCCGGAACCTGATTGGCTGGGGATGTTCTCGGGTGCGGGGGTGCTGCTGAGTTGGCGGCTTTCCATGGCCCGGGCGTGGAAGGTGGTTTTCTTCCTGCCGAACGTGACGGTCTTTGTCCTGGCCATGGCCCGGGCGTCCTGGATTGCGCTCCTGGTGTGTATCGCCGCCGCAGGGGTGGCGTCAGTAATTCAACGCAGCCGGGGTGCCATCAACACTGCGGAGAGCGGACCACGGCGGGGGCGCCGTGCCGCCGTCGTCATCGCGTCGGTTGCTGCCGTCCTGGCCTTGTCGGCCATTCCCCAACTGCAGGAGGACGTGACAACCCGGGCATCCACCATGATAGGGACCGTGCAGGAGCACGATATTTCCGGTCAGGCCCGGATCAGGCAAAATGATTCCCTCCTCCAACTGGCCACGTCCATACCCATTTACGGACATGGCCTAAGCGCTGCAGGCAGAGTGGGCGTATGGGGCCAAATAGATACCCTGGGCGAGTCCCAAAACAACGTTGCCAGCAACTGGGTCCTGGGCATGTGGGTGGACGGCGCGCTATTTGCTGTTCCCTTGATCGTCTTCCTGGTTGGTCTGGCGTTCGCACGGGTTCGCAGCATCTCCGGCCAACTTCTGCTCTTCACCCTTGTGAGCAGCCTGTTTTCAAATGCCGTTTTCTTCCCTGTTACCTGGCTGCTCGTCGGTCTGGCGATCATCGCAAGCCGCCCTAATGCCATTGGCGTACCGACGCAGGCGCGGAGGCATGCCCGCCACCGGGTCGAGGACCCTTTGTTTGGTCTTCTGGAGCGCTGAGCTGCTGGTTTGAGGCGCCCCGGAGGCTGAGGCAGCGGCCTTCAACGGGCCACGAGAAGCGCCCACTCCCGTGCTGCTTGGCGGTGGAAAGCAGCTGCGGCCGTGGAAGCTTCCGCCTGTCCGTGCTCTACGGCGAATTCAATCGCCCTGCACCATGCCTGGACGTCGTTATCGGGACCGCTGTTGCCGCTGACCAGCAGCGGTGATTGCGGCCCAAAGAGATCGCCCAGGCTCGTTTCGGCACGCCCCACTACCGGCACGGCGTGCTCAAGGGCCCGGATGGCGATCCCGCTCTGGAAGAACCGTTTGTAGGGAATGAGGATGACCGCGCTGCCGGCAATCACATGGTTCAGTTCGTCTTCGGGGACGAACCGCGCATCCACCCGCCATCCTTCGACCGGTGGCCAGCCACGACCAATGATTTCAAAGTCGTAGCTGGTCCCCAGGCGGCGGGCCAGAGCCACCAAAAGGTCGAGATCCCTGTCGCGCTTGAACTGCCCCAGGACGCGCACCCGGGGACGGCGACTGGGGTCATGCTCATCAGGCCCCACAAACGGCTGCTTTGATGAATGGGGGACCACCGGATGGGGTACCACTGTTAGTCCGTTCGTGAAGCCCTTGCCGCGCATGGCTTCGGCGGCTGCCTGGCTGTGTACGAGTGTTTCAGGCCGGCCCCTCATTTTGCTCATGAGAGCGGAAGCCGCCCGGCCGCTTCCCACTGACCTGACCAGGGGGTCCGGATCGTGATAGACCACCCACGAGGAACCGCCGCACAGCACTTTGACCAGGAAAAGGTCCCAGAAACCCAAAACCGGCCAGGTAAGCAGGATACGGGGCCGAACACTGCGGCCGCGTCGGTACCACCCCTCTGAGCCCAGCAGTTCCAGGTATTCCAGAAGCCACGTAAGGCGGTGCTGGCCGGAAACGGACGGCTCATCCAGGGCTCTGACGCGCGCCCCAATCCCTGCTGCCAAAACATGTTGATGCAACGCCTGAGTGTAGTGCGCCAGGGCCCCTCCAAGCGGGTTGACGATCACAACGCCGCCCGGTTCCTTGGCACGGGCAGCAGCCGCCAAAGGCCGGCCGGAACGGAGCCCGGCCAGCATAGGGCCGAGCGTGGCGGCTCGGTGGTGCTTGATGAGGTCCCGGGCAACCGACCGTGCGAAAAGGTACGGCGCGGATGCCTGGGCCTGGAATCGTGACCCGTGCTTGGCGTGGAAGATCTGGATGTTTCGCGTGAGGTAGAACGGCGGGACCCCGTTCGAGTGTTGCCAGGCGAAGGCCTGCGGGTTCACTGTCACTTTCCAACCATGGCGCCGGAGGGTCTGGTGGTGGTCTGTTTCCTCCATGTACAGGAAATACGTTTCATCGATGGGATGCCGGGACAGGATGCCGCGGCGGAACATCAGGAACGCGCCGTCAAGCCAAGCAACTGGATGCGGGCCGTCAGTGGTCCGATTTTCAGACCTCACCGCCAGGTGCCCATGGTGGCGCGGCAACCCCAGCACCTTGGTGAGGTAACCGCCCTGCGACCAGAATGTCTTCCCATCATCGCCGGTGACCAGGACAGGTCCAGCCACCGCTGTCCCGGGATCTTCGGCGAGGGTGCTGCGGAGGACGGCGAGGCAATCGCCCTCGGGCGTGGTCTCATGGGTGGCAACAAGCAGGTATCGCCATCCTTGGGTGTTTTCCTCATGCCAGGCCGCTCCGCGGTTGACTGCTGCGCCGTACCCTGCGTTGTCGCAGTAGATGGCCTGCGCGCCCGGAGGCAGGAGCTTCTCCACTTCGGTCCGGCGGCCGGGTTCTTCACTGTTGTCCACCACGAGGAGCCGGTCCGGGGCCACACCACCGGCAACCAGAGCGGCCAGGGTCGCTCCCAGGGTCTGGTAGCTGCGGTGGTGGACCACCACGGCGGCCAGGTCAGCAATGGTCATGTGGCCTTCCCGACTGCCAACGGGATTGTCTTCTTTGACGCCGGCGCCGTCGCCGTCATAAGTGCCTGCTCGTAACGCCCGCAAACATCGTCCCAGTTGTACTGCAAAGCGGCCCGCTGCATGTTTGCGGTCCTCGCCCTTGAACGGAGCTCGTCGTCCGACAGCATGCGTCGAAGGGCTTTTGCGATGTCCGCCGGATGCGGATCCACCAGATGTTCCGAAGTGTCGAGGACTTCGCTGTTGTACGCGGTCCGCCGCGCGACCACTGGTGCTCCGCAGGCCATAGCCTGGACCAAGGCTGGATTTGTACCCCCTACGCTGTGCCCGTGGAAGTAGACGCCGGCGTGCTGCCACAGTGACAGCAGCTTCTTGTCGTCGCTGAGGTGCCCGAGCCAGGTGACGTTCGGATGGCGGTCACTCAACTCTTTTGCGTCCTCGTCCAGGGGACCTCCGTATCCGCTGGATCCCACGATGACCACTGGACGCTCACCGGCGATGTCCTCTACTGCCCTGAAGAACTCCGACACCGTATTTTCGGGGACAAACCGGGCCACCATAAGGACATAGGAGTCGTGTTCCAGGCCCGGGACAACTTCCAAGGGCTCCGGGACTTCGCCCCCGTAGGGGATAAACAGGGAGGAGCGGCCGAAATCCTCTTTCCAGCGCCGCTGTATCTCAAGCGAATCGCTGACCAGGACATCTCCAAACCGGGCGGTTAGGCGCGCCCCAAGCTTAAAGACGAACTTTGCAAAACCATTCCACTTGGCACGTTCCCATTCGATGCCGTCAACGTTGACGACAGTTGGAATGCCGCGCAGTTTTAGCAAGGGCAGCCAGAAACCGTTGGCCACGTTCATAACCAACGCGACGTCTGGACTTTCATGGATGCTGTGAAGGACCGCCGTGAGGCCGAATGACAGGGTACTAAGCGACTTTCGTTCCAAACCCGGGGTCGTGGTGGTCCGGACGCGGGGATCGCGGGTGTCATCGTCATCTTTGGTGGCACCCGGGCGGCAATAAACGTTGACATCCCAACCTTTGCCAGCCAGAAAGGGGGCGATCTTCCTGACGGCGGTTTCAAAACCGCCGTAGTAGCTTGGATAGCCGCGGGTGCCGACAACTGCGACAGTTTTGGGCATCTACTTTCTCCTGTTTCCCGTTCGAAGCACTTCAGATAGTTCCCGGCGGGCTACGACGCTTTCCGGCTTTCCTTGGGAAATCGGTCCCGGGTTTCGGCACCGTCCTCTTCCGTCCTCCGCCGATCACCCTCAACACCCCTGCCGGCACTCCCTGAAGTGGCAGCTTCCGGCGAGGCAGTGTAGGCACCGTAGTACGCGTAGGAATCCACACCTTTGGTCGGAACGCAGTTGAAGATCGCTCCGAGGACCGGGGCCTGGACCTTCTGAAGTGCCCTGAGGGACCTTTCAAATTCATCGCGTGTGGTTTGACCGGCCCTGGCCACCACGATCACCCCATCCGCGGCGCTCGACAGAACTGCAGCGTCTGTGACGGGCAGCAAAGGGGGAGCGTCAATCAGTACGGTGGCTCCGGCTGCAAGGGTGCTCAGCAATTGCTTCATGGCATTTGTGCCCAGCAGTTCGCTCGGGTTGGGCGGGGTTGGCCCGGAGCCCACGATCGAAAGGTTCGACAGGACTGTCGGGGCTTGGATCACATCGACCAGTTGGGCTTGCCCGCTGAGTACATTGGTCACCCCGACCCCCGGAACGAGGTTGAAGGCACCAGCGATTCGGGGACGACGGAGGTCTCCATCGACGACGACGACAGGCTCACCGGTAGCTGCCATCGTTACTGCCAGGTTGCTGGCCACGGTTGACTTGCCGTCGGAAGTCATCGGACTGGTTACCAGGATGATGCGGGGACGGTGGTCAACATCGAGAAACTTAAGGTTGGTCCTCAGCGCCCGGAGGGCCTCGACAAAGGCACGGTTCCGTTCTCCTGCCTGTGTAAGTTTGTGCCGCTCGGTGCCCAGTACCTTTAGGACTCCGCTGATATCCGGGTCATAGGGAAGAGTCCCGATCACGGGAACGTCGAAGAGGCGCTCGATCTCGGTGGAGCTGCGCAGCCTGCGGTCCAGATGATGGCGGAGGAGTGCTGCGGCGTAGGCCAGGAGAAGGCCACCAACTGCGCCGAACAGGAGAGCGAGTCTGATGTTAGGGGAAATTGGTGCCGTAGGAAGGGCCGCTTTATCGAGGGGAACCAGGCCTACCGGGAGGGCCGGAGGGGTTGGTTGGCCGGCGGTAACGGAGCTTTCGAGCAGCTGCACCCTTTTGGCCAGCTCGGTGACCCATGCATCAGCCACCCGCTGAGCCATGAGCGGGTCCGGAGACGTGGCAGTGATGCGAATTTCTGCCGTATCCACGGGGACGTTGACTGAAACGCTGGGGAGCAGGGCGTCAGCGGTGGTATTCAAGCCCACCGCTGCGATGACCTGATCTGCGATGAGCCGGGATTCCGCGATCGACTCGTAGTTCTTGATTTTGGACTTCGCCAGGGCATCACCGGTCAGGAGTGTGTTGACGCTGTCCGAACCCACGGTGAGCACAAGGGCGCTGGATTCCGCGGCGTAGGTACGCGGCTGAAGGGCCGCCCAAAGGGTTACCAGGGCGGTAACAAGGACGGTCACGACCGCGATGGAGCGCCAGTAGAGCCGAGCCACGCGCACATAGTCGCGCACTCCCATTCCTGCGATGGAGCCATCGCTGTTGATCTCGTGTTTGCCTGTCACGACGTCGTTCCTTCCCTTTCCGTGGAGCACCTCCGCACGGGTGGACCCATCGGCCTTGGAGAAAAATTAGCCCGGCGCTGCTTGTCGTCGGGATGAACCGGTTAGGCCTTTGTGGGCCCTGTCCTGCAACAGTGTGGAAACTGCGGACCTCCGCGGCTGTGGTCAGCCCTTTGGCGCTTTTCGTTTAGGAAAATCTCTTCTTCCATCTGGCGGCAGGCCTGACGAGGGCATGGTGTGTGATGACTGCCAGAACAGCGCTTCCCGGTATGGCGTACCAACCAACGTTGATGAGTTGGTCCGTCCCGGCGGCGAGCATGAAGAGAATTGCCATCGGATAGTGCCAGATGTACAGCTCGTAACTGATCTTTCCTACGTAAACGACGGGCGGAACGGAAAGGACGGACTTCAAAGCAAACGCGTTCCCGGGACCGGCCACGATGGAAGCAATCGCTGCGACGGTTCCCGCCGCAGCCGCAATGTAGGCCAGGGAACTGAACGCGGGCCAGAATCCGGCTGTGACCACCCCGAAGGCTATGGTCAGTGCGCCGGCATATCCCCACGACGGGGCGAAATGGGCGTCCCTATGCTCCGCGAGCCACAGGGCGAAGCTGCATCCGAGGAACAGGCCGCCGGCGCGGAGGAAGTAGCTCGCGTCCTGCCCGGTGGAGGCGAGCACAATCTGTGCGCCGTCCAGAATGAGCCCAAGGGCCAGGGAGACGATCCATTTTCCGGGGACGCGGCGCGAAAACAGGAGTATCAGCGTGAATGGCCATATCAGGTAGAAAATTTCCTCAATTCCGAGGCTCCAGGTTTGAAGCCAGGTAAGCCCCGACTTGCCGAAGAACTGGCCTGCCACCGGCGTCAGGTACGTTGCGGCGAGGGCGACCTCAAAGAGATGCTTGCTGCCCCGGATGAGTAACCCGAAAGGAAGAATGGCCACGATGGCTATCAGTAGCGCGGGGTACAGGCGGACAGCCCTGCGCCAGTAGAAGAGGCCTAACCGGATGCGGTCATAGCGGTTAAGTTCCGCGAGCAATATCGTCGTAATGAGGAACCCGGACAAAGCAAAGAAGATGTCAACGCCCAGGAAACCTGCAAATGGCAGTGGCTGGAGACCGTGGTGCACCAGGACAAGCAGGATGGCGACAGCCCGCAGGCCGTCCAGGGCGGGAACGTACTGCAGTCCCTGCTGGGGTGAGGGCGCCTTTGACGCAATGGTGGAAGCCGGCACTGGCGTCTGGACGGAAAAGGGGGTCGACAACCACGAAAAAGCTGTGGGCATACGCACCTTGTTCTCCTCTGGTATGCGATTCGTGAAGTCCCACTGACCCCGAAGTCAGTAGGAGCCCAATGAGCTGAGCTCGTAGCCAGTCAACGCGGCCGCAAAACTGGCCTGGGTTTCTGCCCACGTGTGTTCGCGGTGGGAGGCGGCTCTCGCGGATCGTTCGGCTGCATCCTCGGCCGTGACGACGTCACTGAGGGTTTTTGCCAATATTGCTGGGTTGGCTGCAGCCCATACCGCCTCCGGATTGGTGAGGACCGCACGGGATGACTGGTCATCATTGAGGACCGGGACGTTGCCGGCTGCCAGCATTTCCGCTGCTACCAGGGTGATGTTTGTGAAGCTCAGGGCAAGCCCTGAAATGGTCCGGTTATACAGTTCGTTGAGTTCCCGGGGAGAAATTCTTCCGTGCTGCCGGACAGGAACGCCCCATCCCGTGACCCGTGCTCCGTAAACGTGGATCTCCTGCCGCGGGTGCATTCGATGGAATTGCTGCAATGCCAGGCGGCCCATATCGTACCCTCGGCGTTCAGCCTCGGGTTTCGCGAAAAATACGACACCGGAGCGCCCAGTGGTGTTGGTGAGCCGGTAGGTACCTACATCACTACCAAAGGGCAGGATCTTTGACCGGACGCCGACCTCCCGTTTCAATACCTCCGCCACCATCGGTCCAAGGGCCATCAAGTTGAAACCGAAGCGGTAGCTGTCCTCGGCAAGTGCATAAAGCGAACCGCGAGGGTGGAAGTATGGCTCGAAATCCTGGATAAAGTAGTGGGGTGAAGGGCCCCCTCGCCGGGGCATACGGGCGGCTAGCACATGAGCGGTTTCCCATGAACTGGCGACACATGCGTCAAGGCCATCCAAGCTCACCGGGACAGGATGGATGTCAGCCGCCAGGCCGGGCCAGTGGTTCCTGATGACCGAGCGGTGCCTTTCCATCGCCCCGTCATTCCGGTTGTAAACCAGAATCGTGCAGCGGTGGCCCCGCTCTTCCATCCCCCGCACCATACGGAAGAAGGTCGTATGGCCTCCGGCACCTGGGATGGGTGGCGTTATGAGCCAACCAATATGCATTGGTCCCTCGCAAGTGTTTGGCGTTCCAGTGCTCATACTGGTTGAACTGGATACGTCCCCTGCATCCAGAGGAAAGTTGAGAGACTGGATCCCCATGCGGGCATCCAGTTCGCCGTAAAGGCGGCGTACTACCCGGCGCGAGGTATCCGCCAGACCGCGCGATCCTGTTCTCGATATAACCTCGCCCAGACTCATTCGAGTCAATTCGACCTCCTTGCCAGCGCACTCTTCAACGCCCTCGTCACATGCTGTTGCTGTTGCAGCGAAATATGGGGATACAGCGGGATCGACAGGATCTGTTGTGCTGCCGACTCGGCGATTGGGGCGTGCACGGGGGGCAGATCCAACCTCTTCCAGGCACTCGTCTGATGGAGGGGTACCGGGTAATGGACTGCGGTGGAGACCCCGGCGCCATGCAGTTGGTCCGCGACACGGTCCCGATTCGCCAAACGGATGACGAACAGGTGCCAGACGTCTGAATTTCCAGGAGCTGACGTTGGCAGTCGCAGTTCCTCGATGTCCGCCAAGAGTTGCTGGTAGTTCATGGCCGCCTCGCGGCGCAATTCATTCCACCCGGCCAAGCGCCGCAACTTGCAGGAAAGTACAGCGGCCTGAACAGTATCGAGGCGGGAATTGCGGCCCATGATCTCATGCCGATACTTGTGTTCACTCCCATGGGAACCAAGGAGCCGCACATGCCGGGCTGCTGCATCATCGTCTGTGGTGACAGCCCCAGCATCCCCCGCGGCTCCCAGATTCTTGCCCGGATAGAAGCTGGTGGCCGCCAAGTGCCCGAGCGTACCCGCGGCCTTGTTGAACCTGGTGGCCCCTTGAGCTTGCGCCGCATCTTCGATGATGACAGCGCCGCATTCTTCCGCTATTGGCTCCAGTCGCTCAACCGGGGCTACCTGCCCGAAGAGGTGCACCGGGATGATGGCAGCTGTCTTGTCCGTTATCGACTTCCGCACCGATTCCGGATCCAGCAGCAAGTACTCTTCGTCTACATCAGCCAGCACTGGGCGCGCGCCGGTTCTGAGAACCGCCTCTACGGTTGCTATGAAAGTGTTGGCCGGGACGATAACTTCCTGCCCGGGTTTTACACCGGCCGCGCTTAGCGCCATTTCCAGCGCGTCAGTTCCGTTGGCAGAGCCGATGCAGTGCCTTGCGCCGAGAAAGTCCGCGTACTGCTGCTCGAACAGCTCCACCTCTTTGCCGCCTACGAAGGCAGCCCGCGCCATAATATCCATCAGTTGGGGTTCCAGTTCCTCCCGGATCTCCTCCTGCTGCGCCGGGATATCAACCAGAGGCACACGGATTTGTTCAGGATGGGTCAATTCGAGCTCCTTTAGGTTGTCTGGGAGGTTGTTGTCGTCACGGGTGGGGTGGCCGGATCGATTTCGGCCCTTTCACCCTTTTCCGCGCCTGCGTCGCTCAACTGCTTCAATCGCAGGTACGTTCGCTTGGCGGCGCGGAGGGTCAGCGCCAGGTACAACACAGTGCCAGCGAGGCAACCCGAGGCAAGAGCGAGGAACGGCGGGGTGATCCACTGAGCGGCGAGACAACCGATGGCACCCGTCCCTATGGCCGCAAAAAGCGGAGTGACGGATGGCGCAAGCATTCGCTTGACCGACACTTTGACAATCCGGCCTACGAGGAAGAAGTAGACAGGGAGGACTGCTATCCAAATCACTATGGCGTGGGCTGCACCTGCACCGCTCACGCCCGTATAGGTGACACCCACCAGAAGGGCTGGGAAGAGGCAGGCCAGCCAAAGCATTTGCACCCAGAACAGGCCGGTTGTGCGGCCGCCTCCTACGCATAAATCGGCAAGGATTTCCGATACGATCCTCCCCGCTCCAAATATGCCCAGCCCGACCATGGCAGCTGGAGCGCCTTGCCAGGTGCTGCCGTAGAACACCTCGACGAGCGGACCTGCCAGTCCCACCAGCAAGGCGGATATCGGCATGGCCAGGTATGCGGTCAACCCCAGGACATCCGGTGCCGCCCGATCGAGGAGCCCCGCTTTATGCAGGCGGCCGAAAGTAGGTAATGCGACCGTTCGGATCATTGCGGTAATCAAGCTGCTCGGCAGGTTGGCAAGGCTGAATGCCAGAAGATAGACACCCAGCTGGGCAGGACCCAATTGCCGGCCCACGATGACGTAGTCCAAATTCAAGGTGGCGAAGACAACGAGATTTGCCAGCGCCAAAGGCATCCCGAGGCGGAGGACATAACCTGCGGCAAGCCGATCAAAGCCGGGACGGAACCGGACTGGGGTAATAACCCAATATCCGGCCGTGGTCAGTAATTGCCCGGCTACACGTGACCAAACAAGGGCGTAGGCCCCCAAGCCGTTCTTTGCCATCGGGATCGCCACCGCAAGAGTCAATACAGCTCCCGCAATTTCCACGAACGCACGTGGCCGCTGGAGGTACTCGCGCCAGACCATGGCCGCTGGCACGCCCGAGCACCCTGACAGGAGAATGGTGATGGAGAGGATTTGAATGACTCCGGAAGCGCCGGGATCACCAAGGACCGCGGCCAAGGTTGGCGCAAAGAAGATGACCGCTCCCGTGATCACCGCACTCGTTGCCACTCCCAATGTCAGGATTGTGGGTGCAATCTCACGTGGATCGCGATCAGCGCGTGCCAGCGCTGCGGTGGCACCCAGTTCCGTCACATTGATCGCAATGGTTTGGATAACCTGCGCGACAGCCAGGGCGCCAAAGTGCTCAGGGGCCAATATCCGGGCCAGGACAAGCATCGTGAGGAACTGCAGTGCCCTGCCGGCCACTACTCCAGCAGCGCCCCAGGCAAGCCCTCCCTTCAATCCCGCCTTGACCGCTTGGACCGGACCCGCTTTCGCCTGCTCCGTGCTCATGAGATGCCTACTTTGCGCCAGGCAACCCAACGTGCGCGGTTTAGTTGGTGCCGGTAGCTTTCCGTGAAGTTCTGGAAGCCTGTGGGCGCTGCTCCGGCCAAGGCCCGCCGGAGTCGGTAGCTGAGGGTGCGGCCGCGTAGGGTCTCGGCTGCGGCAGGGTAGGCGGCAACGGCCACTTCAAGGAACTCGAGGGAAGTGCCGGTTGGTCCCCCGCTGTCCAGGTTCCGCTCAGCCAGAAGGAGAGCTTCCCGGCAGATTCCCCGCATGGCGAGTTCAAGGAAGCGGTCTCCATTGGGCAGTCGACGGGTGACCTCCGCGGTGGCCAGCACCCGGAATGCGGCAAGCCTGTGCTCCAAGTCGATTTGAAGGGTGCTGTAGGTGGTGATGTGCATGTTCTTCCCATGAACCCGGTAGTACGCCTGGGATGGACCGTTGATTCTGCCGATGTCCCAATCGGCTGCGGTCCGAAGCCAATACTCGAAATCCGCTGAGTGGGGGAGATCCTTGTTGTAGGGGCCCACTTGCCGCATGGCGGAGGTACGCATCACCACTTCCGGCGAAAAAATGAAATTCCGTCCCCGCAGGCAGGACCATAGGAGCCATTCTTTGCCTCGCCAGATGGTCCAGTTGCTGCGCCGTGCGCCATCTTCTTCCCAGGAAGGTTTGGGGTCGCCACGGAATTCGGTTGGCAAGCCATAAACCAGGCCCACGCGGGGATAGGCCCTCATCAGGTCGGTAGCCCTGGACAGGGCTCCAGTAGCGACGATGTCGTCTGCTGACACGAGCGTAACGAATTCGGTCTCCACCCTCGCGAGGCCATCGTTGTAGGTGGCGATGTGGCCCATGTTCTTTGCGTGGGAAACCACACTGATTCTGGAGTCGTCGTCGGCGAGGGCATTTGCCACCTCCACGGACCCATCAGGTGAGGCGTCGTCGACAATGATGACCCTTGGAGCAACGCGTTTCTGCGTCAGTACGCTATGCACCACCTGCGGGAGATAGTGGCCGTAGTTGTAACAGGGAACGACGACGGTGACAGTTGCTGCATCATTGGCTTCCCGAGGCCATGAAACCCTCATGACATCCCCCCAATCCGGAAGCCGTCCCCGTCGATTTCGTGTGCGGGCACGCCAACCCAGGTCTCGCCGTCGGGGACGTTGCTCAGGACCGCTGCCCCCATACCCACCGTCGCGTAGGCGCCCACGGACGTCCGTTCGCGGACACTGGCGTTCATGCCCAGGTAGGCTGCCCGGCCAATCCGGACTCCGCCGCCCAGCGACACTCCCGCAGCGAACGTCGCAAAGTCCGCCACGTCGTCGTCGTGGGTGAACGTCACGGACGGCATGGCAACCACGTGCGCGCCCAGCGTGACGGACGCGGTGAGCGTGACATTGCGGAGCAGGATGCTGCCCCGGCCCACCCGGCACCCTTCCGGGTACTGGACCGAAGGGTCGATAGCGGTGGCGTAGCGGGCTTCGGTGAGGCCCAGCGCCGTCAGGCGTTCCACCACGGATTCCCGCGCCCGGCCCGAGCCGATGCACACCAGCACGAACGCGTTCGTGTACCTGGCAGCGTCGTCAATGGTCCCCAACACGGGGGCGCCGTCCACGCTGACCCCCGCCATTTCCTTGTCGTCATCAAGCAAGCCCACGACGTCGTACTGCCCGCTGCTGCGCACCATCGCCAGGACCTCGCGGGCCAGGCCACTGGCCGCTATGAGGATCAGCTCACTCATGTGCGCGTTCCTGGTGCCGCAGCCCGAATGGTGCTGATGATCCTGCCCAGCCCGTCGTCGTCCAGTTCGTGGTACACCGGCAGGATCAGCGTCCTGTCATTAAGCCGTTCCGTGTGCTGCAGCAGCGAGCCGCCGGAGTCCCGCCATCGGTAGGCGGGTTGCCTGTGCGCTGCCATGATGCCCCGCCGGGCCGAAATGCCCGCTTCGGCCAGCTTCTCCATCAGCCCGTCCCGCGTTGTTCCAAATCTGGGCAGCACCTCCACCCAGAACGACTGGAAGTTGGTGGTGCCGTACGGCGGGTCCGACACCAGCCGCAGGCCCGGCACCCGGGTGAGGCCGGCCACGTACCGTGCCGCAATCTCCCGGCGCCGCGCCAGGACTTCGGGCAGCCGGCCAAGCTGGACGATTCCGACGGCGGCCTGCAGGTCAGTCATGCGGTAGTTGAAACCCACCTCCAGGTAGGCCTCCGGCGGCGCGAGCAGCGAGCCATGCCGGTCTGCGGCGGACATGCTCATGGAATGCTCCCGCAGCGTCCTGGCCCTGGCAGCCCAGTCGGCCCGGTTGGTGGTGAGCATGCCGCCCTCGCCGGTGGTGAGGATCTTGCGCGGATGGAACGACCACACCGCAACGTCCGCGCCCACACCCACCGGCCGGCCTTTGTACGTGGAGCCCACGGCGCACGCCGCGTCCTCGATCACGGTGATCTCGTGGCGGTCGCACAGCTCGCGGATGGGGTCCATGTCCAGCGGCACCCCGCCCTGGTCCACCACGATCACGGCCCGGGTGTCCAAAGTGAGTGCGGCGTGGATGGTTTCCGCGGTCACATTCCCGGTGGCCGGGTCCACGTCGCAGAACACCGGCCGGGCGCCGACGTACGTCACGGCGTTGGCGGTGGCAATGAAGGACAGGGAAGGCACGACGACGTCGTCCCCCGGCCCGATTCCGGCCACCACCAGCGCCAGGTGCAGCGCCGTGGTGCAGCTGGAAGTGGCCACACCGTGCCGCGCATCCTGGGCTTCGGCAAAGCGCGCCTCAAACTCCTTCACCTTGGGACCCTGCGCCACCCATCCGGAGGCCACCACCTCGGCCAGGGCCCGGGCTTCCTCTTCCCCAAGCCATGGCTTCATGACGTTGATCCGGGTCAGGAATGTTTCCGCAGTCATGGCGCACCAACCTTCCGTGCAGCGGCAATCTCGTCGCGCAGCGGCATCCACCAGCTGACCAGTTGCCTCAGTCCTTCTTCGAGTTCCACCTCGGCCTTAAAACCGAGATCACGTGCGGCGGCGGACGTATCCGCCAGCCGCCGCACTACACCGTTCACCTGCCGCGCGGGCCCGTGTTCCACCTCAAGCCCGGAACCCATGACCCGCAGCAGCGCCTGGGCCATCTCCAGCAGGCTGGTTTCCGTACCGCTGGCCACGTTGTAGACCCCCTCGGTGATGCTGCTTGCCGCCGCCAGCACATTGGCGCGGGCAACGTCCGCGGTATGCACAAAGTCCATGGTCTGCAGGCCGTCGCCGAAGATCAGCGGCGGCCGCCCGTCCATAATCCGCTCCATCCACCGCACCAGGACCTCGGTGTACAGGCCGTGGACGTCCATCCGGGGCCCGTAGACGTTGAAGTAGCGCAGCATCACGTAGTCCAGCCCGCTCATGGCGCGGAAGCTGCGCGCCATGCCCTCGTTGAAGGACTTGGCGGCGCCGTAAAAAGTGTCATTGTTGGCGTGGTGGTGCCGTTCGGGGGTGGGAAACTCCTCGGCCATCCCGTACACGGAGGCACTGGAGGCTGCCACCAGCTTGCCCACCTTGTGCTCCGCGGCAGCCTCCAGAACGTTATAGGTTCCGTCCACCAGCACCTCAAGGGCCAGGCGCGGCTCCTCCGCACACTGGGTGATGCGGATGGCTGCCTGGTGGAACACCAGGTCCTTCCCCTTGGTGAGATCATGAACCAGGTCCCGGTCCTGGATGGTGCCGCGCACCAGGTCCACCTGCCCGGTTGCCAGGGCCCCGGAAAGGTTGCCGAGGCGGCCGCGGACCAGGTTGTCCAGGACGTCGATCCGGGCCACACCGGCGTCGAGCAGGGCGTCCACGAGGGTGGATCCGATGGTGCCGGCCCCGCCGGTGACCAGGACGGTGGCCCCCTCCAACGCGCTCACAGCGCCCCCTCCAGGTCGGGTCCGGCACTGGCCAGCTCGGACCCGGCCACCGGAGCCGGCTGCCCGTCCATGCCCAAGCTGCGGGTGACCGCTTCCAGGACAGACAGCACCCGGAGCCCGGAGGCGCCACCGGTGCGGGCTTCCTGGCCAGTGCGGATGCACGAGGCCAGTTCCTGCACCACCTGGCTGAGGGCCTCGCGCTCCGGCAGCGCAGGGGACCACGTATCTCCCAGGCGGTAGGAAACAGCGGTGGAAGCCTTCTCGCCGGCTGATTTCGGTTGCCGGTCCAGGCTGACGCCCCGGTCATAGACGCTCAGCCGCTGCTGGGGGTTCAGGTCGTCCCACACCAGGGTCCGCAGGGACCCGCCAATCACCATCTGCCGGATCTTGGTGGGGCTCAGCCAGTTCACGTGCACGTGGGCGGTGGCGTCGTTGGGAAGCCGGAAGTTCAGGTGCCCCACGCAGTCCCGCCCGGTTCCCAGCGGATCCGCGCCGAACGCGGACACGTCCGTGGGGTTCAAGCCACCCGGCAGGACGAAATCCAGGATGGCGAGGTCATGCGGCGCCAGGTCCCAGAACACATCAACATCAGGCTGGACGAGTCCCAAATTGATTCGCGTGGAATCCACGAACAGGATTTCGCCGAGCGATCCTGACTGCACCAGTTCCTGCATCTTCAAGACAGCGGGGGTGTAACAGTAGGTGTGGTCCGCCATCAGCACCAGCCCGTTCGCCTGCGCCTCGGCCACCATCTCCAGCCCATGCTCCCGGCTGTCCGCGAGCGGCTTCTCCACCAGGACGTGTTTACCGGCGCGCAGTGCCGTCATGACCGTTCCGTGGTGGGTGCGGGCCGGCGTCGCTATGGCAACGGCGTCTACGTCGCAAAAGTCCAGCAGCTCATCCAGGGACTCCACGCATGGGATCTCACCCAGAGTCGCCGCCAGCTTCCGCGCCCTCTCAAGGTCCAGGTCGCAAATGGCCACCAGGTCCCAGTCCGGGCTTGCCTGGAGGTTGCGCGCCAAGTTCGGTCCCCAATAGCCGGCACCAACGACGGCGATGCGGAGTTTGCGCGCAGGCTGCGGCTGCCTGGGGGGCTGGTTTTGATGCGTGAATGCCCTCATGTTTTTTCTTCCCATTTTCGTGAATTTGCTAGTAGGCGCCCGACGGCCGGACCACAGCCCGGAACGTTCGCCAAAGAATCAGGAGGTCCCCGGCAAGGGACCAGTTTTCGACGTAGTAGAGGTCAAGACGGACTGCTTCCTCCCAGGGAAGGTCGGAGCGTCCGTTGATCTGCCAAAGGCCTGTGATGCCCGGCTTGATCAGGAGCCGGCGGTGCGTGTGGCGCTCGTAGCCGCTGACCTCACGGTCCAGCGGCGGCCGCGGCCCCACCATGCTCATATCGCCCAGCACCACGTTCCAGAGCTGGGGAAGTTCGTCCAGGGAGTATTTGCGCATCCACCGTCCGCAGCGCGTCACCCGGGGGTCGTCCTTCATCTTGAAGAGCACCCCGGCCCCCTCGTTCTGCTGGTTCAGGGCGGCCAACCGCTCTTCGGCGTCGACCACCATGGACCGGAACTTGAACATCCCGAACACCTGGCCGTCCTTGCCGATCCTGTCCTGCCGGAAGAAGACGGGACCGGGGCTGTCCAGCCGGACGGTCACGGCAAGCACCAGGAGCACCGGGGAGAGCACCAGGAGTGCGGCCAGCGCAGCAGTGACATCCATGACCCGCTTCAAGGCGTGCTTGGCGCCGCCGTACTGCGGGATGTCAACGTGCATCAGGGGCAGTCCCTCCACTGGGCGCCAGTGGATCCGCGGGCCTGCCACATTGGTCAAGGTGGCAGCCAGGATCAGTTCGGTGGAGGACTCCTCGAGTTTCCATCCCAGCTCCCGGATGAACTTGTTCCCGCCCGGAAGGGGCCCGGCCACTATGACGGAATCGGCATCAACCAGCCGGACAGTCCGGGCGATGGCGTCCGTGGACGAAAGCACCGGCACCGTGCGTCCATCCACCCGAAGGCCGGCTCCGCGCCGGGCCCCGGGGAGGCAGGCACCGAGGATCTCGTATACCGCACCGGACTTCCGGCCCACCTGCTGCACCACATAGCGGACGTCCTCCGGCTCGCCCACCACCACAGCCCGCGAAAGGTGCCGGCCTTTGAGCTTTTCAGCAGCCAGCCGGCGCCGGAACGCCCAGCGGTTCCCGGTCAGGGCCACCAGGCCCAGCGGCAGGGAAACGGTGACGAAGGCGGTGGCGCCGTGGATAGAGAAGACCACTGCGGCCAGGGCCATCAGGCCGAAGATCCGCAGGGTAGCCGAGGCCACCCGCTTGTATTCGTCGGCGCCGACGCCCAGCACCTTGAGGTCCCTGGTGCGGTAGGCCTCCAGTGCCGCCATCCAACTGACTGCCAGGGCTGCGGAGGCAACTGCCGCTCCGCCATCCCTGGGGCCAACCGGGGAGAATCCGTCCTCGGAGAGAAGGAAGCCGGCGTACACGGCAGCCGCCACCATTCCGGCGTCAGCGCCCCTCAAGAGATTCACATGCCGGGAGATCCACGCAGCCGATGCCTTTCGGTTCCGGGCTTTTGATGCAGTGGCGGTCCGGGCAGCGGGCAACAGCGGGAACCTGGTTCCTGCAGCAGCCTCCGCTGCCACCGCCTGGGTTGCCTGTTTCCGCTGTACGGCAACGGGAGCCACAGGCCAGTCGAATGCAGCGGGCCGTGCTTTAGCGAGAGGTATGTCAGCCATGGTGCCCCTTTCCGGCATAGCCGCCTGTCCTTGGCCGTGAAGCAAAACTAGCCTCGGTTCGGCGGGTTTGACGGGGATGGGGAAGGCCCTTTGTGGGTGCCTTGGAGGAAGGATGTGGAAACTGCGGGGACCTGCAGATTGCAGGACTTTTGGCCTATAGAACGGGCAGGACGTACGGCTCGGCGGCCGTCGTGCCCTTGCCTGCGGCCAGGGCTGTCAGCTGCGCACGGGACTCAACACCGAGCTTGCGGTAGATGGCGGTGAGGCGCACTTCGACAGTCCGCACAGAGACATACAAGGTGGCCGCAATTTCCTTGTTCCGCATGCCGCGCGCCACCATTTTGGCAAGCGCCCGTTCGTGGTCGGCGAGCAAGAGCATGGCCGGATTGCCCTGGGGACGCACAGGCTCCATGCGTTCGTCCAGGAGGAGGGCGTCCACGTGCTGCGTCCAGGCATCCGCCCCGGCCTCGTCAAACATCACCTTGGCGCGCAGCAGCGCATCACGCGCGTCGCGCAGCCGGCCAAAAGCATGCAACCGCTCCGCATAGCACATCAGGGTCCGTGCCCGTTCCAGTGTGTGCCCGTTCCTGCCTTCAAGGGCCTGGCTGAAAAGCTGCAGCGACTGTTCACCGTCGGCAAGCATGGCGCGGCTGCGGGCAACCACCATCATCAGCCACGGCGACCGCAGCCCCACGGAGCGGCTCTCGAGGCGCAGGAGTGCTTGCGTGGCTTCGTGGTGCCGGCCCAGCCGTATCAGTACCTCCACCAGGTCCGCCTCACAGCGCAGGAGGGTTGGGTTGCCAAACCGCATCCCGATCTCGGCGGCCCGGGACAACTGGGCCACCGACTCCGCCAAATCACCGCGCAGCAGCGCAAAAAGCCCCTGGCAGGCGGCAAGTTGTGCGGTGATGGCAGCGTGGCTGTCCGCGCCGGCGTATCGGAGAGCTTCGGCTGCGACGGCACGGGCCTGGGCATCGTCGCCCAGGGAGTGTGCCCGCCACACCCGGAAGAGGAGCCGCGTTCCGCGGTGGTACTTGAGTTCAGGATCGGAAAGCTCGAGTTCGTCGATCAGCCTGATTGCCGACCGTACGTTGCCGGCCCGGATTTCATTATCCACTGCCATGAAGGCTGCGGTTTCCTGCCAGTTGATGTGGCCCGGTTCGGCGGAACCTTGAAGCAGCGCAAAGGCTTCATGGGCGTTCTCGTAGTGCTCGGCGTAGGTGAGGGAACGGCCGTGCATCAGCAGACCGGCGATCCTGGCAGTGCCCGCCCCTTCATACTTCCGTCCAAGGTTGGCCGTGTCGCCGCTGATCGATTCGATCAACAGCTTGGCGCGGTCGGCGATGCCAAGGCACTGCGCGGAGGCGGACCCGCGGAACGCGCCGCCCTGGCGCAGGAGGTCCGAGGCCTCCTGCAATTCCCACCGCTCGGCGTAGTAAAGCGCGCCGATGGCCAGCAGGCTGGCGGAATATGCGGGATCGTGCTGGCCGAACTCCTTGACCAGCCGCAGCACCATGCTCGAACGCACGGCGGCCCCCTGGGCGAACTGAATTTCGAATGACAACCCGGTCAACCGCAGGATCAGTGCAGGATTCCGGGTTGTCCGCTGTGCCCATTCCAGGTAGCGGCGCGCGTATACGAACTCACCCCGGTTGAAAAGCAGTTCCGCCACGCTGGTAAGGCGCGCCGCCGTTTCCGCTTCCCACGGGTTGATGGTGAGTGCCCGTTCGATGTACTCCACGGCGAACGGGACTTCCCCGCCCCGGATCAGGTCCACGGCGTGCCGGAGCAGCTGGAACGGGGTTTGTCGCTCCAGGGCTGTGAAGCTCAGGTGCCACCTGCGTGCATAGGGATCTTTGTCCGTTGCTGCTTCCGCAAGGGCGCGGTGGTTGGCGGTGCGTACCGCCGGCGTCATGGCAGCGAACACATATCCCCGGAGCAGCTGGTCGCCGATCCCCACGTGCGGACCGGAACGTTTCACCAGGCCCGCAGCGAGCAGCTCATCCACGCTCGTCCATACGTCGCGGTCGATATTCTCGATCGTTGAAATGGCGCTGCGGTAGGAAAGCGCCAACAGGTCCAGGACACTGCGGGCGCCGGGAGTCAGGGCGCCAACCGCGGATGCATACTCTGCGTCAAAGCTGCCCTTGGAGGGCAGCGGGACGGGAAGCGCGTACTTGCCCTCGGCGTGCCGCTCCATCAGCCCCTCGTAAAGCTCGACGGCGGCGAGCGGGTTGCCGCCCGTTGCTGCGGCAACCGCATGGGCAGCCGCCGTCGTGGTCCTTTTGACGGGGATACTTTCCAGCATCCGCACCGTGTTGCTGTAGCTGAGAGGGCCCACGCTCAGGGCCGACAGGCCGTTGAAAGGGCTTTCGGGGAAGTCCTCCCGCACCCCGACAACCAGGACGATGTCGGTTCCGGTCAAACGCCTGGCCATGAATCCGATGACTGCCTGGCTGCTGGGATCCATTTGGTCGGCGTCGTCAATCACGATGATGGTGCGCGATGACGAGCGCTGGTGCAGTCCGTTCAGCAGCATGCTGGAAACAGCCGGTACGCTCATTGCCCCGGCCGTGTCCCGCAGCAGCTCATCGGCGATGCGGTTCAGGACAGGATCGTCCATATCGTTCAGGAGCGCGGTGAGCCCGGACAGCGGCCATTCCGACTCGGCTGCAGTGGCCGCCATGAAAACCGTCCGATAATCGGAAAGCGTGGGAATTTCTGACAACAGCGCAGATTTACCCGTGCCCCTGCGGCCAATCACCGCCAGTGCGGTGTCTTTGGGACCGCGGATAACAGACAGTATGCGGTCCAGTTCTTTGTTTCGGCCGATGAGTGGCATCGCGTCCCCAATTCGTCGAAGAAGGAGACCGCTTCCTGCACAACCGATTTCATGCCGCAACATCCGCTCCCCAGTGCGGATCCTGCCGGTACATGCGAATATAGCCCCGCAACCAGCAGCCACACCACATGGTTACCGCTGGATTTCATCAAGATTGGACTCTTTGCCTGCTTAATATTGCAGCCCCTTAAATCGCTGCCGTTAGTGGGGCCAAAGGTCCCTCGCCAGTACTTATCGCTGCCAGTTATGCTGTCGTCCACACGGCTTGGGACGCTTCGATGCTGGGACGGCCAATGGGAAATGCCGGCAACCGCCTTTGGGCCGTAGCCCTTGCGGCCGTGGTCTGTACCGGCCTTTCCGCCTGCCAGGAGCAGCCGAAACCGGATGACCGCTCTGTGCGCTTCACTGCCTCCGGTGATCTTGGCATGGGGTCGGGGGCGCGGCAGGTGCTGGACGTGGTGGCCCGACTTAAACCGGACTTCAACGTGGCCTTGGGTGACTTCTCCTACAAGGCAGGCGCTGAGCAGGAATTTTGCCGGATGGTGACCCGGAAGCTCGGCCCGGACTTCCCTTTTCAACTCATCACGGGCAACCATGAAAGTGACGGCCACGATGGCCTGATCGCCAACTTTGCCCGGTGCCTGCCCAACAGGCTGCCCGGCCTCCAGGGCGAGTATGGAGTCCAGTGGTACGTGGACATTCCGCAGGACCGGCCGCTGGCCCGGATCATCCTGATTTCGCCCGGTTTGGAGTTCCAGGACGGCAAGGAACTGGACTATTCCGGCGGGAGCGATCGCTGGAAATGGACTGAGGACGCCATTGATGGTGCCCGTGGCGCCGGCATCCGCTGGACTGTGGTGGCCATGCACGCGCCCTGCTTCAGCCTGGGCAAATATGGCTGCGTCGCGGGCCAGGAGATCACCAACCTCCTGGTCAGCAAGAATGTTGACCTTGTGCTGACGGCGCACGAGCACGTATACCAGCGCAGCCACCAGTTGGCGGTGGGCGGTGCTTGCGCCTGGATTACTCCCGGCCGGACCGAGAAGTCCTGCATTTCCGACGCCGAGGGTCCGGTGACGCAGGGAAAGGGGACGGTCTTTGCGGGTGTCGGCACCGGCGGGCTGGGAGGGCACAAGGTTCAGGCCGATGATCCTGAGGCAGGTTATTTTGCTGCATGGTCCGGGGTAAACAAGGATCCTGCGCTGGGGACACTGGATGTGACGATTACCGAGGCCCGGTTGGATGCCCGCTTTGTGCCCGCGGCCGGGTACACATTCACGGACCAGTTTTCCATTGGTCGTTGATGGCCCGGCTGGTTGAGCCAGCTTCTGCGCGCCAATTGCACAATAGGAGCGGCTCCGGTCCGCCGTATGTGGCGTGCCGGAGCCGCTCCTGTATTCAGTTGTCTATTTAGTTGTCTATTCAGTTATGAGTTCCATTAGGCCGCCGGCTTGAGGGCTGCCCGCCAGGCGGCCACCGCCCTGGCGGCACTGAGGGTCCAGGTGGCTGTTCCGCTGGCGCCCGCCGTCGGCTGCGGTTTGTCCGCTTGCTCGGCGATCTGGCCGGCCGCAGCCTCCCACCGTTCGGTCCATCCGGACGGGGGTGTGACTACAGGGGCGCTGCAGTCGCATGCCACGCCGCCAATCAACATCGCGCCGTTGGTGGCAGTGGTGATACTGCCCACCGTGATGCTGGTGGCTGAGTAGCTGGTGTCAGCAGCGGTAACCACGGAGCTGTCCAGCGGCGTGGTGTTGTTGACGCCGCGGTAGGCGGTGATGCCGCCGCCCCACTTGGCAGCGGTGCTGAGGGCCCAGTTGTACGTTGCCGGATCCCCGGCACCTACCACCTTGTAGTAGGCAAACGCCCGCGCCCCGGAGGTTGACGTGCTGTTGATGGACTTCGCATTCACCATGGTTGTCCAGCCGGCCGGTGCCGTCAGGTTCGGATTCAGGTCCGTGGTGATGGAGGCCACCAGCACGTCGCCGGCTGCGGTGCCCGCGGGTACCGGCAGCGACGCCGTGGTCACAGCGGTCCCGGAGTTTGCGGTGCTGGAATTCACAACCGTGATGCCGCCGGTTGCGGGCGGCGGTGCCGTGCCCACGGTGATGGTGGTGCTTGCAGAGGACGATCCTGCGCTGTTGGTGGCCGTCAGTTTGGCGGTGTAGGTCCCCGCCGCCGCATATGAATGGACTGGATTCTGCGCGGTGGACGTGCCGCCGTCGCCGAAGTCCCACGCCCAGGACGTAGGCGTATTAGTGGACGTGTCCGTGAACGTGACGTTCAGCGGAGCAGCACCGGACGTCGGGTTGGCGGTAAACGAAGCTACCGGCGCCTGGCCCGCGGGCGGCGGGGTGCTGCCCAGGGGGCGGTCCGAGAACCAATAGCGCTTGGCCACGTTGTCGCTGGCCATGACCACCAGCCCGGTGGCGTTGTTCACGCTCTGCTTGCTGGTGGTTACGTCGTTGATGTTCGACGACGATGCCGCCTGCATGATGGGCGTCCCGCGGCCGGAGCCGAAAACAGGATTGTCCATGGATGCGGTCTTCTCATAGATGCTGCCCGCGACGCCGGAGTAGGCACAGCCCGAAACCGAGGTCGGCGGAGCCGTGTGGAACGCCCGCACCAGGTTGTTCTGGGTGTCCAGGATGATCTGGGGGCGGGATACGCAGTCGCCGGTCTTGGCGATCGTGGACTGCGTGAAAGCTCCCGTGCCCGGCTTGAAGACCAGGAGGATCTCCTGCGGCAGGGTCTTGTCGCTTGAGATGTCGTTCAGGCTGGTCTTGACCGCCGCGAAGACCCGGCCGGTGGTATCTGCCTGCAGGGTCTTGAGGTTCAGGTGGTCATCGGACTGGCCGTTACCGCGCAGTGCGGGCTGCAGTTTCCAGGACGCGTTGGCGGCATCTGAGTCCTTGTGGGTGGCCCACCAGACGGTGTTCGCCTTATGGTCGCTCCACATCACCCCGATCTGTCCGTTGCCGAAGGCGACCACGGCGGAGATGTCGTCCGGGGCAGGGTTCGGGTTGCTGACCGGAAGGACGAAAGGTGTCCCCCAGGAGGCGCCGCTGTTGGCGGCGGCATTCATGTACACCGTGTTGGTGTATCCCGACGTCGAATTCCCGCCCACCTGCGTCCAGGTTGCCCAGACCCGGCCCGTGGTGTCCTTGTCGATCGTCATGGATTCACTGGAATTGTTGGTGATGGTGGTGGGGAAGCCGCTGTCCAGCGTGTACTTGCCGCCGGCGTAGCTGTACCGGTAGAGCTTTGCCGGTGAGTTCGAAAGTGAGGGCTTGGGGGTGCCATCGCCGGTGATGGTCACAACATGGGAAGCGATGTAGAGATGGGATCCGTCCCACATCGTGTCCGCCAGCGTGCTGGCCCTGGTGTCGTTCACAACCCCGGTGTCCACCCAGGTCTTTGAGGCCCGGTCCAGCCGGTAAATGCTCCACCCGGTTCCGGACTTCCACATGTCCGCCCACCAGGACCCGTCATTCCACCACAGCTTGCTTTGCGGCTTGTCGGACGTTGGCGGGTTGGAAACCCCTGAGTAGGCCATGCCTTGGGTGCCGTAAACGGTGTCCGCCACGGCCGGCCCGGGTAGGCCGAGGATGGAGGCTGCAAGAACCAGTGCGACGGTGAGGGCCTGGCCCGTCCGGCTAAAGAAATGTCTGCGTCTGAGCTTCATAAGGGAACTCCTGGGGCTTGGGAAACAGTCGGGGAACGTCTGCCCATAGGCCCAGTCACGATGAGCTCTCCGCCCCCAAGTACCGAGAAGCGTATGCCCGCACTCCTACTGGGGCAATGCCGTTGCCATACCTAAAAAGGGGTTTTTCCCTATCCCCTACCTAACGCTTTTTGGGGCCGCAGGATCCCCTATACCTAACGATTTGCGCCGTAAGCCACCCCTTTACTTGCCTAACAGGGGGTAAACCCCAGGTGAAAAGCGAGTACCTACTACTCGTGATACCCGCATTAGGTAGGGGATAGTCTTCCGGAACGGCCAGAGGATTGGCGATGGGTTGCTGGGGGACAGCGACCAGACCATGACCGGATTAAGCGTTGGTGCCGCCGCCATAACGGCCGGCGGCATTGTCAAGAATCCGAACTGTCATGAAGTGGTGAGGCAATTGTCGATTTCGCCCCAACTTCCAGCTCTGTTTTCCGAGCCGGGAATTCTATCTCCACAGGCCTCAATCAGCGTGGTCATTCCGACGCTGAATGAGGAAAAAAACCTCCCCTGGGTTCTCCGCCGGATGCCCGCCTATGTGGATGAGGTGATCATCGTGGACGGCCGCTCGCAGGACAACACTGTTGAAGTGGCCAAGGCACTGCGCGCTGACGTGGTGGTGGTTAACGAAACCCGAAAGGGGAAAGGTGTAGCCCTCCGTGCCGGCTTTGCAGCCGCGACAGGGGACATCATCGTGATGCTGGACGCTGACGGGAGTATGGACCCCCAGGAGATCGGGTGGTTCGTCGCACCGCTCCAGCATGATTTTGATTTCGTGAAGGGCTCCCGGCACGTTACCGGTGGCGGGTCCGAAGACCTGACCCGGCTCCGCAAGGCCGGCAACCGGGCGCTGACCGGACTTGCGAACGCTGTGCTGCACAGCAATTACTCGGATCTCTGCTACGGGTACATCGCCTTCCGGCGGGAGTGCCTGGAGGTGCTGGAGCTGCAGTCCGACGGCTTCGAAATCGAGACCGAACTCATTGTCCGGGCAGCCAGGGCCGGCCTGCGGATCGCCGAGGTCCCCAGCCTCGAGCTGGACCGGATTTCGGGGGCGTCCAACCTCCAGACGTTCCGCGACGGGTGGCGGGTCCTGCACACGCTGGCCCGGGAATGCACCCTTTGGGAGGCACCCACGGCAGGAGCCCGCCCGGAAGCACTCCGCCGCGTGAAGTACACCTACTCCAACGTCCGCTTCCCCAGGCTCCCCGTGGATCCGCACAGCGTCCTCGCCCCGGCCGTGAAGCAGGAAGCCCTTGTTGCAGCGGCGGTGGGCCAGCATGCTTGACCGTGCCAAACCCCTGTCCGTGTCAGTGGTGATCTGCGCCTACACCTCGGAGCGGTGGGGCATGCTGCTGGACGTCATCGAATCAGTCCGCAACCAGACCCTTGCCCCGGACCAGATCCTGGTGGTCATCGACCACAACGAGGACCTGTACGAGCGCCTCATCGAGATCGTCGACGACGTCACGGTAGTTGAGAGCACCGGCCTGCCCGGGTTGTCCGGTGCCCGCAATACGGGCGTTGGGCTCGCCGAATCGGACATCGTCGCTTTCCTTGACGACGACGCCGAGGCGGCCTCGGATTGGCTCGAGCGCCTGGTTGCGCTGTACGACGATCCGGACGTGCTGGCGGTGGGCGGGAAGGTGGTCCCGCTGTGGGAATCCGGCCGGCCAGGGTACTTCGCCGAAGAGCTGGACTGGATTGTTGGATGCAGCCACCGCGGCTTGCCCCGTGTGGCTTCGGAAGTCCGCAACGTCATCGGTGCCAACATGTCCTTCCGGCTTGAGGTGCTGCGGCAGGTGGGTGGCTTCAACCAGTCGCTGGGCCGCAAGGGCACTTTGCCGCTGGGATGCGAGGAGACCGAGATCTGCATCCGTTCCCGGATGGGCTCACCGGGCTCGCGCATTGTCTACGAACCGGCGGCACTGGTCCGCCATCACGTTCCCGCGTCCCGCGGAACCTGGCGCTACATGATGTCCAGGTCCTGGTCCGAGGGATTGTCCAAAGCCCAGGTCAGCCAGCTGGTGGGCCACAAACGGGCACTCGGTCCGGAACGCCGTTATGTCCGCAGCGTGCTCCCTCGCGCAGTGTTCACCGGCCTCACATCGTGGGGGCGGGATGGCAGCCCCGACGGGCTGGGCCGTGCCGGTGCCGTCATCGCCGTCCTGGCGTGCACCGCTGCCGGGTACTTCCGCGGGCGTCGGCTCCAGCATTGGACCGGGCCGGAAGAAGAGGATCAAGTCCTGGTTGTAACCGGTGGGCAGTGGAGGGAAGTGCAATGAGTGAAGGCGCCAGCCAAGTGCTTGAGGAGCTCCGGGGCGAGGCACTGATCCTGGTGCCCGCCATGGAGTCCCCGTTGCCGCCGGCCTGGCCGGGGGCGCGGTGGATCGGGTCCGTGGATCTGGAAGACCTCGCGGACTGTTCGCGCTTTGAACTGGAGAACCATGCTGGATACGAACGGGCACGGCTGCTGGTGCGCGCGTCGGGGGCTGTGCGGGGATTCGTCGATGTGCCGTCGCCGGCGGGAATCGTGGATCGGGCTGTCTTCGAGGACGCCCTGGCGGCCCTGCCGCCAGTCCCATCATTCCCGCCGGCTGTGAGTGCCCCGCACATCACTGTGGTGGTGTGCACCAGGGACCGTACCCAGCAGCTGCGCGGGGCCTTGATGACAATCCTGGCCCTGGACTACCCGCGCTTCGACGTGGTGGTGGTGGACAACGCGCCGGCAACGCGCGCCACAGAGGAACTAGTCCGCCAGGAGTTCCGGGACCAGCGGGTACGGCTGGTGACGGAACCCGTTCCGGGCCTCTCCCACGCCAGGAATACCGGCCTGCGCCACGCCAAGGGAGACCTCGTGGCTTTTACTGATGACGACGTGGTGGTGGACAGGTCCTGGCTGCGGGAAATCGCAGCGGCATTCGAAGCCGTGCCGGGAGCGGCCTGCGTGACGGGGCTGGTCCCGGCGGGAGAGCTCCGCACTCCCGCCCAGGGCTACTTTGACTCGAAGGTCAGCTGGTCACGGAGCCTGGTCCCGCAGGTCTACTCGCTGGCAAACCCGCCCGCTGCACTGGCCAAATTCCCCTTCAGTCCGGGAGCATTCGGGACGGGTGCCAACTTCGCACTGCGGCGACAGGCCGCCCTCCGACTCGGCGGTTTTGATCCCGCCCTGGGGGTAGGCACTCCCACGGGCGGCGGCGAGGACATCGACATGTTCACCCGGGTCATCCTCGAGGGGCACGCGTTGGTGGTCCAGCCGGCCGCCATCGTGTGGCACCGCCACCGGGACGGGCTGGAAGACCTGCGTGTGCAGGCCCGGGGCTACGGCAATGGCCTCGGGGCGTGGATGACCAAGGTGATGATGGACCCCCGTACTGCACGGCTGGCACTTGCCAGGAGCTGGGGGGTAGGGCTCGAGTTCCTGAACCGCCGCCCACAGCCCATCCAGCCTGCCCTCCAGGGCTCCCCGGTGCACAGCTCCCTCGAGGCCCAGGTCTCCAGGCTTGTCTGGCTGCAGCTGCTGGCTGTGGCCTTCGGGCCCTACAAATATCTGCAGTCGCGCAGGGCTGCGGGCAGTTAGGACAAGCAGCTAAGACAACACAGTCCACAGCGGCGGAGCGGGGAGACCCGCTCCGCCGGCGGCAAGAGCAACATCCAGGAGTTGAAACAGTATGGCGCTTCTTATCAGGGGTGACGTGTCCGGCCCAATGCACTCCCGCACTTCCCGCCGGCGCAGGCCAGGCTATCCGGAGTACGTCCTGGCCCTGCTGGGTGCATTGACGGCGGTCCTGATCCTGTTCGATGCCGGTGGCGAATCCATGGCCGGAGCCAAACTCCTGGTATGCCTTGCCGTCCCCGGCTGGGCGCTGGTCCGGTGGCTGCGCCACGTGGATCCCGTTGCCCGCTTTGTCTTCACGGTCGTCGCCGGCGCAACCGCTTTCGCCCTGACTGCCGCCGTCATGGGGTGGCTCCAGCTCTGGAATCCCCGGCCCGCCGCCGTCGGAATCCTGCTTGTGTCCGTGACCGTCCTGCTGGTCCCCGGGCCACGCGATGCCTGGCAGGCTCCTGCCCGGCTGCCGCGTCCGCAGCTTGCCACTTATGCGCCCTGGCTGGTCCTCCTGGCGGCCATGGTGCTGTGGGCAACCACACTGGAGTCCACAAACCACCATTTGGGGGACTATGGCCTCCTGACAGCCTTCCCGGCCGCCTGGTACATTTCGCTGGCCCTCGTAGTCGCCCTGTGCATCTGGAGCGTTGCCCGGCCGGGCGCGCACTCCGGGTGGCTCGCCGGAGCTTCAATCACCGGACTGGTGGTCATCCTCTACTCTTCCGCCGGCCTGCTGGCCGACGTCCCCCGGCTGCCCTGGACGTACAAGCACATAGCAGTGACGGACCTGATCCAGACCACCGGCCAGTTCGATCCAAACATTGACATCTACAACCGCTGGCCCGGATTCTTCCTGTTCAGCGCGTTCCTGGGAGAATCCAGCGGCTACAAGGACGCCCTGTCCTACGCCGGCTGGGCCGAGCCGGTGTTTGCCCTGATGAACGTGGCCCTGGTGCTTGCGATTGCCAGGACTCTGACAAAGAATCCGCGGATTTACTGGACCAGTGCGTTGGTTTTCGCGCTCTCCAACTGGCTGAACCAGAACTACTACTCCCCACAGGCGTTTGCCTACACCCTGCACCTGACCATGTGCCTGGTGATCCTCACGTTCCTTCGTGGCACGCCGGCCGGGTGGGTTCAAAGGCTTGAGGACAGGCTCGCCAACCGGTTTTCCAGGTCTGCGCCGGAGCCGGAGGAAATCAAAACCTACACCGGCCGGCAGCAGGCGCTGGCAATCGTGGCGGTCCTGGTCCTGCAGGCGATGATCGTCATGAGCCACCAGTTGACGCCCTACCTTGCCATCCTGGGGCTGCTTCCCCTCTTCCTGGTGCGCTACTTCAAACCGGCCTGGGTGGCGCCGGCGCTGCTGATGATGGCCTTGCTCTACCTTCTTCCGAACGCCGAGTTCGTGAAGGACAAGTACGGCCTGCTCAACAGCTTCGATATCTTTGCCAATGCCGGCTACAAAGCCGCCAGCGGGACACCGGGCCCGTCCCTCCTTTCCGGGCGGTGGCTGGCACGGGAAGCCCTGGCGTTGTCCCTGTTCACCGCACTGCTTGCGGGGCTCGGATTCATCCGCAACTTCCTTCGCGGCAACGTCCGCACCACCTTGATCGTGGGCACGTTTGCGGCAACTCCGATCATCGGCCTGTTCGGAACGTCCTACGGTGGAGAGGGCAGGCTCCGGGTCTTCATGTTTGCCCTTCCGTGGCTTGCCATCGGTGCAGCCTGGCTGTTCTGGTCCGGCAAGCTTCCGGGCAGGAAGGCAGTGGTGGGTGCCGCGTCCGCGATCTCCGTCATGGCCATCATGTTCACCACCGTGTACTTCCAGAACGAAGCCAACGTCCGGGTGCCGGCAGCCGATGTATCGGCAAGCCGCTGGCTGGACTCGAACGTTCAAAAGGGCGACGCGGTGGTGGAGACAAACTACCACTTGCCACTCCTGGTCGGGCCGCACTATTCCTTCTACCTCCGCAGCGGCCAGCTGGTTTCGGTGGCCTCAAAGCTGCACAACACGGGCCAGCCATTCACCGGGGATGACATGCTCACCTACGTCGACAAGACCAGGGCAGCGGCGAAGATGCGGCCCTCCGACCGGGTCTTCGTAGTGGTATCGGACCTGCAGCAGCGGACCTCCACAGGCGTTCTCCGGCAGTTCCCCAAGGATGTCCTGGTACCCCTTGAGCACGACTTGGACGTCGCAAGGGGCAGCGAGCTGGTCTTTGAGAACAAGTCTGTGCGGATCTACGAGGTTACCCGTGCTGACTGGGGAAAATAGCGGGCGGGTGTACCAGGTGTCGCTCGTCACGGTAACGTCGTTGTCCATCGTCGGGGCCGCCTTGCTGGCCCTCCATGGCGACTCCTCGCGGATCACCAATGCGCCCAGGGGGGATCTTCCTTCCTGGCGGCAGACCATGGTCCAGGATTTTGACGTCCCGGCCCCGCTGGGCGCCGTGGGGCAGGTGTACGGGCCGGACATGCGCGGGTATTCGGGATTCTCCGATTCCTCGGGCTACGGCACGTACACCCCGGACGATGTCCTTTCGGTCCACGATGGCTACCTCGATTTCTACCTTCACTACTCGAACAGCAGGCCCCGCGTGGCCAGTGTGATTCCGTTCGGGTACACGGGCCAGACGTATGGGCGGTATTCGGTGAGGTTCCGCTATGACTCCACCCCCGGCTACAAGATCGCCTTCCTCCTGTGGCCGGCCAGCGACAACTGGAATGAGGGGGAAATCGACTGGCCAGAAGGAGCCCTCGACGGATCCCTCTACGGGAACTCCGCCATCAAGGGGACGCGCACGTCCACGGGAATGCAGTTTGATCCCGGAGATAAGAAGTATTCATCGTCCCAGCCCGGCCAATGGCACGTTGCCACGATCGAATGGAGCCCGGGACTGGTCCAGTGGTTCCTGGACGACGAGCTGGTGGACCAGACAACCAAACCGAAGGGCGTGCCGCACACCCCGATGCGCTGGACACTCCAGGCGGAGACCGCCGATGACGCCACAAGCACCTTTCCGGCCACCGAGGTGGCCGGGCACGTGCAGGTGGATTGGGTGGTGCAGTATGCCTACACGCCGTAATCGAAGCAATTGCCGTGACCGCGGCCCAGAACACCTTGGGGGATTTCACCATGGATATCACCAGTGACCTTCCTGTTCCCGAAGAGCTGGGGGACATCGGCCGCCCGGCAGGGCAGCCGGTAGCCGGAAACCGGCAAATCCACCCCCGGGTGGCGGCCGTATTCCGCGTCTTTGAGGACGCCAGGCTGCCCTGGCTCCTGCTCCGGGGCGAGGACGACCTGGCCCAGCCGCAAGGGGATGTGGACATCCTGGTGGACCGGCAGTTCCTGCCCCGCCTGGACGGCTTGCTGGCGGACGCCGGCTTCTGCCGCGTCCTGGCATGGGGCCATGGCAGCCACAGGTTCTACTTCTGCTACTCCCCGGAGGAAGATGCCTGGATCAAGCTGGACGTGGTGTCGGAGCTGGCCTTCGGCCCCTACCAGCAGTGGCACACGCCGTGGGCGGCGCGGTGCCTGCGCCGCCGGATCCGCCACGGCTCCTACTGGTTGCCGGATGCGGCGGACCAGGCCTGGCTCCTGCTGCTGCACCTGTTCATGGACAAGGGCGACGTGGCGCAGGAGCGGCAGGAGCTGGCCCGCTCGGCTGCCAGGGTGGCGGCCGACGGCGGCAGGATCGCGGAGTCGGTCCGGCGGCGGGTGGGTGCCGGGCTGGCAACGGACATGCTGAACCTGGTCCTGGCCGAACGGTTCGCCGATGCGCCCGCCATCGCTGCCCGGATGAGGGCTTCGTGGAGCGGCGGCGCTTACGCCAGGCTCATCGCCACAGCCAACCGGACGCTGCGGCGGTCCGGCGCCCGGATCCAGGGCCATACCCCCTTGCTGGGCGTCATGGCCCCGGACGGGGCCGGCAAGACAACCCTTCTCAACGGCCTGCACGCGGATGTGCCGTTGCCTACCAAATACGTCTACATGGGCCTGTGGGGGGCCGGCCCCTGGGATAAGGTCCTCAACCGGGTTCCGGGAGGGCGTACGGCCAAGAAGGTCTACCGCCTTGTGCGCGGCGGCGTCCTGGCGAGGTTTTACCGCCGGATGGGCAAGGTGGTGCTGATGGACAGGGTGGCGTATGACGCCCTGCTCGCCGGACCGGGGGGCGGACCGCTGGCAAGCCTGAGCAATGCACTGGCAATGGCCGTGATCCCTGCCCCCGATGTACTCCTGGTGCTGGATGTGCCCGGCGCAGTCATGTTTGCGCGGAAGGGTGAACACAGCCCCGAACTCCTGGAATCGTGGCGGAACGACTACCTCATGCTGGCCGGGCGGCTCCGCGGCAGCAGGGTGGTGGATGCGGCGCAGCCGGCAGAGGCTGTGCAGCGCCTGGCCACCGGCATCATCTGGGACTCGTTCTCTCCTGCCGCCGGCAAGGGATCCCGGCATCGCCCTCCCCAGCCGGCTCCCGCCGTCGGGCCTCCTTTCCAGGCCGGTCCCGCCCCGGAACCCGGCGCCGCTGAGGCTCTGTCCCTGCATCTCTGGCGGCTCCTGGACTGGCGGTTCCTGCTTCCCGTACTGCAGCCCCGCACCCTCGGCTTCGCCGGGAAGGTGACTCCTGAGACAGAGTCCGCGCTGCGGTTGCTGGACCCGGACGCGGTCCGGCTGCCCACGCCGGGAACCCGGCCCGGCGGCAGGACCTGTGACGTGGTGTTGCTGGCCTCGCCCGACGCCGGCGATATGGAAAGCGCAGGATTGGCGCTGGAGCCGGGTGGCTGGATCTGTGTGGAGGCCGGCCGGTCCCTGCTGCAGCGCCCCGGTCCCCGCACCTTGAGGGGCTGGAAACGGACCCTGGAGCGCCACGGCTACCAGGATGTTGCCCTGTACTGGAACGCCCCCAACCGTGAGCGCACCGCAAGGCTGGTTCCGCTGGAGTCCGGCGTGTCCATCAGGGACACCCTGGCCCTGCGGAAGGACGTGCGCTTTGGGGCACTGAAAGCGGCTGCGGTGCGCATGGCCCTTGCGCTGCGCGTCTTCGACCTCCTGGTCCCCGAGGGCACCGTCACCGGGAGGCGGCCGGAAAGGAATGAGCAGCCATGAGCTTCGTGGAGCAGTTCCTGCGGGACCACTACGACGAGTTCGCCCTTGACCGGTACGGCCTGGGGAAGCGCTGGGAGACGCTGCTGCTGACCCCGCGCTTCGCCACCTCCCGGCACGTGGTGGCCCTGGTGTTTCCCTCCCGGGAAAGGGAACCCGCCCTGGTAGTGAAAGTCCCCCGCCAGCCCGGCGACAACAGCGGAGTGCGGCGTGAGGCCGCCATGCTTGATCAACTCTCGGCCGCCGTCGACAGCTCGGGTGGCGGAGTTCCGCGCCTCGTGGGGATCAGGGACGCGGGACCCTTTACGGTCCTCGTCGAAACGGCGTTGACCGGCATGCCCCTCGATCCCCGGACGGTGGCCGCGGACTTGCCGTCCGCCGTCGCCACCGGGACTGAATTTGTCGCTTCACTTCCGTGCACCCACGCTGCCACGGACAACGCGGACTGGTACCAGCGCGCCGTAGCCGCGCCCCTGGCGGCGCTTGAGGACCTTGCAGGGGATGCCCCAACACGTGAACTGGTTGAACATACACACCAACTCCTGGCGCCCCTGCGCCACGCTCAGCTGCCCGCCGTCATCGAACACGGCGACCTGAGCCACCCCAACCTGCTCATCAAGCCCGGCGGCGCCCTGCAGGTGATGGACTGGGAACGGTCCCTCACCGACGGCGTGCCCGGGCATGACCTGGTGTTCTACCTCCAGTACCTGAGCGAGTCCAGCGAACAGGCGTTCGCCAGGGAGGCCCAGCTGGCGGCCTTCGACAAGGCGTTCGGCCAGGGCGGCTGGGCGCTTGACCCGCTGTCCCGCCACCTAAGCATGAGGGGAGTGGACCAGTCGCTCCTTCCCCAGCTGGTCATCGCCACCTGGGCCCGGTCCACCGCTACGCTCGCCGACCGCCTGGCCCAGGAAGCGGAGGCGGATCCCTTACAGGGGAACGGGAAAGTCCGGGCCACCCTCCAGGCCGATAGGGACTTCTGGTTGTGGCGCCACGTGGTGGAAGCGGTTTAAGGGCAACAACTTCCCCGGCCCAGGGGGCACGAATTCAGGCAAGAAACCCTAGGAGGTCCGGCTTTCCGCCGCTCCTGGACTTTCGTGGTTGCGCCTGAACAGACCGAGTATCTCGTCGTGCAGCTCCCGGTAGCCGAACCGCAGC
The DNA here is from genome assembly GCF_030323865.1 of Pseudarthrobacter defluvii. Classification (NCBI taxonomy): domain Bacteria; kingdom Bacillati; phylum Actinomycetota; class Actinomycetes; order Micrococcales; family Micrococcaceae; genus Pseudarthrobacter; species Pseudarthrobacter defluvii. Next base: position 4,151,968 of record NZ_CP066362.1, on the reverse strand, counting down.
ACCGCGTACACCAGCGTTACGCCGGCAACCACCATGACCGCCAGCGTGGGGACGGGTCCTAGCGCATGCCGCGCGAGGTTCAGGAGGCCCACCAGCCCCACCGCGGCGCCGCACACCAGGCCGGGTGCCGCGGCGCGCAGCATGCGGCGCATCCTGGTTCCCATTACTTTGGCGGCCACAGCCTGCATGCCGAACGCGAAGACCACGGCCACCACCATCTGGGCGCAGGCAACACCCACAATGCCCCAGCGGCTGGCAAAGATCAGCGCGGGGAGGAGGACCACCAGGCGGACCACGGAGATCCAAATGGAGAGCCCTGGCCTGCCCATGGCCTTGTAGACGTCATTGGCCCCGGCGCCAAGGGACCGGGCCGCCGCGTACAGGGCAAGGAATACCAGCGGCGTGACTGATTGCTCCCACTGCCGGCCGAACAGGACCGGTACCAGGACGGGGGCCACCACGGCCAGTCCTACGCCCGCCGTAATGCCGTACAGCGCCTGCACCGTGACACTTTTCAGGTACCCGTCCCGCAGCCGCTGCCGGTCCCCGCGGACCTGGGTGTACAGGGGGAACAGGACGGTGGAGAGCACGAAAAAGACGTTCAGGATCAAGGCTTCGGGCAGCCGGAAGGCGAGGGTATAGAGGCCTAAGGCCTGGGCGCCCAGGATGACGCCGATAACCAGGTAGTCGACGTCGAAAATCGCCCTGGCCAGCAAGGTGCTGCCGGCGACGGGGGCGCCGAAGCGGACGTTCTCGCCGATTGCGCTGCGGCTCACCCGCCAAAGCTGCCAGGGCGCCTCGTGGCGGATCAGGAACCAGCAGGTGGCGGCGTAGGCCACGGACCCGGCAGCTGTTCCGACGGCGAGCGACCAGGCGCCGTGGCCGGTGAAGGCCAGGTAGAGGGTCACCGTTCCCATGGTTGCGGCGCGGAGCACCGGAGCCGCCGTCAGCTGCCTGAACTTCAGGTCCCGGCGCATGATGGCCTCCGGGACGGCGCCGCACGCGGTGGCCAGCACTGAAACGCCCAGGACCTGGACCAGCGGGGCCACGCCCTCGAGCCCAACCACGTCCTCCACGGTGTCGGCGGCGAGCACCGCCGCCAAGGCCAGGCCCACACCCAGGGCAACGGAAAGCAGCAGTGCGGAGCGCGCTATGACGGGCGTCCTGGGAAGATAGACCAGCGCCTGCCCCACGCCGGCGTCAGCTATGGTTTCCGCATATGCCATGAGCACCAGTGCCAGGGCAACGAGGCCATATTCCGCAGGCGACAGGAGCCGCGCCAGCACCACCGTGGTGACCAGCACGATCACCCTGCCGGAGGCAAAGGCCATGCCTTGCCACAGGGCGCCCCGGACGCCCTTGCGTTCCAATTCCCCCGGAGCGTACGTCACGGTTGCCTGTTCGGTAGGGAAAGTGCCCCGGCCGGGGAAGACGCAGCAACAGCCGCACGGACCTCCGCCAGGTATTCGCCGGCGACGGTTTCCCAGGTCCGGACTGCGGTTCCTCCGGTGGATCCGTCCTGCGGCGCCCCTTGCCCTGGTCCTTGCGGTGGTTCCTGGGCAGCCCGGGGGAGTCTGAGCTGCTCCACCACCCTGCGGACAAGGGCGTCCATGCTGCCCTCAACGGCCAGCAGCGGATGCGCAGGCAGTTCCCTGGCGGCCACCGGCGTTGCCACCACGGGCAGCCCGGCTGCCAGGGCTTCCAGCACGGAGTTCCGGATACCCACGCCGTGTTCGTCCGGGAAGACCGCCACATCGGCCCCGTGGAATACGTCCAGGATGGAGGGCACGTTGGCCAGGACTTCCACCTGTGGGCCGGCCAGTGCCTGCACGGCCGGTGTGGGCCGGCGCCCCGCGATGACGAAGCGGGCGTCCGGCACCTCCCGCCACACCTGGGGCGCGATTCTTTCAACCAATACAGCGGCGCTGTCCACATTGGGGGCGTAGTTGAGGCTGCCCGCGAAACACACCACGGGTACATCCCGCCTCCTGCGGGGTCCTGTTGCCACTTCCGTTCCGTTGGGGATGCTCCTGACCGGCCTGCCCAGCTTGGCGGCCCACGCGGCAGCGTCCTGCGCCCCGACGGTCAGCAGCCGGGCTCTTGCCGGCAACTGCCGTTCAGCGCGTGCCGCCAACTCTTCACGCAGCCGGTAGGCGGGCCGGAACGTCCGCGCGATGGCGGTGTCCATGCCGGCCCGGATGGACCAGGGGTCCACCGTCTGCAGCACTAGCGGCCCGGTGATGTGGTGGGACAGGAAGAGGGCGTGCGGTCCGTGGATCAGCGTGGCGTCCTGGCCGGCGGACAGGCGGGCGGCGGCAGCGCGGGCGGAGGGTGTGGCGCGCCGCTGTTTTCCCAGGCCGGTGAGGCCGCCCAGGGACCGCACGAAGGCCGAAAGTTCTTCCCGCGGGGCCAGTTCGTACACCGTCTCACACCGGTTCCTGATGGCTGCCGGGACCGGAACGGGACCGGAGAAAGTCAGCAGCGTGACGGCAACATCGGCAGGAAGGTGCAGGATCACCTCGTACGGAATCATGGAGCTGCCATCCCCCAGTTCTGGATCCCGGTTGGGCACGCTTTCCGTCACGTACAGGAGCTTCATTGCAAGAGTGTAATGGATCACATCAAGGGTGGAAGGGTTGCTTTAGGCAACCTTGAGGGAAACCACAGGAAAAGCGAAAGGACGACGGCGGGAGGTCCCGCCGTCGTCCTTCATCACATGGGTGCGTGGCTGGCTACTGCCAGGCCCGCACGTAGTCCACCAGCATCTGGGACTGGGGGCCGTAGGCCGGGTTCGTTGACGAGGCGCCCACGTTCAGCACGATGTACTGCGGGGCGTTTCCGTCATTCGTGGGGTAAGACTTGACCTTGACGCCGTCGAAGTAGACATCCGACGAGTTGGCCATCCGGTGCAGGCCAAAGGTGTGGTATTCATTGGCCCAGTTCCCGCCGACGCCGCCCTGGTTCTGCGAGCCGGAAGTGGAATGGTAATTAACGGTCATCTTCGCCTGGAGCACCTCGGCGATGTCGTTCTCGCCGGTGGCCGGCCAGGACTGCCCCGTGGTCCAGAATGCGGGCCAGTTGAAGAGGCCATTGGCGTTTCCGGGGAACTTGATGCGCGCCTCCACGTAGCCGGTGGTGAACTGGAAGCCCGTGCCTGCGCCGCCCTTCGGGTTGGTCGACACCAACGCGCCGGAAGTGGAGGATGCCAGGCCCAAGGCAAGGTTTCCGTTGGCCACCGAGACGTTGGCGGGACTGGTGGAGACCTTGTTCATGGTTCCGCAGCCGGGGGAGAACCAGCAGCCGGACCACTTGGCGGTGTCCAATCCGGCGCCGTTGAAGTCGTCGGCAAACGCCAGGGTCCAGTTCCCGGGCACCCCGGTGGGCATCGGCGCGCCGCTGCTGGCCAGCTGGGCCGCGGCCGGCGCCAGGGCGATAGGGGCCTCGGGGGCGGCCGGGACGGCCGGTGCCGGCGGCTCTGCCGCGGCAGGAGCCTGGGGGAGGGACGGGCCCTGAGCAGGAGCGGCAGCCGGGGAAGGTGCCGGAGCGGGCGTGGCGGGGGCAGGGGCAACGGCCGGTTCCTTCGTGGGGACATCGCTTACCGGGACACCACTGCCGGTGTCGGAGGCGCTCGCCACCCGCGCCACATCTGTGGGGTTGGTGCTGTGGGCCAGGCCGAGGCCCAGGGAAGCCGCCCCGAGGAGTGCTGCGGCGAGACCGGCAGCGAGGGGCCAGGGCCGCCGCCCGGGGCCTGGTTTGGCCCCGGTGGAAGGATGAAGGGGGGCGTCGGCGGCGGTCTCTTTTTGATAACGGGGCGCTGGGTGGGCGCTGTTTTTGCGGTGTGCGGGCATGGGGAAGTTACCTCTCAACGCCTGCGGAGTTAGCTGTCGGGTTCGGATGAGGCATCCGGCCGCGTGTGCGGCTTCACCCCAGGGCAGGCGCAAGCCAGGCCCGTGAGACTTGGGTCCCCCGCCTCTGCCTGGAACTTGGTGGATCACCGGAAGCGGCAGAGCTGGGCGTCATCCGGGATTGGGGCCGGCTGGGGGCGGCCCCCGCTCGACCGTACACGAATGTGGCCCTAAAATCACAATTAGGTAACGGGACTCACGTCGCGGTTCTGCGGGAAGTGCCCCGACTTGGTGGCATCCGGCCCCTTTTTCCGGTTTTCCACATAGCGTCACCGGGGATGCCTGCTCAGACCGTCACGCGGCTAGCCTCGAGTCAGGCGCAAATCGCCTATCGGGTCCAAATGCACTAAGATAGTGAAGTCTGTGCTGCGCCTGCCTCCGTTCGGGCGGCAAGGCATTGCACGGAATCGCAAATGAACCTCCTGTTACGGAAATGCCGTAACCGCTTAGCCCAAAGGAGGTGGGTTCACATATGCGTCCTTACGAATTGATGGTAATCATCGACCCCGAGGTCGAAGAGCGTACCGTTGAGCCGTCGCTTCAGAAGTTCCTGAACGTCATCACCAACGATGGTGGAACCATCGAAAAGGTTGACATCTGGGGCCGTCGCCGGCTGGCTTACGAGATCAAGAAGAAGTCCGAAGGTATCTACGCCGTGGTGAACTTCACCGCCAAGCCGGAGACCGCCAAGGAACTTGACCGCCAGCTGTCTCTTAACGAGACCATCATGCGCACCAAGATCACCCGCCCCGAAGAGCAGAAGGTTGTTGCTGAGTAATTCAGCCGTCTTCATTCTTTACCCCGCAGGAAACGCACTCTTCACCCAGGATCGAACAAGGAGGCAGTAGATGGCAGGCGAGACCACCATTACGGTCATCGGTAACCTCACCAATGACCCGGAATTGCGGTTCACACCGTCCGGTTCGGCAGTAGCGAACTTCACCATCGCTTCCACCCCCCGCACCTTTGATCGCCAGTCCAACGAGTGGAAGGACGGGGAGACCCTGTTCCTCCGCGCCGCTGTCTGGCGTGAAGCAGCCGAAAACGTTGCCGAGTCCCTGACAAAGGGTATGCGCGTCATCGTGACCGGCAGGCTGAAGAGCCGCTCCTACGAAACAAAAGAAGGCGAAAAGCGCACCGTCATCGAGCTTGAGGTCGACGAAATCGGCCCCAGCCTGCGCTACGCCAACGCCAAGGTCAACCGCACCCAGCGCTCCGGCGGACAGGGTGGCGGCGGCTTCGGCGGCGGCAACAGCGGCGGTGGCTTCGGAGGCGGCAACTCTGGTGGAAACCAGGGCGGCAACTCCGGCGGAGGCTGGGGCGGCGGCAACCAGCAGGCTGCACAGGATGATCCCTGGGCCACACCCGGGGTGTCCAACGCAGGCGGCTGGGGCAACGGCCCCGATTCCGAACCTCCCTTCTAAAACCCAAACAACGGCCCGGCGCCGGGACTGCCAGGGTGCTCAAGGCACCCAAAGCAGCTGCCGCCGTCGGACCACCACCATCCCGTGGATCAATATCCACGGGCTCCCTAGAATAGGAGCTCCACGATGGCTAAGGCTGAACTCCGTAAGCCCAAACCAAAGTCCAACCCCTTGAAGGCCGCTGACATCACTGTCATCGACTACAAGGACGTAGCATTGCTGCGCAAGTTCATCTCCGACCGCGGCAAGATCCGCGCCCGTCGCGTCACTGGCGTTACGGTGCAGGAACAGCGCAAGATCGCCCAGGCAATCAAGAACGCCCGCGAAGTTGCTCTGCTGCCTTACTCCGGCGCTGGCCGCGGCTAAGGAAGGGATTAACTAACATGGCAAAGCTCATTCTGACCCACGAAGTTACCGGTCTCGGTGCTGCTGGCGATGTTGTCGAGGTCAAGGACGGTTACGCACGTAACTACCTGCTGCCCCGCAACTTCGCCCTGACCTGGTCCAAGGGTGGCGAGAAGCAGGTTGAGTCCATCAAGGCTGCCCGCGCTGCCCGCGAGCACGCTTCCCTGGAAGATGCTCAGAAGCAGGCCGCCGCACTGTCCGCCAAGCCGGTCAAGCTGGTCGTCAAGGCCGGCGAGTCCGGCCGCCTGTTCGGCACCGTCAAGCAGGGCGACGTCGCCGACGCTGTTGAGGCCGCTGGCCTTGGCAAGATCGACAAGCGCAAGGTTGAACTGCCGGCCCACATCAAGTCGGTTGGTTCCTACCAGGCCAACGTCCGCCTCCACGCTGACGTTGCTGCTGTGATCGAACTCGACGTGGTGGCAGGAAAGTAATTTCCCACTCCACGTCATGACCCCCGTTGCCGGATTCCGGCGGCGGGGGTCTTTCGTTTTGGCGGTGGTAGCCTGCTCCGGTGAACCCGACACCCCGCAGCCGTCCTTTCCACCAGGTGGATGTATTCGCCAGCCAGCCCTACCGCGGCAACCCGCTCGCCGTCGTCCTTGATGCCCAGGGCCTGGACACCGCGACCATGCAGCACTTCGCCAATTGGACCAACCTTTCGGAGACCACCTTCCTCCTGCCGCCTGAGGATCCCCGCGCTGATTACAGGGTCCGGATCTTCACCGGCTCGGAGGAGTTCCCGTTCGCGGGCCACCCCACGCTGGGCTCGGCCCACACCTGGCTGGAAGCCGGCGGAGTGCCAAAGGCGGACGGCTACGTGGTGCAGGAGTGCGCGGCCGGGCTGGTCAAGGTAAGGCGCGACGCCGGGAGGCTGGCTTTCGCCGCACCACCCCTGACCCGCTTCGGCCCCGTGGAAGCGCCGGTCCGCCGGCAGTTGGCGGCAGCGCTGCGATTGCCATTGGATGATGTCCTTGACGCCGCCTGGCTGGTGAACGGCCCTGAATGGATCGGGGTCCTCCTGGGGTCTGCCGAACGAGTGCTGGCCCTTGAGCCGGACCAGGCAGCCATGGGCAGCCTCAAGGTTGGCGTCATTGGGCCTCATGCACCGGGCGCCGGTACCGACTTTGAGGTCCGCACGTTCCTGCCGGGCGACGCCATGGTGGAGGACCCCGTCACGGGCAGTTTCAACGCCGGAGCCGCACAGTGGCTGATTGGAAGTGGACGTGCGCCGGAGCAGTACCTGGCCGCGCAGGGGACGGTCCTGGGCCGCGCGGGGCGCATCCATATCAGTGCCGCGGACGGGGAAATCTGGGTGGGCGGTGATTCCACCACCTGCATCAACGGGAGCGTGCTGCTCTGAGCGGGGCCCGGTCCGGGTATGGCCGGCAGGAATCCACACCCCCGGAGCTGGCCGGGAATATCTCGAGGCTGCCCGCAGTTCATGGATATAAATGCATATGCATGTAGAATGAAACTGAACGAGCACCAGGAGAATGTCATGGAAACCCGCCGCATCACCGTCCTTTCCGCCGGGCTCGGCGTACCTTCATCCAGCCGGCTGCTGGCGGACCAGCTCGCGGCAGCCGCCGAGCGGCAGCTCAAGGCAGCCGGTTTCGTCGTGGCAGTGGATGTCGTCGAACTCCGTGACCTGGCCGTGGACATCGCCAACAACTTCGTGACCGGCTACGCCGCACCACGCTTGGCGGAAGTTATCGCCGGCGTTGAGGCATCGGACGGGGTCATCGCTGTGACGCCGGTGTTCAGCGCGTCCTACAGTGGTCTTTTCAAGTCCTTCATTGATGTCCTGGACCCGAAGTCGCTGGACGGCAAGGCGGTCCTGCTGGGCGCCACCGGCGGCACGGACCGGCACCAGATGGTCCTGGACTACGCACTCCGGCCGCTCTTCAGCTACCTCCGCACCCGCATGGCTGCAACCGGTGTCTTTGCAGGACCCCAGGATTGGGGCACTGCAGAAGAGGGCGGTGGGTCCCTGGCGGACCGCATCGAGCGGGCCGCCGGTGAGTTCACGCGGCTGCTCGAGGGGCCTCAGCCGGGTCGGAAACCCGCTCTGCTGGAGTCCCTGCCCTTCGAACAGCTGCTGGCGGGGATCGCAGGGCCCCGTTAGTCGGTCCACCCTCTAGTCATCCAGCAGCGCGATGAACTCCCGTGCCTGGGTGAGTGAGATGTCGGAGTGCCGGGTCAATGCATTGGCTGCCCCCTCCGTGTCGCCGCTCCGGGCCAGGGTGCGAATCCTGCCGTAGATCTCATCGTTGAGCATGTTGCTGCTCACCTCCCGCGTGACGTCGCCCTTGCTGGCGATGGCCCGGTAGCGGTACGGGAAACGCTGTGGCTCGTCGTCGTCCTCCTCGACGGCCGGAGCTGGCTCCTGGCGCCGGTAAGGCTGTGGGTGGGCGGCCAGGGCGCCCACGGCGTCCCGTGAGGCCCGCAGCCCCTCTCCGGTGATCTCGTAGTACAGCTTGATGGCGGCCATGGCCTGGCCCTGCGCAATCAACGCGTAGATCCGCCGGTGTTCGTCTTCCGACAACCGGTCCGCCGCGGTCCGGGCCAGCTCCAGTGATGACGCGGCGGGCTGGGCGGGGTCGGAGGGGTGTGCGGCACTGCGCTTCCGGGTGGCGCGGTACGCCACCGTCACCCCCGCAACCACCGCGAGCAGGATAAGGACCGGGACCACAAGGGATTCCATTTTCACGAGCCGTTCTGTCTACTTCCTGGCCCTCGCCAGGTGCGATTGCTTTGCTGGCCATCCGCCCAGCCCTGTTCCTGCTGCTGATTGCACAACTGCATGTTCTGGCTACCAAGATCTTAATCCAGATCATGGTTATCCACAGCAATATTCATCGGTGGGCATACAGCCCCGGCTGCTGCCCGTCAAACTCCCACGGTGGAATATGAGCAGGGCCACGGCGTGGGCCTTCAAGCCGCGAAGGCGCACTTCCCCTCGCTTCCCGGCGCAAGGGCCCAATGGGGCCTGTGGATGAAATTCCATCAAAGAAATATTTACTCCACATGCCAAAGGGGACGTTTGCGCAGGTCAGACCGCTGTTGGAGGATAAAAAACTTTTGTATCCACAGGCTTCCCCACAGGCTGTGCACAAGCTATGCCCCGTACTGCACAGGTTATCCACAACTGTTCCTGCATGCTGGCTTTGCCGCTGGCAGCCCGGCGGTTAGCGTAGCGGGGTACCTGTTCTCCGCGGCCGAAACAGGGCCTGCCCTGCTTCGATTCGGACCCCACTCTGCCGCTTTCACGCGCACCTGTGGAAAAGCTGTGGATACTGGGGATAACTCCAGGCGGGGGTATATGTGAACCCCTGCGGCACTCGATTGTCAGAGCCAGTGGGTAGAACTGGACAAGTAGCGGGAGCCGGATTTTCCGGAGGCCGCGAGCAGGATGGATCACCGGACGCACGCCCGGTACAAATGGAGGACGGCAGCTTTGTCAATCGCGCATCTGGACCCTGTCGAGGCAACCCGTGGATCGGACGCCAGCAGGAAGCCCCCGCAGGACATCGCTGCCGAACAGTCCGTACTGGGCGGCATGATGCTCTCCAAGGACGCCATCGCCGATGTTGTGGAAATCCTTCGCGGCCAGGACTTCTACCGGCCCGCCCACGAGACCATCTACGAAGCAATCATCGACCTGTACGGCCGGGGCGAACCTGCGGACGCGGTCACTGTTTCCGATGAGTTGACCAAGCGGGCTGAAATCAACAGGATCGGCGGCCCCGCCTACCTGCACGAACTGATCCAGACCGTCCCCACTGCGGCCAATGCCGGCTACTACGCCGAAATCGTGGCCGAGCGGGCAGTGCTTCGCCGGCTGGTGAACGCCGGCACCAAGATCGTCCAGTTGGGCTACGGCTCGGACGGCGAGGTGGAGGACCTGGTCAACCAGGCGCAGGCAGAAGTTTATGCCGTGGCCGAACGCCGCACCGCAGAGGACTACGTGGTGCTGAAGGACGTCATGGAGTCCACGGTGGACGAGATCGAGGCGTCGGGCCACCGCGGCGAGGGGATGGTGGGCGTCCCCACCGGATTCTACGAACTGGATGAACTGACCCACGGACTCCACCCGGGCCAGATGATCGTCATCGCCGCCCGTCCCGCTGTCGGCAAGTCAACCTTCGCCCTGGACTTCGCCCGCTCCGCAGCCATCAAGCACAACCTGGCCACCGTCATGTTCTCCCTGGAAATGGGCCGGAACGAGATCGCCATGCGACTGCTCTCAGCCGAGGCCACCATCAGCCTCCAGGATCTCCGCAAGGGCACCATCAAGGACGAGCAGTGGTCCAAGATCGCCACCACCATGGGGCGCATGAATGAGGCCCCGCTGTTCATCGACGACAGCCCCAACATGTCCCTGATGGAGATCCGGGCCAAATGCCGCCGGCTCAAGCAGCAGCATGACCTCAAGCTTGTGGTCCTGGATTACCTCCAGCTCATGAGCTCCGGTAAGAAAGTGGAGTCCCGCCAGCAGGAGGTCTCCGAGTTCTCACGTGCGCTGAAGCTCCTGGCCAAGGAACTCCAGGTCCCCGTGATCGCCCTGTCCCAGCTGAACCGTGGATCGGAACAGCGCCAGGACAAGCGGCCCATGGTGTCCGACCTCCGTGAGTCCGGCTCCATCGAGCAGGACGCCGACATGGTCATCCTGCTCCACCGCGAGGACGTCTACGACAAGGAGTCTCCGCGCGCGGGCGAGGCGGACATCCTGGTGGCCAAGCACCGTAACGGTCCCACCAAGGACATCGTGGTGGCGTTCCAGGGCCATTACTCACGGTTCGCCAACATGGCCGGTGACGGTGGCGGCGGTGGCGGCTTCTAAGCGCCCCGCGCCAGCAGATGGTTGGGCAGCCGGTTCCCGGGCGCCGTTCCCCGGATCTCCAGGAGTTCGCGGGCGTGGGCGTGGAGCCGTTTGTCTTCGTCGCTGACCGGCACCCAGGCGGGCACGGGCACTGAGGTTCCCTCGTCGTCGCGCGCCACCATCACGGTGAGGCAATAGGTGGTGAGGTTCAGTTCCCGGCCCTTGGGGTCGCCGGAACGGACGTGGACGGCGATATGCATGCCCTTGGTCCCGGTGTAGACCAGCCGGGCTTCCACCTCCACCACATGGCCAATCAGCAGCGGCCGGTAGAAGCGCACGCCGCCGGAGAACACCGCCACCGTATCCCGGCCGCAGTAGCGTGAGGCGCAAACGTAGGCGGCCTCGTCGATCCACTTCATCACAATGCCGCCGTGGACCTTGCCGCCCCAGTTCACATCGGTGGGCGCGGCCATGAACCGCAGCGTCACCCGTTCGGCTGTGCCGGCGTCGGTGTATTCCTGCCGGTTCATAGCTTCCACGATCTGCTCGCGGACCTTGACCCTGGCCAGTGCGTGGTCCCGCTGCTCCATCTCTTCCGGTGTGACAGGCTCGAACTGCTGTACCGGGACGGGCTTGCCGTCCTCACCCACGGCCACGAAGATGACCATGCATGTGCTGCGCATCGTGGCAGCGCCGCCTTTCGGGTCGCCGGAGGAGACCACTGTCCGGATGTGCATGGATGACCGTCCGGTGTAGACGATGGTGGCTTCCACCTCCACCATGTCGCCGCTGTTGACGGGATCGGCGAAGTGGATGTTGCCCACGTAGGCCGTCACGCAGTAGGACTTGGCCCATCCCACCGCTGCGGCATATGCGGCCTTGTCCACCCACTCCAGTACCGTGCCGGCATCCACTGATCCACTGTGGCCCACGTCGGTGGGGGCGGCGAGGAAGCGGAGGGTCACGGAGTTGGGGCGTCCGGTTTCAGTCATGGTGCGATCATACTGACGGCCCTGGTTACCGGCCGGTTGGGATTGCAACAAACGTTCCGCCTGCATTAACCACGACGGCGGCTGCGCAGTTGGTGCGCAGCCGCCGTCCGGCATTTGTCCGTTCAGCCGTGGTTAGGCCAGGGCTGCCAGCCGGGACTTGCGGCGGCCGAAGAGCGCGCGGTCCACGGAGAGGCGGCCTGCGCCGGTGAGCGCCAGGGCGAATGCTGCCGCGGCGAGGAGCAAGACGAGTTCATATCCTCCGTTTGCGGCAAAGATGCCTGCAGGGGCATGGACCAGGAAGAGTGCTCCCAGCATGTCCAGGACCAGGAGCGCGGCCACCACGCGGGTGAGGACGCCCAGGATCAGGGCAATCCCGCCGGCCAGTTCCAGGACGGCGATTGCCGGAGCCATGACATCGGCCGCCGGTACGCCCATCTTGGCGAAGGAGGCCTGCGTTCCGGCGATGGTCCAATCATTGAACTTTTGCCAGCCATGGGCTGCAAAGAGAAAGCCGAGGATCAGGCGGAGGGCGGTGAGGGCTGTGGTGGTCAATCGCGACTGATTCATATGTCCGGCCTGTCGGAGTATTAGTTGAACTGTCAACTAAAAACCGTGGACTGTGGGCTTTCTCATGTCCAGCCGTCCCCTGCCGGCGGGCGCCACTAAGCTGTCTCCGTGCCCCAACGACCAGCCCCCGCGTCCCCGGCAGCCACCCGAGGCCCGGCGCGGGAAATACTCCGCCTCGCCGTCCCCGCCTTCGGGGCGCTGGTGGCCGAACCCCTCTTCCTGCTGGCGGACTCCGCCATCGTGGGCCATCTCGGCGTCGCCCAGCTTGCGGGGGTCGGGCTGGCATCGGCGGTGCTGCAGACCGCCGTCGGGCTCATGGTCTTCCTGGCCTACTCCACCACTCCGGCTGTTGCCCGGGCCATTGGTGACGGGCAGCTCGGCAAGGCGCTGGCGGCAGGGCGCGACGGCGTGTGGCTCGCCTTGATCCTTGGCGTACTCCTCGCCGGGGCGGGCTTTGCTGCGGCCGGGCCGCTGATTGACCTCCTGGGCGCCGAGGGCAGCGTCCGGAGCTTTGCCGTCGACTACTTCCGCTGGTCCATGCCGGGGCTGGTGGCCATGCTGCTGATCTTCGCCGGTACCGGCGTGCTGCGCGGCCTGCAGGACACCCGCACCCCACTGGTGGTTGCCACTGCGGGATTCGGCGTCAACATCGTCCTGAACCTGTGGCTTGTCTACGGCCTGGGCCTGTCCGTGGTGGGCTCCGCGATGGGAACCAGCATTGCCCAGTGGGCCATGGCCGCTGTCTACGTGGTGATGGTGCGCCGGAATGCGGTGCGCCACGGCGTAAGCCTGTTGCCCAGCTGGCGGGGCATCCGCAGCATGACCCGCGTGGGGTCCTGGCTCATGCTGCGCACGCTCAGCCTGCGCGCCGCGATCCTGGCCACCGTGCTGGTCGCCACGGCCCAAGGCGAGGTGAACCTCGCAGCCCACCAGCTGGCGATGACCATCTTTTCCTTCCTGGCGTTCGCGCTGGATGCCCTGGCCATCGCCGCCCAGGCGCTTATTGGCAAGGAGCTCGGCGCGTCCGACGCGGCCAGGGCCCGGCTGCTGACGGGGACCATGATCCGCTGGGGAGTAGGCTTCGGCGTGCTGACCGGCCTGCTGCTGGCCGCGGCGGCACCCTGGGCCGGAGCCCTGTTTACCCCTGACCACCAGGTGCAGCAGGTGCTTACCGTGGCACTCTGGGTCCTGGCCGCGGGGCAGCCCATCGCCGGCTACGTCTTTGTCCTGGATGGAGTGCTGATCGGGGCAGGTGACGCGCGGTACCTCGCCCTCGCGGGACTGATAAACCTCGTGGTCTACGTGCCTCTGCTGGCATGGGTTGCACTGTCCGGCGCCCCCGGCGCCTCCGGGCTCGGCTGGCTCTGGGTGGCCTTCGCGCTGGGGTACATGGCGGCGCGCGCAGTCACGCTGGGCCTGCGTTCGCGCTCCGACCGCTGGATGGTGCTGGGCTCCGCCTGAGGCGGGCCCGGTTAGACCTCCCAGCCGCCCCCACTAAACTGGACCGGTGACGCAACCATCCACCCCCGCGGGCGCTGCTCCCGGAACCGCCCCCCGTAACGACCTTTGGAAGCCGGTCCTGCTCCGATCGGCTGCTGCGCTGGTATTTGGCGCGGTGACGGTCTTCTGGACTTCCCCGTCCGTGGAGGTCATGGGTTGGGCCGGCGGGCTCTACCTCCTGGCCGCCGGGGTGGTGTCGCTCCGCACCGTCCCCGCAGCGGGCTTTGCCCAGAACTCTGCCCCCGGCAAGCTGCTCTCCGCCGCCGGCGCCGTCCTGGCCGGTGCCGGCTTTGCCGTGCTCCTCCTGCACAGCGACCTGTTGTTCGGGGTGATCGCAGCCCTGGGGCTTGGCGTGGCCGGTGTCCTCGAGCTCGCCTGCGGCCTGCAATACAAGGGCCGCCACGTGCTCGCCAGGGACTGGATTGCCTCGGGGGTCATCGGCATCGGAACAGCTGTGCTCCTGCCGTTTTTCATCAACCTCGGCGCCCACGCGCTGCTGGGTGTAGCCGGTGGTGGAGCGATCATTTCGGGCGTCCTGTGGGTTCTTTCCGGCCTGACCCTGCGGCACGATGCCCGCGCCGGGGCAGGAAAGCCGTAAACTAGGAGGAGTGCCCTTCTACTTTATGTAGAAAATGGGTGCGACACCGCAAACGTAAACCAGGCCGGCCGTGCGCCGCCTGCAGGGAGGAACCACTGTGGCTGACCAGCATCAAGGAAAACCGCGCAAGCTGCGGACCTCGGTGAAGGGTCCCCTGATGTTCTCGGCATTCTGGGCCGTCGTCGCCTTCGTTGCGGTGTTGATCTTCGCCTCCGGGGGAAGCGCCCGCGCGCCCCGCTTCGACCTCGCCTTCACCGCAGCCGGCATCGCCTTCATCGTCACCCTGGTGATCGCCGCGATGCTGTCCATGAGCTACAAAGAGAACGCGGAACACCTGGGCAAGGGCTCGGGCGTGAACCTCAGCTCTGCGCCCAAAACCCCCCACAACCCGCCGGTCCCCGGCGACGATACTGACGGCACGCCCCGCCGCTAGCCCCCCGCCGCCTGCCTGGCGCGGTAAGCGGCAACGTGGGCGCGGTTGGCGCAGTTGCCCGTATCGCAGTACCGCTTGGACCGGTTGCGGCTCAGGTCCAGCACGGCCGCATCGCAGTCCTCCGAATCACAGATGCGCAGCCGGTCCATTTCCTTGCTGCGGATGACGTCAGCCAGGGCCATGGCCGCCTCGGTACTCATCCGGTCTGCCAGCGGCGCCTCCGGTGCCGTGGCGTGCAGGTGCCAGTCCCACCCGTCGTGCTTCATCAACTGTGGCAGGGCGTTTGCGTCGCGCAGCAGCCGGTTGACCGTGTCCACGGCGGCGTCCTCATCAGCCGTCCAAACAGCTGCCAGTTCGCGGCGCAGCTGCAGCACGCTTTCCAGTTCCACGGCATCCCGGTTCCGGGCGCCGGAAAATCCTTCCGCGTCCAGAAAGCTGTCCAGGTCGGCAACGGAGGTCAGCCCTTCCCTGCCGTTTGCCGCCGTGTTGATGAGGTTCACCACCGTGCGCAGCGCCACTTCCGTGTCAGGGGCGAAGACCATGTTGACTCCTTACAGCGCCGAAGCGTAGTGTCATGAGCATTACCCCACTTTACTCCTGACAGGAGGCGACGGTGCCTGCCGCCAACAACCACAGCCCCACCCCGGAACCGTCCGCCACGCGGACCAGCTTCATGGCATCAGGGCTCGGCATCGCGTTGTTCTCCTCGGCAGTCTTCGGCCTGTCGGGATCCTTTGCCAAGTCCTTGCTGGAAACTGGCTGGTCTCCTAGTGCGGCCGTCACCGCCCGCCTCACCGGGGCCGCCCTGATCCTCGCCCTTCCCGCGGTGTCCGCACTGAAGGGCCGCTGGCACCAGTTGGTGGACAACTGGCTCACCATTGTGCTGTTCGGGCTCATCGGCGTGGCTGCCTGCCAGTTGTTCTACTTCAATGCGGTGGCCCGCCTGTCTGTTGGCGTCGCGCTCCTGCTGGAGTATCTGGCCCCAGTCATCATCGTCCTCTGGCTCTGGGCCGCCAGCCGCCGCCGTCCGCGGGTGCTCACCGCCGGCGGGACGCTGCTGTCCCTGGCCGGATTGGTGCTGGTCCTGGACCTTACCGGCGCCGTGAAGGTGGACCTGGTCGGGGTCCTCTGGGGCATGGCTGCCGCAGTATGCCTGGCCATCTACTTCTTCATCACGGCCAGGGAAAACGACACCCTGCCGCCTATCGTGCTGGCGTCCGGGGGACTCATGGTGGGTGCCGCGGTCATGTGGCTTGCCGCCGCCACCGGCCTGCTGCCCATGGCCTTCAACACCGCGGACACCAAACTGGGACCCTGGACCACGCCCTGGTGGGGATCCTTGGCCGGGCTGGTGGTGCTGGCCACCGTGCTGGCCTACACCTCGGGCATCATGGCGGCCAGGGCGCTCGGCTCCAAGGTGGCATCCTTCGTGTCCCTCACCGAGGTCCTTTTTGCTGTGCTGTGGGCGTGGCTGCTGCTCGGTGAACTTCCCGGACCTGTCCAGCTCCTGGGCGGTGTCCTGATCGTGGGCGGGGTCATCCTGGTCCGGCTCGACGAGCTGCGCGCCGTGGCCTCCGACGCCGCCAAGGGCGCGCAGATGCCGGCCTCACCGCTGGAACACGCGAACGACGTCGAACCCGTCCCCTAGCAGTGCGGATCCTGCAGAGCCCATCGCCCAAAAAAGGGCAGGGACACCGTTTGGTGTCCCTGCCCTCCCGCCAGCGGCGGTAAGCCTAGTGCGAGGCCTGGCTCTGCTCTTCAGCGTTGCGCTTGGCCTGTGAGCCGGCTTCCTTCAGCGCCTCGGCAACCTTGGTGAGCATGGCGGTGTGGGTACCGGACCACTCGTTGCGGAACTTGGTTGCGTCCGGGCCTTCCCAGTTGGTGCTGCTCAGAACCTTGGTGAGAGTGGACTTCTGCGTCTCGATCTCGGACGCTCCTGCCTGAAGCTTGCTGCCGAGCTGGCGAAGCTGCTCAACGTCTGCACCCCAAATAGCCATCAGTTTCTCCTTGTTAGGTCGTGGATCCGAACCAGATCGGCATCCCCAGCGGCCCCCCGGCTCATCCGGAAGATCCATTGCCTAAAACCTATCCCGGCCTCCAAACAGTGTCGATGGGCAGCCCTGCCCATGCCGGGCTCCCCATGGACGCCGGGCGGAGACCATGAAAAAGGGGTCGATCCCAGGCGTTGGAAGAGCCTAGCATGGCGGTATGTGCCGGAATATCCGAACCCTCCACAACTTCGAGCCGCACGCCACGTCCGAGGAAGTGCACGCGGCCGCCCTTCAGTACGTCCGCAAGATCAGCGGCAGCACCAAGCCGTCGAAGGCCAACCAGGAAGCCTTCGATGAGGCGGTCCACGAGATTGCGCACATCACGCAGCACCTGCTGGATTCCCTGGTGACGCAGGCGCCGCCCAAGGACCGGGAGGAAGAGGCCGCCAAGGCCAAAGCCCGCGCCGCGGTGCGGTACGGCGCGGCCTGACCTGTCCTGAACCGGGATTGGCTACTTGCCGAAGCTGCGCAGGCGCAGCGAGTTGGCCACCACCAGGACCGAACTGGCGGCCATGGCGGCACCGGCGATCATCGGGTTGAGCAGCCCCAGTGCGGCCACCGGGATCCCCACCGCGTTGTAGAAGAACGCCCAGAAAAGGTTGGTCTTGATGGTGCCCAGGGTCTTCCGTGACAGTTCGATTGCCTGCGCCACCTGGGCGAGGTCATTGCCCATCACGGTCAGGTCCGCGGCTTCGATGGCTACGTCCGTTCCGGATCCCATGGCAATCCCCAAGTCGGCCTGCGCCAGCGCCGCGGCGTCGTTGACGCCATCTCCGGCCATGGCCACCGTGGCACCCGCGGCCTGGAGCTTCCGCACTGCCTCGACCTTCCCTTCCGGCAGGACGCCGGCGTAGACATCGCCGGGAGCAATGCCGACGGCGTCAGCCACCCGGGCGGCGACCGCGGCGTTGTCGCCGGTCAGCAGGATGGGCCGCAGGCCCAGCGTCTTCAGCCGGGTGACGGCGGCGGCGGAGCCCTCCTTGACGGTGTCCCGCAGGCTGATGATCCCGGCCGGTGCGCCGTCCACCGCCACGCAGATGGCCGTGGCGCCCCCTTCTTCAGCGGCCGCCAGCAGGGCCCGCT
Organism: Pseudarthrobacter defluvii; assembly: GCF_030323865.1. Classification (NCBI taxonomy): domain Bacteria; kingdom Bacillati; phylum Actinomycetota; class Actinomycetes; order Micrococcales; family Micrococcaceae; genus Pseudarthrobacter; species Pseudarthrobacter defluvii. The sequence goes on along the minus strand of NZ_CP066362.1, from coordinate 4,134,188 downwards.
GGCCAGCATCCAGGACAACACCGTTCTGCCCCAGCCAGCCGCTGCGCCCGGCCATCACCTGCCTGCCCTCAACGGTTCCCGACACTCCGCCGCCCGGGGCGGAACTGAAGTTCTGCACTGACGGCAAGGTGCCGCCGTCGCTCGCTGCACGCCCGGAACCTGCCGCGGCCGCGATGGCGCGGGCCACGGGGTGCTCGGACGCGGCCTCCACTGCCCCGGCGAGCCGGAGGACGTCCTGTTCCGCGAAGCCGGGGAACGCGGAGGTGGCGTCTACGGCCAGGATGCCGGTGGTCACCGTCCCCGTCTTGTCCAGCAGGATGGTGTCCACGGTGCGGGTGTCCTCCAAAACCTGCGGGCCCTTGATCAGGATCCCCAGCTGCGCGCCCCGGCCGGTGCCCGTGAGCAGGCCCACCGGGGTGGCCAGTCCCAGGGCGCACGGGCAGGCAATCACCATGACGGCGACGGCGGCCGTGAACGCCTGGCGCAGATGGCCGCCATCAGCGTCGGGGCCGGCCACCAGGAGCCAGAGCACGAAGGTCAGGACGGCAAGGCCCAGAACCACCGGCACGAACACGGCGCTGATGCGGTCCGCGAGCCGTGCGATCGGCGCCTTGCCGGTCTGGGCCTGCGACACCAGCCGGGCCATCTGGGCAAGGGTGGTCTCAGCGCCCACCCGGGTTGCCCGCACCAGGAGGCGGCCGGAGGTGTTGATGGTGGCACCTGTGACGCGGCTGTCCGGCCCCACCTCGACCGGGACGGACTCGCCGGTCACCAGCGAAGCGTCGACGGCGGATGCACCGTCAACCACCACGCCGTCGGTGGCGATCTTTTCGCCCGGGCGGACCACCAGGATGTCGCCCACCTGCAGCCGGTCCGCAGCGATCTTCTGTTCGCTGCCGTTGCGCAGGACGGTGGCGTCCTTGGCCCCCAGGTTCAACAGGGCCTGAAGGGCGTCCCCGGCCTTTTGCTTGGCATTCGCTTCCAGGAAACGGCCCAGGAGCAGGAAGGTGGTGACCACGGAGGCCACCTCGAAGTACAGGCCACCGGACATTCCCTCCATCGCCGGGTGTTCCGTCATCCGCGGGTCCGCCAGCAGCTGCCAGGCCGAGAACAGGTAGGCCGCAGCCACCCCCAGCGACACCAGCGTGTCCATGGTGGAGGCCAGATGCCGGGCATTGATCGCCGCCGCCCGGTGGAAGGGCCAGGCAGCCCACGTGACCACCGGCAAGGCCAGTACCGCGGCCACCCAGCCCCAGTTGGGGAACTGGAACGCGGGGACCATGCTGACCAGGAACACCGGGACGGTCAGGACTGCCGCCAGGATGAGTCGGGGGCGGAGCCGGGCGGCGACGCCGGTCACTTGCTCCGCATGCTCGCTCGTCCCTCCCCGGCGGTTCCCTCGACTCGCAAGCTCGTCCAGGGAACCCTCCCGCCGTGGGCCCTGCTTGGATGCATGCTGCCGCAAGTCCCCGCCGTCGCCGCTCGCGGGCACCGCACCTTCGGCGCTGCCTTGAGTTTCCGCATCGACGGCTGGGTAATGCTGCGGCCGGAGTGTGGCCTTGTAGCCTGCGGCGTTGACCGTATTCACCAGCTGTTCGTCGGTAATGCCCTCCGGGACCGTGACATAGGCCGACTCCAGGGGCAGGTTCACTGTTGCCGCAACGCCCTCAAGCTTGCCGAGCTTCTTTTCCACCCGGTTGACGCAGGAAGCACAGGTCATCCCCTGGATGTCCAGTTCGACGATCCGGGTTCCCGGCGGGCGCAGCAGTTCTTGGTGGCTCATGTCAGCTTTCAGGTGTTGGGAGGGTGTTTAGGCTTCGTTGGCGACCACCAGGTAGCCGGCCTCGGCCACGGCTTCCCCGATGTCAGTGGGTGAGAGTTCCTTGTTTGCACTGATGGTCACGGTGGAGATGCCGCCGGCGTTGAGGTCCACCTGCACGTCCTCTACGCCTTCGATGGCTTCGAGTTCCTCGCTGACAGCCGATACGCAGTGCCCGCAGGTCATGCCGGAGACGCTGATGGTTGTGGTGGTGGGGGAGGTGGTGCTCATGACTTGCTCCTTTTGTAGGTTCCGGCGGTGGCCGGAGGTGGATTGTGGATGGTGTCAGCGAAGCAGCCGGCCGATTGCGTCGGCGGCTTCCTTGACCTTGGCGTCGATGGCTTCAGCGCGGGCATCCGGGTCCGGCTCGGAGGCTGCACCCACCACGCAGTGGCCAATATGTTCCTCGACCAGTCCGAGGCTGACTGCGTGCAGGGCCTTGGTGGCGGCGGCAACCTGGGTGAGGATGTCGATGCAGTACTTGTCCTCGTCGACCATCCGGGCGATGCCCCTCACCTGGCCCTCGATCCGCTTGAGGCGCCGCAGGTAGGCATCCTTGTTGCCCGTGTACCCGTGCTGCGGGGCAATGTCCGCCTCTGCGGGAACCTGGTCAGCTGCCGCGGCCGCAACGGCTTCTTCGATAGCGCTCATGCAGTCAACGTATACCCCGGAGGGGTATAAATGCAAGTACCCCCAGGGGGTATATCTGGCCTGTAAGCCCACGCAGGCGGCCGGAGCTGCGGCGGGGCACAAAAAAGCTCCGGAGTGCGTTATTGGGGGATACGCACTCCGGAGCAGCTTTTGGGCAATTCCGTCTTCCACCTAGGTGGACCGTCCTTGCTTATATTAGCTTACGGGCTGGTACCGGCACTGCGCCAGCATCCCGAATAACTACTTTCGCTTTACTTTAACCGGCCCTTCAATGGTGCGGATTTTCCCAAGGCTGAAAGGCTAGGGCCGGTCTTCGTGGGCCGGCCGGCGGTAGGGGACCACCAGCACCGGGCGGCTTTGGTGGTGGCTGAGCCAGGCGCCAACCGAGCCGCCAAGGGCCTCCGAGAGCCGGTGCGAAAAACCGCGTTCCGAGGTACCCACGATGATGATGGGGGCGTCGAGTTCGGCTGCTACCTGTCCCAGGGCGCGGGCCGGATCCCCTGTGAGGGTGCGGAAGGACCAGTCCACGGAGGCGCCGTCGGAGGCCAATTTGTCTACTACGGCCTGAACCTGGGCCTTCAGCTCCGTTGTCAGGGCGGGCATGTCGTCATTGGCGTCCGGTTCCCGGGACGGCCGGTGGGCGGAGCGGGCCGGATCCCATTCCACCAGGTAGCTGGCTTCATCCACGTAGGCGCAGACCAAAGGTGCGGCCAGCCGAGCGGCCAGGGTGGCGGCGGTTTGAAGCACTTCCGGGTGCTGTTTAGGCATGATTCCTACCAGCAGCGGGGTGCCGTTGAAGTGTTCCCCTGTCATGCGGCCCATTGTCCGCCCGGTGAAGGGGTGCGAACAGGTACGTTCGGCCTGGAAGATTTTGAAGGTCCTCGAGTGCCTGGCGCGGAGCGCTAGGAAACGGCAGGGTATGCAGTGACCACAACGTTTTTGCCCCAAGGGTCCTCGGTGTAGCAGCTGATGAGGACCAGCCGGTTGGGCACCATGTCCCACACGGGGCTGTCCTTGAGACCGGATTTCACGAACGTCTTGATGCTCTCCACCCGGTAGCTGATGGTTCCGGCAGCGGTTTCGACATCGAAGCGGTCGCCAACGGCTGCCGCTGAACTGAGGTGGTTGAAGGGGGCATCCGCGCCTTCCCAGCTGTGGCCGATGACGTAGGTGGTGTTGTTCGAACCACTGCCCGGAATGCCGAACGGCGTCAGCCAGTAACCATCCTTGGTGGCAGGGGGTTCAATTGTCCGGCTGGACTGGGCTTCCCCATCCAGGTCCAGGGGGTGGACGGGGACGTCGAACGCTGCGGATGGATACCTGATGCGGAGGGGTTGTGCAGCTGCCGGAAGGGCCGGTCCTGCCGCAGCTATTGTCGGCTCCACGCCGGAGGTTTGGGCGGCTGCGGTTGGATCCGCTGGGGCGACTGCGGCAGGAACGCCCGTCCCGGCGATGGGAGCTCCGCCGGCCGAGGCAGGTGCCGGCGAAGTGTGGGTGGGGGACGCTGCGCCACCGGCAATGATCACAGCGGCCGCAGGACCATTCCCCACGGACAGCGGCGGTGCCGGGTGGAAAAGCGGAGCACCAACGGTGAACGACAGGAAAGTGAGGACACCGCAGAAGAGGATGGCGAGGTCGCCCCGGTTCGATGTCCGCCAGTCGCGCCGCCAAGTGTGGCGCCTGGGTGCCGCGTGCCGGCTCCGGTCTTGTCGCATGGCACTCCTCGGTGGTTAGCGGGATTGGCTGGATTGGAAGGAAGGCGTCCCGCCGGGCACTGGCGGGACGCCTTCCTTGTCAGGGGGCCACGGGTTTGTGGCGGATTGCGGTTACCCGGCGTCGTTCAACGGACGCGACCGGCGGCGGGCTGCCACGGCTGCGCCTGCCGCAGCAAGGGCTCCCACCCCTGCCAGCCAGCCCTGTCCGCCGTCGGAAGCTCCCACCGCGGTCTGGGCGTTGTAGCCCTGGTTGGTGCCCACACTGACGGGCGCGGGCGCGGCCTTCGGTGCCGCGGCAACGTGCTTGGCAGGCGCGGGCTGTACAGGGACCTGGGCCACCACAACCGGTGACTTCACCTCAGGCGCCTGCACGGTTGGGGGTTGTGCCGCGGGCGGTTCCACCGCGGGTGGGTCGACGACGGCGGGTGGCTGCACTACGGGCTGGTCAACGACGGTTGGCTTCTCGGTGGGCGGCGGCGTCACGGGAGGATCGACGGTGGGCGGCGGCGTCACGGGAGGATCGACGGTGGGCGGCGGCGTCACGGGAGGATCGACGACGACGGGCGGCTGCTCGGCAGGCGGTGTTGCCGGAGTTGTGGCAGGAGGATCCACCACAACGGGCGGGTCAATCACTTCGCCGGGCGGCAGCGTCGCACCACACTCGTTGACGTATCGAAGCTTTCCCTCGTTGGTCCAGTTCTTTCCCTCCGGCAGTTTGGTGGTTGGAGGAATGATGTCATCAGGGTGCTGGTCGTGGCCGCCGGTCCCGTTGGCGTTGAATGACATCTGCGTGAGGGTCTTTCCGTCCCAGTGGCAGGCCACCACCTGGTCAGGGGCGGCTATGGCAGGCGCTGTGAGGCTGAGGAGGCCGAGCCCCACCACCCCCAGTGTGGCTAAGGTGCGTTTCATCTTTTTCCCCATCTGTTTGAGAAACGGGCCATGGCGGGGACGGACCAGCGGTTGCGCCGTATGCCCCAGCAGCACGGTCAGCTTGCTTTGAGGTTTCAGGCTAGGAGGACCTGCAGGAGGCGGTCGCCAGTAGGGGGTACTCGTCTTTTTCAGCCCCTTGGTGGCCAAGTTACCTGCGGGTACCCGAAACACTGCCGGGCCCCCACCTGTTTCGATGCCGGCACCTTGTCTGCCCCTCCGACTGTGCCTAACGTTTTAAGCGTCAGGGAGGGGGAATCGTGGAGATCTTCATGTGGTGGCTGGACCTGGATCTCGCCAGCAAGGAGTGGCTGCGGCAAAACCTTCGGGCGGACGAACTGCCGCTTCCGGTGCTTCAGGGCATCGCCGAGGCGGGAGGTCCCCACCCGGGCAACCCGGCCGCCGTGCTGAACCCGGCGGACTGGGACTTCATCGAGACGCAGTCGGAGTTCGTGGACTGACCCCCACCTGCCCGGGAGTGGGAGTTGCGGGGCTGAAAACCGTTGCGCTGCTGCCCTTCCGGTGGTTGCATGGTCCGCATGGCAACGGCGGCAGAATCATTTGTCCTGGCAATCGGAACTAAAAAAGGCCTCTGGCTGGCCACGAGCAAGGATCGGCGGGACTGGTCCTTCTCCGGCCCGCATTTTCTCATGTCGGAGATTCCCAGCATCGGGATCGATACCAGGGAGGGCCGCACCCGCATCCTGGTGGGCGTGCGCAGCCCGCATTGGGGTCCCACGGTTGCCCATTCTGATGACCTCGGCGCCACTTGGACGGAGCCGGAACAGGGTGCCATCAAGTTCCCGGAAGATACCGGCGCAGCACTTGAGCGTGTGTGGCAGATTTACCCGGACGCCGAGTCCCGCCCGGGTGTTGTGTGGGCCGGCGCTGAACCCATCTCGCTCTGGAAGTCCACGGATGGCGGGGAGCACTTCGAGTTGAATCGAGGCCTGTGGGACCACCCGCATCACAGTGAATGGGGGGCCGGCTACGGCGGGGCGGCAGCGCATTCCATCGTGGTGAACCCCTCGGGTGAGACCGTCCACGTCGCCATGAGCACCGGCGGCGTTTACCGCTCGGCCGACGGCGGCACCTCCTGGGAAGCGCGCAACAAGGGGATCTCGGCCTACTTCATGCCGGACCCCAATCCGGAATTCGGCCAGTGCGTGCACAAGATCGCCGCGGATGCCGCCGTCGAAGGCCGGCTCTACGCGCAGAACCACCACGGCGTGTATCGGACGGACGACAACGCGGACAGCTGGAACTCCATCGCCGAGGGGCTGCCTGCGGACTTCGGCTTCGTCATGCTGACCCATCCCCGCCGCGACGGCACCGCCTGGGTGGTACCGCTGAAGGCCGACGGCGAACGCATCCCTCCTGACGGGAGGCTCGCCGTCCACCGCACCGACGACGCCGGGAACACCTGGAAGCGCCTCAGCAGCGGGCTTCCGGAGCATGAATACAACAGCGTCCTCCGGGACGCGGCGTCGGTGGACACCGCCGAACCTGCCGGGGTGTACTTCGGCACGCGGGGCGGAACCGTCTACGCGAGTGCTGACGAGGGCGAGACGTTTATGGAGGTGGCCGCCCACCTGCCGGACGTCCTGTGCGTCCGCGCGGCAGCGGTGGCCGGTGCCTGAAATCTCGGTGCTGCTCCCGAGCGTCCTGCAGCCCCTGGCCGGGGGGCAGTCCGTCCTGACTACGCCCGCTGACGGACCGGTGACGGTGGCAAGCCTGCTCGATGCGGTGGCCTCTGACTATGCGGTGCTGGGCCGGCGGTTGCGCGATGAGACCGGCGCGCTCCGAAGGTTCGTCAACATCTATGTCGACGGCGATGAGGTACGGCGGCTGCGGGGACTGGATACCGAGGTGATGCCCGGCCAGGAGGTCCTGGTGATCCAGTCCGTCGCCGGCGGCTGACCGGCCACCCCCGCACGAACACGCGCTTTGGCTGGCGCGCTTCCTCGGGTACCGGAAGTTCGAGCCAAAATCGTTGACAATTTCGTGGGCGATCCGTAGCGTCGGTCTCGTGCAGTACTGAACGGCTGCATCCATTCCTAGCGATGATGCGACAGGAAGGTACAGGGTGGCTGCGAGCCTGAGCCTCAAGGACGTCAACCTGCACTTCGGCGGGGTCAAAGTGCTGCAGGATGTCAGCTTCGACGTCGAGCCCGGCGTCATCCTGGGCCTGGTCGGGCCCAACGGCGCGGGCAAGACGTCCCTGTTTAACTGCATCAGCGGCCACTACAAGCCAAGCTCCGGCTCGATTTCGGTGATGGAACGGAGGTTTCGGGCAGCGCTCCGTCCCGGCTGGCCCGCTTGGGCCTGGCCCGTACCTTTCAGCATCCAGCCCTGCAGTTGAACGCAACAGTCCTGCAGAACGTGCTCCTCGGCGCCCACACCCGGCTGCCCGGCGGCCCTGTGTCCTGGGCGCTCCGGTTGCCCCGCACCGTCCGGGCCGAGCGGGAAGTCCGCGCCGAAGCACTGGAACTCCTTGGCAGGGGAGGTTTGGGCTGGGCGGCGGAGCTGCCGGCCGATGAACTCTCGCACGGCCTGCACAAAGGCATCGAGTTGTGGCGGGCGCTCCTTTCACGGCCCGCACTCCTCCTGCTCGACGAGCCTGCAGCTGGACTGTCCCACGGCGAAGTGGAACAGCTCATCGCAACAGTTAGGCGCCTGCGCTCGGAGCAGGACATCACCATCATCATCGTGGAACACCACATGGGACTGATCTCCGCGCTCACGGACCAGGTTGTAGTGCTGGACCACGGGCGCAAGCTGATGTCGGGCACCGCAGCCGACGCGCAGTCCGATCCACGGGTAATTGAGGCTTACATCGGGAAGGACGCCGCCGATGACGCTGCTTGAACTCAAGGACGTCACCGCGTCCTACGGGCCGGTGCAGGTGCTGGACGGGGTTTCACTCAGCGTTCCGGAGGGCGGCTCGGTGGGGATTCTCGGTGCGAACGGTGCCGGCAAGACCACTACCCTGCGGGCCATCAGCGGCACGGTCAGGACCGGAGGGACCATCAGGTTCGACGGCCGTGACATCCGGGGCCTCCGGTCGGACCAGGTGGCGGCCTTGGGCATTGCCCATGTACCGGAAGGCCGCGGCACGCTGGGGCAGCTGAGCGTCCGGGAGAACCTGCTGGTGGGTGCCTATCTCCGCAGGGACCGGAAGGCCATCGAAACGGATATCGACTACTGCCTCGATCTGTTTCCGCAATTGCAGGACCGGGTGGGCTCCCGGGCAGCGGCCCTGTCCGGCGGTGAGCAGCAAATGCTGGCCGTGGGCAGGGCCTTCATGGCCAAGCCCAAGCTGCTGCTGTTGGACGAGGCATCGCTGGGACTGGCGCCGGGCACGGCGAAGACGGTATACCAGGCCATCCGCCGGCTGCGGCTCGAGTCCGGCATCGCCATGCTGGTGGTGGAGCAGAACGCAAACCTCGCGTTCTCACTGGTCGACACCGCGACCGTCCTGGAAACAGGCCGCAACGTCCTTACCGGCACGTCGGCCAAGCTCAAGGGCATGGACGAGATCCGCCGCGCCTACCTGGGGGGTTGAACGGGCATGGGAACCTTTATCCAACTCGTGGTCGACGGCCTTGCCACCGGTTCCATCTACGCGGCCCTGGCCCTGGCAATCGTGCTGGTCAACCAGGCCACGGGCCTGATCAACTTTGCCCAGGGCGGCCTGGCCGTGCTCTCCGCCTATATTGCCTACGTCTTCGTTCAACTCGGCCTGCCCCTGATCCTCGCCATCCTCATCGCCGTGGTGCTTTCCTTCGTCCTCGGCGCGCTGGTGGAGCGTTTCCTGGTCCGCCGCTTCGAACGGGGCGACCCCGACACCGCAGTGGTGGTCACGATCGGACTGCTCACCCTCGTCACCGGCATCTCCGCGGTGCTGTGGGGCTACAACAACCTTGCGTTTCCGTCACTCTTCCCCCTGACCAGCGTGGAGATACTGGGGGCGGTGGTAAGCGTCAGGTCACTTGCCACCGCGGTGACCATCGTCGTCATCATGGTGATCCTGCAACTGCTCTTCCTCCGTACCAAGCTGGGACTGGCCCTCCGCGCCGTCGCCGACAACCCGGCGTCGGCCGCTTTCTCCGGCCTCCCCGTGGGCCGGCTGCTCATGGTGGGCTGGGGGCTCGCGGCGACCCTCGGCGCCATCGCCGGAGTCCTGGTGGCACCCCAGCTGACCCTGACGCCGGGCATGCTGGACACCGCCCTGGTCTACGCGCTCGCGGCCGTTATCCTGGGCGGCCTGAACAGCCCCATCGGCTGTGTGGTGGCCGCGGCGGCGATCGGTGTCCTGGAGAACCTGGTGGCCGTCTACATCCCCCTCATCGGCCACGACCTCAAGATCGCGGTGCCCTTCGCACTGATCTTCGTTATCCTCATCGTTCGCCCACAGGGCCTGTTCGGCAGAAAGGTCGTGGTGAGGGTCTGATGAGCACCGCTGCCGCCACCTTACGCCCACGGCGGGTACGTCTTGCCCTCGCCGCCCTCGCGGCGGTTCTGCTGGTCGTCGCCCCACTGATCCTGCCGGCGTTCGCCAACCAGACACTGGTCCGCATCGGGGTCTATGCAGTGGCGGTGCTGGGCCTGAACATCGTGATGGGATACACCGGCCAGGTCAACCTCGGGCAGATCTTCTTCGTAGGCCTGGGCGCCTACGTCACCGCGTACGGCGTCAACCATGGCTGGAACATCCTGCTGGTCTTCGCAGCGGCCTGCGCCATCGCCGGCGTGGTGGGGCTGCTGGTGGCGCTCGCGGCCGCACGCCTCGGCGGCCTGGCCATCGCAATGGTGACCATCGCCCTGCCCATCGTCGGCGTCCCCCTGGCCAAACGACTCTCCGAGTTCACGGGCGGCTCCCAGGGCATCTCCGCACGGTTCACCGATGCCCCGGACTGGTCCGGGCTGGCCAACGACCAATGGCAGTTCTACATCGTGCTGATTGTGACGGCCGGAGCATTCCTGCTGGCCCGGAGCCTGGTCCGCGGCAAGTACGGGCGGGCCTTCGCAGCGGTCCGCGAAAATGAGGCTGTTGCTGCCTCGATGGGCATCTCGCCCTACCGAACCAAGGTCCTGGCCTTCACCATCGCATCCATTTTCGGCGGCGCCAGCGGCTTCCTCTACCTGGCAGCAGTGCAATACACCTCTCCGGAAACCCTCAGTTTCGGGCACTCCATCAGCCTCCTGGCCGCCATGGTCATCGGTGGGGCCGGCAGCATCGCCGGTTCGCTTCTGGGCGGGGCCTACTACGTCTTCGTTCCGCAACTGACCAACGCCATCGATCCCAACCTCACCACCGTAAGCCAGGGCGCGATCCTCCTCGCAGTGCTGTTCCTGCTGCCCGGCGGCCTGGTCAGCCTGCCCCGGGCGGTGCGCAGGCTCACCCGCCGTGCCGCCCCGCGCCGTTCCACCGCCCAAACTGCACCCGGGACTTCCCCGCAAACCGCTCCCGCCCATCGTCCGGTACCGGATGCTGCGCCGGAGGGACACGAACAAACAGAGAGGCAAGATGGACCATGAAGATGAGAAAGAAGCCGCGCGCGGTACTTGGCGTCGTTGCCGTGGCGGCCGCCGTCGCGCTCTCCCTGTCCGGTTGCAGGGGCGACAGCGGCGGGCAGGGCGGAGGATCCGCGTCCTCCCCGGGGATCACTGACTCGGCGATCACGCTTGGGATCACCACTCCGCTCAGCGGTGCAACCGCCGGGCCGGGCAAGTGCACCGTTGCCGGCGTCTCGGCCTACTTCGGTGCCGTCAACGCCGCAGGGGGCGTGAAGTTCGGCGACGGCAAGACGCGCACTGTGAACATCAAGTCCTATGACGACGCCTACGACCCGCAAAAGTCCCTGGCGAATTTCCAGCAAATGGTGTCCGACAACGTGTTTGCTGCCACCGCCGGCCTGGGAACGCCCACCAACCGGGCGTTCCGCGACGCCGCCATCAGCCAGAAGGTCCCGCAGGTGCTGGTGATGACCGGCGACCCGCTGTTCAGCGACCGGAAGCAGAGCCCTTGGCAATTGGGCTTTGTGCCCATTTACCAGAATGAGGGCGCGGCCTTCGGAAAGCTCCTGGCGAAGTCGGGTGCGCAGCATAAAGTTGCCATCCTGTCGCAGAATGACGACTACGGCAAGGGGTACGTGGCGGGCTTCAAGGACGCGATCAAGGGGGCGTCCAACATTTCGGTGGTGGGGGAGCAGACCTACGAGGCCACCGACACCTCGGTGGATGCGCAGCTCACCCAACTCGCTTCCTCCGGGGCGGACGTCTTCTTCAACGCCATGTCCATCACGCCGCTCACCATCGCGGCACTCCAGAAGGCACAGCAGATCGGCTGGAAGCCCAGCTGGTTCCTGCCGTCCAACACGTCCAGCCCAACGGCGATCCTTGAGCCGGGCGGGGGCGCCGCCTACCCGGGTATCTACTCCGTGTCGTTTGCCAAAGCCCCCCAGAGCCCGGCATTCGCCAAGGACCCCGACGTCGTGAAATTCCTTGACGAACTGAAGAAGTACGGGAACTACCCGGACATGCCTGCGTTCCCGCACTGCATGTGGAGCTACATGGTGGGGGCCACGCTTGAGCAGGCGTTCAAGAACATGAAGGAGCCCACGCGGGACAGCTTTATGACGGCGCTGCGGGACATCAAGGACCTGAAGGCGCCGCTGATGCTGGAAGGGACTTCGGTGGACACCACGGTGGACGGCCAACCGGCGGTGTCCTCGGTGGTGGTGCAGAAGTACAACGGCAAGGGCTATGCAACTGCCGAGAACTTTGGCTGATCAGGGCAGATCAAGGCCGATCAGGCCCGGGACGCGCTGGGCAGCGGCTTGGCGCGTTCCGGGGATTCCAGGCTGTCGATGAGCTCAAGCCCGCGCCGGGCCCACGCGATTTCCCCGTGGGCCCGGTCCACCAGGCCCTCGTAGGTGAACCGCTTGAAGGCGATGGTCCGTTCGTGGTCGGCCGGGTCCGTCACGGCCAGGCGGCGCACCAGCATTGGGTTGTCCACCTGGGCGATGCGCTGGAGTTCACCCTCCCATTGGGCAAGCTCGGCCTCCCACTGTTCCTGGTGCCGGCGGAAGAACGCCCGGGCCGTCTCCGGTGATGCCGCCTCAAGGTAGGCGGCCCGCAGGTGCGCGGGGTCGCGGACCCGGGCGTACTCCAGCGGGGTCTGCATCCAGTCGAGGAAGGCCTGGTTCCCGGCTTCCGTCACGTGGTAGACCCGTCGGGTGGCGCGCTGGCCCCTGGGCTGCTCCTCGCCCTCGATGAGCTTCTCTGCTTCCATCTTGCGCAGCTCAGGGTAGATCTGGGAGTCGGGGGCGTGCCATACGTGGCCCACGGACATGGAGAACTGCTTCTGCAGTTCATAGCCGGACAGCGGGCCCACGCGCAGCAGGGCCAGCAGCGCGTACCGAAGGCTCATGCGGTGCTCCTCCAAGGGCTCAAGGAAAGTGCGGGGGCGGCTGCGCCCCCGCACTTCAGGGTCCCCAGCCTAGGCCGACTGGTAGTTCGTCCGCCACCCGCCGTGATAGGTGGCGCGCGCAACGGTGGAGTAGGGGACGGGGCTGACCACGGCCCGGACTTCAGTCTGGACATGGGGTTCGACGGCGGCCTTGGCAGTTCCACCGTTCGGCTCGCCCCAGACGACCTTGAGTTCCGTGCCTTCGGGGACGTTGGGATCGATTGTTGCCAGTGAGAGCGCACGCCGTTCGTTGGCGCTGTAGCCGGTGAACATGGAGTAGCCCACCACCGTGCCGTCTGCGTCCACCACAGAGTCATAGTTGGCCGAGCCGTAGTTGGCCAGGGGCAGGTCGAAGAACTTGTAGCTGGGCCCCTCCACGTTGAACAGCGACGCGAAGATCGAGGTCACGTCCTCCGCGTCCCAGGCCAGGGTGACCTTCCTGCGCTGCGTGGCGGGATCGATCCGCTCGAGTGCGTCCCGGCCGATGAAGTCGTGGTCGAACTTCACGAACGAGCCGTAGCCCAGCTCCCAAGGGGTCAGGTAGTAGTCCTCGATGTTCCCGGACACGAACGACCCCGCCAGGGTTCCCGTGGCCTCGTAGCCGTCCGCGGGCAGCCATTCGCGGTAGCCGCGCTCCGCTTCGCCGGTATAGATGGCCGGGAGCGGTGACGGAATCCAGCCGGACTCCAGGGTGTTGGACGGGTACGCCCGGGAACCCACGGGCACCAGCCCGAACTCGGCGCCCGCCTCAACAATTGCATCCCGGATGCGGTCGTGGTCCGCGTACGGGCCCCAGACTTCAAGGCCGGGGGCGCCGGCCATGCCGTGCCGCAGGGTGCGGACGGTGGTCCCGGCGATGGTCATGGTGGACATGTTGAAGAACTTGAGTTGCTCCAGAGCTCCGCCGTTAAGTTTTTCGATGACCTGCCAGGCGTTGGGTCCCTGGATCTGGAAGCGGTAGTACCGGCGGGTCACGGGGTGGCCGTACGGCCGCGACGGGGACCGCCGGTCCACGGTGATGTCCAGGTCCCGGTAGCCGCCTGTCTCGCCGTGGTAGAGCAGCCAGTTTGCGGCGGGGGAACGGCCGACATACACGTATTCGTCGTCCGCCTCATGGAAGAGGATGCCGTCGCCGATGACGTGGCCGGACTCGGTGGTGGGCACGTACTGCTTGGCCTTGTTCACCGGGAATGTGGCGGTGGAGTTGATGGCGGTGGCGGTGATCAGCTTGATCGCATCCGGGCCCTTCAGGAACAGGTTGTCCATGTGGTGGGACTGGTCGTAGAGGACGGCTGTCTGCCGCCAGGCGGTCTGCTCCTTGATCCAGTTCTGGAAGTCCGCCGGCACTACCGGGTAGATGTAGGAGCCGATCTGGGAGTTGCGGAGGAGGTCGACGGCCCCATTTGATGCGTCGAGGACTTCCTGCAGATTTTTCGGTGCCACGTTGAACCTCTTGTTCTGTATCGGATTGTTGGTGGGTATCAGAAGACGATGGTCTGGTTTCCGTGCCGGATGACGCGGTCCTCGGCATGCCACTGCACGGCGCGGGAGAGCACTGCGCGTTCCACGTAGGCGCCCCGCGCTTGCAGGTCCAAGGCTGAGTGCCCGTGCGTCACGCGGGCCACATCCTGCTCGATAATGGGTCCCTCATCCAGGTCCTTGGTCACGTAGTGCGAGGTGGCGCCGATCAGCTTGACTCCCCGCTCCTTCGCCTTGCGGTAGGGCGCGGCGCCCACGAACGCGGGAAGGAAGGAGTGGTGGATGTTGATCAGCGGCACTTTCACTGCCTCCAGGAACCCCGGGGACAGGATCTGCATGTACCGGGCCAGCACCACGAAATCCACGTTCCCTTCCAGCAGCTTCAGGATCTGCGCCTCGGCCCCGGACTTGTCCGGACCGGCAGAGGGGACATGGAAGAACGGGACGCCGAAGGAGCGTACGTCCTCGGCAGTGTTTGTGTGGTTGGAGATCACCATGGGAATGGTTACCGGCAGTTCACCCCTCCGGTGCCGCCAAAGCAGTTCCAGCAGGCAGTGGTCGGAAGTGGAGACCAGGATGGCCATGCGCTTGGGGATGGATCGGTCCGTCAGCGTCCAGGACAGCCCCAGCGGCGTGAGGGTCCTGCCGAGGTCCGCCTCGATGTCGGGCATCGCCGCGGCCAGGTCCGGCCGGTTGAAGACCACGCGCTGGAAGAAGTCGCCCGATGACGGATCACTGGAGTACTGGTCCAGGGAGACGATGTTTCCCTGGTTCCGGGTCACCAGGGCGGCCACCGCAGCCACGATCCCGGGCTGGTCCGGCCCGTGGACAATCAGGCAGGACTGGTCCTTGCGCGATTCTGTGTGCAGGGCCATTGGTTGCCGTCCCTAGCCCGCTTCGGCCATGAAGTGCCGGACCCAGTCCGCCGTCGCCAGCAGGCCGCCGAAGGTGTAGAAGTGCAGTCCCACCTGGGGGTGCAGGTGCTGGTCCTGCCCGGGTGCGTCCCCGGCCAGGACGGCGGCCAGATCGTTGACGAACCTGTCCGGCCCGGCGTCTCCCATCAGGTTGGTCAGTGAGAAGCCGTATTTCTTGACGATCATCGCGTTGGCTCCCACTCCGAACCGGCGCGCAAAGCCGAGGAGGCGCTTGATCCCCGCCGGTCCGGGTGTTCCCACCCGGATGGGCGCCTTGATGCCCCTGGCCCGGACCTCCTTGATCCACCCGGCAACCGGCGCGGTGTCGAAGGCAAACTGCGTAATGATGAAGGCGTCGATGTTCTGGGCGGCGAGGGCCGCTGTTTTGTCTTCCAGCGCCCGCCAAAGTGTCTCATTGGGGATGTCGGGATGGCCCTCGGGGTAGCCGCCGATTCCCACCTCCCGGACGCCGAACTCCTGCAGGATCCCGGTGTTGACCAGCGCCAGCGAGTCCGCGTACGGGCCCTCAGGTTCGGCAGGGTCGCCGCCCACCACGAACACGTGCTCGGCGGCACCCGCCTCCTGGAGGCGCTGGAGGAATTTTTCGAGTTCACCCCTTGATGCCAGCCGGCGCGCTGAAATGTGCGGCACCGGGATGAATCCCAGGTCCCGGACCGCCTTTGCCGCGGCCACCCGCATCTCCAGGTCCTCGTTGCCAAGGAAGGTGACGTTGATGCGGGAGTGAGGCGGAATTTTGTCTTTTGCTGCGACGAGGGCGGGGATGTCCTTGCCGGTCATTTCCAGCGAGAAATCCTTGATGAGTTCCAGTGAGGCTGCCCGGTTGGGGGCGGGCACGATTCGAGTCGCCATCAGGTCATCCTTTCGGCGGGTGCAGCGGTGCACCCGCCTCCGACATTACCTATGTCCATAGGTAATGTCGATAGTTATCTAGAAAACCTTGGCCCTTCTGCCGACCGCGCGCCTAGCCTTCCGCCGCCTCAGGTTCCAGGTGGGCAATGGCGCGGGTGTCCTGGAAAGCCCGGACCCCCTCGATGCCCTGCTCCCTGCCCATGCCGGACTGCTTCATGCCGCCGAACGGGGCCCGCAGGTCCAGCCGCGTGGCGCCGTGGTCATTCACCCAGACATAGCCGCAGACCAGTTTCCCGCCGACCCGCTCGGCGGCGGCGGGATCAGCGGTCCAGACGGAGCCGCACAGCCCGGCCCATGTTCCGTTTGCCGCCTGCACTGCCTCTTCCTCGGTGTCGAAGGGGATCAGGGGAATGACGGGCCCGAACTGTTCCTGGGTGACGACGCGCAGCGAGGGGTCCGGATCGATGACCAGTGCGGGGCGCAGGAAGTTCCCGCCCTGGAGGTCCGGGTCCGTGGGAAGGGTCCCGAATTCCCTCACATCAGCACCCGATTCCTTGGCTTCCTCGATAAGTTCGGCCACGAATGCCTTCTGTACCGGTGAGTGCAGCGGACCCATGGTGGTCCCCTCATCGAGACCGTAGCCGATTACCGCTTTTTCAAGCCGCTGCGCCAGCCCGGCCACCACTTCGTCCAGGCGCGATCGGTGGATGTAGATCCTTTTTGCGTTCATGCAGATCTGGCCGGTGGTGTCGAAGATGGCAGCGTAGAGCCGGTCCAGGTGCATGTCATCAAGCACTGCGTCCGCGAGGATCACGGCCGCATCGTTTCCGCCGAGTTCAAGCGTCACCCGGGTCAGCGACTTCGCGGCCATCTCCATGATGCGCTTGCCGCCGCCCACGCTTCCCGTGAAGCAAACCTTGGCGATATCGGGGCTGTTGATCAGCGAAGCCATGTCCGCGTCTTTGCCGGTGACCACGTTCAACACCCCCGGCGGCAGCTTCGCGGCAATCCTTTGGACCACCCGGGTTGTTGCCAGCGGCGCCGTGGGCGGCGGCTTAACAATTGCCGTGTTTCCTGCCAGCAGCGCGTGCGGCAGCGAGGCCGCCAGGATGGCTATGGGCCAGTTGAACGGCACGATGACCGTCACCACGCCGAGCGGCTGGAAGGCGATCGATGTGGATACGGGGATTCCCGGGGCAGGCGGCAGCACCGTGGTGGCATTCACTTCCGGGGCCAGCTCCAATGCCAGGTTCCACCGGATCTCGAACACCAGGGAGTCAACCCACGCTTCCATGCGGATCTTGCCGTTCTCCTGCGACAGGATGGCAGCGTCCTCGTCGCGGAAGTCCGCGATGCCTTCCAGTGCCTGCCGCATTTGGTCGGCGCGCTCCTGCGGGCTCAGTGCGGCCCATCCCGGATAGGCGGCTTTTGCCGCGGCGATGGCGTCCTCGACGTCGGCCGCGCTGGCTGCTGCGGCATGACCCACGACGACTCCAGGCTTGCCCGGATCGGCAATTTCCATGGTGGCGGCGGCCTGGCGCTCGGTGCCTCCGATGAAGAGGCCGGTGGTCACCGGAGCGGAAGTATCCACTGTGTTGGTCATGATCTTGCACCTCTCTGTGCGCTACTGCGGGGATCCCTTAATTTTCTCACTGACGGACGTTCGGCGTTCCGTGCGTGTGGAACGTCTCGATGGTCTTCATGCCCCAGGCCTGGCCCTTCCTGCGTTCCTCCTGGCTCCACTCCACCACCGGCGAATCCGGGTCCAGCAGCAGGCGTGCCCCGGCATTGGCCAGTTCAATACGGTTGCCGCCGGGTTCCCAGACGTAGAGGAAGAATGTCTGGTTGATGGCGTGCTTGTGCGGCCCTGATTCGATGTGGATGCCGTTTTCAAGGAAGATGTCCGCGGCCTTCAGGATGTCCTCGCGGGTATCGGGGGCGAATGCTACGTGGTGCAGCCTGTTGCCGTGCTTCAGCCAGTCGTCGGAGTACACGATGTCGTAGGACTTGTTGTTGAAGTGGAACCACCAGGCGGCGTATCCGCCGTCGTCGAGCCGGATGCGCTCGCTCTCCCGCCCCCGCAGGACGTCGGCCACAAATTCCCCGTTTGCCCCCACGTCCTTGGCCAGGAAATTGATGTGGTCCAGCCGGCGCGCGTTGACCCCGCGGCCCGGGAAGGCCGAAGCCTGGTTCTTCAGCGCGGGCTTGTCGTCCGTTGCCACGTACCGTTCGGTCTCGTAGTAGATGCCCATGTCGTGCCCGTCCGGATCCCGGAAGGCATAGGTGCGGCCTGTTCCCACCCCGCCGTCCTCCCAGCCGATGCCCAGGCCCGCGGCTTCAATGGCGGCGACCCTGCGTTCCAGCGCCTCCTGGCTGGTGGTCCGGAAGCTGGTGCGCCCGACGCCGGCGTCCGCTGACTCCGTGAGCTTCAGGGTGTAGAGCTGGTATTCGTCCCAGGTCCGCAGGTAAGCGCACCTCCTGCCTGCGCTGCTGGACTCGGCCACCACCCGCATGGCGAGGAGATCCCGGAAGAACCAGAGGCTTTCCTCGAAGACAGGGGTCAGCAGTTCCACGTTCCCCAGGTGGGCGACGTCGAACGAGGTATACCCGGTCATGGAACTGTCCTCTCTCTTGTTCCTGTTTAGCGACGGGGGCGCGGGAAGACGCGTCCGTCGAAGATCTTCCGTGCCGTCCGGAGTGCCGTGGACCTGGTCACCGTGTAACCCTCCGCGGTAGGGTGCATGGCCACTTCCACGTCAAAGTGACCTGTGGGGTGTTCCACCCGGAACGCTTCTCCCGGCGGGGGAAGCGTGGCAAGGTCGTGGCCCACGGATCCTTCTGCCATGATCCCTGCGGCCACGGTGAGTGCGCCCAGCACACCGATGGAGGTGTGCACCCGGACCGGAAGGAAACTGCGGGTGGCGATGGAACCGCCGGCCCGCGGCGGCGCCAGCAGCACCAGTTTGGGTACGGTGGCCCCGCTGACGTCACCCATGCCCATCAATTCCGCCGCTGCCAGGCGGAGCCCGGCAAGACGGGCCGCCAGGCCTTCGTCTGCCTCAAGGTCTGCGGGGTCCTCGTAGCCGGTGGTGCCCAGGTCGGCAGCCCGCATCAGGACGGTTGGCATTCCGTTGTCAACGCAGGTGATGTCAACGCCGTCAACGCGGTCACACACTTGGCCTGAGGGAAAGAGGGCCCCGGTCGATGACCCCGCCGTGCCCTCGAAGTTGAGCCTGATGGGCGCCGCCCTGCCCGGAACGCCGTCGATTGCCACTGCACCGCCTGCCTCCGGGCCGCCGTCGTAATCCACCACGCCGCCTGGGGTGGCGAACCGCGCCGTGGCCAGGCTTCCGGTGTTCACCATCCGGATCCGCACATCCGTCTGCGTTTCGGAGGCCCCCACGAGTCCCCGTTCGACGGCGAAAGGCCCCACCGCCGCAAGGATGTTTCCGCAGTTCTGGCGGTCAGTCACAAATGCCGTGTCCACCCCCACCTGGAGGAAAAGATAGTCCACATCCGCTGCGGCCTCGGCCGATGGGGAGATGACAGCCACCTTGCTGGTCAGGGGGTGTGCGCCGCCAAGCCCGTCAACTTGCCGGGGGTCGGGTGTGCCCATGATCCGCAGCAGCAGGTCGTCGCGTTCACCCGGGTCCGCAGGCAGGTCCGAGGCCAGGAAGAACGCTCCCTTGGATGTTCCTCCCCGCATGAGGAGGCAGGGGATCCCCACTGATCCGGGCATTTCCAGTCTCGCGATCCTCGGCGGGCAGGGTGCCGGGCGGCCCATGGTCGGTCCGTTCCGGCGGACACTGCCAGAAAATCACGCTCTGGAACTTTGGTCAATACATCCCATACAATTTTGTTAGCAATCGCGCGCCGGCCCCGATCAGGGATGCGTTTCGGCAGTACCCACTGAACCGAAGGAGAAAGCCATGGCCCCGAAGTCCCTGCAGGAAGTGCTTGATGCGGCAGGCAACACCGTTGATCTCCTGCGCAATTCCCAACTCGGGACCTACATCTATCCGGTGGTGCCGGCGGAGTTCACCAACTGGCGCCGTGAGCAGCGTGCCTGGCGGGAGACGGCAGTCCTCTACGACCAGTCCCACCACATGGTCAACTTCTTTATGACGGGGCCCGATGCCTTGAAGCTTCTCTCGGACACGGGCATTAACAGCTTCGCGAACTTCCCGGTCAACACTGCCAAGCAGTTTGTGCCCACCGCCTCCAACGGCGGTGTGATCGGTGACGGGATCCTGTTCCATCTCGCGGAGCAGGAGTTTGTCTATGTGGGCCGCGCCCCAGCGGCTAACTGGCTCCAGTTCCACGCCGAAACCGGCGGGTACGACGTCGAATGCACCTACGATGACCGGTCGCCGTCGCGCCCCTACGGCCAGGCAGTCACCCGGAAGTTCTTCCGCTTCCAGATCCAGGGCCCCAGCGCATGGCAGATCATCGAAAAGCTCAACGGTGGAACGCTTGAGCAGGTGAAGTTCTTCCACATGGGCCACCTGGACATCGCCGGGGAAAAGGTGCGCACCCTCCGCCACGGCATGGCCGGGGCCCCGGGACTGGAAATCTGGGGACCCTACGAACAGCACGGCAAGATCCGTGATGCCGTCCTCCAGGCGGGGGCTGAATTCGGCATCGAGCCCTGCGGGTCCCGGGCCTACTCCTCGAACACCTTGGAATCGGGCTGGATCCCGTCGCCGCTGCCGGCGATCTACAGCAGTGACGCCGAACGGGCCTACCGTGAGTGGCTGCCGGCAACAAGCTATGAAGCGGTCAATGCGCTCGCGGGCTCATTCGTCTCCAACAACATCGAAGACTATTACCTCACGCCCTGGGAGCTCGGCTACGGATCATTCGTGAAGTTCGACCATGACTTCATTGGCCGCGACGCCCTCCAACAGATTGACCCGGCCAGGCAGCGGAAAAAGGTGACGCTTGCCTGGAACGATGAGGATCTCGCCAGGATCTGGGCGTCCTTCCTGGACCGCGACACCCCGGGCTACCAGTTCTTCGACATCCCCAACGCCAACTACGGCTCGTCCAACTACGATTCGGTGGTGGATGCCGACGGCACCGGCGTGGGACTCTCGCTTTTCACCGGCGTCACCGCCAACGAACGGCGCGGCCTTTCGCTGGCAACGGTCGACCCGAACGTCGAGCTCGGAACAGAAGTCCGGGTCATCTGGGGAGAACCGGACGGCGGATCCCGCAAGACAACGGTGGAGCCGCACGAACAGCTCAGCGTGCGTGCTGTGGTTAGTCCCGCACCATATGCGGTCACTGCCCGGAATGAATACCACGGGGGTTGGCGAACCGCGGCCGCCGGTGCACGGTAGGGAAAGGGAGCAGGGCGGCACCTGGATTGCCGTCCTGGGCCTCGGGGAAGCCGGCAGCATCTACGCGGAGGACCTCGCCGGCCGGGGACTGCGGGTCACCGCAACGGATCCCGCTGTCGAGGGTGCCCCGCCGGGCGTGGTGCGGGCCGGCTCCATCCGCGAAGCGGTGGCCGGCGCGGACCTGGTACTCAGCCTGGTGGGCGGACAAGCTGCCGGGCCCGTCCTCCACGAGGCGCTGCCCGCCATGGAGCCCGGCGCCGTCTTTGCCGACCTCAACACTGCGGGGCCTGACCAAAAGCGGCGGCTCGCCGAACAGGCGGCCCGGCGGAATGTCCTGTTCGCCGACGTCGCCATTCTCGCGCCTGTGCCCCGCAATCGGATCGGTGCGCCCCTGCTGATAAGCGGCACTGGGGCGGCTGCGCTGGTGCCCCTCTTCGCCGGGTGGGGCATCCCGGCCTCCGCTGCGGGAAGTGAAGCGGGGGCGGCAGCGGGGCTGAAGCTGCTCCGCAGCGTGTTCATGAAAGGGCTGGCGGCAACCATCCTGGAGGCGGTCACGGCCGCCGAAGCAGCAGGCGCCAAGGACTGGATGACCGGCCAGATTGCGGGGGAGCTGGGTCCGTCCGGCCCGGCGCTTGTGGCCCGGATGCTTGAAGGTACGCGCGTGCACGCTGTGCGCAGGGAAGCGGAGATGTCAGAGGCGCGGGCCTACCTTGAGTCGCTGGGAACCCCGCACCCGGTGACCGATGCCGCCATCTCGTGGCTGCAGTCGCTGGCGCATCCACACGGGGGACGGGTTGCGGACAGTCCTTCCTGACTACGTCCGCCGCCCACCGCCCGAAAGTCCTAGGCCACCCGCCAGACGCTGCACTCGTCCGTATTGATCGCCTTGCGGAGGCCGGTGAGCCGGTCCAGGATCCAGACGACGCCGATCCCCGGAGCAGTTTCCTGCACGCTGCCGCGGCGGATCACCACGTCGTCGTAGGAAGGCCCCACCGAGAGGCGGGCTTCGATTTCGTCACCGCGGTGGAGCTGGTCCAGTGCGCGGATTCTGGTTACATGCGGGGTCGCTTTCTTCAACATCGGGGCCTCCTGGCTGGAGCTGGTGCCGGCTCTTGCCTGCATTCACAGTGTGGCGGCGCAATGTTGCGTACCGGTTTCCCCGCTGTTAGGAGCCGGTTAGTTCTTCACTCCGCCACTGTTTCCAGCTCATAGGCTGCGCCCCGGCTGCGGTAGGCGCCCAGGAAAGTGGAGATCCGGCGGACTGCTTCTTCGATCTCCCGCACCGACGGCAGGATGACGAAGCGGAAGTGATCGGGTGTGGGCCAGTTGAAGGCCGAACCGTGGGAGACCAGGATCTTCTGGTCCTTCAGCAAATCCAGGACAAACTGTTCGTCGCTGTCGATGGGGTAGAGCTCCGGGTCCAGCCGGGGGAACAGGTACATGGCGCCTGAGGCCGGAACGCAGGTTACGCCGGGGATGGCCGTGAGGAGCTTGTGGGCAAGGTCCCGCTGTTCGCGGAGCCGCCCGCCCGGCTGCACCAGGGCGTTAATGCTCTGGTATCCGCCCAGGCAGGTCTGGATGGCGTGCTGGGCCGGGACGTTGGCGCACAGGCGCAGTGAGGCCAGCAGTTCGAGGCCCTCACGGTAGGCGGCGGTGGCGGCCAGCGGCCCGGTGATGGCCACCCATCCGGCCCGGTAGCCGGGCATCCGGTAGGCCTTGGACAGGCCGCTGAAGGTCAGGCAGCACACGTCCTCGGCCACTGCCGCGGTGTGGATGTGCTTGGCGTCTTCGTACAGCACCTTCTCGTAGATCTCGTCGGAGAACAGGACCAGGTTGTGCTTCCGTGCCAGGGCCGCGAACTGCTCCAGGATGTGGCGGGGGTAGACGGCGCCGGTGGGGTTGTTCGGGTTGATGATCACGATGCCCTTGGTTCGGCTGGTGATCTTTGCTTCCACGTCGGCCATGTCCGGCCACCAGTTCTCCGCCTCATCGCAGAGGTAGTGCACGGGCTTGCCGCCGGTCAGGGTCACCGCGGCGGTCCAGAGGGGGTAGTCCGGGGCCGGGACCAGGATCTGGTCGCCGTTTTCCATGAACGCCTGCAGGCACATGGAGATCAGTTCGCTGACGCCGTTGCCGATCACAATGTCCTCGACGCCGATGTTCATCAGCCCACGGGTCTGGTAGTACTGCGAAATCGCTGTCCGGGCGGTGAAGATGCCCTTCGAGTCGCTGTAGCCCTGGGCGCCGCGCAGGTGGTGGATCATGTCCACCACCACCGACTCCGGCGCCTCCAGCCCGAACGGCGCGGTGTCCCCGAGGTTCATCTTCAGGATCCGGTGCCCCTCGGCCTCCATGTTCTTGGCGGCCTGGAGGATGGGTCCGCGGAGTTCGTAACGGACGTTCTGGAGTTTGCTGGAGTGCTGCATGGCGTGCATGGTTGATTTTTTCACAAAGAACGACGCCGGGCGGCCGGGTTACGGTGCCAGCCGGTCACCTTTGCGGTGCACGCGGAACCAGCGGCAGCCGTAGCGCCCCAGCTCCACCGTGAAGCCGCCGTCGGGCTCCAGGGCAACATTGCCGCCGTCGAACAGGTCCAAAAGCATGGCGCCCCGGAAATCCGGAGAACCGTCACCCATCTTTCCGCTGACCTTCACGGGGTCTTCGCTGAAGTTGTGCAGCAGCACCAGCGTCCCGCCCTCGGAACTGCACGTGTGGGCGAAGACCGCGGGCTGGTCCTGGTCGATGACCGCGAACCTGCCCCAGCCCAGTTCCGCTGCTTCGCGGTACCGCGCGATCAGCGTGGCCATGAAGTTGAACAGTGACTCCGGGTCCCGCTTGGCCGCCGCGGCGTTGACCCGGTCCGGCCCATACTCCCCGCGCACCAGGGGTGCCACCAGGTCCGCCGCCCGGGCACCGGAGAAGCCGCCGTTCTCCTCGTCGTTCCACTGCATGGGGGTGCGCACGGCGGTGCGGCCCTCCTGCCGGAGGTCCTCGCCCATGCCGAGCTCCTCGCCGTAGAACAGCACCGGAGTGCCGGGGAGGGAGAACATCAGTGAGTACACCATCCGCATGCGTTCCTGGTCCCCGTCCAGCATCGGCGGCAGCCTGCGCCGAAGTCCCCGCCCGTAGATCTGCATGTTCTTCTCCGGTCCGAACGCCGCAAAGACCTCCCGGCGCTCGCCGTCGGTGAGCCTGTCCAGTGTGAGCTCGTCATGGTTCCGCACGAACATGGCCCATTGGTTGTCCGGGTTGATCGGTGGGCGGCCCTTGAGCGTCTCAGCCAGGGGCCTTGCATCCTGCCGTGCCAGGGACAGGTAGAGGTGCTGCATCGACATGAAATCGAACTGCATGTTCAGCTCGTTGCCCTCCGGCCCGCCGAAGTACTCCAGCTGCTCCTGGTAGGACAGGTTCACCTCGCCCAGCAGCACCGCGCTGCCATTGCGCCGGTTCAGGAAACTCCGCAGGGCTTTGAGGTAGCCGTGCGGGTTGATCCTGGCTGACTGGTCCTTGGGCTCGCCCCTGGTCTCCAGGAAGAACGGCACGGCATCCAGCCGGAACCCGTCCAGGCCCAGCTCGAGCCACAGGCCCATCGCCTTGGCGATCTGGTCCCGGACCTTGGGATTGGTGACGTTCAGGTCCGGCTGGTATTTGGCGAACATGTGCAGGTACCACTCGCCGGTGGCATCATCCCTGGTCCACAGCGAGTTTTCCTTCCCGGGGAACACCACCTCGGCGGAGGTGTCCGGGGGAGTGTCCTTCCGCCACACGTAAAAATCGCGGTATGGGTTGTCGGTCGATTTCCTGGCCTCGACGAACCACGGATGCTGGTTGGAGGTGTGGTTCACCACGAAGTCCGCGATCACCCGCATCCCCCGGTCCTTTGCCGCGCGGATGAACTCCACCAGGTCGCCCAACGTGCCGAGCCGGGGGTCCACATTGAAGAAATCCGTCACGTCGTAGCCGTCGTCACGATCGGGTGACGGGTAGAACGGCATCAGCCAGATGCAGGTCACGCCCAGGGCGGCCAGGTAGTCCACCCGCTGGGTGAGGCCGGCGAAGTCCCCGGTGCCGTCGCCGTCGTCGTCATAGAACGTCTCCACGTCAAGGCAGTAGATGACGGCGTTCTTCCACCACAGGTCCGAGGTTTCGGCGATCCTCATGCGGACGCGTCCGACGCCGGACTGGCGGCTGCCGCGGCCAGCTCCGGTTCAGCGGGGGTTCTTCCGCCAGGGCTTCCTGACGGGGTGCGCAGCTGGGGGAGCACCTCCGCGGCGAAGGCGTCGATGAAGGCTGCCTGTTCCTGCCCCACGAAGTGCAGGAACAGCTCGTCGAAGCCAAGGTCCGCGTATCCGTCCACGCATTCCTCCAGGCGGCGCTGCCTGATGTCCTTGGCTGGCCACGTGTCCCCGCTGATGTGTTCGTTCATGTTCCCGCCGCTGATATGGTCTGAACACATGGCCGCGTCGAAGCCCGCGCGCTCCGCGTGCTGGACGTCCTTGAGCAGCTGGCCGGGGCTGACCTTTTGTGCGAACCGTGGAAGCCGACGGTAACCATCATTAAGCTGTACCGTCCGGCAGGCGCCGTGTCGAGAGGCAGGACAGGCGGCCGGCGGCCCATTCTGTGGACGCTGGTGGCGGAGCGCTCCTTATCCGATAAGTATGAAACTTGTAGTACTGCCTTCCTGCGGTAGTGCATGGCGTAACCGGAAGGAAGTACCCCAAGTGGGCGGTGTGCTCATCGGACTGGCGGTGATCGGCGTCGTCATTGCCGTCGGGTACATCGCCGCGCGCTGCGGGCTGGGGGACGAGCCCACCATTTCCGCATTGACGCGTACCGCCTTCTTCATCACCAATCCGGTGCTGCTCTTCACGGTGGTGCTGAAATCAGACCTGTCGGTTGTCTTTTCCGCCTATGTTCCGCTTGCCATGATCACCGCAGCGGTCACCGCCCTGCTCTACGTTGCCGCCAGCCGCATCTGGTTCCGAAGGCCGGCGGCCGAAACCGCCGTCGGTGCCATGGCCGGGTCCTACGTCAACGCCAACAACATCGGCATCCCCATCACGCTCTATGCCCTGGGGGACGCCACCCCGGTCGCCCCAGTCCTGCTGGTGCAACTGCTCCTGTTCGCCCCGCTGGTCCTGACCCTGCTGGACCTTTCCGAGGCGGGCCGGTTCTCTCCCCGCCTGATGCTGACGCAGCCTTTTCGCAACCCCATGATCATCGCCTCGCTCCTGGGCGTGGTCCTGGCCGCGCTCCACGTGAAGCTGCCGGACCCGGTGATGGCCCCACTGACGCTCCTGGGCGGGGCTGCCGTGCCGGTGGTGCTGCTGGCGTTTGGCATGTCGCTGCGCGGAACCAGGATGCTGCGCAGCGGCGGCCACACGGCGGAAATCCTTACTGCCACGGCACTCAAGTCCGCGGTGATGCCGGCGGTGGCGTTCGTCGTCGGACGCTTCCTGTTCAACCTGGACCACCGCATGCTCCTGGGCGTGGTGCTCATGGCGGCGCTTCCCTCTGCCCAGAACGTCTTCCTGTTCGCCAGCAAGTACGGGCGCGGGGTGACCGTGGCACGGGAAACGATCCTGCTCTCCACCGCGGCTGCCGCACCGGTGCTGGTGCTGATCGTTTGGCTGCTGGCCGCCTGAAACCGGGCGCGCCGCCCTACCCGCGGGGCGCCGGCCGGGCAAGAATGGGCACATGGAACTTCCCGTGATGCCGCCCGTCCCGCCCATGCTCGCCAAGGCCGTCAGCGGCATCGACGGCATTCCAGGCAGCGGGAACCTCAGCTATGAGCCCAAGTGGGACGGCTTCCGGTCCATCATCTTCCGTGACGGCGATGACCTGGAGATCGGCAGTCGCAACGAAAAACCCATGACCCGCTACTTCCCGGAACTCGTTGCCGCGCTCAAGGAAAACCTGCCGCCGCGCTGCGTGGTGGACGGCGAGATCATCCTGGTGGGGGCGTCCGGGGACCGGCTGGACTTCGACACGCTGCAGCAGCGCATCCACCCTGCCGCCAGCCGGGTGAAGATGCTGGCGGAACAGACCCCGGCAAGCTTCGTGGCCTTCGACCTCCTGGCCCGTGACGATGACGACTACACCGGCAGGCCTTTCAGCGAGCGTCGTGCCGCGCTGGAGAAGGCGCTCGCGGCCAGCAAGGCACCCGTCCACCTGACGGCCGC
This sequence comes from Pseudarthrobacter defluvii, assembly GCF_030323865.1. Classification (NCBI taxonomy): domain Bacteria; kingdom Bacillati; phylum Actinomycetota; class Actinomycetes; order Micrococcales; family Micrococcaceae; genus Pseudarthrobacter; species Pseudarthrobacter defluvii. The sequence goes on along the minus strand of NZ_CP066362.1, from coordinate 4,106,815 downwards.
CACCACGGACAAGGACACCGCCGCTCAGTGGTTCGAGCAGTTCGAGGGTGCCGGGCTGGACGGCATCGTGGCCAAGCGGCTGGACGGCCGGTACGAGCCCGACAAGCGGGTGATGTTCAAGGTCAAGCATGAGCGCACCGCTGACTGCGTGGTGGCCGGATACCGGCTGCACAAGAGCGGGCCGGACGCCATCGGTTCCCTGCTGCTGGGCCTGTACAAGGACGACGGCGGCCTGGCCAGCGTGGGCGTGATCGGCGCCTTCCCCATGAAGAAGAGGCAGGAATTGTTCGAACAGCTTCAGCCGTTGGTCACCGACTTCGAAGGCCACCCGTGGGCCTGGGGCAAGCAGGAAGAAGGCGAGCGGACCCCGCGGAACGCCGAAGGCAGCAGGTGGAGCGCCGGGAAGGACCTGTCCTTCGTGCCGCTCCGGCCCGAACTGGTGGTGGAGGTCCGCTACGACCACATGGAGGGCGAACGCTTCCGCCACACGGCCCAGTTCAACCGCTGGCGCCCGGACCGGGACCCGGAATCCTGCACCTATGAGCAGCTCGAGGAGCCGGTGAACTTCGACTTGGCCTCGGTGCTGGAGACCGGACGGGGGTAGCGGCCGCTGCCGGGACTGGCCCAGTTTTAACGGGGGAGAGCCCGCCATTTGGGGGAATGGCGGGCTCTCCGGCCTGAAAACTGGGCCAGTCTGTGCGCGGCGGCGCTCCTACTTCAGGCCGAGCTGCTTGGTGGGGGTCCGGAAGGACTCCTTGGCGGTCAGCGCCGACACCGCGGCGACGGCGCAGATGATGGCGGTGAAGATCGAGATCTGCACCCAGCCGCCGGGCTTGATGCCGCCCATGGCGGCCACGATCGCCGGGGCGAACCCTGCCATCAGGAAGCCCAGCTGGGTGCCGATGGCCAGGCCGGAGAAGCGGACCTTCGTGCTGAACATTTCCGCGTAGAAGGACGGCCACACCGCGTTGGCGGCTGCGTAGCCGCCGGAGAAGTAGCCGATGGCGGCCAGGAACATCAGCGGGACGCTGCCGGACTCCAGGCTGAGCAGGAACACGGGGGTCAGGATCGCGCTGGCAAGTGCACCGTAGATGAAGACCGGCTTGCGGCCGATCTTGTCCGCGAGCATTCCGAAGAGCGGCTGGGTGCCCAGAGCCACGATGTTGGCAGCCACCACCAGCCAGAGGGTGGTGGTGCCGTCAACGCCGGCCACCGTCTTGGCGTAGCTGATGGCCAGGGTGCCGAACACGGTGGAGACGGCGGCGATGAAGGCGCAGCAGATCACGCGGAGGACGTCGCGCCAGTGGCCCTTGAGCAGGTCGGCAACCGGGAGCTTGGCGATTTGCGCGGTCTTGCGGGCCTCTTCGAACGCGGGCGGCTCGTGGAGGGTGCGGCGGATGAGGAACGCCACCACAACCACGGCGGCGCTGAGCCAGAACGGGATGCGCCACCCGATGCCGAACTTGATTTCATCCGGCAGGGCCAGGACGGGAATGAACACCAGGGCCGCGAGGATCTGCCCGCCCTGGGTTCCGGTGAGGGTCCAGGAGGTGAAAAAGGAACGGCGGTTGTCCGGGGCGTGCTCCAGGGTCATGGAGGAAGCGCCGGCCTGCTCGCCGGCGGCGGAGAGGCCCTGGCACAGCCGGGCCAGCACCAGCAGGGCCGGAGCCCACCAGCCAACGGTGCGGAAGTCCGGGAGGCAGCCAATGACAAAGGTGGACGCACCCATGAGCACCAGGGTGAACATCAGGACCTTCTGGCGGCCTACCCGGTCACCGAAGTGGCCCAGGATGATGGCGCCGACGGGGCGTGCCACGTAGGCGAACCCGAAGGTGGCGAAGGACATGATGGCGGCGTTGGCATCGGCACTGGGGAAGAAGACCGTGGGGAAAATCAGGGCGGCGGCGGAGCCAAAGATAAAGAAGTCGTAGTACTCGACGGCGCTGCCGAGGAAGCTGGCGAGGGCGGCCTTCCGGGGCGTCCCGGCCTGCGTGAGGGCACCTGCCCCTGCGGACGGAAGTGTCTTGCTCATGGTGTTCCTTTGGTGTGACGACATTGTCGCGGATGGATCTGGGGGGTCGCAGCCGCCGCTGCCTTGGTGCGGGCGGGGCGCGATGCGGCTGGAGTCCGGAAAAGACCCGGCATAAATAGCCACATGGTGGGAGCTACTTGTGCGATACAGAAACTATGACTGTGAGGGCTGTCACCTGTCAAGAAAAATAATCACTATCTAGAAGTAGCTCTCACATTGTGGCAACATTGAGCTATGAGTGTGAACCAAACCACAGCGGCCAATGAAGAATCCGCTGTCGCAGCCCCCATCGCGGAACCCGTGAACGCCATGCCTCCGGAGGGGAAGGTCGGCGCGCGTCCTGCCGACCGCACGGACATGGTGGGCAAGGCCCTTGGCCTGCTTGTCCTGCTGGGTGACGAACCGCGCGGCGCCACCGCCGCGGACATATCCCGCCGGGCGGAACTTCCCTTCAGCACCACCTACCGCCTGCTCGGCTCCCTGACCCGTGACGGCTTCGTTGACTATGAGCCGGATGGACGCCGCTACCACCTGGGCCTGCGGATCTTCCAGCTGGGCCAGCGGGTCTCCAACCACCACGGCTTCGCCGGGACGGCCATGCCCATCCTCCGCCGGGTCACCGAGCGGACCGGCGAGGCCACCATCCTTAGCGTCCGCGACGGCCTGCACCACCTGACCGTCAGCAAGGTGGACGGGCCGCAGACCTTCCGCGTCACCAGCGACCCCGGCCACCTCGGCTCACTCTCCACCACCGCGGTGGGCAAGGCCCTGGTGGCATTTGCGGAGGACGCGGAACGCGAAAAGCTGCTGGCCGAGCTCCCGCTGGAGGCGCTCACCGGGAAGTCCATCACCGACCGCGACGCCTTCAGGGCTGAAATCGAGCAAGTTCGCGGGCAGGGCTACGCCGTCATGGACGAGGAAAACGAAGCCGGAATGCGCGCAGTGGCCGTACCGCTGCTCAACGACCAGGGGCACGCCTTCGCCTCGTTGGCAACTGCCGTGCCGGTCTTCCGCCTGGGCTTGGACGAGCTGATCGCCCACGTGCCCCTGCTGCAGGAAGCCGCCGCCGAGTTGGCCGCGCGGCTGCCGCAGCGGTAGCAGGACCCGAGATAAGGGCCTGCCCCAAAATCACACTTGTTCGCATCTAGAACATGAGTGCGATAAGTGAACATTTGATGTACCGTAATCCCTATCACCCGCAGCGCGGCAAAGTTCCGCCGCTGCCAGGTGCTGTACCAAAGGAGCTGCACGCATGAGCAATCGAACTGAGTCCTACCTGGTGGGACTGGTCGGTGATGGCGTGATGCCGTCGCTCACGCCGCCCATGCACGAGCGGGAAGGTGACGTGCAGGGCCTGCGCTACCTGTACCGCCCCATCGACCTGCTGGAACTGGGGCTAACCGCCGAATCAGTGGGCAGCATCCTGAACTGTGCCCGCACCCTGGGCTTCAATGGCCTGAACATTACCCATCCCTGCAAGCAGCTGGTCCTGCAGCACCTGGACGAAACAAGCCCCGACGCCCGCCGGCTGGGCGCCGTCAACACGGTGGTTATCCGCGACGGCCGCTTCATCGGCCACAACACGGATTTTTCCGGCTTCGCTGCAGCCCTGGCGTCCGGCCTGCCCGGTGCGAAACTGGACCGCGTGGTGCAGCTGGGTGCCGGCGGCGCAGGATCCGCCGTCGCCTACGCCCTGCTCACCGCCGGCGTGCGCACGCTGGACCTCGTGGACATGGACCCCGCCCGAGCCGCCGCCAGGGCTGCCGAGCTGCAGGGCTTTTTCCCGGACAGCACCATCACGGCACGCACGACGGCGGAGCTGCCGCAGCTGATGCGCCTGGCCGACGGCCTGGTGCACTGCACCCCCGTAGGCATGGCGGCGCATCCCGGCGTCCCGCTGGACCTGGACCTGCTGGAGTCCCGGCACTGGGTGGCGGACATCGTCTACCGCCCCATCGACACCGAACTGGTCCGCGGCGCCCGCGCCAAGGGCTGCGAGGTGCTGGACGGCGGCCGGATGGCCGTGGGCCAGGCCGCCGACGCCTTCCGGATCTTCACCGGGCTCGAGGCAGACCCGGCGCGCATGCGCAGCCACTTCCTGGAGCTCGTGGCCGCCGAGGAGGTGGCCGCCTGATGCGCACCGGAATCGCCACGGTTTGCCTCTCCGGCACCCTGAAGGAAAAGATGCAGGCCTGCGCCATCGCCGGCTTCGACGGCATCGAGATCTTCGAACAGGACCTGGTCACCTCCCCGCTCAGCCCCGAGGACGTGCGGAAGACGGCAGCCGACCTGGGGCTTGGCCTGGACCTGTACCAGCCGTTCCGGGACTTCGACGGCGTCACGCCGGACCTGCTGAAGGCCAACCTGCGCCGCGCAGAGGCCAAGTTCAAGCTTATGGCCCGCCTTGGCATGGACACCATCCTGGTGTGCTCCAACGTTGCCACCGCCACAATTGACGATGACGCTGTCCGGGCCGAACAGCTGGCACAGCTTGCCAGTCTGGCCGGGGACCACGGCGTCAAGGTGGCCTATGAAGCCCTGGCGTGGGGCAAATACGTCAACGACTACGAGCACGCCTACCGGCTGGTGGAGATGGTGGACCACCCCAACCTGGGAACCTGCCTGGACTCCTTCCACATCCTGAGCCGGGACTGGGACACTGCGCCCATCGAGGACATCAACGCGGACAAGATCTTCTTTGTCCAGGTGGCGGACGCCCCAAAGCTCTCCATGGACGTCCTGTCATGGAGCCGCCACTACCGGGTGTTCCCCGGTGAGGGCCAGTTCGAGCTGGCCAAGTTCATGGGCCACGTGGTCCGCGCCGGCTACACCGGACCCGTGTCGCTGGAGGTCTTCAACGACGTCTTCCGCCAGTCGGACGTCGAGCGCACCGCGGTGGATGCCATGCGGTCCCTGATCTGGCTGGAGGAGCAAAGCGCAAAATGGCTGAGCACCTCCGCCGCAGACGCGCCGGGCAACGGAGGCGCCCTCCGTCGTCGTTATCCCATGGAGCTGGCCACGCTGCCCAAGGTGAACGAGCCCGCAGGCTTCAACTTCGCCGAGGTGAAGGCGGACGACACCGCGCAGCTGGAGAAGCTCCTGGGCCAGCTGGGCTTCGCGTTCGAGGGCAGGCACCGGACCAAGGATGTCCAGCTGTGGACCATGGGCCAGGCCCGGGTGATCATCAACGAACAGGCCGCGCAGCACGCCGAGCCGGCCATTGCCGCGTTGGGGTTCGACGTCGATTCCCCCGTGATTGCGTCCGCCCGGGCCCAGCAGCTCAAGGCCCCCGTAGTGGCCCGCAAGGTGCAGGCGGACGAGGAAGTATTCCAAGGCATCTCAGCGCCGGACTCCACTGAGATCTTCCTGTGCCAGGGCAGCCCCGACGGCACGGCGGCATGGACGCATGAGTTCGGCGAAGGGCTGGAACACCCCTCCGCGGGCGCCAGCGCGGTCATTGACCACGTCAACCTCGCACAGCCGTGGCAGCACTTCGACGAGGCAGTCCTCTTCTACACCAGTGCCCTGGCCCTGGAACCCCAGCCCTTTGCCGAGGTGCCCAGCCCCAGCGGCCTGGTGCGCTCGCAGGTCATGCAGACCTCCGACGGCGCGGTGCGGCTGGTGCTGAACCTCGCCCCCATCCAGCAGGCACGGAACGAGGCCCGCAAGACCTACCAGGAGCACATCGCCTTCGCTGTGGACGATCTCGTGGCGACTGCCCGCGCCGCGCGGGACCGCGGCCTGGAATTCCTGCAGATCCCCGCCAACTACTACGAGGACCTGGACGCCCGGTTTGATCTTGAGCCGGAATTCCTGGCCACCCTGCAGGAGCTCAACCTGCTCTTCGACCGGGACGCGGACGGGGAATTCCTGCACTTCTACACCGCCACCGTGGGCAGCGTGTTCTTCGAAATGGTGGAACGCCGCGGCAACTACGACGGCTACGGCGCGCCGAACGCCCCGGTGCGGCACGCGGTCCAGTACGACTCGCTGCACCGCAGCACCTGGACCCGCACCCCCTAAACCACAAGCCAAGCAACCCGAACAGATCAGAAAGGAGCCAGCCGTGTCGGAAAACATCACCGAGGAGCTGGAGTCGGAGGAACTCGTGCCCCCGGCCGAACCAAAGGCTGCCCACCAGCTGGACAAGGCCGTCGAGTCGCAGGCGGATCTCAGTGCAGAGATCACCGCCATCGGCGAGGCCTACCAGCGGGCCCTCAAGGACGGTGCCGGGCAGGAAATCCAGCCGCGACTGGACTACCCGCCCTACCGCAGCAGCATTTTGCGCCATCCCACCAAGAGCCTGCAACACGCGGACCCGGAAACCATTGAGCTGTTCTCGCCGGCGTTCGGGCACCAGGACGTGCACGCGTTGGAGTCGGATCTGACCATCCAGCACAACGGGGAGCCGCTGGGTGAGCGGATCATCGTGTCCGGCAAGGTCCTGGACGGCGACGGCCGCCCGGTGGCGGGCCAGCTCGTGGAAATCTGGCAGGCCAACTCGTCCGGCCGCTACATCCACAAGCGGGACCAGCACCCCGCCCCGATCGACCCCAACTTCACGGGCATCGGCCGCTGTATCACCGGCGCGGACGGCTCCTACCGCTTCATCACCATCAAGCCCGGCGCCTACCCGTGGAAGAACCACCTGAATGCCTGGCGGCCGGCGCACATCCACTTCTCGCTGTTCGGCAGCGAGTTCACCCAGCGGATCATCACCCAGATGTACTTCCCGGGTGACCAGCTTTTCCCGCTGGATCCGATCTACCAGACCATCGTGGACCAGGACGCCCGCGACCGCCTCGTGGCCACCTACGACCACAGCCTTACCGAACCGGAGTGGGCCCTGGGGTACAACTGGGACATCGTCCTGACCGGCCCCAAGCGCACTTGGACCGAGAACGAAGCATACGGCGACGCCGGAGATGAGGAGTAGGAACGATGAGCACCAAACTGGTACCCACCCCCGGCCAGACCGTGGGCCCGTTCTACGGCTACGCCCTCCCGTTCGAGAAGGACAACGAGTTGCTGCCTCCCGGTTTTCCGGGCTCCATCCGCCTGCAGGGCACGGTCTATGACGGCGCCGGCCACACCATCCCGGACGCCATCCTGGAGATTTGGCAGCCGGACGCCGACGGCAAGGTTGTCCAGCGCACCGGCTCCCTGGTCCGCGACGGCTACACCTTCACCGGCTGGGGCCGCGGCGCCGTGGGCAACTCCGGCGTCTTCACCTTCACCACCGTCAACCCCGGCCCCACCAAGCCGGGTGCGGCCCCGTTCATCTCCGTGGCACTCTTCGCCCGCGGCCTGACCAACCGGCTGTTCACCCGCATCTACCTGCCGGAGGACACCGAGGCACTGGCCAACGACCCGCTGCTGAGCTCGCTGGAGCCGGAGCGCCGCAAGACGCTCATCGCCCACCGCGACGCCGACGGCGGCCTCACCTGGGACATCCGTCTCCAGGGCCAGGACGAGACGGTTTTCCTGGACTTCCAGTGACGCACGCCGCCGCCCTGGGAGATCTGCGCGCCTTCGCGGAAGAGGCCGACGCCGGCCTGCTCAGTCCCGTGTCAGCCTCGCCGTTGGTGGCGGCGCTGACGGGGGACCGGGCAGTGCTCGGCGCCATCCTCGCCGTCGAGTCCGGCTGGGCCGCCGTGCTGCAGCGGGCAGGCCTGGCGCCCGCCGGTTCGGCCGCCGTCGTCGCTTCCGCCGCTGAGGCGGGGCGCTACGACCTGGCCGGTATCGCACTGCGCGCCCAGGGCGGCGGCAACCCCGTGATTCCCGTGCTCGCCGACCTCCGGAGGAACGTGGCGGCGCTGGACACCGCCGGAGTGGGGGCGACGAAGGCTGTGCACACCTCGCTGACCAGCCAGGACGTGCTGGACACAGCCCTCATGCTGCTGGCCCGCAACACCGTCCACGCCGTGCTGGCAGATTTGAAGGGCACCACGACGGCGCTCGCGCACCTTGCCGCGCATCATGCGGACACGCTCTGCGTGGGCAGGAGCCTGACCCAGCATTCCCTTCCCTTCACCTTTGGGTTGCGGGCTGCTCAGTGGTTCCAGAACGTGGCCGCAGCGGGCCGGCAGCTCGAGGCCCTGCAGTTCCCGGTCCAGTTCGGCGGTGCGGCGGGAACGCTTGCGGCCGGCACTGTACTGACAGACGGCTCCTCCGCCACCCCCTTCAGCCTGGCCGATGCGCTCGCCGCCCAGCTGGGCCTGGCCCCGGCCGCGGCGCCATGGCATACCAACCGGCTCGCCATCACGTCCCTCGGGCACGCTCTCGCCTCCGTGCTGGACGCCTTTGGCAAAATCGCCGCGGATGTTCTGTTCCTCAGCCGCCCGGAGGTTGCCGAGCTCGCCGAACCCCGTGCCGCCGGCCGCGGTGTTTCTTCGGCCATGCCGCAGAAACAGAACCCGGTGCTGTCGGTCCTGGTCCGCAGCGCCGCACTGCAGGCACCGCAGTTGGCAGCGCAGCTGCACGTGGCCGCCGCCAACTTCAACGACGAACGTCCGGACGGGGCCTGGCACGCGGAGTGGCCGGCCCTCCGGCACTTGCTGGCCCTGGCCCTCGGGGCCGCCGGACACCTCCGCGAACTCGCCGAGGGGCTGCGGGTGTTCCCGGACGCCATGCGCCGCAACCTTGACCTGGCCGGCCCGCTGCTGCTGGCCGAAGGCGTCACCGCCGCCGTGGCCCCACTGCTTGCGGAGCAGGACGGGCGCACCGGCAAGCAGCAACTGCAGCAGGTGGTGGACAGGACCCTCGACGCACCCCCCTCGGAGCAGGCCGCAACTTACCGGAAGCTGTTCCGCGAAGCCGTGCCCGCCGCCGTCGTCCCTGACGCCCGGTTGGAGGAACTCCTGGACCCCGCCAGCTACCTGGGCCAGGCGGCGGAGATCACCCGCCGCATCCTTGCCGCCTACCCCGAATTCGATTCCACCACCACCGACGCGAATGGAGCTTCCCGTGGCTAAGCCAGCCTTGAAGGCAGCGCTGCTGTCCCCCCAACGTCCCCTGGGCGACCACCCCCTGATCGTGGCAGGCCCCTCCCTGGGCACCTCCACGATTCTGTGGAACAGGGTGGCGTCCCTGCTCGGCAATGACTACGACGTGGTGGCCTGGGACCTCCCCGGCCACGGGGTTTCGCCCGCCGCCGGCGAAGGGTTCGACGTCGCCGCGCTGGCTGACGCCGTCGTGGACCTGGTGGACTCCATCGCCCCCGGCGAAAACTTCCACTACGCCGGGGTTTCCCTGGGCGGCGCGGTGGGCCTGCAGCTGGGCATCAAGCACGGTGAACGGCTGAAGAGCCTCTCCGTGCAGAACAGCGGCGCCAAGATCGGCACCCCCGAAGGCTGGCTGGAGCGCGCCGAAACCGTCCGCACCCAGGGCACGCCCGTGATGATCCTGGGGTCCGCCCAGCGCTGGTTCGCACCCGGCTTCATGGACCGGGAACCCGAATTCAGCAGCAGGCTCCTGCACGCCCTGCGCGACGCCGACCGCTTCAGCTACGCCTTCTGCTGCGAAGCGCTGGCCGCCTTCGACGTCCGGGAGGAGCTGGGCAGCATCACCGTCCCCACCCAGGTCATCGCCGGCGCACTGGACGGCGTCGCAACACCCGCCATGGCCGAGGAAGTGGCAGCGGGAATCACCGCAGCGGGCGGCACCGCGACCGCGGTGACCGTGGAGGGCGTCTCGCACCTGGCACCCGCGGAGGCACCGGCCCACGTTGCGGACCTCATGCGCAGCCTGGCCACCTGGGCCGAGTCCCGGCAGGCAGCCAAGTGAGCGGCGCTGACTACGACGGGGCGCAGCGCCACGGCGTGGTCCAGCCCGGCGCCACCAGCCAGGAGATCTACGACGGCGGCATGGCGGTCCGGCGCGAAGTGCTGGGCGACGCCCACGTGGACCGGGCCAACGCCAACAAGGACGAATTCACCGACGACTTCCAGGACATGATCACCCGCATCGCCTGGGGCGGCATCTGGACCAGGCCAGGCCTGACCCGCCAGATGCGCTCGGCGGTGACCATCACCGCCATGGTGGCGCACGGGCACTGGGAAGAACTGGCCATGCACATCCGCGCCGCCCTCCGGAACGGCCTCAGCAGGGACGAAATCAAGGAAATCCTGCTGCAGACCGCCATCTACTGCGGAGTACCTTCCGCCAACACCGCCTTCAAGACCGCCCAGCAGGTCTTTCGAGAAATGGATACCACCCCGTGAACCAGGCTTTTGTGTACGACGCTGTGCGCACCCCTTTTGGCAAGTTCGGCTCCGGCCTTGCCGCCGTCCGTCCGGATGATCTTGCCGCGCACGTGATCAAGGAGTCCGTCAAGCGTGCCCCGGGCCTTGATGTTGAGCGGATTGATGAGGTGGTGTTCGGGAACGCGAACGGCGCTGGTGAGGAGAACCGGAACATCGCCCGGATGGGCACGCTGCTGGCCGGCCTGCCGGTCTCGATCCCGGGCACCACGGTGAACCGGTTGTGCGGGTCCTCCCTGGATGCGGCGATCATTGCTTCCCGGCAGATCAACGCCGGTGATGCGGACCTGATGCTCGTCGGTGGCGCGGAGTCGATGTCCCGCGCCCCGTGGGTGCTGCCCAAGACGGAGAAGCCGTACCCGGCCGGGGACATGACGCTGGCGTCCACGACGCTGGGCTGGCGCCTGGTGAACAAGGCGATGCCTAAGGAGTGGACCATCTCCCTGGGCGAGGCCACCGAACGCCTGCGCGAAAAGTATGGCGTGACCCGGGAGGCGCAGGATGAGTTCGCCGCCGCCTCGCACAACCTGTCCGCCGCCGCCTGGGACGAGGGCTTCTACGACAACCTGGTGACCCCGGTGCCGGGCACCGACCTGGTCCGGGACGAGGGGATCCGCGCCGGGTCTTCGGCAGAGAAGCTCGCCGGGCTGAAGACCGTGTTCCGGGCTGAGAACGGCACGGTCACCGCCGGCAACGCGTCGCCCTTGTCCGACGGCGCCTCCGCGGCTTGGATCGGGTCCGAGGCCGCCGCGGGGCTGCTGGGGCTGGACCCGCTGGCCCGGATCGCTGGGCGCGGGGCGCACGCGAACGATCCGCAGTACTTCGGCTACGCCCCGGTCGAGGCGGCGAACAAGGCCCTCGAAAAGGCGGGCATCGGCTGGGAGCAGGTGGGCGCCGTCGAACTTAACGAAGCGTTCGCCGCGCAGTCCCTGGCCTGCATCAACGCCTGGGGCATCGACCACTCGATCGTGAACCGGCACGGCGGGGCCATCGCCATGGGACACCCCCTGGGTGCTTCCGGGACCCGGATCCTGGGCACCCTGGCCCGGTCCCTGCAGGCCTCCGGCGAACGCTGGGGCGTCGCTGCCATCTGCATCGGCGTGGGCCAGGGCCTGGCCGTCGTCCTCGAAAACGTCACTGCTTCGAACGGAAAGGCATAAGCCATGCTGAACTTCGTAGATTCGGTCCAGGATGCCGTGGCCGGCATCAAGGACGGCTCCACCGTGATGATCGGCGGGTTCGGCAACGCCGGCCAGCCGTTCGAACTGATCGACGCGCTGCTGGACTGCGGCGCCACGGACCTGACCGTGGTGAACAACAACGCGGGCCAGGGCGACCAGGGCCTGGCGCTGCTGATCAAGGAGGGCCGGGTGAAGAAGATGATCTGCTCCTTCCCGCGGCAGTCCGATTCCTGGCACTTCGACGCCAAGTACAAGGCCGGCGAGATCGAACTCGAACTCGTGCCGCAGGGCAACCTGGCCGAACGGATCCGCGCCGCCGGGGCCGGGATCGGCGGGTTCTTCACCCCCACCGGGTACGGCACCATGCTTGCCGAGGGCAAGGAAACCCGGATCATCGACGGCCGCGGCCAGGTCTTTGAAACGCCCATCCACGCCGATGTCGCCCTCATCAAGGCGCTGAAGGCGGACGGCAAGGGCAACCTCGTCTACCGCAAGACCGCCCGGAACTTCGGCCCCATCATGGCAGCCGCGGCGAAGCACACCATCGTCCAGGTCTCTGAGATCGTCCCGGTGGGCGGCCTGGACCCGGAAAACGTGGTCACGCCCGGCATCTACGTCAACACAGTGGTCCGCGTCCCCGCGGGCGCCGGCACGAGCGAGAAGGTGGCCTGACATGAGCACCGCAACAACCCTCCAGACCTCCACCACCCCGCTGGGCCGCGATGACCTGGCCCGGCTGGTGGCCAGGGACATCGCGCCCGGGTCCTTCGTGAACCTGGGGATCGGGCAGCCCACCCTGGTGTCCAACTACCTCACCGAGGAACAGAACATCACCCTCCACACGGAGAACGGGATGCTCGGCATGGGCCCGGAGGCCAAGGGCGACCAGATCGACGGCGACCTCATCAACGCCGGCAAGATCCCCGTCACCGAACTGCCCGGTGCGTCCTACTTCCACCACGCCGATTCCTTCGCGATCATGCGCGGCGGGCACCTGGACATCTGCGTGCTCGGCGCCTTCCAGGTCTCCGCCACCGGTGACCTGGCGAACTGGCACACCGGCGCGCCCGGGGCCATTCCCGCCGTCGGCGGTGCCATGGACCTGGCCACCGGCGCCAAGGACGTCTTCGTCATGATGACCCTCCTGACCCGCGAAGGTGCCTCCAAGATCGTGGAGTCCTGCACCTACCCGATCACCGGCGTCGGCTGCGTCACCCGTGTCTACACGGACAAGGGCGTGTTCCTCACCGGACCCGACGGCGTCTCCGTCCGCGAAACCTTCGGCTGCACCCTCGAAGAACTCCAGGAACTGGTACCCGTCCCGCTCAAAGCGGCGCCCGCCGTCGGAAGCGCCACCTAGGATTGGTAACCATGACCGACGCCGTCCGCACGGAAACCCAGCCCCCGCAGGCCAGCGACCAGTACGTCCAGTCGCTGGCACGGGGCCTGGCCGTGATCCGTGCCTTCGACGCCGACCGCCCCGTCATGACCCTCACGGAGGTCGCGTCCCGCACCGGGTTGACCCGCGCCACCGCGCGCAGGTTCCTGCACACGCTCGTGGAACTCGGCTACGTGCGGACCGACGGCAAGACCTTCGCGCTGACGGCAAAGGTGCTCCAGCTGGGCTACGCGTACCTCTCCGGGCTGTCCCTGCCGCAACTGGCCCAGCCGCACCTCGAGGAACTGTCCCTGAAGCTGGGCGAATCCACCTCCGCTGCGGTGCTGGACGGCACGGACATCGCCTACATTGCCAGGGTCACCACCCGCCGGATCATGACCATCGGCATCACGGTGGGGACCCGGTTCCCCGCGTACGCCACGTCCATGGGCCGGGTTCTGCTCGCGCACCTGCCCCCGGCGGAGCTCAAGGCATACCTGGCGGCCGCGGACATCAAGCCGCTTACTCCGCGCGCCCTGGCAACAGTTCCCGAGCTGCTCGCCGTCCTGGAAACCGTCCGCGCCCAGGGCTGGTGCCTGCTCAACCAGGAACTGGAACTGGGCCTCATGTCCGTCGCGGCGCCCGTGTATGACGGGGCCAAGGTGGTGGCCGCCGTCAACGTCAGCCTGCAGGCCCAGTCTGTGGAGGCCAAGCCGGACCCGGACGCCTATCTGGCATCGGTCGCACAGGAAATTGTGGCCACCGCCAAGCTCATTTCCGCAGACCTCACCGCCCGCGGGTAGGAACGCCGCCGCGCAGCCTCCCCTGCTCTCAGTGGGCAGGGACTGCCCCTGCGCAGCGAACCCCCGTCCCAGTGTGCAGCCCGGTACGACGCGCCCTTCTCCCGCCGCCACGCCGGGGGCAGACTCGGACCCATGGTCACCGAAGAGGATGTCAGGCAGGCTGCCCTCGCGCTGCCGGGCGTGACGGAACGGTCCAGCTGGGGACAGCCCGCATGGTTTGCGCGAGCTGCTTCCGGCTAGCTGGTCCGGGTTTGGGCGAACAACCGGCGGAGTGTGAAGAAGCAGCCCAGGCCACTGAACAGCAGGGCAACGAGGAAGTCCCCGCCGTACCCGTCGACCAGTTCCCGGTTCGTCGAGAGGTTGAAGAGGAGCAGGTCCCAGGTCTGGGCATCTGCCAGCATCAGCAGGGGAGAGCCCCCGCCAAGGTACTTCGCCGCGTCCACCAGCATGCCGCCCCAGAACGACAGCAGCACCGTCACCGCCGTTATTGCCACAACCACCCATGCGCCCCGCCGGCTGATGATGCCGCCGGCTCCCGTGACGTACAGGCGCGCTGCCAGCGCCGCGGCGATAAAGGCAACGATGGAGGCCATCCAGCCCATGTTCCACAGCACCAGCCAGGCGGCGATGCCTACCGGAACCGCCGCCAGAGCGTAGACGGCGCCGCGCACCACGTCCTCCCGCGGAGCTGTCGGCGCGGGCACCGGGAGCTGGAACTGGCCTGCGGGCGGCAGCCATGGTTCCGATGACCGCTGGCCGTACTGCGGTACCGGAGTTCCGTGACCGCCCTCCGGTCCGGATGGTGTTGCCTCGAATTCTGCGCGCTCTGACATGGGTCCCCCAATATTCTGTTGTCTGTGAATCCCGCTCATTCTCACACAACAGCGCCTTGAGCTGCCCAGACGCGCGGGGTGCAAAGGCAAGAGGCCGACGGCGGTGCTTCCCGCCGTCGGCCTCTTCCTGTTTGCTGCGTGATTGTGAAGGCCCCTACCGCACGTGGTTGCCCAGCTCCCGGAGCGGGGTCTTGGCGGTCTCGCGCGCCCACCAGGCGCCCGCCACGGCGAGGACCGAGGAACCTGCCACGATCCAGGCCGCCGGTCCCCAGTTGGCCTTGTCCGCTCCCACCAGGGCGGTGCCCAGCAGTGGGGTGAAACCGGCGCACAGGATGCCGATTTGGAGCCCGATCGCCATGCCCGAGTAGCGGACCTTGACGTTGAAGAGCTCGGAGAACCAGGCCGGGTAGATGGCATTGGACATGGCGTAGGTGCCGGCCGTGATCAGCGTGCTGGTCAGGAAGATCATGGGGATGTTCCCGGTGGAGATCACCCAGAAGTAGACAAAGATCATGGCGCCCGAGCCGAGCACGCCGCCGATGAAGATGGGCCGCCGGCCAAGGCTGTCGGACCACCGTGCCATCAGGGGCTGGCTGCCGATCGCCAGGACGTTGCCCAGGATGCTCACCCAGAGCATGGTGGAGGCGGGGACACCCACCGAGACCGCGTACGCGAGGCCAAAGGACTGCATGAACGTGTTGGTGACGGTCTCGAAGGACATCAGCGCCACCTGGAAGAACTGCGCCGGGTGGGTCTGGAACATCTTGGCGAAGGGCAGCTTCACCAGTTCGCCGTGGTCATGCTTTTCCTCGAAGACCTCCGGCTCCTCCAGGGAGCGGCGCACTAGGTACGCGACGATGAGGACCACCAGGGAGAGCCAGAAGGGAATGCGCCAGCCCCATGCAAGGCGGTCTGCCTCGCTCATTGCCGCCACGGGCAGGAACGCAAGGGACGCGAGCACGATGCCGGCCGAGATGCCGCTCATGGCGAAGCTGGCAAAGAAGCCGCGGCGGCCTTCCGGGGCTTCTTCCGTGGACAATGCCGATGCCCCGGCGGTCTCGGCGCCGGCGGACAGGCCCTGCAACAGGCGCAGCACCACCAGCAGTGCGGGGGCCCAGTAGCCTGCCAGGCTGAAGTCCGGCAGGGCGCCGATCAGGAACGTGGCACTGCCCATCAGGACCAGCGTGAGAACCAGGGTGTTCTTGCGGCCGATCTTGTCACCCAGGTGCCCGAACACCACTGCGCCGAACGGCCTCGCGACGTAGGCGACACCGAAGGTGGCGAAGGACGCGATAAGCGCCACTGTGGGGTCGCCCGCAGGGAAGAAGATCTTCGAGAAGACGAGGGAGGCGGCAGTGGCGTAGATGAAGAAGTCGTAGTACTCCAGCGCGCCGCCGAGGAAGGCTGCCAACGCTGCCTTCTTTGCGCGCTTGAGGCGGCGCTGCTCCTCGGGCGTCGCCTGGGCCTGGGCTCCTGCTGCGATGTTGGTCATTGTGGGGTTCCTTCCACGCTGAAGGTGGGGATCTTTTCTCATTTGTACGCATAACGAACAAGTGTGCGAAATGCGCCTAAAAAGAGGATACTAGCCGGTGACGCCAATCACAACGCCCATCTCTGCGAAAGGTGGAGCACTGCATGGAACCGCACTCTCTCACTTCCCGCCTGGTCCTGATCGGGTCAGCGGCTTCCCAGGCCATGTCACCCGCACTTTGGAACCCTGTCCTGGCCCGCCTGGGCAACGGCTGGAGGTACGAGGCATGGGATGTGCCGCCGGACGGCGACCTTGCGCAGGTCCGTAAAGACCTCCTGGGTCCGGATATGGTGGCCGCCAACGTGACCATGCCGCATAAGCATTGGGCGGCGGAAACCGCTGATGCTGCCGACGAGTCCGTGAGGCTGAGCGGTGCCTGCAACCTGCTGGTGCGGGCAGGTGAAAGGCTGGAGGCCCACAACACCGACATCACTGCTGCCCGGAAACTGCTTGGGCCCACCTACCAGCGCCATGCCCTCCTGCTCGGGGCAGGGGGAGCGGCCCGCGCAGCCCTCATTTCCATCCGGGACAACGTGGGAGCCGTGTCCATTGCGGACCGCGATCCCCATGCTTCCGCCGAGCTGCTGGAGCTGGCGCGCGAACTGGGCCTCGACGCGCACGCCATCATGTGGGAGCAGGCCAGGGATGCCGCAGCTGATGCCTCCCTTATCGTCAACGCCACGCCCATCGGGAAACAGGCCTCCGACCCGGCGGCCTGGGGTGGTGCTGCACTGGCGCCCGACGCCGTCCTGTACGACTTCGTTTACGCCCGCCACACCACCGCCAGCGTGGCCTGCGCGGACGCGATGGGCATCCGGTGCATCGACGGGTGGGACCACCTTCGGGAGCAGGCGGTGGCCATGGTGCCCCTCCTGGGGCTGGACGGAGAGGCAGGCGCACTGCTGCAGGAGACTCTCATCGGCCTTCGTGATGTGCACTAGGGCGCGGGCTTTGGGCCGGGCTTCCTCCCCGCAGGTGCCCGATATGATCGGACAGGTGCGAAAAGCCCGGCAATTCCGTGCCGGTACGCCCGGTTGGTTCGGAGGGGAACAGCAACGTGGAGGAGCAGGCAGGCTACTTCGTTAAGTCGGTTGAGAAGGCTTTTGACGTCCTGCTTGCCTTTACCCCTGACCAGCCCCGGCTCACCGTCTCGCAGGTTGCAGCCCGGACGGACATGACGCGGGCTTCGGCCCGGCGCTTCCTGCTCACCCTCGCCGACCTTGGCTACCTCCGGGCCGTCGGGCCGGCCTTCGAGCTGACCGCGCGGTCCCTGGACGTGGGCAGGTCCTATCTGGCCGCGCTGACCTTGCCCAAGGTGGCCGAGCCGCACCTGAGGGACCTGGCTGCGGAGCTGAACGAGACAACCTCCCTGTGCATCCTCGATGGCGGTGACGTGGTCTACGTTGCCTGCGTTCCCTCTCCGCGCCTGTTGAGCGTGTCCATCACGGTGGGCACCCGCTTCCCTGCCTGGGCCACCTCCATGGGCCGCGTCCTCCTTGCCGGGCTGCCTGCACCGCAGTTGGAGGAATACCTCCACTCGGTCCGGCTCCAGCGCTTTACGGACCGCTCTATCGGCAGCGTGGATGACCTCCGCGCTGAAGTGGAGGCGGCAAGGACCAGGGGGTGGTGCATGGTGTCGCAGGAACTGGAGGAAGGCCTCCGGGGTGTGGCAGTCCCGGTCCTGCGCGGACATGAGGTTGTGGCCGCGGCCAACGTTTCGCTGCAGACCCATCGGGCCGCGGCCCAGGACATTGAAGCGGCCGTCCTGCCGCAGCTGATGGAGACCGCGCGCCGCATTGCCCTTGATTACGGCGGTCCCGCCGTTCAGTCCAGGTAGCGCAGTCCGGCCGCTTCGAGCGGTCCCCGCATGTTGTAAATGTCCAGTCCAAGTTCCCCGCCGGCAAACCGCTCACGCTTGGCTTTCTCGTTGTCTTCCCGCGCCCGTGCTGCTGCCGCCACATCGGCCGCCCGGGCAGCCGGCACCACCACAACGCCGTCGACGTCGGCAAGCACCACATCCCCCGGGTTGACCAGGGCGTTGGCGCAGACCACCGGGACATTGACGGAGCCCAGCGTGGCTTTGACCGTTCCCCTGGAGTTGATGGCGCGGCTGAAGACCGGGAAGTCCATGGCCTGAAGGGCGGCAACATCCCGGCAGCCGCCGTCGATGACCAGGCCCGCCGCGCCCTGTGCCCGCAGCGACGTTGCCAGCAGTTCTCCGAAGAAGCCGTCCTCGCATTCGGTGGTGCAACCGGCCACCACCACGTCTCCCGACCGGACCTGCTCGGCGGCGACATGCAGCATCCAGTTGTCTCCAGGCTGGAGCAGGACGGTGACGGCGGTGCCGCACATGGTGGCGCCGGGGTAGACGGGGCGGATGTAGGGACGCATGAGTCCGAGCCGGCCCATGGCCTCGTGGACGGTGCTGACACCGAACGCGGAGAGGGCTTTGACGCTGTCTTCAGCCGCCCGGGTGATGTTGGTGTGGACAACGCCTAGTTCCTGCATGGTGGTTCCCTTCGGAGGCGGAGTCAGCGGCCTTGCTGCTTGAGCAGGGCGTCGAGGCGTGGATAGACGGCGCGGGCATTGTGCTCCTGGATGGCGCCGAGTTCGGCTTCATCCAGGCCGGCGGCGTCGATGTACCGTGCGGTGTCATCGAAGTGATGGCCGGTCCAGGGGTCGATGTCCCGGACGGCCCCGATCATCTCGGACGCGAAGAGGATGTTTTGTGTGGGGAAGACCTCCAGGAGCAGGTCGATGCCCGGTTGGTGGTAGACGCAGGTGTCGAAGAAGACGTTATCCAGCAGGTGCTCTTCGAGGGGCGGCTTGTGCAGGGCCATGGCCAGGCCGCGGAAACGTCCCCAGTGGTAGGGCACCGCCCCGCCGCCGTGCGGGATGACGAGTTTTAGGGTTGGGAAGTCCTTGAAGAGGTCGCCCTGGATGAGCTGCATGAACGCGGTGGTGTCGGCGTTGAGGTAATGCGCCCCGGTGGTGTGGAAAGCGGGATTGGTGCTGGTGCTGACGTGGACCATCGCGGGGATGTCGTACTCCACCATCTTTTCGTAGATCGGGTACCAGTACCGGTCCGTCAGCGGCGGGGCGGTCCAGTGTCCGCCTGACGGGTCGGGGTTCAGGTTCAGGGCCACGGCGCCGTATTCCTCCACGCAGCGGGCCAGTTCGGGGATGCAGGTGGCGGGGTCCACGCCGGGGGACTGGGGAAGCATCGCGGCCGGGATGAACCGCTCCGGGTAGAGCCGGCTGACCCGGTAGCAGAGCTCGTTGCAGATGGCCGCCCACTCCGCCGATGTTTCGAGGGAGCCCACATGGTGGGCCATGAAGGACGCCCGGGGTGAAAAGACGGTGAGATCGATGCCACGTTCATCCATCAAGCGCAGCTGGTTCGCTTCGATGCTTTCCCGCAGCTCGTCGTCGGAAATCTTTAGGTCTGCGCGGGACGGTGCCACGGACGGGTCGTCCAGGGCGGCGACCTGCCGGTCCCGCCATTGCCCGAGCGCGGGCGGGGCGGTGGTGTAGTGGCCGTGGATGTCAATGATCATCGCGCACGCTCCTGGCAGGGGCGCCCGCCGAACGACGCCGCACTAATCGAAAAACCGCACAACCCAGATTTTGTCAGCAATATAGCTAACAATCAATGACTACGTTGGGTCTCGAGCGCAGCAGTTGGAGTACGCTGGGGTCGGAAATTGTCAGCAAAATTGGCAACCGGCGGGATAGGGAGAAGGTTGGCTGTGGACACAACCGTGGATGGAGCAGGCCGGACTCCCACCGCCGTTGAACTCGCAGGGCTGCTGCGCACCGCCATTGTCAGCGGGGAACTGGTGCCCAACCAGCGCCTTGTGGAAGGCGACCTCGCCGCCGAGTACGGGGCGAGCCGGGGAAACATCAGGGTTGCCCTCTCGGAACTGAGCGTTGAAGGCCTCGTGGAGCGTATCCAGAACCGGGGAGCGCGGGTGCGTGCGGTCTCGGTGGAGGAAGCGGTGGAGATTACCGAGGTGCGCGCCGCCCTCGAGGCGCTTTGCGCCCGCAAGGCTGCCGAACGGGTCACCGATGACGACGTCGCTGAGCTGCAGGACCTGGCCGCCCGCATGAAGGACGCCGTGGACCGGGGCGACCGCGAGTCCTACTCTGAAGGCAACCAGGCGATGCACGAAAAGATCATCGCCATGAGCGCGCAGCAGACCGCTGCAGCAACCATCCAGCGGCTCCGGGGACAGGCGGTCCGGTTCCAGTTCCGCCTTGCCCGCCAGTCGGGCCGCCCGGCCGTTTCCCTGCCTGAGCACCTCGCCATCATTGATGCCGTCTGTGCCCGGGATCCGGATGCGGCGGCAGAAGCCATGCGGCTCCATCTGGAAAGCGTGGCAGACGCCATCCGCGCCAGCACCAAATAGCCCGGTCCCTCAGCTGCACGGCACGCGTTCGCCGCGGAGGCAGCCTGACAGGCGAATCGTTACCACCAACCCTCCGGCCCCTACTCCCGCCGCGGCGCGGAGCGCTTTAGACTCTAGCCAACTGCGTGCAGCAGAGCCGCTGCACTGCTCGTCAGGAGGAGGAGTCGGCGGGTGAAACTGGGGATTCCGCGGGAACGCCGGGAGGGCGAGCGGCGCGTGGCCGCCACCCCGGACACTGTCAAACAGCTGGCAGGGATGGGGCTGGAAGTCCTGGTCGAAGCCGGGGCAGGGGACGGTGCCGGGCACGCAGACCCCGGATACCAAAAAGCCGGCGCCACGGTTGTCCCGCAACTGGACCTGGCCGCCCTGGACATCCTGGCCCACGTCCGCCCCCTCGACCCGCACACCGCCGCATCCCTCAAAAGGGGGGCCGTCACCGTAGGGCTCGCGTCGCCGTCGTCCGAACTCCCGGCCGTCCAGGCACTCGCAGGCAACGGCGTGACTTCTTTCGCGCTGGAACTGGTGCCCCGAATATCCCGTGCACAGTCCATGGACGCGCTGACGTCGCAGGCGCTGGTGGCCGGGTACCGCTGCGTGCTGGAGGCCGCCATTCGGCTGCCCCGGTTCTTCCCGCTGTACATGACCGCCGCCGGAACCGTTCCGCCGGCCCGCGTCCTGGTGCTCGGCGCCGGCGTGGCAGGGCTGCAGGCCATCGGCACCGCCAAGCGCCTGGGCGCGCGCGTCTTCGCCAACGACATCCGCCCAGCCTCCGCCGACGAAGTGGCGTCCATGGGCGGCACGTTCATCCGGCTGGACCTTGAGACGGCGGAGGCGGCAGGCGGCTATGCCCGGCAGTTGAGTTCCGACGCCGGCACCCGGCAGCGGCAGCTGCTGGCACCCCACGTGGCGCAGTCGGACGTCTTGATTACGACGGCGGCAGTCCCCGGGCGGCCGGCACCCCTTTTGGTGACGCGGGAGATGGTGCAGGGCATGCGCCCGGGATCGGTCGTCGTGGACCTCGCCGCGGAGTCCGGCGGCAACGTGGAAGGTTCAGTGCCGGGCCAGGATATCCCGGTCCCCACCGCCGATGGCGCCGGGCACATCAGCCTGGTGGGGCTGAAGGACCCGGCCTCAGCCATGGCGTCGGACGCCTCCCGCCTCTACGCAAAGAACGTGGCCAACCTGCTCGCCCTGCTGGTCCGCGACGGCGCCCTCACGCTGGATTTCGGCGATGAAGTGGTGGCAGGTGCCTGCCTGACCCACGGCGGGGAGGTGCGGCACCAGCCCACGGCCGAATTGCTGGCGGCGAGGGCACATGCCCCAACGGCCGGCGCCGCTGCCGCCGCCGGGCAGGAAGGAGCGCTCTGATGGACGGAATCGCCCTGCTGACCATTACGGTGCTGGCGGTGTTCGTCGGCTTCGAGGTGGTGTCCAAGGTTTCCAGCACCCTGCACACCCCGCTGATGTCCGGCGCGAATGCCATCCACGGCATCATCCTGGTGGGGGCCGTCATCGTGGCCGGCCAGGCAGCCGATCCGTGGGTGCTCGCGGTGGCGCTGCTCGCGGTCGTCCTTGCCACCGCCAACCTGGTGGGCGGCTTCGTTGTGACGGACCGGATGCTGCACATGTTCCACGGCAAGAGGGACGCGGTCACCAAGGCAGGCAGCAAATGAGCCTCCTCGATCCGGTCTGGACCTCCCTGCTCTACCTCGCCGCGGCGGTCTGCTTCATCCTGGCGCTGCGCGGGCTCAGCTCACCGCGCACCGCCCGCCGCGGAAACCTGGTGGGCGCACTCGGGGCGCTGATCGCCGTCGTCACCGTCTTCCTGTCCGCCCGGCTGGAGAACATCCCCTGGATCCTGGCTGCCATCGCCGTTGGTTCCGCAGTGGCCGCACCGGTGGCCCGCCGGGTGAAAATGACGCAGATGCCGCAGCTGGTGGCCCTGTTCAACGGAGTGGGCGGCGGCGCGGCCGCCCTGGTGGCACTCCTGGAACTGGGCAACGCGGAGGAACCGTGGGTGCGGGTGGCCATCGTGTTCACGCTCCTGGTCGGTGCGGTGTCCTTTGCCGGCTCCGGCGTTACCTTCGCCAAGCTGCAGGAACTGATGACCACCCGGCCGGTGGTGTTCCGCGGGCTGCCGGTGGTCATGGCCGTGGTCCTGCTCGCCGCCGTGGCCGCGGCGGCGGCTGTGGTGCTTACCGCTTCATTGCCGCTTGCGGTCGTGCTGCTGGTCCTGGGCCTTGCCGCCGGCGTGCTGCTGGTGCTGCCCGTGGGCGGCGCGGACGTGCCCATTGTCATCTCTCTGCTGAACGCCTTCACCGGCCTGGCCGTGGCAGCGTCAGGGCTGGTGCTGGGCAATGTCCTCCTGGTGGTGGCGGGCACCCTGGTGGGCGCCTCGGGCACCATCCTCACCCGCGCCATGGCGGCGGCCATGGGCCGGAGCGTGGCAGGCATCCTGTTCGGCGCCTTCCGGGGAGGTTCGACGGCGGGATCCACCGCCGTGAGCGAGCGTCCGGTCCGCTCGTCCTCACCGGAGGACGTGGCGGTCCTGCTGGGGTACGCCCAGCGCGTGATCATCGTCCCCGGCTACGGCCTGGCGGTGGCACAGGGCCAGCATACGGCCGCCGAGCTGGCCCAGGCCCTGGAAGCGCGGGGCATCGAAGTGGACTTTGCCATCCACCCCGTGGCCGGGCGCATGCCGGGCCACATGAACGTGCTCCTGGCCGAGGCCAATGTGCCGTATGAGTCACTCAAGGAGATGGGCGAGATCAATCCGGAGTTCAAGACCACCGATGTGGCACTGGTGGTCGGCGCCAACGACGTGGTGAATCCGGCCGCCAAGACCTCCTCGGGCTCGCCGATCTACGGAATGCCCATCCTGGAAGTGGCGGAGGCCCGGCAGGTGGTGTTCCTGAAACGCTCCATGCGCCCGGGCTTCGCCGGCATAGAGAACGACCTGCTTTATGAGCCGCAGACGTCCCTGCTGTTCGGGGACGCCAAGGACTCCCTGGCGCAGGTGTTGGGCGCGGTCAAGGCGCTGTAGCCCACCGCGCTGCGCCGGACCACCCCCGCAGCGGGATACCCTTCTTTCAGAAGCTTGCTTTCCATCCGCCATTAGAGGACGCCATGACTGAGACCAGCTCCACTTCGCCCAAACGGGCCGCCATCATCGTCAATCCCGCCAAGCCGGTGGATATCGACGTGCGCGGCTTGGTGGCCAAGCACTGCGTGGAGAACGGGTGGGGCGAGCCCATCTGGCTGGAAACCACCAAGGAGGACCCCGGCGTGGGCCAGGCCAAGGAAGCGCTGGCGCAGGGCGCGGACATCGTGATCGCTGCCGGCGGTGACGGGACAGTGCGCTGCGTGGCCGAGGTGCTGTCCGGTGGCGATACCCCCATGGGCCTCCTGCCCCTGGGCACCGGGAACCTGCTGGCCCGCAACCTGGGCATGGACGTCACCGATTACGACGGCGCCATGGCCGGGGCATTGATCGGTACCGAGCGGAAGATCGACGTGGTCCGCGCCCGCCGCAGCGACCCGGACAAGGACCAGCTGTTCCTGGTCATGGCCGGGATGGGCTATGACGCCACCATCATGGCGGACACGAATGAGGACCTGAAGGACAAGGTGGGCTGGCTGGCCTACGTGGACGCAGGGATCAGGAACCTGCCAGGCAAGCCCATCAAGGCCACCGTGGTAATCGACGGCAAGCAAGTGGTGCATCGGGGCGTCCGCAGCGTGATGGTGGGCAACTGCGGCAAGGTCCAGGGTGGCCTGGAAATCTTCCCCGAGGCCAAGATCGACGACGGCCTGCTGGACATCGCCGTCCTGGCACCGCACCACGGCAAGCTCGGCTGGCTGTCCGTGCTGGCCGGCATTATCGGCAAGGGCAGGAACAAGGACACCTCGGTGGAGTACTTCCAGGGCAAGAGCGTGGAAATCACGCTGGAGCACAAGGACGATTACCAGCTGGACGGCGACCACGAGGGCCAGGGCAAGCACGTGCTCATGACCATGGAGCCCGGTGCCCTGACCCTGCGGATGTAGGGGTTCAGCCCAGCAGCCGGCCCCAGCGCCGCTCGAGCAGCGGCGCGCCTGCCAGTTTAAGGGCGTGCCAGAGCGTGACGGCCACGGAATCGAGAACCGGAACACCGGTCGCGTCCTCGATTTCCGCGGTGATGTTGGCCCCGTACAGGTTGGTGCACAGGTACACCAGGGCGTCGGGGGCCGCGGCAGCGAGTTCCAGCGAGCCGGGGCGCATCTCGTCATCCGTGACGCGGGCAAAGGACTCGTTGTCACTCAGGCCCAGGGCCCGGTGGTCCACGGTCTTGATGCCTTCACGTTCATAAGAGGCGATGATTTGCCGGTTAACGTCCTCCGTGTAGGGCGTGAACAGGCCGATCCGTTCGGTGCCGAAGGCGCGGAACGCTTCAAGGTAGGCCAGCGTGGAGGTGGTGGCGGGGATTCCGGTGGCGCCGGTGATTTCCGCGGCCAGTTCATGGTCGTGCGCGGCGCCCAGCCACGAGCCTGACGTGCCGTTCCAGGCAATCACGTCCACGTCCGCCGTCGCCAGCAGCTGTGCCGCCTCCCGCATGACAGCAGGGTCGAACTGGCGGTCCGAGGAATCATCGAGCGCGATCCGGGTGACCGGGATCCGGGTGAAATGCACCGTCACGTCGGTGCGGCTGCCCAGGATGCGGTACGTCTGCGGTTCCAGGCAGGTGTTGGAGGACGGCACGATCATGCCGATCCTGCGGGGGCGGATGGTTGCAGGCATGGTGGCTCCTAGAGGGCAGCGGGCAGTTGGGCGGCGTCGGGGGCGGACTGGTGCTGCCGGAAGCCGTTGCGGTGGATGAAGCGGCCCGCGGCGCCGGGATCGTGGAAGCCGTCCGCGTCAAGGACCACGCGCCCGTTGGAAACAACGACGGCGGGCCAGCCGGTGAGTGCCTTCCCGTCGAAGGGGGAGAAGTCCGTGCCCATGTGGAGGGCTGCGCCGTCCACGGTACGTTCCTCGGCGGGGTCGAAAACCACCAGGTCGGCGTCGAATCCTTCGGCGATGCGGCCCTTGCCGGGGACGGCATTGATCCGGGCAGGTTCCGCAGCGAAGGCGCTGACAAACTGTTCCACGCTGGCCCCGGCGGAGGCCATTGCCGTGAAGGTGACCGGCATGCGCGTCTCCACCCCGGGGAGTCCGTGCGGCATGGCACGCACGTCGTCGGTGCGCTCGCGCTTCTGGGACAGGTCGTAGCAGGAGTGGTCCGAGGACATGGTGTGGATGGCACCGGAGACCAGCCGCTCCTTCAGGGCCGCCACCGTTTCCGCGCAGCGCATGGGCGGGCAGCAGGCGAACCACTCGGGGAAGGTGGAGGCGTAGACGGTGTCGTCCAGCGTGACGTAGTGGGGGCAGGTTTCGGAGTAGGCCTCGATGCCGCGCTCCCGTGCCTGCGAGACCAGGTCCACGGCGCCGGGCGTGGACTGGTGGACGAAGTACACCGGGGCGCCCGTGTATTCGGCCATGGCCAGGGTCTCCTTGACGGAGATCTCCTCGGCCAGTTCGGGCCGGGTCCGGTGCAAGTGTTCGATGCCGATGCGGCCGTCCTGGGCGTGCTGTTCGGTGCAGTCGGCAATGATGGGGTCGTGTTCGGCGTGGATGTAGGCCAGGCCGTCCAGCCGCACCATTTCCCGCATGACTTTCAGGATGGTGTCGCCGTCGGCCATGGTGGTGCCGCGGTTGGTGGTGTACATCTTCACCGAGCGGACGCCTTCGGTGGCCAGTTGTTCCAGCTGCCACGGCACGGTTTCGTCCCAGCTGATGACGGCTCCGTGGAGGGCGACGTCGCAGCGGGACTGGGTGGCCAGTTCCTTCTTGTGCAGGACGGCGGCCAGCGGGGTTTCCTGGGCATCGCGGGGGATACCGAAATCGATGATGGTGGTGGTGCCGCCCCACAGGGCCGCGGTGGAGGTGGTGCGGTAGTCGTCCAGGGTGCGGAAGCGGCCGGTCACCTGCGCCACGTGGCAGTGTCCGTCCACGCCGCCGGGGATCACGAGTCTTCCCGTGGCGTCGATGGTGCGGTCCGCCGTGGGGACCGGCTGGGCGGCGTCGATGAGGGCGGCGATCTTTCCTTCGTGCACCACGATGTGGGCTTCCTGCCGGCCGGTGCTGTTGACGACGGTGGCGTTGGCAATGACGAGGTCTGGCTGGTGGGACATCGGTGTCCTCCTTGGGGTGGTGAAGTCTGCTTAGGCGGCGGGCTGCGGGGTTTCGGCGTGCTCCTGGCGGGCGGCGAGGGCCGCGTCCAGGTTGCCCGACAGGCCCTTGCGGTCCTTGGCCGGGGGCGGGGCGAAGGCGCCGGCGCGGTGGGTTCCGGACTGCAGTGCAGCCACGGCTTCCGCCAGGCGGATCCCGGCGGAAATACCGTCAACCACGGGCACGGGAATCTGTCCGTTGAGTTCGCGGGCCAGGCCGGCCAGCGGGGCACCGGCGAGGATTACGACGTCGGCGCCGTCCTCGGCGACGGCCTGCCGGCTGAGTGCCAGCAGGGTTTCCCGGAAGTCCTGCTGGACCGAGGCGATGCTGGTGAGGGAGTCGTTGATGGAACGGATGGAGGCCAGGCGGCCTGCCAGGCCGAATTGTTCCACGCATTCGCGGTACCAGGGCTTGATCCGGTCCGAGATGGCGATGATGGAGAAGCGGTGGCCCTGCAGTGCCGCGGCGCAAAGGGCTGCCTCGGTGATCCCGATGACGGGTACGTCCGCCAGTTCCTTGAGGGCCGGCATGCCGGGGTCCCCGAAGGCTGCGACCACTACGGCATCCACCGGGTCAGCGCCGGGGCGGGTGTGTTCGGCGATGATCTCGGCCACTGCGCCGGCGGCGATGAGGGCTTCAAAACGGGTTTCGATGTACTCCACGCCGTGGCCGGCCGTCCGGACCATCAATTCGGTTCCGGGGGAGGCGGAGCGCAGCGCCTCGGATTCGATCAGTGCGGTGACGTCGGCACTGATGTTGGGGTTGATGACCAGGAGTTTCATTTTCTCTTCCGGTGGAATTCTGGTTCGGTTTTCTGGAAGTCCTCGGGAAACTGGTCCCGGTACTTCCCGATGTGGGATGCGGATTGGGCCGCGGCCCTGTCCGGGTCGCCGCTGGCGATCGCGGCGAAGAGTTCGCGGTGTTCGCGGATGAGTTCGGGCAGGTCGGCCACGTGCCGGAACAGCCAGTGCATGCGGCCCTGGAGGGGTTCCAGGGCGGACTTGAGGAAGTTATTGTCCGCGATCCGGGTGATGGCGTCGTGGAATTCGCTGTTGGAGCGGTGTGCCTCCATGACGGAACCCTTCGCCAGGAAGGCCTCCGCGTTGTCCAGCAGGCCCTTGAGGTAGGCGAGGTGCTCCTCGGTGGCTCGCTTGGCGGCGAGCCGGCAGGCCAGCACCTCCAGGGACTGGCGGACGTCGAAGAGGTCCTCCACGTCCTTGGGGCTGAGGCTGCTGACCTCGGCCCCGCGTGCGCCGCGGTCACTGATCAAGCCTTCCATGCGGAGCATTCGCAGGGCTTCGCGGACCGGCAGCCGGGAGACGGAGAATTCGGCTGCCAGGTCGCGTTCCACCAGCCGCGTGCCGGGAGCGTAGTGTCCTTCGAAAATCCGGGTGCGGAGGGTGTCCCGGACGGTCTCGCGGAGGGGGCGGTCCTTGTCCTGGGTCTCTTCTGCGGTCAGCATGATGCTCCATTCCGGATTCTCGTACGGCACTGCTCCCGGCTGCGGGGGCGTCGATTGCAAGTTTCCCTGCGAGGGTCAGCTTAGACAGGAAGCCGCTTGTTGTAGTTCAGGGTGAGGACAGAGGCGCCCATGATCACCGCGGAACCCACGAAGTACAGCAGCGCCCAGGTGTAGGAGCCGGTGGCGCCCACGATCAGGCCGACGACGATGGGGGTGACGAAGCCGGAGATGTTGCCGCTGAGGTTCATCGCCCCGCCCAGGACGCCGGCGTTGGTGCGGCCGCCCAGGATGGAGGGGATGCTCCAGAACAGGCCCACCCAGCGCAGGAAGAACAGGACCACGGAGAGCAGGACCACGGCGGTGGTGGCGTCAGGCACCACGGTCACGCCCACCAGGCCTGCCACGACGATGGCGCTGGAGATGCCGAGGAGGGTCCGCATGACAAGGTTGGCGGAGGCGCCGGACGCGCGCCACTTGTCGGCGATGGTGCCGCCGATGATCTCGCCGACGAACCCGGCGCCGAAGATCACCAGCGTGGACCAGCCGATGGTCTTCAGGTCGAAGCCCTTGGCCTGGGCCAGGTACAGCGGGCCCCAGGTCAGCAGGCCGTAGAACACGCCGTTGAAGCCGAGCCAGCCCAGGCACATGGCCCAGAAGGAGCGGAATTTAAGGTAGGGAAGCAGCCCGCGCTTGCCCTTGCTGCCGTCCATGGCTGCTTCGGCATCCTCGGCGGCGTGCGACGCTTCGATGTAGGACGCCTCGGCGTCGTTGACCCCGCGGTGCTGGCGGGGGTTGTCACGGACGTACCACCAGACGGCCAGGCCCATGAGGACGGTGGCGGCGCCGGCGATGACAAAGGACCAGCGCCAGCTGCCGGTGGAGGCGATGAGGCCGGCAATGATGATGCCGCCAAGCCCGGCACCCAGGGGTGCGCCGGCGTCCAGGATGGTGGCGCCGCGGCCACGTTCGGACTTGTGCATCCAGATGGCATTGAGCTTGCCGCCGGCGGGCATCACGCCGGCCTCCGTCACGCCGATGCCGAGCCGGGCGATGAACATGCTGAGGAAGCCGCCTGCCATTCCGGAGGCCGCCGTGGCAGCGCCCCAGCCGATGCAGGACGCGGTCATCACCTTGCGGGGACCGAATTTATCGATCAGCCAGCCCACGGGCACCTGCATCAGGGCGTAGGTCCAGAAGAACGCGGAGAGCAGCAGGCCCACCAGTTCGGGGGCGAGGTTGAATTCCTTTTGGATGATGGGCAGGGCGACGGAGATGGAACCGCGGTCGATGTAGTTGACGGACACCAGGACCAGGAGCAGCAGGAAGAGCTTCCACCGGACGGCAGTGCGTCGTTGCGTGCCGTCCTGTCCGGGTTTGTCGGCGGTGCCGGGGGTGGCCTGGGGGGACGTGGCCGTTGTTTCAGTGTTTGGGATGGACACAGCTTCTCCTTCACGGGGAAGTTTACGGATGGGGGGATGCGAACGGGGCGGTACGTGCCCGTTGGGCCGTTGCCATGGGGAGAATCCGCTGGGCGATCCGGAGCGCCGAGCGGAAGCTTTGCAATTTTGGGATCCCAAAATGGGATCCCAAAATCAAAGGTAGGAGTGACTCCCGCCACTGTCAAGGATTTTTCAGGCACTGGCTGCGTGGCCGGCTTCCCAACCGATTGTGACTGGCGGCGGCCGGGTAGTGGGCAACCGTGAACAATCCTCTCCACCCCGGTCCAGCTGGCCTCCATGGCCGGTGCCATCATCCTGATCACCGTGGTGGGGTGGGGGCTCAACGTTCTGTTGGGGACGCGGCCGGCCGATAAGAAGTAATTTCGGCCACCTCAGCCAGCCGGTGGGCCCGCGCCGATTCCGCCGGAGTGAACGGCTCGCCCGGCCGAGAGAAAGTGATGGGCCCGTCCCATGCGGTTGGAATCTTAAGGCGCGTTCCGTCGTCGGGCCCTGTGCCGGCGGCGTCCGACGGCGGCAGGATCCTTGCGTGCAGGAGCTCGGCCACCGCCAGCGGCAGTTCGTCCGGGGCGGCAGCGATCCGTGCCGCGAGGCTCAGCGCCTTGGTTTGCCCATCCGCCATGGCCAGTACGGTGGTGGGCCACACGTGGGAACTGCTGCCGCCGCCGTCGTGCAGTGCTGTCAAAAGCTCCCGCTCGCGCACGTGGCCGGGGACGGAGAGGACGAACTCGTCCAGGACTCCGCCGGGCACAGGGTGGACGTGGATGCTGAGGATGTTGCTGTCCAGCCGCGCCAGCGCCCGCGTGATCCGTTGCAGTGAACCGGGCTGGTCCCGCAGCATTGTCCGCGCCCGCCACAGCGATGGGGCTGCCGCCAGCTGCCGGCGGCGCCGCAGCGCAGGAGCATGCAGCCAGCGGAGCAGGAGCCGGGCGGCTGATGGCTCGGCCACCCAGATCACCAGGACCGTCGCGGTGAGGGCCAGCACCAGCACCTTGGCCACATAAGGAAGGCGGGTTTCCACCACCAGGGCGTGGACCAGCAGCTCGATGGGCAGCATCACGGCCACGTTCGCCACGGTCAGTCGGGCCTTGGGCGGTTCCGGCATCTGGCCGCAGACTTCGCAGCGCAATTCTTGAGCGGTCGGGTGGGACGAAGGGTGCTTCATGGCTCAAGCATTGCCCCGAGTTATTTCCCCTGCGTTGCCTTCCGATTCCATTCAGGGGAACGCGGCGGGCGCTGCATAGGGTCCGGGCCGTAGGATTTATCAGGAACGTCAGCGTGGCCGCCCGTCCAGAATCCACCCCAGGAAGGCGCTGCCCGTGAAGTTGTTTGCCGAGATGTTCACCATCGGCCCCGGCAACAAGGACCACCACCCGGCGCTGCGCTGTGCCGTGGGCGTCTTCGTTCCCCTCATCACGCTGGTGCTGCTGGGCCGGCTGGACGTGGCAATCTTCGCGTCCTTCGGCGCCTTCACTGGAATCTACGGCCGCGGCGAACCGCATGCCGTCCGCTTCGTGCTGCAGCTGCGGGCCGGGCTGCTGATGCTGCTGGTGATCTTCCTGGCGGCGCTCGCGGCCCGGATGGGTCCTGCCTGGGGCCTGGATGCTGCCACCCACACCTGGCTGCTGGTCCTGGCCACCACGCTTGTGGCAGGCGCCTGTTCCGTCGCCATCTCCTGGCTGCGGCTGCGCCCGGCAGGGTCGCTTTTCCACATCTTCGCTTTCGCCGCCATTGCGTCCATTCCCAACCAGCCGCCGCTTTGGCAGGGCATGCTGGTGGCCGTCCTCACCACGGTGTTCGCCCTGCTTGTGGGCTTCTCGTCCCGGATCCTTCCCAGCCACCGCACCCCGTGGACCAGGCCGCCGCGGATCCGGCGCACTGCCACGGAGAAGCGCACGGCGTGGCTTGAAGGGTTGGGCTACCTGGTGGCCGCGGGACTTGCCGGCACACTGGCCACCTGGGCCGGGTCCCGCCTGGGGTTCGGGCACAACTACTGGGCCATGGTGGCCGCCGTCGTTCCCCTGGTGGGCCACACCACACGGCACCGGGTGCGCCGCGGCATCCAAAGAATCATCGGCACCGTCCTGGGCCTGCTGGTCCTGGCGGCCGTCCTGCTGGTGGGCCTGCAGCCCTGGCAGACAGTGCTCGTCATGGCGCTGTGCCAGTTCGGCGCCGAAATGTTCATCATCCGCCAATACCTGCTGGCCCAGGTGTTCGTCACCCCCCTGGCGCTGATCTCCACGCTGTTGGTTGTTCCCGCCTCGCCTGCGTTCCTGCTGCGCGACCGCATCGTGGAGACGGTCATTGGTGCCGCCGTCGGCATAACTGTGGTGCTGGCTCCGGCCCTATGGCGCCGTGTGCGGAGCAGGCAGGGCGGGGTCACGACGGCGGCCTGACCGCCTTTTCCGATCGGCCCGCCCCCGGAGCGCCTGGGGCGGGCCGATCGGCGGCGGGTTATGGGCGTTCCGCGGCTGCTTCTTCCCGGACTGCCCGGATGGTGTGCGGAACTGCCACCAGCGCCACCACGGCAATGGCGGCAGCGGCCGCGAAGACGTAGAAGCCCCAGGGGTAGGCGATGTTGGCGGCCACCAGCGTTCCGGTAACGGCGGGGCCCAGGATGGCGCCGAGCCGCCCCACACCGGCGGCGAACCCCAGGGCGGTGGCGCGGAGGGCTGCCGGGAACAGCTGACTGACCCACGCGTAGACCAGCACCTGTGCGCTGAACACGAAAACGCCAGTGACAAAGACTGCCAGGTTGAGCAGCAGTTCACTTTGGATCTTGACGCTAAGGACCGCCAGGAAGACCGCGGAGAGCCCGAACCACAGCAGTACCACCTTCTTGGTGCCGTGCCTGTCGGCCAGGATCCCCGCGATGACCAGCCCCACCACGGCACCCACATTCAGGACCAGCAGGAGGACCAGGCCCGTGCTGACCGTGTACCCGGCGCCGGCCATCAGCTGCGGAAGCCAGGTGTTCAGTCCGTAGACCAGGAGCAGGCCCATGAAGGAAGCGGCCGCGATGGCCAGCGCCACCAGGGGGTAGGGCTTCCGGGCCAGGTCCCGGAAGCCTGTGGGGGCTGCGGCCGGTTCCCTTGCTTCCGTGGCCGGGGCAGCCGCTGAGGAGAGGGTCTCCGGGAGCTTGAACCACAGGAAGGGAGCCAGGACAATGCCCGCGAGCCCGCCGACGACGAACATCATCCGCCAGTCCGGGATCAGCATCAGGGCAAGGAAGGACGTGGCCACGGCGCCCGCGTGGTAGCCGGTCATGGTGCGCGTGGTTGACTTACCGGCAGTACCTGCCGGAGCGTAGTCGTTCATGTAGGCCAGGGCGGCCGGGAGGCAGGCACCCAGGCCCAAGCCGGCCAGAAGCCGGAAGACGCAGAACACGGCGACGTTGGGAGCGAACACCACGGCGATGGTGAAGATCGAAAACCACAGGACGCACGCCACCAGGAGGCGGCGCCGGCCGAAGCGGTCTGACAATGGGGCGATGAACAGGGCACCGGCGCCAACGCCGACGAGGGAGATGGTGGCGGCCCACGTGGCGCCCACGGCATCGAAACCAAGGTCGTGGGTCTTGATCAGCGTGGGGATGACGGTGCCCAGCACCACCAGGTCAAAGCCGTCAAGGACCATTGCGAGCCAGCAAAGCCAGACCGGCCACTTGGAGCGGGGTTGAGATGGCGCAAATGACATAGAAATACCTCGGTGTATCTTCCAGGAGTTTGAGCGGCGGGCTGCTTTGCCGTGGTGGTTTTGGGCAGCATCGCCCACATCCCCAGTGAGGTTTGTATCACCAGGGGGTGTAATCTGGGACATGTTTTCCCATTCAACGGAAGCGGGTGATCGCCCTGGCCAACTCTCCCTCCGGCGACTCGGTGGTGGACCGGATCGTCCGCCTGATTTCCGCGTTTCCCCAGGACATCGGCGCCCTGCAGCTGAGCGACCTCGCCCAGCGGGCGGGCCTGCCGCTCACCACCACGCACCGGCTGGTGGGCCAGCTTGCCGCCCATGGATTGCTGGAAGCGGCGCCGGGCGGCATGGTCCGGCCCGGGGTCAGGTTATGGGAACTGGTGAACCGTACCTCCCCAACACTCGCCCTGCGGCAGGCGGCCATGCCATTCATGGAGGACATCCAGCAGGTGCTGCACCAGAACGTAAACCTTGCCGTGCTGGACGGCTGGGAGGCCTTGTTTGTGGAACGGCTGTCCCGGCGGGGTTCGGTGGCCAACCGGGCCCAGGTGGCAGGCCGGATGCCGGTCCATATTTCGTCGGCAGGCCTGGCGCTGATGGCGCACCAGGACAAGGCTGCGCAGGAGGAATACCTCCGCGGGTTCACGGACCCGGATGGAAAAGTCGGACCTGACGCCGTGCGCGCCCTCCTTGCCGAGACCTCCCACCAGGGTTTTGCCCAACTCAAGGGCGTGGTGGATCCGGACACCTGGGGCATAGCCGTCCCCGTGCTGAACCGGCGGCAGCGCGCCGTGGCCTCGCTCGGCGTCGTGGTTCCCCTCCGCGAGATGCGCCTGCAGGCATTGGTGCCCGCGCTGCAAACGGCTGCCCGCGGCATCGCCCGGCAAATGGCAGACTTCTGATCCATTGAACGGAATAGGTGTAACGGAGGTCACCGGCTTCGGCCCACACTGGTTGCCAGACGAAGAAGCCCGGTGCCGCCTCCGGCGGGGCCCGCAATGAAGCGAGAACAGACCATGGCACGAAAAGTCATCACCACCCAGGTAGCCATCATGGGCGGCGGCCCCGCAGGACTCATGCTCTCCCACCTGCTGGCCAAGGCAGGCATCGAGTCCACCGTGATCGAGATCCGCAGCCACGAGCAGATCGCCCACACCGTTCGGGCGGGCATCCTGGAGCACGGCACCGTCAACCTGTTGGTGGACAGCGGCGTTTCAGATCGGGTGCTGCGCGACGGCGACCGGCACGACGGGATTGAACTGCGCTTCAACGGCGAGAGCCACCGCATTGACTTCAAGGACCTGGTGGGGGAGTCCGTGTGGCTGTACCCGCAAACAGATGTCTTCCTGGACCTCGCCGCGCGCCGCAAGGACGACGGCGGCGACGTCCGCTACAGCGTCACCGACACCTCGGTGCACGACCTCGAAGGCAAGCCGAAGGTGTGGTTCACCGATGCGGACGGCGTCGAGTTCGAGATCCAGGCCGACTTCCTGGTCGGCGCCGACGGCTCGCGCAGCCACTGCCGGTTCCAGATCCCCGAAGCCCACCGCAAGTGGTACTTCCACGAATACCCCTTCGCCTGGTTCGGCATCCTGGCCGAGGCGCCGCGCAGCTCGGACGAGTTGATCTACGCCAACTCCGCCAACGGCTTCGCCCTGATCAGCCAGCGCACCGAGACCGTGCAGCGGATGTACTTCCAGTGCGACCCCAAGGAAAACGTCGCGGAATGGGATGACGACCGGATCTGGGCCGAATTCCGCAGCCGGGTCAACGGTAACGGCTTCGAGCTCAAGGAAGGCCCGGTCCTGGAAAAAATGGTCCTGCCGTTCCGCAGTTTCGTCCACACGCCCATGCGCCACGGCAACCTTTTCCTGGCCGGCGACGCCGCGCACACCGTCCCGCCCACCGGGGCCAAGGGCCTCAACCTGGCCATCAATGACGTCAAGGTCCTCTTCGAAGGCCTCGACAGCCACTACAACTCCGGCTCGGATGCGCTCCTGGAGACCTACAGCGATCGCGCCCTGGACCGGGTGTGGAAGGCGCAGCAGTTCTCCTACTGGATGACCACCATGCTGCACACCCCCGTGGGCGCCGATGACTTCTCCCGCGCCCGCCAGCTCGGGGAACTGAACTCCGTGGTCTCCTCCCGGCATGGCAGGGCCTACCTGGCCGAGGCTTACACGGGCTGGCCCACCGCAGCCTCCTGAGCCAGGGAGGATTACGACGGCGGGCTGCCAGCCGGTCTTACGGCGCCAGCAGCCGCCGGACTGCCGACGCAATGGCGGCGGCGTCGGGAGCGTCATCCCGCCGCACGGTGAGCAGGTGCAGCAGTACGCCGTCGCCGTAGTCCGCCACGTCCCGTGCCCTGGCTCCGGCGTCCGGTACGCCCAAGGCGGCCAGTGCCTGTTCCAGGCCGCCCACCAGCCGGAAATGGCCGGCGGTTACTGACTCGGGCTTGTCCAGGGAAAGTGCCAGCCGTGCGCGGGTCAGGCCGGCATGCTGACCCGCAAGCGCCAGCACCAGGGAGGCCAACTGGTTTGCCAGTTCCTCAACGCTCCGGGGCGGCCCGGCCGGCCCCTGCTCCGCCAGGAGCGCTGCGTCCAGCTCCAGCAGGCGCTCCAGCACTGCCGCTACCAGGGTGGCGCGGTTGCGGTAGTAGTTGGAGGTGGTTCCCTCGGCCACTTCTGCTGCGGCGTCAACAGCCCGGTGGGTGAGGCCCTTCATTCCGCGGTCCGCCACCACGGCCAGGGCGGCATCGAGCAGTTGGGTGCGGCGGTCCGGCATGCGTTCAGTGTAATTGGGCTCTTCCTGTTCACTACAAAAGTAGTAGAATGTGCTGCATGGAAACGATCACGATCGTTGGCGGCGGAATCGCCGGGCTCGCCCTCGCGGCTGCTTTGGATACCAGCCGCTTCCAGGTCACCGTCCATGAGAAACGTCCGGAACTGCCTGCCGTGGGCAATGCGCTGGGGATGTGGCTAAACGCCCAGCGGGCACTGGCCCGACTGGGAATCCTTGACGAGGCGCGGGCAGTCAGTCCGGTGCTCGGCACAGGCTCGGTCCGCAATGCACAGGGGGAGCCCTGGGTCACCGTCGATGCAGGGGAGATGTTCGGCATTTCCCGGGTAGACCTGCTCCGGCTGCTGGATGCCGCCGTGCCCGCTACCGTCCGTAGGGTCACTGACACCGTGCAGACGATTCCCGTGGACGGCAGACTGGTGGTGGGCGCCGACGGTGTCCACAGCATGGTCCGGCGTACGGCCTGGGGCGGGGCCACCGATGCCCGCCTCACCCCCTACCTTGCTCTTCGCGGCACCCTCCCCACTCCAGTCGCACCGGATGAGGTGGGCGAGTACTGGGGCCGGGGAGACCTGTTTGGGATGGCCGCTGCGCGTGGAGGCTCCTTTTGGTATGCGAGCTACCGGTCGGAACTCGGCCCGTACGGGATAGACCCAGCGACAGCCCTCGAGCAGGCAAGGGCACGCTACGCCAACCACGCCCCTGCCATCCGGCACGCCCTGGCTGCAGCCACGTCGGAGGAATGCCTGGTCCAGCGCCTGTGGACGGTTCCGCGCCTCGGCTCCTACGTCAGCGGCAGGAGGGTGCTCATTGGAGACGCCGCGCATGCCATGATGCCCACGCTGGGCCGCGGGGCCTGCGAATCGCTGGTCGACGCGGTCACGCTGGCCGACCTCCTCAACACCTTGCCCGAGGACCAGGCGCTGCGGGCTTACAACCGGCAGCGGAGGCTGCGCACGCGCGCCGTGAGTGTCGCCTCGTCAGCGCTGGGACGGATCGCGCTCGCCGACAGTGCCCAGCCGCTGCGGGACCGCGTGCTCAACCTCGCCCGACGGCGGAACGCAGGGGCCGCCGTCGGCAGCACCTCCGGCGGTTGATCAACGAACGGCACCGGCTGGACGCGTGGCGTCATCCTCACCCGGCGCCTGCGCTCCAGGAGCTCCCGGGCCGGGGGCTTGCGATGCGGAAGGCAGGGCGGGCAGGGGTTTCTTGGACCTGCGCCGCCCGGACCTGCCGTACACGAGGTACATGGTCACGCCCGTAATGACCATGAGGAGCACTGTGTAGACGAATGTGTTCGCGATTCCCTCAGTGCCCTCGGCGCCGTCAGTATTGGCTTTGATGACCAGGCCCAGCGGCTGCACCAGCGGATGGGCCAGGAAGATAGCGGTGTCGTAGTCGTCGAGGAGGCTGTTGAAGTTCAAGGCCGTAATGGCGGCCGCGGCCGGGAGCACTAGCGGCAGGAGGATCCGCCTGAAGACGTACAGGGTCTTGGCACCCATGATGGCTGCAGCCTCCTCCAATGAGGAGTTCACGGAGGCAAAAGACGCCTTGAGCATCCGGAGTGTAAATGGGATCTTCACCGTGACAAACGCGATGAGCAGGATCACCGTTGTCCCGGTGAGGACGGCACCGCCCACCAGGGGATTGGGGTGGTCGTAGCTGACAATCAGGCCCAGGGCCAGCAGTGCGGACGGCAGGATCCACGGGATGTGCAGCAGGTACTCGAACGTGGAGGCCACCCAGTTTTTGTACTTTTGCAGCAGCCGCGCCACAAAGAGCAGCCCGCCCACCGCGATGACCGCCGCCAGGGCGCTGTACACCACGCTGACGATGAACGGCCGGAGCCCCGACTGCTGGGTGAGGACGCGGACGTAGTTGTCCAGTGTCAGGTTCGCAGGCGAGAGCTGTCCTGTTTGGATGGCAGCGCCGTCCGCAAACGAGTACAGCACGATCAGCACGACCGGAAGCGTGTAGATGGCAAAGAGGAGATAGGCCACGCCGTGCACGGCCACGTTGGCTGCGCGATTGGTGATTTCCTGCTTCTGGAGTTCGGAAGACACCTTTGACACTGAAAAGTAGGTTCCGCCCTTTTCCAGGCGGGACATCACTGCGAGCATCAGCATGGTGGCCAGGCCCAGGATTACGGCCAGCAGCGCCGCCAGGTCGCGGGAGGTGGGGCTGTTGGTAAACGTCAGGATCATCGGCGTGATGGTCTGGAAGTCCCGGCCCCCCAGCACCTGGGGAGCGCTCAACGCGCCCAGGCCGGTGAGGAACGACAGGATGGTGACGGCGAACAGCGTGGGTTTGAGCATGGGCAGGACAATGCGCCGCAGGATGGTCCACGTGGAGGCGCCAAGGTTCCGCGCCGCCTCGATGGTCTGATAATCGATGCCCTTGAGAGCGTTGGCCACGAACAGCATGTGGTTGGTGGTGGTGGCAAAGGTCATGACCACCAGGACGGCAAAAAACCCGGAGAACCAGCCCGGGTCCATCCCGGGGAAAATCCGGACCAGCAGCGAGGTGACCATGCCCTTGTCCCCGTAGATGAATTTGTAGCCTGCGGCCAGGACGATGCCGCCGTAGATGAAGGTGGAGGCATACCCCAGGAAGAGGATCCTGGAGCCACGGATCCGGAAGTAGTGCGTCACCAGGACGATGAAGACCCCCACCGCGTTGACGGTGATGGACAGCGCCACGGCCAGGAGAAAGCTGTTGCCCAGTGCCTTCATCGCCCGCTGGGAGGAGAATAGCTTCTCCGCGGCGCGGCCCGAAAAGCTGCCGTCGGGGAAGAAGGTGGCGATCAGGATGTTCACGTTGGGCCATACCAGGAAGCCGGCAATGAACCAGGTGAGGATGACCCCCACCACCAGGACGAACGGCGAGCGGGCCATGCTGCCCACCGGGTTGTTGACGCTCATGGCAGGGCAACCGCCCGGTCCTTTGCCAGTGCGGCACCGGTTTCGGGATGGTACTGCAGGATGTGCCCGGGCTGGACGTAGACAGTTACGGCCGTGCCGGCCTCGGGGTGCGCGCCGCCGTCTTCCCGGACCAGGAGGCGAATGTCAGCGCCGTGGCTGCGCACCACGTAGCGGCTGTGCAGGCCGTGGTACGTGCGGGAGACCACGGTGGCGGAAAGTCCGACGGCGGTCCCTCCGTCCCCGGGCCGGTCCAGTGAGGCTTTTTCCACGCGCAGATAGGACCTGGCATCCGTGCTGAGGCCGGCGCCGGAAAGCCGGTTGACCTCCGCCACGAAGTCCGGCGTCAGCGTGGAACTGTCGCCGATGAAGTTGCAGACGAACTCAGTGGCGGCCTGGTCGTAGATGTCCTGCGGGGTGCCGACCTGCTCCACGACGCCCTTGTTGAACACGGCGACCCGGTCACTCATGGCCAGTGCCTCGTCCTGGTCATGGGTGACGTACACGGTGGTGATGCCGAACTCGCTCTGCAGGTCCTTGAGCTGCTGGCGCAGCTGGTGGCGTAGCTTGGCGTCCAGGTTGGACAGCGGCTCGTCCAGCAGCAGGATTTTCGGCCGCAGCACCAGGGCGCGGGCAACGGCTACCCGCTGCTGCTGGCCACCGGAAAGTTCGGCCACGTTCTTCGCCAGCTGCTCCTCGCTGAGTTCCACGCGCCGGGCAATGTCCCGCACCAGGCGGTCGCTGTCGGCCGGTTTTTCCTTCCGGACCCGGAGCCCGAAGGCGATATTCTCCCATACGCTCATGCTCGGGAACAGGGCATAGTTCTGGAACACCATGCCCACCTGCCGCTTGTCGCTGGGAAGGCGGGTCACGTCCTTGCCGTCCACCCTGACCGTACCCCTGGCCGGCTGGATGAAGCCGGCCAGGGTGCGCAGCGCCGTCGTCTTCCCACAGCCGGAGGGCCCCAGGAGGGTGAAGAACTCGCCCGGCCGGACATGCAGGTCCAGCTGCGGAATGGCGGTGAAATCGCCAAAGGTAACTTCGATGTTTTCCAAGCGGATCATGGCAACCCTGTCTGGTGGAACGCGGGAATGGCGGCTGGCGGTATGAGTTACGTCATGTACTCAAGTTCGATCTTCTCCACCCAGGCACCCATGTTCTTCTGCACGAAGTTCCAGTCGATGTCCTGCTGCTTGAGGCCGGCAAAGAAGTCCACCACCTCGGGGTTGGCCTTTGCCTGGGCACCCTTGTTGACCGGCATGGAGTTGAACTTCTGCGCGAACTCGCCCTGGACCTCGGCGCTGCCGAACCAGTCGATGAACTTTTGCGCCTGGTCCTTCTTCTTGGTCCCCTTCACCAGCGCTATCTGCTCCACGGCAAGCGGGACCCCCACGGAGGGGATGACAGTGTCCACGTTTACCTTGAAGGACTTTTCGCGGTCGGCAATGATCGAGGACGGCATCTGGCCCATGTCCACGTCACCGGAGGCGATGCGGGCAAACAGGTCGGTCTTGGCCACTGCGGGGCTGCCATTCTTGAAGTACTGCTCAACCTGCTTCCACCCGTCGTCGGAAATCCCCAGATCGCCGGAGTCATCCCGGTACCTGGAGAGGATGCCTGCGAAGACCAGCTGCGCGGTGGCCGTGCCCATGCCGGTGACCCGTTCATAGCGGCTCTTGAACTCGTCCTTCGTCCACAGGTCCGTCCAGTCCTTTGGCGCGGCGTCCTTGCTGATCTTGTCCGAGTTGTAGCCCAGGAGGATGGCCTGCTTCACCAGGGGCCAGTAGGTCTCGCCGTCGCCCAGGCCCTTGTCCACGTCGCCCGCCCATGCGGGCTGGTAGGCCTCCAGCGCACCCTCGTTCTTGACCTGGGAGAAGTACATGTTGTTCAGGCCGAACGCGACGTCCGCGATGGGGTTGTTCTTCTCGGCAATGAGCTTGTTGGTGGCGTCGGCGCCCCCGGCCCCCACGATCTCAATCTTGAATCCGGCCTCGGCCGCCTTGGCGGCCAGCCAGTCGCCCCGGCCCTCGCCGTTGGAGTTGGTGTAGATCACCAGGGTGTCCCCGGAGGCTCCCGCCGGAGCGCCGGAGGCGTCACCGGTAGAGGCCGGCGGGGTGGAGGCACCGCCACAGCCGGCGAGAAGGGTGGCGGCGACGGCGGCGGCAACCAAAGTCTGCAATTTACGCACGATCAGGACTCATTTCTGGACTGGAATCGGAGCATGTCCGCACAGCCTATAGCCGGGCATGACAAAAACCGGGCCGTTATAGCTATCGATTCGATAAACAGCCCGGCTGCCCACTTTGAACCAGTTGGGGAAACGGCTGGGGCCCGCGGCGTAAACCGGGGGCGAACGTTAGTCCTGGGCTCCGATGCCCCGCTAGGCCATGGCGGTCTGCGCGGCGCTGTGGGCGTTGATGGTCTTGGCGTAGCAGGAAGAGTGTTCCACTCCGATGTACGGCCCGAAGTTGGGGATTGCCTCGAATCCGGAGTTTCGGTAGAAATTGCGGCCGTCCGGCTGGGCCGAGCCGGCTTCCGCCTTGATCCGGGTTATGCCCTGCCTGAAAGCCTCCGCCTCGAGTGCGGCCAGGATCGAACTGGCAACGCCGGAGCCGCGCGTGTACGGCAGTACGTAGAGGCGCTTGATTTCCGCCGTCGATCCATCCAGGAGCCGCAGTCCGCCGCAGCCGACGGGTTGTCCGGAACCCTTGTCATACGCCACCAGGAAGACAGCGCAGTCGGCGCCCGACGGCGGCGGGCCGGGTTCATGGTCGGGCCGGCCGAAGCGGGCGTCCAGCTCGGCCTGCTGGGCATGGCGCAGGTCCGCGCCTACGGGGTTGGACCAGGGGACCTGCCGGATGTTCAGCCGGGGGTTGGTCTGCATAACTGCCTCGATTCGCCGGAGGGGTATGCCTGACAAGGCTAGGCGCCGGCGGTTACGTGGGTGTTTCCTGCCGGT
This sequence comes from Pseudarthrobacter defluvii, assembly GCF_030323865.1. Taxonomy (NCBI): domain Bacteria; kingdom Bacillati; phylum Actinomycetota; class Actinomycetes; order Micrococcales; family Micrococcaceae; genus Pseudarthrobacter; species Pseudarthrobacter defluvii. The sequence goes on along the minus strand of NZ_CP066362.1, from coordinate 4,064,852 downwards.
TAGGGCCTCGCTAACGTGTGTGGGAGGCGGCAAAGCAATTTACTTGGCAGGCTAGTTATCAGTTGGTCTAGAATGATCCCATGGTTTCTACGGGCAACGAGGGATCCGGCTACTGGTACGGACCCGACGGGCAGCTGGACTACAGTGCAGCCGTGCTGAAGTCACTCCGGGACTACCGGGCGGCTGAAACGGAAATCCGCCGCAGCACCAGGGACTCCATGGGCATGGGGGAGACGGACATCCTTGCCCTGCGCTACCTGCTGAGGGTGCAGGCGTCGGGCAAGCAGGTTGTGCCGAAGGATCTCAGCCAGTTCCTCAATATTACTAGCGCGTCCACCACCTCGCTCATCGACAGGCTGGTGGGCAGTGGCCATGTACGTCGTGAGCCGCATCCCTCCGACCGCCGCTCCGTGGTGGTGGTTCCCACGGTCGAGTCCGACAAAGAGGTGCGCGAAACCCTTGGCGCCATGCACCGGCGGATGATGACGGTTGCTGAAAGCCTGACAGCGGAGGAAGCGCGCATCGTTGTCGATTTCCTCCAGCGCATGACCCAGTCGCTTCAGGTGCACGAAGGCGAAGAACTAAAAGTTCACTAGGCTGACTAGCTAGTTGGCCTAGTTATATGTAAGCTTACGATTGTTCCTGATGTTGCTTCCCAACGGAGTCGTGAGTGTGTTGGTTACTTTCACCGAAGTTTCGCCGCCTGATCCCGGCCTGGGCGCTGTAATCCTGGACAGCCACTTGGACCTGAACCCATCCACCCTGGACGGCACCACTGCGCCGCAGGGCGGATGCGCGGTCCACCGCGGCACCCCGATGCAGCTCGTGACCCCTGCGGTCGGCTTGGAAACCGCGAGCTATACCTTTGCACCCGCCGATGCCGTCGGTACTGAGCTTCCACCCGTCTGGCGTTGCGGCTGCGGGTTCCAGCTCGATGCCTGGTCCACTGACCCCCGGCGGGGACATGCCACAGTGGTTTCCCCCGCATGAGCCTCCTGGAAACTGCAGTTGCTGCGACGTCCCCTGCTGCGCTGCTCCCAGCCCGTTCAAACGGCACTGTTGCCGGGCGTTGGCAACTTCGGGAACGGCTGGGCCGCGGGTCTGCTGCCGAAGTCTTTCGGGCGGTAGACCTGGAGGGCGGTCCCGATGTTGCGGTCAAGATGGCTGCCGGCAACGGCCGCAAGCAGCACCAGCGCATCCAAAACGAAGCCGGGGTCCTCGCCGGACTCACCCACCCCTCGATTGTGCGGCTCACTGCGCAGGGCGTTATGCCCGACGGCGGTACCCACGCCGGGCGTCCCTTCCTGGTGGAGGAACTGGCGCTGGGAACGAGCCTGGCCGACACCATCCGGCTGCAGAGCCCACGGCCGGATGATGTTGCGCGCTGGGCGCGCGGCCTTTTTGAGGCGCTCGCGCACCTTCACGCCAGCGGCCTTGTGCACCGTGACATCAAGCCGGCGAACCTGATGCTGAGCGGCCTGCGGAGAAGTCCCGTCCGGATCATCGATTTTGGAATTGCAGCCACGGCGGGGGCGGCTCCCGAACCCGGAATTTCTTCCGGAACCGTGCACTACATGAGCCCGGAGCAGGCCGCCGGCGGGGCAGCGGAGCCGTCCTGGGACGTGTACGCCATGGGGTTGGTCCTGCTGGAACTCCTCACCGGCACCAAGGCCTTTCCCGGTACCGCCGTTGAATCCCTCGTGGCCCGCACCCTGCGCTCGCCCGAGATCCCGGATTCCCTGGGTGACTGGGCTGCCCTGCTGCGTTCCCTAACGGCGATGGACGCCACGGAACGTCCCACGGCAGCAGCCGCCGCGGCGATGGCGGCACAGCTGATTCCGGCGGTACCGTCGTCCAGCCAAGGTATCCAGCGCACCCTGCACAGCCAAGGGCGCCAGTGTGGCCAGCGTGGCCAGACGGGTGCCGGGACGTGTCCGGCGACGCGGGCACTCTCTCCCCGACGCCGCCGGCAGCGGGCCTAGGGAGCCGCTACGTCGCGTCCGGTGGGATCCCCGGCCGTCGGGTCTGCCAGGGCAAGGCCACCCACGGGGCTTCCATCCCAATGGATCAGGGTCCAACCTGCAGCCACATCTCCCTTCAGCGCGACGATTCCGGTGTTGGCCAGGACATGGCGTGCGGCGAACTCGTGGTCAGCGCCATCTGCCCGGAGTCCTGCCCAGGTGCGGATGGCGGCACCATGGCTGACGACGGCAACCGTGCCGTGCTGCTGCCGTTCAGCCCGTTCCACCACTTGTGCGATGGCGGCGTCGAACCGCTCGAAGAAGGCATGGCCGTCGGGCCCGGCGGGCATGCGGCGGTCCAGGTCGCCCGCAGCCCAGGAAATCACGGTCCCCATGTAGCGCTTGTGGGCTTCGTGGTCGGTCAGTTTCTCCAGTGACCCGGCCTCGATCTCGTGCAGCCCCTCCAGGACTTCAATATCGAGGGTGTGCAGCCGGGCCAGCGGCGCGGCGGTGATCTGCGTCCTGATCAGGGTGGAGGCGTAAAGCGCGTCAATGCGTTCGTTTACCAGTGCCCGCGCCATGGCTTCGGCCTGGCGTTCGCCCAGTTCGGTCAAACCGGGCCCAGGGTGGTCGGTATCCAGTTGGCCCAGTACATTGCCTGGGGTTTCGCCGTGGCGGATCAGGAGCAACTTCATGTTCCCAGTTTCCCACCCCGAACGCACGGAAGGCGCCGGGCCTTCTTGAAGCCCGGCGACGCCGTCGTACGTTTCCTGCCCTGCGTGCGGGCTTACTTCAGGTGGTCCACCAGCTGGTCCGCGATGCCCGTGTACTTGCCGGGCGTAAGGGCCAGGAGGCGTGCCTCAGCCTCGGGCGAGAGGCCCAGGCCCTGCACGAACTCCTGCATGCGGGCCGCGTCCACGCGGTGGCCGCGGGTGAGGTCCTTGAGGCGCTCGTAGGGGTTCTCCATGCCTTCGACGCCGGCAATCGCCTCGGCGCGCATGACCATCTGGATTGCCTCGCCCAGGACCTCCCAGTTGGTGTCCAGATCGGCGGCCAGGACGTCCTCGGCAACGTCCAGGCGGTCAAGGCCCTTGGCCACGTTGGAGAGGGCCAGCAGGGAGTGGCCGAACGCCACGCCGATGTTGCGCTGACTGGAGGAGTCGGTGAGGTCGCGCTGCCAGCGGGAGGTCACCAGGGTGGCAGCCAGGGTGTCCAGCAGGCCGTTGGAGATCTCCAGGTTGGCCTCGGCGTTCTCGAAGCGGATGGGGTTGACCTTGTGCGGCATGGTGGACGACCCCGTTGCGCCGGCCACCGGGATCTGCGCGAAGTAGCCGATGGAGATGTAGCTCCAGATGTCCGTGCAGACGTTGTGGAGGATGCGGTTGAAGCGCGCCACGTCGGCGTACAGCTCCGCCTGCCAGTCGTGGCTCTCGATCTGCGTGGTCAGCGGGTTCCAGGTCAGGCCGAGTCCCTCGACGAACGACTTGGACACCTGCTCCCAGTCGGCGCCGGGAACGGAGGCCACATGGGCGGCGTAGGTGCCGGTGGCGCCGTTGATCTTGCCCAGGTATTCGGTCTTGGCAATCCGGTCCAGCTGGCGGGTCAGGCGGTGCGCGATGACTGCCAGCTCCTTGCCCAAAGTGGTGGGTGTGGCGGGCTGGCCGTGGGTGCGGGACAGCATCGGGACGGCGCGGTTGTCCTCGGCCATCCTGCTGATCTGTGCCACCAGGGCGCGGGCCGCGGGCAGCCACACGTCCTCCACAGCACCCTTGACGCCGAGTGCGTAGGAGAGGTTGTTGATGTCCTCGGACGTGCAGCCGAAGTGGACCATGGCGGTCAGGTTTTCGATCCCGATCGCCGGGAGCCGGCGGCCGATGTAGTACTCCACGGCCTTCACATCGTGGACGGTGACGGCCTCGATCTCGCCCAGCTCCGCTACGGACGCGGCGTCGAACTCCGTGACGATGGCCCGGAGTTGGCTCTGCTGTTCCGCGCTCAGCCGGCCCGCGCCGGGCAGGACATTGTTGCTGGTCAGGTGGATCAGCCATTCCACTTCGACGGCCACGCGGTCTCGGTTCAGCGCAGCCTCGGACAGGTAGTCGACCAGGGGCGCGACGGCGGACTGGTAGCGGCCGTCCAGGGGGCCAAGCGCGATATTTTCCGATGACGCGGCGAGGGCCAGGCGTCCTGAGGGCGTGCGGGTGTCAGCTGTGGCGGCAGTTTCAGGCATGTGCTGATTCTTTCACGAAGTCCGGCGCCGCCTTAAGCGCGTCCCCCACGTTACTTGTCCACATAGCCGACGGCGGTGCTTACCCGGGCAGGGAAGCGTCCCTAGCGTTGGTGGCGGCAGGGTTGGGGCGGATCATCCGGCCGGGAAGACCGCGACGGTAAGCAGCATGGAGAACGAATCGATGGACGGGATACGGGGCAGCGGGCAGGACGTCAGCCTGGAAGTCCAGGAGGTGGGCAGGAAGGTGGCGCAGTGCTCGCACAGTGCCGAAGAAGTGCTTGCGGGATTCCATGAGATCCAGATGGAGGACTGGCAGTCGCCTGCGGGACAGGCCTACCGGGAATCTGTCGCCTTGCAGGCGGTGGCCGTACGGAGGGCCTTGGACCGGATCCTGGAAGCTTCTGCCGCCGTGGCAGCACATGCCCGCGCGGCATTGACCTCCGAATGTTCGCCTGACGGCCGGTGCTGATGGCTGACGCAACGCCCTCCGGATCGGGAGGACCCATCCAGGTTTTGCCACCACCTCCGGACGGCAACCTCACAGTCTCCGGCGGGGTGGGCGGCATTACCGTCCAGCTGGAGGAGCTGGAGGTGGGGGCCGGAAAGCTCGATCGGCTGGCCGAGCGGCTCGCAGCCATCGAGTCTGGGCTTTTCACTGCCTGGCAGGAGCTCGGTGCCCACCAGAACCGACCGCGCAGTACGGGAACCGCCGCCCTCATTGCCGTTTGGGAGGCTAAGGATGCCGTCCGGACAGTACGCCTGGAACTGCAGCGGATCAGCGGCCAGGTGCGCAGTTGCAGGCGCGAGTATGAGATTGCCGAATCCGCTGCCCACCTGAAGTGGCGGCTGGGTTTGTCGGATCCGGACGTGGAGCTCCAGAATCACGTGGACTTCTGGCGGACGGGATTCCTTAACGGGGATGCCACTGAAATGCTGGTGGCAGATGCCGTCATCCTCCTTCCCGCGATCAAGCCAGCGGTTGAAGAGAACATCCCTTCCCTGCGCACGGGCCCCGTAACGGCCACGCAGGAAGAAACCATCTCCATCGATCTTGATGCGAGCCCCGCCGGGCTGCTTGAGCGGGTACGGATGATTGAGGCACGCGGCAGCGGCTACATCGAAGTCATTGAAGTGGATACCGGCGCCGGAAAAGCCTACGTCGTTGTTGTTCCCGGAACGCAGGTGAACGAATCCGATGGCGGGACCAATCCTTTTGATTTGGGCGGAATCGTAGACGGTATGGGTGCCCGCTCGGAACGGATCAATGAAGCTGTCATCCAGTCGCTCCGGCAGGCGGGTGCGGAACCCGGTGCGGAGGTGGTCGCTGTGGGGTACAGCCAAGGCGGTATCCACGCCATGAACCTGGCGGCTGACGAGGCCTTGGGGAAGGAGTACCGGCTCAAATACGTCCTGACCGCCGGGTCGCCCGTTTCGCGCATCATGCCTTCCCCCGATGTCAGCAGCCTTCACCTGGAGCACCGAACAGACTGGGTGCCCGGCAGCGATGGCTTGCCGAACCGCGACGCCAGGAACCAGGTCACCGTAACCATGAACAATGACCTTTACGTGCGCGGGGGAGAAGATGCCGGGTTGGGCCCCGGACACAGCCTCCCGGGCTATGAGGAGGCAGCCCGGCAGGTGGGCGCCAGCAAAGACCCCTCACTGGTCCAGTCCACGGCGGTGCTTGGGAGTGTCCTCGGAGCCGGGGGTGCTGCCACCGCCACCCGCTTTGCATTGTCCAAGACTCCGCCGCCCTCTGTTCCCAAGGATCCCAGGGACCCCTTTTCCGGGCGGCCGCAGCCGGGTGCCCGGTAGGGGCCGTGACTGTTCCCGGCGGGGGAGTCATGAAATCTGCGCGGCGTGCAGTTCAGCATAGGGATTTGAGCGTGGGTTTTCCGGTTTCGGGGCAGGTTCCGGAGCGGGCGGCGGGGCTGGCTGTGGAGCCGGGGCGGGGACAGCGGCGGGGCACCGGTAGTTGTAGTCGAGGTCGTTTTCCGTGAACTGCGTTGTGGTTACAGTTCCGCCTGGCGTCAAAGGTGAAGCCCCGCAATATTCCTCTGCCGACTCTGCGGAATAGGCGCCCGCCAGCCAGTTCTGAAGTTTGTCGAGGTTGCTGCCGGGCCTGACGTCACCCACAATCTCGCTGAATTGATACCCGGTTGAATAGATCCCTACTTCTGCTCCGGCGCCCTGCAGGTAGGCCGTCATGCCTTCCAGTTCTGCTGCATTCACCGCCTTGTCCCACAGCCAGCTGTTTCCGAATTCAACATCCAGCCACCACATCCGGTGGCCCACGGTGTGCCCGGCTTCCTGCAGGATGCCAGCCGCGTTGACGGCCATCCCGTAGCCGTGCACGTAAGCGCAGGCCGGGGAGGCAGTGCCATCGCATTGCCCGTAGGGGTTGCTGACAGCAGCGTTCCGATAGGTGTTCTCTGCAGGCCACCACAGTGTTTCAACAGGACCTGTTGCGGCCGTGTTCACATACACGGCCGCCGGCGTCCCTCCTGCCGAGAGCGCGCTTTTGTCGGCCCAGGCCAGCTGGTCCGACAAGCACGGGTTGGCTGTATCCGGCCGGCCGCCGTTCACGCCCACGATCGCGAAGGCAGGGGGTGCAGGAAGATCCGCGCCGCATTGGGGCCAGGAGATGTCGTTGCCCAAACCCCCGGCACTGGGCAACGGCCCTGTTTCGGTGTCCGCATGAGCAGGGCCGGCCTGCCAGGCGAAAAGCAGGCAGGCAGCGAGCAGGATTCTTATGGGCTTCATCTTTGGCCCCCGTGTTCCGGAACTGACAGCAACGGGCCTTTTTGCGGCCCGATTCGCAGCCTAAAAGGCGGGCACCATGGGGGTCATGGGTGGCCGGTACTGGACTTTTGGGAACCGGCACGGGGAAAGCACCTGTGAGGTACCTGCTTCCGCGGGCACTTCTACTTGGGTGGACGAATCCTGCCTGGTCGTCAGCCCCGGCAGGTGGCCCCGCGGGACGTCAGCGCCGGCCGCCGGGCAGCAGCCCTGCAACCATTGAAACCAGGGAAATGATGATCGCGGCCAGCACGGCAGTCCAGAAGAAGGAATCGAAGGTGAGGTGCACCGGGGTGTAGCTGCTGATCCAGGAGGTCAAGTACAACATCGCTGCATTGATCACTATCGCGAACAGGCCGAGCGTCAGGATGGTGATAGGAAGAGCGAGGAGACTTACCAGGGGCCGCACGAAGGCATTGACCACGCCGAAAATGAGGCCGATAAAGAGATAGGCCACCACAATCCCGATGGTCCCGGTGTCCTGCGAAATACCGGTCCTGGCCACGGCATCAGATGCCGCAGTGCTGGAAATTTCCATGCCGGGCAGGACCCAGCTGGCCACCCAAAGAGCAGCGGCATTGACGACGACCCGGAGGATGAAGGAACCCATGGCACCATGCTTCCATACCGTCCTTCCGGGCGGCTGGGACCGGCCTGAATTTCTGCCGTTCACTCCCCGGAACCCTTGAGGGCCTCGAAGTAGGCTAGAGGCCATGACTTCATCTGAAACCAGGGCTGGCGGAATCGCGCCGCGCCCGGTGCTGGACCGGCTGCCCCGCTACGCTGCAGGAAAGCCGCCGGCCGCGGTCAGCGGACTGGCCAGCTACAAGCTGTCCTCCAACGAAAACCCGCTGCCGCCGATTCCGGCGGTGCTGGACGCCATTGCCGGCCAGAAAGACTTCAACCGCTACCCGGATCCCCTGAGCAGCAAGCTCCGTGCCACGCTCGCAGAATTCCTTGACGTTCCTGCCGAGGACATCGTGACCGGAGCTGGAAGCCTGGGCGCGCTCAACCAGATCCTGGCGGCCTTTGCGGGCCAGAACGACGACGGCAAGGCGGACGAAGTCATCTACGCCTGGCGCTCCTTTGAGGCATACCCCATCAGCGTGGGCCTGGCGGGCGCCGAGAGCGTGCAGATCCCCGTGACCGGTGACGGGCGGCACGACCTCGCAGCCATGGCGGCAGCAGTGAGTGCCCGCACCAAGGTGATCCTGCTCTGCACGCCCAACAACCCCACCGGCCCGGCCCTCACGGCAGCTGAGACCGAGGCCTTCATCCGTTCCGTCCCAGCCGACGTCGTGGTGGTCATCGATGAGGCTTACCAGGAGTTTGTCCGGGCGGAGGACGCGGTGGACGGGATCGCGCTCTACCGCAAATACCCCAACGTTGTGGTGCTCCGGACGTTCTCCAAGGCACATGGCCTGGCCGGGCTTCGCGTCGGCTACAGCGTCTCCCATCCGGAATTAACCCAATACCTGCGGGTCGCCGCAACACCTTTCGCCGTGTCCCAAATTGCCGAAAAGGCGGCAATCGTTTCCCTCGAGAATTACCCCCAGGTTGTGGAAAGGGTACAAAAACTCGTGGACGAGCGAACGCGGGTCATGGCTGGCCTCCGGGAGCTGGGATGGGCGGTCCCCGATGCCCAGGGCAACTTCGTGTGGCTTGCCCTTGGCGCTGAAACCACGGCCTTTGCCGAGCTCGCGGGCACGCGGGCCCTCTCTGTGCGGGCCTTCGCCGGGGAAGGCGTAAGGGTCAGCATCGGGGAACCCGAGGCAAACTCACGGTTCCTCCAGTTGTGTGCCGACTATACAAAGGCGCCAGCAACTTCCTAGCGCTTAACAAGTAGCCCTCCGGCTACTTACCGCAGATAAAGTTAGGATCAGTAAGCCAATGTATATGCCGTAGAGGGAATGTATTCCTTGTAAGGCATATATCCTCACGACATCGCATTGCATCCGGATGCGGCAGGCAAGGAGACGGTATGGGCACTCATCTGCCTTCCACCGAGTTCGACGGAACAGCGGTAGACGACCAGCGGGAGGCCGATGCAGAGGCCGTTATGGGTGAGCCCCCTGCCCAGATGGTGCAGTTGCTGGGCCCTGACGGAAAACTGGGCGCCGACCCGGTCTTCAGTGAGTACGCGGACAAACTCACCCCGGAGGACCTCCGTGGCCTCTACGCCGACATGGCCGCCATCCGCAGGTTCGACGTCGAGGCCACCGCCCTCCAGCGTCAAGGGCAGCTGGCACTGTGGGTCCCGCTTACCGGCCAGGAGGCAGCGCAGATTGGCTCGGGCAGGGCCAGCCAGCCGCAGGACTACATCTTTCCCACCTACCGTGAACACGGCGTAGCGCTGACCCGCAACGTGGACCTGGCAGAACTCCTGCGCCAGTTCCGCGGGGTCTCCAACGGTGGCTGGAATCCAAAGGACACTAACTTCCACCTGTATACGCTGGTCCTGGCCGCGCAGACCCTGCACGCCGTCGGCTACGCCATGGGAATCCAGCGGGACCAGAAGCTCGCGGCGTCGGATCCGGCAGGCAGGCAGCCGGATGCGGCCGTCATCGCCTACTTCGGCGACGGCGCCAGTTCCGAGGGCGACGTCCACGAATCGATGGTGTTCGCCTCCTCCTACAAGGCCCCGGTCGTGTTCTTCTGCCAGAACAACCACTGGGCCATCTCCGTGCCCACCAACGTCCAGACCCGCGTGCCCCTCTCCAACCGCGCCAAGGGCTACGGTTTCCCCGGCATCCGCGTGGACGGGAACGACGTGATCGCTGTGCACGCAGTCACCGAGTGGGCGCTCGAGCACGCACGCCAGGGCAAGGGCCCGGTCCTGATCGAGGCCTTCACCTACCGGGTGGGGGCGCACACCACCGCGGACGATCCCACCAAATACCGGCACTCCGACGAAGAGGACGCCTGGCGCGCCAAGGACCCGCTGGCCCGGCTCGAAAAGTACCTGCGCGCCGAAGGCCTGGCCGACGACGCCTACTTCGCCAAGGTGAAGGCAGACGGCGACGAGCTGGCCGCTTATGTCCGCCGCACCGCCCATGATCTCGAAAACCCGGACATCCGGACGGCCTTCGCCAACGTCTACGCCGAAGCGCACCCGCTGGTGGCGGAGGAACTGGCATGGTTCGAGGAATACAGCGCAGGATTTGCCGGCGAGGAAGAATCCGCCGGGCGGGCAGCAAAGGCAGGCCACTGATGACCACCATGACCATCGCGAAGGCCATCAACGAGGGCCTTCGCGCCACCCTGGCCGCCAACCCCAAATCGCTGCTGATGGGCGAGGACATCGGCCCCCTGGGCGGCGTCTACCGGGTCACCGACGGGCTGATCGGCGAGTTCGGCCCTGACCGCGTGGTGGACACCCCGCTGGCGGAGTCCGGCATCATCGGCACCGCCATCGGCCTGGCCCTGCGCGGATACAGCCCCGTCTGCGAAATCCAGTTCGACGGCTTCGTGTTCCCCGGCTTCAACCAGATCACCACGCAACTGGCCAAGATGCACGCCCGCAGCAACGGGACCCTCACCGTTCCGGTGGTCATCCGCATTCCCTACGGCGGCGGCATCGGGTCGGTGGAACACCACTCGGAATCCCCTGAAGCCCTGTTCGCCCACACGGCAGGCCTGCGGATCATCACCCCGTCCAACCCGCACGACGCCTACTGGATGATCCAGCAGGCAGTGACGTGCCAGGACCCGGTAATCATCTTCGAACCCAAGCGCCGCTACTGGCTCAAGGGGGACGTGGACGTCCAGGCGCCGGGCCCCGCCGAGGACCCGTTCAAGGCCCACGTGCTCCGGGAGGGCGCCGACGCCACCATCGTGGCCTACGGCCCCCTGGTTCCCGTGGCCCTTGCCGCCGCCAATGCAGCCGAGGAGGACGGCCGCAGCGTTGAGGTCATTGACCTGCGCTCAATCTCGCCGATCGACTTCGACACGGTCACCGCGTCCGTGCAAAAGACCGGCCGGTTGATCGTGGCGCACGAGGCACCCACGTTCGGTGGAATCGGCGGCGAAATCGCCGCCCGCATCAGCGAACGCGCTTTCCACTCGCTTGAATCCCCGGTGATCCGCGTGGGCGGATTCCACATGCCGTACCCCGTTGCCAAGGTGGAGGAAGACTACCTTCCGGACATCGACCGCATCCTGGAGGCGCTGGACCGCGCCCTCTCCTACTGAGGACACCATGACCCTGAACAAGTTCAACCTGCCCGACGTCGGCGAGGGCCTGACCGAAGCGGAAATCGTCTCCTGGAAGGTCAAGCCCGGCGACACCGTGGCCATCAACGACGTCCTGTGCGAGATCGAGACCGCCAAGTCCATCGTGGAACTGCCGTCCCCGTTTGCCGGGACCGTCACCGAACTGCTGGTGCAGGAAGGGGTGACCGTCGACGTCGGGACCGCCATCATCAGCGTCAGCGACGAAGTTGCCGGCGACCCCACGCCCGCAGACGTCCGCGCGCCGGAAGCGCCGGCACAGCCACAACAAACCGCGCAGCCGCTCTATGGAAAGCTTCCCCAGGACGAGGCGCCGGATGGAACGGACGACGGCGGCGCCAGCGCCCCGGCCGGCGGTCCGCTGGTGGGTTCCGGCCCCAAGGCCGACGCCGTCAAGCGGCGCCCGCGGAAGACCGCACCAGCCGCTGCCGTGACCGTCAACGCCCCCGAGGTTGAGCCTGTGCAGCCGCGGACCCCCGCCGAGGTGTCCGCCGGCGCACCCGCCGCCGTCGACAACCGGCCGACCCTGGGCGGCACCATCACCGGGCTGGTCAACCGCGTCCTGGCCAAGCCGCCGGTCCGCAAGATCGCCCGGGACCTGGGCATCGACCTGGCCGACGTCGTGGCCACCGGTTCACGGGGCGAGGTGACGCGGGAGGACCTGGTGAGCTACCAGGCCCAGCGCGACGCCGAACTGGACAAGGCGGACGGCTTCTGGGGCAAGGCAGGAAAGCCGCAGGACCAGCGGGTGGAGCGGATCCCGGTCAAGGGCGTGCGCAAGGCCACGGCCAAGGCGATGGTGGAATCGGCCTTCGCGGCACCGCACGTCAGCATCTTCGTGGACGTCGACGCCAGCCGCACCATGGAGTTCGTCAAGCGGCTCAAGGCCTCGCGGGACTTCGAGGGCGTCAAGGTCTCACCACTGCTCATCCTGGCCAAGGCCGTCATCTGGGCTGCCGCCCGGAACCCCAGCGTGAACGCGGCGTGGGTGGACAACCAGGATGGATCGGCCGAGATCCAGGTCAAGCACTTCATGAACCTGGGCATCGCCGCAGCCACCCCGCGCGGCCTCATGGTGCCCAACATCAAGAACGCCCAGGACCTGTCGCTCAAGGAACTCGCGCTTGCCCTGAACAACCTGGCCACCACCGCCAGGGCTGGGAAGACGCAGCCGGGGGAAATGCAGGGCGGCACCCTTACGATCACCAACATCGGCGCCCTGGGCATCGATACCGGCACGCCCATCATCAACCCGGGCGAGGTGGCCATCGTGGCCTTCGGGACCATCAAGCAGAAGCCCTGGGTGCTGGACGGCGAGGTGATTCCCCGCTGGATCACCACGCTTGGGGGATCCTTCGACCACCGCGTGGTGGATGGTGACTTGTCCGCCCGCTTCATGGCCGACGTCGCGGCCATCCTGGAAGAGCCCGCGCTCCTGCTGGACTGACCGGTGACGGTTAGCGGCGGGTCGATCCGGGTTAGGAACCGGACCGCCAGATGGCTGACTGAGGTTTTCCAGCCACCGGTGGTGGTTTCCCTCCAGCTGCTGATCAGCCCGCTGGCGGAGGCGGGGTTTCCCGGATCCATCGGCTACGGTGCACTGGCGGCCCTCTTTGTGTGCGTGGTTCCGCTCGCAGTGCTGCTGGTCCTGGTCCGGCTGGGGAAGGTGACGGACCACCACGTCAGCGACCGGAAGCAGCGCGCGCCCGTGCTCCTGATGGCGCTGGCCTCCATCGCTGTCGGTTTGCTGGTGCTCAATGCCGTGGACGCGCCATCGAGTGTGGTGGCCATGGTCCTGGCGGTGGTGGGCGGAGTCGCCGTGCTGGCCGCGGTCAGCCCGTTCTGGAAAATGAGCGGCCACGCCGCCGCGATGTCCTGCGCCGCCGTCGTATCCGTCCTGATGCTGGGCCCGGCGTGGGCGCCGCTGCTGCTCCTGGTTCCGGCGGTCAGCTGGTCAAGGGTGGTCCTGAGGGCGCACACGCTGGCGCAGGTGGTGGCAGGCTCGCTCTTCGGCGGAGTGGTGATGGCTGGGATCTGGTGGCTGTTGCGGGGCTGGCTGGTGGGCTAAAGCCCCGCGGAGCACGTGCAGCCAGGAGGTTTTAGTACGCGTTGTACGCAGTCAGGGCGTCAATGATCGCCGGATCGGCAGTCGCTCCCAGGGCCACCGCGGCGCCAGTCATCAGGACTCCCATCAGGGCGGCCATGCCGGCCCAGGCGCTCAGCAGCTTCCAGTCCTCGCGCAGGACGCTGCGGACAGTCGCCGGAAGCTGAAGGCCGGGAGTGATGAGGTTGGGAGCGCTGTCCAGGCTGCCGTCGTCCAGCAGCGCAACCACCCTGTCGTTGCTGCGGTCCAACCGCATGGAGCTGATGTGGTTGCCGTGGCGGGCCAGGAGGATGTCGTGGCCAACCAGCTGGCGGCGCTGCAGAGTAATCAAGGAAAAGCCCTTCGCTGGGGGTGGAATCGTCAGTGTCCACGCCTTTGGGGGCCTCTACAATTTTATCGTTGCGCCACCAGCTGAAGCGGTGATAGAGCGGTGAGAACGGACACCCCCCGCAGCGATATCCGCCACCACGGGGAGTGTCCGGGGTTACGCCTGGGGCCGGACGGTGGGCCTAGTCGGCGTCGTAGGTGTTGGCGATGTAGACGTCACATGGAGCGTTGTGGGCAACGCTGTTGGCAACGCTGCCGAGCACCCGGCCAACGCCGCGCATGCGCCGGTTTCCCACCACGATGATCCGTGCGTCCATTCGGACCGCTTCCTTGATCAAGGCGTCGGCCGGCCGCCCCCGTGCTGCCGAATACGTCACGGTGATGTCGCGGCCCAGCGATTCCGCTACGGTCCGCGCCACCTGCTCTGCGGCGTCCGCGTCGGAGACGATCCACCGGTCGCTGCCGCTGCCGAACACTTCGGTACGGTCGCTGTCGAAGGCCGAGACTACGTGCAGCGAAGCGTCCATGGCTGCTGCCAGGCCCTTGGCCGACTCGGCCGCCTTCTTTGCGGTTTCACTGCCGTCAACCCCTACAACGATGATTCCACCCATATGCATGCTCCTTTGCTCGGTTTACGGCTCTCGTGTGGCTTACGCTACAGCGCGGCGATGGCTTCCTGCAGCACCGGCGCCAGGCGGCGCACTCCTTCGGCGATCGCGTCGGGAGGCACGGCGCTGAAGGCGAGCCTGAGCTTGTTGGACGGCTCGTCCGACGGCGTGAAGGCGGCTCCCGGGATGAACACCACCCCGGCGTCGATCGCCTTGTGCAGCAGCGGGTAGGTATCGACGCCTTCGGGCAGCGTCACCCAGACGAAGAAGCCGCCCTGCGGACTGGTCCAGGAGGTTCCGGACGGCATGTATTCCTTGAGGGCGGCCAGCATGGCCCGGCACCTTTCGGCGTACAGTTCGCGATAGGTTTCGATTTGCCCTTTCCAGTCGTATCCGCCCAGGTAGGCCGAGACCAGCATCTGGTTCAGGGTGGGCGGACAAAGAGTCACGGACTCGGCGGCAAGGTAGTAGCGGCGCTGGAGGTGCTCCGGAACCAGCGCCCAGCCGATGCGGAGGCCGGGAGCGAATATTTTGGAAAAGGAGCCCAGGTAAATCACGTCATCGGGATTGGCGGCCCGCAGGGGAGCCAAGGGTTCCCCCTCAAAACGGAGCAGGCCATACGGGTTGTCCTCCAGCACCAGAATATTCGCCCTGCGGCATATATCCACCACCTGCTGCCGGCGTTCCTTGGCGAGGGTGATGCCGGAGGGGTTGTTGAAATTGGGGATGGTGTAGAGGAACTTGATGCTCCTCCCGGCCAGTTGTAGGGCTGCAATGCGGGCTTCCAGCAGTTCCGGGACCAGCCCGTACTGGTCCATCTCCACCGTTTCCACCTGGACCTGGTAGGCCTCGAATGTGTTCAACGCGCCCACATAGGTGGGGTCCTCCACCAGCACTACGTCGCCGGGATTGCAGAAAAGCTTTGTGGCAACATCCTGTGCCGATTGGGAGCCGGCAGTGATCACCACATTCTCCGGTTTGGCATCGAGGATGCCTTCGGTGGCCATGACCTCGCAGATCTGGGCGCGCAGTTCCGCGGTCCCCTGCCCGGCGCCGTACTGCAGGGCCGTGAGGCCGTCCTCGGCGATGATCTTCGCAGCCGTCGCCGCCAGGCGGTCAAGCGGCAGCGACTGCAGGTAGGGGCTTCCGCCGGCCAGGGACACAAGGCCTGGCCGCATCGAGATGTCGAAAACGTCGCGCACGGCCGACTGGCGGATGTTTGCCGCGCGCTCGGAAAAGAGTTCCTCATGCCGGTGCGCCGAGGTGGCGGCACGTTCGATGGCGTCAATGGCCTCTGCCGGCAGCGTGCCCGCCGCAGCGTCAAGTGTTTCGTGGGTCACAGAGTCAGGATACAGCCCACTGTTATTTCTAGAGCAACACCTGTTTATCCCCGATTTACCCGCGGGAAGTTCGGTGCCAGGCGCCCAGCTACTTCAACTTCAGGTAGTCAGCCAGGCTTTCGCCGTTGATGTAGATTGCGGCCTTGACGGCGCCAACGGCTTCAAGGGCGGTCTGGGTGAGCTGGGCCTCAACCCGCGGAGTGTCGCAGGTCCCGCCCGGGTTGAGGGTTCCCGACAGGTAGACCGTGACGGTGGTGCCGTCGAAGCTGCCGGACAGGAACTTCAGCCGGGAGCTGCCCAGTGCGTTGTACAGGTTTTCCGGTTGTTCCGCACCCAGGAGGGCGTTTATCGCTGCCTTAAGCCTGCCGTCCCCCGTGCTGCCGGCCCCGGCTGCACCCACCAGGCTGTCATTGCAGCCAAAGCGGACGCCGTGCCTGCCGCCGTCGTCCACCAGCACGAAGTACGCCGTGACCGGCGCGGCCGTTGCCTCGGTGCCACTGCCGGGGGTGGGGGAGGCTGTTGACCCACCGCTTTCGGAGGCGGCAATTGTGGCGGGAATGAAGGCCAGCGGGGCGGCGCTTGGTCCGGTGCTTCCGGCTGCGGCAGGGGATTGCACGTCAGGGTGGGGGATCGGGGAGCTGCATCCCGTAAGCAGCAGGGCCAGGCATCCCACGGCAACCATGGCGCAATGCACACAGCTGTCCCAGCTTCTTTTTCCTGCCATGGGGCCGCAATCCGATCCGGTAGTTCCAGTGGATTAACGCTACGGCCCCCCTTCCCGCCGCAGATGTCCGGACGGTACCGGTTGGGACAAGAGTTGGTCACGGCCCCTGCGCCCGCGCCTTAACGCGGCAGTGCCCGGTACGCAGGGGGCGTACCGGGCACTGCGGGGTGCGGGACGGGCTAGGCTGCCGGTGCGGATGCGGCCAGGGCGTCGAAGATGCCCTTGATCTGCTCCACTACCTCGGCGTCGTCCTTGGGGTGGACTTCGGCAAAGCGCACCATGGAACCGGGGACGGCAAGCTTGACGTCTTCAAGGACCTTGGCGCCTGCGATGCCCGCGGCCTTGCGGGCCTCATCCTGGGCCCACACGCCGCCGTACTGGCCAAAAGCGGTGCCGACGACGGCGGTCGGCTTGCCTGCCAGGGCGCCGGCGCCAAAGGGGCGGGACAGCCAGTCGATGGCATTCTTCAGGGTGGCGGGAACGGTGCCGTTGTACTCGGGGGTGACGAGCAGGACGCTGTCAGCCTCTTCAGCTGCGGCGCGCAGTGCTGCCGCTGCTGCCGGGACCTGGCCTTCGACGTCGATGTCCTCGTTGTAGAACGGGATGTTGCCCAGGCTTTCGTGGATTACCACGTCCACCTGCTCCGGTGCGTTGAGCTGGATTGCTTCCGCCAGCTGCTGGTTGGTGGATCCGGCGCGGAGGCTGCCCACAAGGGTCAGTACGGTGCTCTTGGTCATGGAAACTCCTGGCTAGGGGGCGCGGCGGGGGCCGCGTTCGGTCAGACTTCAGGCTTTGCAGCCTTTCACCCAGACTAAACGGACCGTGGTCCGGTTCTATTCCCTCTGGCTACACTGTCCTTGTGAGTTCCATCCCAGTGCGGCCGGAAACGCCGGTCACGGCCGCGGAGCGCAGCGATGCCGCCCGCAACCGGGAGCGCCTCCTGCTGGCTGCCCGCGAACTGATCGAACAGGGCGGAGCAGGGGCGCTCACCATGGACCGCCTGGCCGAGCACGCAGGGGTGGGCAAAGGCACCGTCTTCCGCCGCTTCGGGAGCAGGGCCGGACTGATGCTGACCCTGCTGAATGATTCGGAGGCCGCCTTCCAGGCCCGCTTCCTGTTCGGCCCGCCACCCATGGGACCAGGCGCTGAGCCGCTCGAACGGCTGATCGCCTTTGGAACCGAGCGGATTGCCTACTTGGTGGAGTTCGGGGACCTGGTCCTCGCGGCCGGGCACGCCTCCCGGGGACGGTTCGAGGTGCCGGCCGTGGCCCTCTGGAACCAGCACGTGGAAATGCTGCTGCGCGAGGCCGGAGTGGACTCGCCCGAGCCCTGGCTGATGGCGGGCTCCCTTACCGCAACCCTGGACCCTGAACGGCTCCTGCACCTCATCCGCGACCACGGTGTCACACGTGACCGTCTCGGCGTCTCGTGGCGCGATCTTGTGACACGGGTTGTAACAGGCGCGTAGGTTACGCCCTGGCAGTTTCGCTCGTCCAGTCACACCAACTTCACAGAACTATTCATAACGATCTGATACGGCGCGCCGGATTTCGAGGGATTACCGCGCTTTTCGGGTTGGGGCTTGTGATAGTTTCCTCTGGAATGTGACCCGCGACATAGTCCACCAGGACCTGCCCATAGGGCTGCGGGAAGCCAGCTACCCGCTGGTTCGGGACCCGGTGAGGCGGCACAATCCGTGCTTGTCCGGGGAAGACGGAAGGATCCAGCAGCGCCCATGCTCAAGTACCTCGCCAAGCGCGGCATCACCTATGTGGTGATGATCTTCCTCACCACGTCCGCCGGTTATTTCCTGGCTGTCAGCTCGCTCAAGCCGGCGCTCCTCGAACAGGAGCGGATCCCCCGGCCAACCCCGGAACAGGTCGCCAACTCGATGCGGCTGAAGGGACTGGACCCGGACCTCAGCCCATGGGAGCGCTACGTTGACTGGCTGACCGGCATCGTCACCCGCTGGGACTGGGGCCGGAGCCCCAACGGCGCCTACATCAACGCCGAGTTCGGGGACCGCGTCTGGATCTCCACCCGGCTCTTCCTGGCGTCGATCATCCTCACCCTGGTCATTGGCGTTGCGCTGGGCGTCTATTCGGCGGCACGCCAGTACAAGTTCCAGGACCGGGCCATCACGTCCTACAGCTACCTTGCCCACATTGTGCCCGCGCCCATCGCCTACTTCCTTGTACAGCTGGGCGCCATCAGCATCAACGAATCAGCGGGGAACCGCATCTTCTTTGTCACGGGCATTTCCACCCCGGGCGTTGCGCCCGGCTGGCCCCAGTTCGTCGACCTGCTGGCCCATTATGCAGTGCCCACGGTGGCCATCACCCTGGTGGGCTGGGGGTCGTACCAGATCGCCCAGCGGCAATACCTTCTGGACAACGTCAACGCCGACTTCGTCAGGACTGCCCGGGCCAAGGGCCTGAGCCGGAACCAGGCCATCGCCCGCCACGCGCTGCGCGTCTCCTTCATCCCGGTGGCCCAAAGCATCGCGTTCACCATCCCTGCCATCTTCGCCGGCGGTTTCTTCGCCGAAAAAATCTTCGCCTGGCCGGGCGTTGGTTCCTGGAGCATTGATGCAATTTCGCTGCAGGACGTCAACGCCGCCACAGCCACGTTGGCCTACGGCTCAGTGATCTTCGCCATTGGCGCCATTTTGGCGGACTTCGCCACCACGCTTGTCGACCCGAGAGTGCGGGTGCAGTAACCATGACCAACCTCAATGCCGTCGACCTGGCAGCCGAAGCGCAGGATGCGCACCTGGAAAGCGCCGACGTCGTCATCGGCAAAAACACCATCATCTTCCGCCGGTTCCTGCGCAATAAGACGGCAGTGGCGGGCCTGGCCATCTTCCTGGCCCTGACCGTTTTCTCGTTCATCGGCGGATTCTTCACGCAGTGGGACAAGGAAACGATCGACCCCTTCAACATCGGGATGCCGCCGTCGGCCGACCACTACCTCGGCACGTCGCAAGCGGGCATCGACCTCTATGCCATGACCGTCGAGGGCACCAGGATTTCCATCCTAATCGGCCTGGTGGTGGGCCTGGTCTCGGTCCTGGTTGCCGCGGTCTACGGCTGCACCATGGCCTATTTCGGCGGCAAGGTGGACAAGGTGATGCTGTTCATCCTGGAAGCGCTGATCATGATGCCGGCGCTCCTGGTGGTGGCAGTTGCCACCAGCGGCGGAGGCGCAGGCCTTAAGCGCGACCTTCCCTCGTGGCTACTGCTCATCATCGTCCTGCTGGTGTTCAGCTGGATGGGTACCGCCCGCCTGATCCGCTCCATGTCCATGTCGCTGATGCAGCGGGACTTCGTCAAGGCCGCCCAGTACATGGGCGTCCCGCCGCGCCGTATCGTCTGGCGCCACCTGGTGCCGAACATCGGCTCGCTGCTGATCCTGGACATCACCCGCGGCGTCACCGCCGCAATCCTTGCCGAGGTGGCGTTCTCCTTCATCGGCATCGGCATCAAGGTCCCGGACGTGAGCCTCGGCGTGCTGATCGGCGCCGCAACCTCGCAGGTGCAAACCTTCCCGTGGATGTTCTGGGTTCCGCTCGCCGTCATGTTCCTGCTGACCGGATCCCTGGCCATGATGAACGACGGCCTGCGAGACGCCTTTGACCCCAGCTCCAGTTCCACCGGCAAGGCCAAGAAGGCCAGGGCCCGTAAAATCACGGCGGAGAAGAAGACGGCATGAGCAGCGAAACCACCACCGGAGCCACCCAGCCAGCACGGTCCGACGTCGAGCGGCTGCACATGGCAGGACTGCATGCCCCCACCGACGCGGTGCTGTCGGTCCGCGACCTCAACGTCCGTTTCAATTCCGAGAACGGCGTGGTCCACGCAGTCCGGGGCGTCGACTTTGACCTGATGCCCGGAAAGACACTCGGGATCGTGGGTGAATCGGGCTCCGGCAAATCCGTTACCTCCCTGGCCATCATGGGACTCCTCCCGCCAACGGCAGAGGTCTCCGGGTCCGTCCGGCTCAAGGGCCGCGAACTGCTGGGGCTCAGCGACAAGGACATGTGCCAGTACCGCGGCAATGACCTGGCGATGGTCTTCCAGGACCCGCTGTCCTCCCTCACGCCGGTGTTCACCGTCGGCACCCAGATCATCGAAGCGCTCACCATCCACCACCCCACCATGAGCAGGAAAGCCAAGGAAGCCCGCGCCGTCGAACTCCTGGCCATGGTGGGCATCCCCAGTCCCAAGGAACGGCTGAAAGCCTTCCCGCACGAGTTTTCCGGCGGCATGCGCCAGCGCGTCATGATCGCCATCGCCATCGCCAACAACCCGCGCGTCCTGATCGCCGACGAGCCCACCACGGCCCTGGACGTCACCATCCAGGCACAGGTCCTCGAAGTGCTGCACACCGCGCAGGAGGAGACCGGGGCCGCCGTCGTCATGATCACGCACGACCTCGGCGTGGTGGCCGGGATGGCGGACGACATCATGGTCATGTATGCGGGCAAGCCCGTGGAGACCGGCGCTGTGGACGATATCTACTACAACCCCCGGATGCCCTACACCCTGGGCCTGCTGGGCGCCGTCCCGCGCGTGGACGCTGCCGAGAAGACCTCGCTGGTTCCCATCGCAGGCATGCCGCCGAATCTCCTGCACCCGCCCACCGGTTGCTCGTTCGCCCCCCGCTGCCCCCTGGTATCGGACGCCTGCCTCGAGGGCGAGCCCGCCCTGGCACCCGTCGACGGCCAGGGACACCGGGCCGCGTGCATCAAGTCCGAGGCCCTGGGCGGCGACGTGGACGTCCACGACGTGTTCGCCGCGCCGCCGGTGCCGGTGTCGCGCTTCGATGCGATTCCCCGGGCGGAGCGGACCACCGTGCTGGAACTCAAG
The DNA here is from genome assembly GCF_030323865.1 of Pseudarthrobacter defluvii. Classification (NCBI taxonomy): domain Bacteria; kingdom Bacillati; phylum Actinomycetota; class Actinomycetes; order Micrococcales; family Micrococcaceae; genus Pseudarthrobacter; species Pseudarthrobacter defluvii. The sequence continues at coordinate 4,043,661 of NZ_CP066362.1, read as the reverse complement.
GACGTGAGGAAGCACTTCCCACTGAACAGGGGCGCCCTGATCAAGCGCAGGATCGGAACCGTCAAGGCGGTGGACGGCCTCAGCTTCGACGTCCGCGAAGGCGAGTGCTTCTCCATCGTGGGCGAGTCGGGGTCAGGAAAGACCACCACGCTGCTGGAAATCATGGAGTTCCATCCGGACCAGGACGGCGAGGTGGTGATCGGCGGCCTCAGCAACAAGCAGGCGGCCGACGCAAAGACCAAGGGAAAGATGCGCCGCGAGCTCCAGATGGTGTTCCAGGACCCCACCGGGGCCCTGGACCCGCGGTTCACGGTGTACGAGGTCCTTGCCGAGCCGCTGCAGAACGCGGGCATGGACCGCGCCGCCATCAGGAAGCGGATCATGGAGTTGATGAAGCTCGTGGGGCTGCAGCCGGACCACGTCAACCGCTTCCCCAACCAGTTCTCCGGCGGCCAGCGGCAGCGAATCGGGATCGCCCGCGCCCTGGCCGTGAACCCCAAGCTGGTGGTCCTGGACGAGCCGGTGTCGGCCCTGGACGTATCCGTCCAGGCAGGTGTCATCAACCTCCTGGACCACCTGCGCGCCGAACTCGGCCTGAGCTACCTGCTGGTGGCTCACGACCTTTCCGTGGTGCGCCACATTTCCAACCGCGTGGCCGTCATGTACCTCGGGAAGATCGTGGAGATCGGGGCCGTGGACAGGGTGTTCGACAACCCCCGCCACCCCTACACGCGCGCGCTCCTGTCGGCCATCCCCGTGCCGGACCCGCAGCTGGAACGCACCCGCGAACGCATCATCCTCCAGGGCGACCTGCCCTCGCCGCTGCAGGCACCCAAGGGCTGCAATTTCGCCACCCGTTGTCCTGTCTTCGCGGCGCTGCCGGCGGCCAAACAGGAAAAGTGCCTCACCCTCGAACCACCGCTGGAAGCCGCGGCATCCGCCACGGACCAGCAGTTCGCCTGCTTCTTCCCGGACGGGGAACTGGATGAGGACATGTTGGTGGTCCATGAACCGGCGGACCACCATGCACCCTGAGACTTCTCGACCCACACGCTCCACCACTCGCACCTATGAAGGGAAAACCATGAGGAAACTGAACAGGATCGGCGGAGCTGCAGCGGTTGCTGCGGCACTGGCGCTGACCGCTTGCGGCGGCGGTGGCGGTGCCAGCGGCCCCGAAACCGCGAAGGGACAGGACTCGGGCAGCGACCTGTCCAAGCTGATCAGCATCAACGAGAAGCCGGCTGCCGATCTTCAGCAGGGCGGCAAGGTCACCCTGCCGCTGGGCAACATCGGCCCCGACTTCAACGGGTTCTCCAACAACGGCAACAGCGCGGACAACTCTGCGCTTCAGGTGCCCATGAACCCGGTGGGAATGAACAGCGGCGGCATCGGCGGCTGCTGGAAGGTGGACTTCAAGGGCAAGGTCACCCCCAACACGGATTTCTGCGAGTCGGTGGACAGCGAGGTCAAGGACGGCAAGCAGACCATCACCATCAAGGTGAACCCCAAGGCCACCTACAACGACGGCACGCCCATTGACGTCAAGGCCTTCAAGAACACCTGGAACATCCTCAAGAGCCCGGATGCCGGCTACGACATCGTCAGCTCCGGCGCCTACGAGTTCGTTGATTCGGTCGAGGCAGGCAGCAACGACAAGGAAGTCATCGTCAAGACCAGCCGCCCGGTCTTCCCGGTGGACTCGCTCTTCTTCGGTCTCATCCACCCCGCCGTCAACACCCCTGAGATCTTCAACGAGGGCTACAACGGCAACCTGCACCCCGAGTGGATGGCCGGCCCCTTCAAGCTGGACCAGTACGACACCGCCGCCAAGACCGTCACCTTGGTGCCGAACGACAAGTGGTGGGGCCAGAAGCCCGTCCTGTCCAACGTGACCTTCCGCCAGCTGGAAACCAGCGCCCAGATCGCCGCGTTCAAGAACGGCGAGATTGACGCCATGAACGCCAACACCATCTCCCTCTACAAGCAGCTGGACGGCACCAAGGACACCGACATCCGCCGCGGCCAGCGGCTGTTCGCGGGCGGCCTGAACCTGAACGCCCAGCGCATTACCGATGTCAACGTCCGCAAGGCAATCTTCGCCGCCGTGGACCGCGAAGCCCTGCGCAAGGTCCGGTTCAACGGCCTCAACTGGGAAGAGCCCAGCTCCGGTTCCATGATGCTGCTGCCTTTCTCCGAGTACTACCAGGACAACTACCCCGTCAAGGAAACCGGCCCGGACGCCGCCAAGAAGGTCCTCACCGACGCCGGCTACACCGCCAATGCCAACGGCGTCATGGAGAAGGACGGAAAGCCCGCCGCCTTCAAGATCAGCAACTTCGGTGACGATCCCACCACCCTGGCTGTGGCGCAGACCCTGCAGAAGCAGCTCCAGGCCGGCGGCATGGACGTCGGGATTGACCAGCGCGCCTCCGCCGACTTCGGCAAGGTCCTGGGCAGCCGCGAGTTCGACCTGAGCATCTCCGGCTACACCGTTGGCCCGGACGCCACCGACGCTGTCAAGCAGTACTACGACTCCAAGGTCAACGAGAACAAGCTGGGCGACGCCGAGCTGGACAAGAAGATCGCCGACCTCGCCTCCATCGAGGACAACGCCGCCCGCAACAAGGCAGCCATGGACGTGGAAAAGGAGCACATGGCCAAGTACTACTCCATGGGCGTGGTCTTCAACGGCCCGCAGATCTCCTTCGTCCGCAAGGGCCTGGCCAACTACGGACCGTCCCTGTTCCAGAGCCTTTCCCAGGTTCCGGACTGGACCACCATCGGCTGGGAAAAGAAGTAAGCACCACTTCGGCGGCGCCAGCCGCTAGCGTAGAAGCCGGCATCCCTGGGAACCAGGGATGCCGGCTTCTTTATGCCTGCGGCAGCGGCGGTAGCGTAGTTCCATGACCGGTACCGAAGGCGAACCCCGCACCATCCGCACCGCCGTCGTCGGCTATGGGCTTGCCGGCAGCGTGTTCCACGCGCCGTTGCTGGCCACCAACGCCAGCTACTCGCTGGACGCCGTTGCAACGTCCGACGCCGGGCGGCAGGCGGCTGCCTCCTCCCGGCTTCCGGGGGTGGAGGTGGTGCGCGACGGCGCCGCCGTCCTTGAGCGGGCAGCGGACCTTGACCTTGTGGTGCTGGCAACGCCGCCAATGACCCACTACCCCCTGGCCAAGGCTGCGCTGGAGGCCGGCCTGGACGTGGTGGTGGACAAGCCGTTCGCAGTCACCAGCGCCCAGGGGCAGGAACTGGTTGACCTCGCCCGGCAACTTGGCCGCGTGCTGACGGTGTTCCACAACCGCAGGTGGGACGGCGACTTCCTCACCCTGCAAAAGCTGCTGGCCGTCCAGGGCGTGGGCGAGGTGACCAGGTTCGAGTCGAGCTTCGAGCGCTGGTCACCCACCATCGGTAAGGCCTGGAAAGCCCGCGCAACGGCTGCCGACGGGGGCGGGACGCTGTTCGATCTCGGCAGCCACCTGATTGACCAGGCAATCCAGCTGTTTGGTCCGGCCACCGTGCTGCACGCGGAGCTGACGGCGCGGCGCTCCGACGAAAGGGCGGACGATGACGTCTTCCTGGTCCTGCGGCACCACTCCGGCGTTGTCAGCCACCTGGCCATGAACATGCTGTGCGCCCAGCAGGGACCGCGCTTCCGGGTGCTCGGCTCCATTGGCGGCTTCACCAAGCACGGCGTGGACCCGCAGGAACCCTACATCGCCGCCGGCGGCAGTCCCCTGGACGCTGAGTACGGCGTCGAGGCAGCGGAGTGGGCCGGCCTCCTGGGCCGCGACGGCCATCTGGACCCGCTCCCCACCGAACGGGGAAATTACCCTGAGTTCTACCGCCTGCTGGCAGAAAAGATCCTGGACGGCGGAGCAGAGTCACCCCTTCCCCTCCCAGTAAATCCAGAGGACGCGGTGGAGGTCCTAAAGATTATTGAAGTTGCCCGCAAGCTCGCCTCGACGAACGTCTGATACGCCGAACGCCGGACGACAGGCATCCGGCAGCGTGCGTCAAAGCGACGAAGTGGGCCCACACCGGCAGGGTTCCCTGGCCGAGCTTGCGAGGCGAGGGGGCCGGTGGGGAGCAGCACGCAGAGGATGTCTGTCGTCCGGCGCAGCGGACGAGCAGGGGTCAGCAGAGGGGACTAGGCGGAAACGAGCTCGTGCCAGTCGGCGACGAGGGGCAGGCCGTGGGCCTCGGACACGGAGTGGTGTGCCACGTGGCCGGCGGCGATGTTGAGGCCGGCGGCCAGGGCGGGGTCGCGGTCAAAGGCGGCCTTGACGCCCAGGTTGGCCAGGGACACGGCGTAGCGCAGGGTGACGTTGGTCAGCGCGTAGGTGGAGGTGTTGGGCACGGCGCCGGGCATGTTGGCCACGCAGTAGAAGATGGTCTCGTGCACCTTGTACGTCGGCTCCTGGTGCGTGGTGGGGTGCGTGTCCTCGAAGCAGCCGCCCTGGTCCACGGCGATGTCCACCAGGACCGAGCCGGGCTTCATGCGGGCCACGAGGTCGTTGGTGACCAGCTTGGGGGCCTTGGCGCCGGGGATCAGCACTGAACCAATCACCAGGTCGGCGTCCACCACTGACTTTTCGATCTCGTACTTGTTGGACGCAACGGTCTTCAGCCGGCCCTGGTACTGGGCGTCCAGCTCGCGGAGGCGGTTGATGTTGATGTCCAGGATGGTGACGTCGGCGCCGAGGCCCAGGGCCATGGCTGCGGCGTTGGTGCCGGCCACGCCGGCGCCCAGGACAACCACCTTGGCGGGGCGGACTCCGGGCACGCCGCCCATCAGGACGCCCTTGCCGCCGGCCGGGGCCATCAGGGAGGTGGCGCCCACCTGGACGGACAGGCGGCCTGCAACCTCGGACATGGGGGCCAGCAGCGGGAGGGAGCGGCCCTCCTGGACGGTCTCGTAGGCGATGGCGGTGACGCCGGAGTTGATGAGCTCCTTGGTGAGCTCCGGCTCGGCGGCCAGGTGCAGGTAGGTGAAGAGGATCAGGCCCTTGCGGAAGCGGTGGTACTCGGACTTGATGGGTTCCTTGACCTTCATCACCATGTCGGCGCGGGCCCAGACGTCATCGGCTTCGTTGACGATCTCGGCGCCGGCGATTGAGTATTCCTCGTCGGTGATGCCCGAGCCCAGGCCGGCGCCGCGCTCCACCAGGACGGTGTGGCCATGCGTGAGGAACTCGTGGACGCCTGCCGCGGTGATGGCCACGCGGAATTCGTTGTTCTTGATTTCTTTGGGGACGCCGATGATCATCGTCTGCTCCAGTTTTTAGGGCCGGTGGGCCGGAAATGCGGAAGGTTTTTCGTGTTCCAACGATAAATCCCGCTGTGAGCCAGGCGACATGAGCTGCTTGGGACCTGACCGCCAGGCACCGCGTATTTCCGCGGTTTTCTCCAACTTCAGCTCGACATGTGTCGAGTCCTGAAGCGTCAGGTGTCGCCTCGTGTCCGTTCGTCCGCAGGGCCGCCGGGGCAGTACTGTTGGCCCATGCAGCAGCAGGGTGTGGAACAGCTCGTCGAACAGGTGGCGCAGAAGCTGGGCCGGGGCCTGTCCCTCGAGGACCTGGACGGCCTGCTGCTTGCCTACAGCTCCAACCAGTCCCATGCCGACCGGGTGCGGGTCAACTTCCTGCTGAGCAAGAAGGTCCCGGCGGACGTGAGCGCGTGGCAGCTCTCGCACGGTATCGCCACCGCCGTGCGGCCCGTCGTGGTTCCCGCCAACCCGGACCTGGGCATGCTGGGCCGTGTCTGCGTCCCGCTGATGGTCCGGGGTTTCCGCGTGGGGTACCTGTGGGTACAGCAGGACTCGGCGGAGGAAAGCCCGACGGCGATCCTCACCCAGCTGCCGGGCGTCAACCACGAGCTGGAGCTGCTGTCCGGCCTCCTCCTCGACTCCAATACCGCCGAATCCGAATTCCGCCGCAGCCGTGAGCGTGAGTTCCTGCTGGCCTGTTCGGGAGAACCCAACGCGGTGGCGGCAGTGGCAGGCTGGAAGGAAGTCCAGGGCCGCGGGCCGTGGCAGATGGTCACGGTACTGGACGCCGACGGCTGGGCCAGCGGCCCGGACCCCATCGCCTCGACCCTAATCCACCGGTCCACCGCCCTCCAGGCAACGGTGGGCATGGACGCCGCCCTCTTCAGTGCCGGCACGGAGACCCATTCCGTGGTGCTGTTCCGCGAATCGACCGGCCGCGCCAACCACGCCCAGGTCCTGGTGCACTACCAGCTGGAGCTGGCCAAGCGCTCCGGCCGCCCGGTCCACCGGATCATCCTGGGCATCAGCGAGGGCTTCGCCAGGACCAGGCAGCTCGCGGAGGCATACCGGCAATCCAGGGTGGCGGCCCAGGCGGCGGCGGTGGATCCGCAGTTGGGCGAGCTGGTGGATTGCAGGTCCACTGGCGTGTACCAGCTGCTCGCATCGGCCGGGGGAGGGGTGGGGGCCTGGGCGGATTCCTGGTCGGTCTACTTCCGAATGCTCGAGGACCACGACCGCAACGGCGAGCTCATCCCCGTGCTGGAGCTGCTCTACGACAACGACGGATCAGTCCAGGACGTGGCTGGCAAGCTCCACCTGCACCGGAGCAGTATCTATAACAGGCTGGGCCGGATCCGCCAGCTGTTGGGCGTGGACCCCCTGAAGGGGCTTCCCCGGCTGGAACTGCACGCCGCGCTCAAGATGCGCCGGTGGGCGGCACGGCCCAGGATCTGATCGCGGCCGCCACCTCCCGCGGGCGCAGGTGCTGTGCCACGTGCCCTGCCCGGGCAATTTCCACGAAGCTTCCCTGCGGCACCACCTGTGAGAGCCGGAGCGACCAGTCGGCGCCGGCCACTTGGTCATGGTTGCCGCGCAGCACCAGGACGGGGACGTTGACTCCTGCCAGCCGTGACTCGGTGGGGTAAGACATCATCACGGGGAGCTCGGTGAAGTACCAGCGGGGGCCGCAGCGGAAGTAGTCCGAGAAAACCAGCCAGTTGGAGGACGCGTTTTCGCGGAGCAGCGCATCAAGGAACAAGGCCAGGCCCTGCCGCCGGACGCTGCGGTGCCGCGAGTCCACCACCGGGCCCATCAACACCACCCGTTGCGCCTGCCCCGGAGCGTACAGCGCAGCCTCGATGGCGAACTGCACGCCCATGGAATGCCCCACCAGGATGTACGGGCCGATACCGCTCGCCTTCAGCGCCTGCGCGATGAAGGCTCCGTAGTCCGCTGCGGACAGCTGCCTGCCGGGCTTGGGGGTTGCGGCAAAGCCTGGAAGGTCCAGCGAATAGGTGGGGGCGACGGCGGCAAGCTCACCGTGCAGCCGACGCAGGTAGCGGTGCGATACACCGATGCCGTGGATCAGGATGTAGGCGGGTGCTGCCGGGCGGGCCGCAGCATCCGGACCCGGGGCAGGAGTTCCGTCAGCCCAAAGGATGCGCCCCGTGAAACCGTTCGCTTCCACGTCGGCTGAGCGAAGCGCACCGTCCTTCCGCCCTCGCGCCCACGCCGATGGGGTACGCACTATTCCTCCGTGCCGGCGTCGTCCCCGGCGTCTTTGCCTGGCTTGCGCTTCTGTTCGGCATGCTTTTGTTCCGCAAGCTTCTGCTTTTCGAGCCAGGTCATGATGTCGGCCGTCCTGATGCGGCGGTGTGAGCCGCGGTATTCCACCGGTATCTCGCCCCGGTCCGTCATGTTGCGCAGGTAGGTGTGCGAGATCCCTGCCAGCTCGGCGGCCTGCGAGGTGGTGAGCATTTCCTCCACGCTGCTTACCGTCACCGTTTCACCGCGGCTGAGCCGTGCAAGGAGGTCGACGACGGCGTCCCTCGCCTCCCCGGGGAGGCGGTGGACGGTCCCGTCCACGAACACGGTGATGTCATTGCTGTCCTTAAGGGCGCGCGTGAGGCTGCGCGCGTCGCCGGCGGGCAGGCCGGCCGTGACGCGGGGGGCTATCAGTGCCATGCACGTAGCCTATCCCGGCCGCAGCCGGCCTGCCGGAGACGTGGAGGAGGCGTCAGAGCCCCAGTTCCTCCAGGACCGGCAGCTTCTCCCGGACCCAGGCCCGTGCCTCGGTGGCGCTCGGCGCGGACAGGGCCAGCTTGGCCAGTTCCTGCGCCTCGGACAGGGTGACCGTCTTCAGGACCGCTGCCACGGCGGCCAGCGACCGGGCCGTCATGGAGAGGGTGGTGACGCCAAGGCCGGTGAGGACGACGGCGAGGGCGGGATCGGCTGCGGCCTCACCACAGACGCCCACGGGCTTGTTGTGGCCTTCCGCCCGGGAGCCTTCGACGGTCAGTCCAACGAGGCGCAGGACCGCTGGCTGCCACGGGGTGTTCAGGTTGGCCAGCGGGCCGAGCTGGCGGTCGGCGGCCATGGCGTACTGGGTGAGGTCGTTGGTGCCCAGGCTGGCGAACCCGACTTCGCGGAGGATGGCTTCTGCGGTGAGGGCCGCGGATGGAACCTCCACCATTACGCCTGGCGTCTTGATGCCGGCGTCGGCGCACATGGAAGCGAAGCGGGCAGCCTCTTCCGCCGTTGAAATCATGGGGGCCATGACCCAGACGTCTGCCTGGGACTGCTGCTGGGCCAGGGCGATGGCCTCCAGCTGACGGTCCAGCACGCCGGGGGTGGTGAAGTCGGTGCGGTAGCCGCGGACGCCCAAGGCAGGGTTGGGCTCGGTGGAGTCGGTCAGGAAGGGCAGCGGCTTGTCGGCGCCGGCGTCCAGCGTCCGCAGGACCACCTTCTTGCCGGGGAAGGCGTCGAAGACGCTCTTGTAGGCTGCGGCCTGTTCCTCGACGCTGGGTTCGGTGTCCCGTTCCAGGAAGCAGAATTCGGTGCGGAAGAGCCCCACGCCCTGGGCTCCCAGCTTGGCGGCTGCTTCAGCGTCCTTGCCGCCGCCCACATTGGCCAGCAGCGGCACTTCGTGGCCGTCCGCCGTCGCGCCCGTGCCGGTGAACTCGGCCAGGAGGGAGGCCGTGGCGGCCCACGCTTCCGCCGTGGCGCGGAGGGTCTCGTCCGGTTCCGCAGTGATGCTGCCGGCCGCGCCGTCCACGTACACCTCGGTGCCGTCCGGAAGTTCGTCAACGCCCACGGCGGCCACCACGGCCGGCAGGCCGAGGGAGCGGGCGATGATGGCGGTGTGGGACTGCGGGCCGCCGCCCGCGGTGACGAGTGCCAGTACCTTGTTGGGGTCAAGCGTCGCGGTGTCCGCGGGGGCCAGGTCCTCTGCCACCAGGACGAACGGGGTGTTGGAGGCGGGGATGCCGGGCGCGGGCACGCCCCGCAGCTCGGCGACGATCCGGGCGCGCACATCCAGGACGTCCGTGGCGCGTTCGGCCATGTAGCCCCCCAGGTTGTGCAGCATTTCCGACACGGAGGAGCCGGATTCCCAAATGGCGCGTTCGGCAGAGACGCCGCGGGCCACCAGCTTGGCGGCGCCCTTGATCAGCATGGTGTCCTTGGCCATCAGGGCCGTCGCCTCCAGGACGGCCTTGCCGTCACCGGTGGCGTGGGCGGCACGGTCCTTCAGTTCGTCGTGCACGGCCTGCGACGCTGCCTTCAGCGCCGCGGTGGCTTCTTCGGCAGTGGTGCCCGGGGCCAGCTGTTCACCGGCGGGAGGCTCGCTGATCGGCTTGGGCATCTGCCGGATGGCACCGATGACGCGGCCTGGGCTGACGCCTACTCCTGGGAAGTTCTGCACTGAAGGTCCTCATTCTCTGCCGGTAGACAGGCCCGCCAAGTGCTCCGGCGCCGTGCCGGGTCCGGCCGGAGGACTGCTACGTCCAGGGGCAGGAAACGTGCCTGAAAAAATTGTATGTGATTCAGTTCATATAGCAACGCTATAGGTGCTAGGGTAGCGGTTATGAGTTTGGATGGCCAGCTTCCCCCCAAAATGCGGCTGCTTCGTGCTGCCGCGGAACTGCTGGCAAATTCCGCGGGAGCTCCGGTCTCCACCCGCCAGATCACCCAGCTGGCAGGGGTTTCGGCTCCCACGCTGTACCACCACTTCGGTGACAAGGAAGGTCTGTTTGACGCCGTCGTCGCCGCAGGGTTTGAAGAATATGTCGCGGGCGAAAGGGATTTCGCCCCCTCCGGACAGCCGCTTGAGGACATCCGGAGAATGTGGGACAACCATGTCCAGTTCGGACTCAACCAGCCCGAGCTGTACCTGGTGATGTTCGGCAACATCCGCCCGGAAAGCCGGCCTGCCATTGTGGCGGACGCCGAAGCGCTGATGGAGGAGATGCTGAACAAGGCAGCGGCGGCGGGCCAGCTGAACGTCCAGCCCAGGGAAGCGGCCAGGTCCATCCTGGCGGCCAACGTGGGCGTGACGCTCATGCTGATTGCGGAGCCCGCCACCGAACGCAACCTTGAATTGTCCACCATGACCCGGGACGCCATGATCTTTGCGGTGTCCGCCGAGCCCGCCAGCGGGCCGGCCCCGGGCGGCACCGGAAAGTCCTCGGTGGTGGTGGCAGCGATCGCCCTGAACGCCGCACTTCAGGCTTCGCACTCTGACCAGCTTTCCAGCTCGGAACTCAAGCTCTTCCTCGAATGGCTCCACCGGATCTCCACCAGCCCGGCAGGTTAGCCCCACAAACCGGTAATACCCAGCAGTACGTCGTCGTAATCATCGGACCATCCTGCGGAGCAGCAGGAATGACGGTTAGGAAATCACATGGCAACAGAGACAGTTGCAAAACCCCGCACCAGCGCGCGCGTGCACGTCCAAAAGTTCGGGACATTCCTGTCCGGCATGATCATGCCCAACATCGGTGCGTTCATCGCCTGGGGCATCATCACCGCCCTCTTCATCGAGAAGGGGTGGCTGCCCGTTCCGCAACTGGGTGGTTTCGGTGAGACCGACGGGAAGCCGAACATCGGCCTGGTAGGCCCCATGATCACCTACCTCCTGCCGCTGCTGATCGGCTACACCGGCGGCAAGATGGTCTACGACGTCCGCGGCGGCGTGGTGGGCGCCATCGGCACCATGGGCGTGATCGTGGGGGCCGGCATCCCGATGTTCATCGGCGCCATGATCATGGGCCCCCTGGGCGGCTGGACCATGAAGAAGATTGACTCGATCTGGGACGGCAAGATCCGGCCCGGCTTCGAGATGCTGGTGAACAACTTCTCCGCCGGCATCTGGGGCGCCCTGTTGGCGTTGCTGGGGTTCTACGGCATATCGCCCCTGGTCACCGCCTTCAGCACCGCCGCGGGCAACTTCGTCCAGTTCCTGGTGCACAACGGCCTCCTGCCGCTGACCAGCATCTTCATCGAACCGGCCAAGGTCCTGTTCCTCAACAACGCCATCAACCACGGCGTGCTCACCCCGCTGGGCGTGCAGCAGTCGCTGGAGCAGGGCAAGTCCATCCTGTTCCTGCTGGAAGCCAACCCCGGCCCCGGCCTGGGCCTCCTGCTCGCGTACACATTCTTCGGCCGCGGCGCCGCCAAGGCATCGGCTCCCGGCGCAGCCATCATCCAGTTCCTCGGCGGCATCCACGAGATCTACTTCCCGTACGTCCTGATGCGGCCGCTGCTGATCCTGGGTACCATCGCGGGCGGCATGACCGGCATCGCCACCCTTGCCGTCACGAACTCCGGCCTGGTGGCGCCTGCCGCCCCTGGCTCCATTTTCGCCGTGCTGGCGCAGACCTCCCGCGACAGCTACTTCGGCGTGATCCTCTCCGTAGTGCTCGCCGCGGCCGTCTCCTTCCTGGTGTCCTCGGTCATCCTGAAGACCACCAAGCACAGCGATGAGGCAGACCTGGGCGATGCCACCGCCCGCATGGAGGAAATGAAGGGCAAGAAGAGCTCCGTGTCCTCCCATCTGACCGGTGCCGGTGCCGGAACCGCTGCTGGCGCAGCGGCAGGCCGCGGCGGAGTGGGCGTCCTGGCGGGTCCCGTGCGGAACATCGTGTTCGCGTGCGACGCCGGCATGGGCTCCAGTGCCATGGGCGCCTCGGTGCTGCGGAACAAGATCAAGGCGGCCGGCTTCCCGGACGTCAAGGTCACCAACGCCTCCATTGCCAACCTCAGCGACACCTACGACGTTGTGGTCACCCACCAGGACCTGACCGAACGCGCCAAACCGGTCACCTCCAGCGCCATGCACTACTCGGTGGACAACTTCATGAACAGCCCCCGTTACGACGAGATCGTTGACCTGGTCCGCGAGAGCAATACTGAAGGTGCTGCGGCGACCGAGGGGCCGGACGCGGGAGCAGGTACGCCCGGCGGTGCCTCCGCCTCCGGGCCCGCAACGGCGGCCGCGGCCGGCGCCGGCACCACCCACGGTGCACACGCCGCCGACGCCCCGGTCGACGCAGCCCCTGCCGCCGGTGCCTCCGCCAACGGCTCCGCGGACATCCTGGCCCGCGAAAGCGTCATTCTGACCGGAACGGCCACCACCCGCGACGCCGCCATCGACGAGGCCGGCCGGTTGCTGCTGGCCCGCGGGGCCGTGGACGAGGGCTACATAGCTGCCATGCACGAACGCGAGGAATCGGTGTCCACCTACATGGGCAGCTTCCTGGCCATCCCGCACGGCACCAACGCCGCCAAGGACCACATCCGCAAGTCGGCAGTGTCCGTCATCCGCTACCCGGAGGGCATCGACTGGAACGGCAAGCAGGTGAAGTTCGTGGTGGGCGTGGCCGGCATCAACAACGAGCACCTGCACATCCTGTCCTCCATCGCCAAGGTCTTCACCAACAAGGAGCAGGTGGCCCGCCTGGAGGCCGCCACCTCACAGGATGAAATCCTGGACCTCTTCGGAAAGGTCAACGCATAGTGAAGGCAGTACATTTTGGTGCCGGCAACATCGGCCGCGGCTTCGTGGGCCTGCTCCTGCACGATGCCAGCTATGAAGTGGTGTTCGCTGACGTCGCCGAGGAACTGATCAACCGGCTCAAGGAGGCGGACAGCTACGCGGTGCACGAGGTGGGGGAGAACTCCGCCGTGCGCACCGTGGACAACTTCCGTGCCCTGAACTCCAACGCCCAGGAAACGGAACTGGTCCAGGAAATCTCGACGGCGGACATCGTCACCACCGCGGTGGGTCCGCACATCCTGAAGTTCGTGGCGCCGGTGATCGCCAAGGGCATCGTTGCGCGGGAGCCGGGCCTGGCACCGCTGCAGGTGATGGCCTGCGAGAACGCCATCAACGCCACGGACATCCTGGCCAAGGAGGTGGCCTCCCAGCCGGGCGTCACCGCCGCGGTGCTGGACGGGAAGGCGGTGTTCGCCAACACGGCCGTGGACCGGATCGTGCCCAACCAGGAGGCCGGGCAGGGCCTGGACGTCACCGTGGAGACCTTCTACGAGTGGGTCATCGACCGCACCGCCTTCGGTGATTCCGCACCCGTGATCCCCGGTGCCACGTTCGTGGACGACCTTTCGCCTTACATCGAGCGGAAGCTGTTCACCGTGAACACCGGGCACGCCTCTGCTGCCTACTTCGGATTCGAAGCAGGCCTGGAGAAAATCTCCGACGCCATGGCGGACCAGGACGTGGCCGAGGACGTGCGCGCGGTGCTGGAGGAAACCAAGCAGCTGCTGGTGGCCAAGCACGGGTTCAGCAACGACGAACAGGAGGCATATGTCCAGAAAATCCTGGTCAGGTTCTCCAACCCGTACCTGCCGGACACGGTCAACCGGGTGGGCCGGGCTCCGCTGCGGAAGCTAAGCAGGCACGAACGGTTCATCGGCCCTGCCGCGGAACTTGCCGAACGCGGCGTTGTGCCGGAGGCCCTGCTGGGCGCGATTGCGGCCGCGCTGCGGTTCAACGATCCCGCCGATGCGGAAGCCACCGAGCTGGCGTCCATCCTGGGATCCGCCAGCCCCGCCGATGCCACCGCCAGGATCACGGGGCTTGAGCCGGAGCACCCGCTGTTCAACGCCGTGGCCACCCTCGTGGAGGAGCGGCAGGCGGAGATGGCCCGCACCCCCGCCTGACCTGGTCCGCCTTTCGGACTGACCGACGTACTGCACAAACCACGACGCCGGCACTTTCAAAAGTGCCGGCGTCGTGGTTTTGCTGTGCCAAGCTGGGCGGGTGACTTCCAAACAAGCTGCTGCTTTGTTCACTGCCGACGTCGACGGCGGGACGTTCCGCCTCCGCCACGCCACCCGGGCAGACCTGCCTGCCCTGGTCCGGTTGCTGGCGGACGACGCCCTGGGTGCGGGCCGCGAAACCGCCGGGGACCTGGAACCGTATGAGCAGGCTTTCGACGCGATCGACGCCGATCCCGCCCACCTGCTGGCGGTGGGCGAGCTGGTGCGTTCGGGCCAGGAGACGGGATCGATCGTTGCCACCTTCCAGCTGAGTTTCCTCCCCGGCATCTCCCGGCAGGGAGCCTGGCGCTCGCAGCTTGAGGGCGTCCGGGTGGCGGCGTCCCTTCGGGGGCAGGGCATCGGCAAGCTGATGGTGGGATGGGCTGTCCAGGAGTCCCGAAGCCGTGGCTGCCAGCTGATGCAGCTGACCACCCACAAGAGCCGCACGGCGGCCCACCGGTTCTATGAGCAGCTGAGCTTCGAGGCCAGCCACGTCGGGATGAAGTTGACACTCTAGGCCTTGACCGTTAGGTACCCTAAATGTTAGGCTACCTAACGATGAATACGAACGATGCCCAGCTGCAGGAGCTTGCCAGCGGGTTCCGCGAAGCCCTCCGCCACAGTATCTACCTGGTTCGGCGCCTGGACGCTGACGGTGAACTCAGCGCCGCCCAGCTCAGCACCCTCAAGATGATGCTCGGCGAAGGCCAGCGTGTGGGCGAGATCGCCCGAAACCTCGGAGTCCGCGTGCCCAGCGCCACTGAACAGATCATCAAGCTTGAGCGCGCGGGCCTGGCCCGCCGCGAGCCGGACCCGGCGGACTCCCGTGCGGTCCGCGTGATCCTGACTGAGGAAGGCCGCGCCGCCGTCGACTCCGCCAACAAGCGCCGCAACCAGGTGATGGCCGAAATCCTCAGCACCCTCACCGATCAGGACCGTAAGGCCCTGGCCGAAGCCCTGCCGGTCATCGACAAGATCAACGCATCCCTCCAGAACTGAACCGATTAGTACGAAACTTTAGGAGCACCCTCCATGGACGGCCAGCTCGCAGAATCCCTGCAAGCACCAGAATCAACCCTGCAGGCTGAAAAAGCCTCATTCCTGAAGCAGCCAAAGGCAGTCTGGGCCACCGCCCTGGCCGCCGTGTTTGCCTTCATGGGCATCGGCCTGGTGGACCCCATCCTCCCCGCCATCGCCACCAACCTGAACGCCACCCCCAGCCAGGTGTCCCTGCTGTTCACCAGCTACTTCCTGGTCACGGCGCTGGCCATGCTGATCACGGGATTCGTCTCCTCCCGGATCGGCGGCAAAAAGACGCTGCTGATCGGCCTGGCCGTCATCGTCGTCTTCTCCTCGCTCTCCGGCCTGTCCGCCAGCGTCGGTGAACTCGTGGGCTTCCGCGCCGGCTGGGGGCTGGGCAACGCCCTGTTTGTGGCCACCGCCCTCGCCGTGATCGTGGGCGTCGCCAGCGGCGGCGCCGGAACCGCCATCATCCTCTACGAAGCCGCCCTGGGCCTGGGCATCTCCCTCGGCCCGCTCCTTGGCGCCCTCCTGGGCGGCTGGCAGTGGCGTGCCCCCTTCTTCGGCACCGCCGTCCTCATGGCCGCCGCCTTCATCGCCCTGATCGCCCTGCTGCCCAAGACGCCGCTGCCCGAACGCAAGGTCCGGCTGCGGGACCCGCTGCTGGCGCTGGGCCACAAGGGACTGCGCACGACGGCGGCAAGCGGCTTGTTCTACAACTACGGCTTCTTCACCATCCTGGCTTTCACCCCGTTCATCCTGGGCATGAACGCGTACGGAATTGGCGGCGTCTTCTTCGGCTGGGGTGTGGCCGTGGCCGTGTTCTCCGTGTTTGTGGCACCGCCCCTGCAGAACCGCTTCGGCGCCGTGAAGGTCCTGACCGGGACGCTGTTCCTGCTCATGCTGGACCTGGGCGGGCTGGGACTGGCCGCCGGGCACTCGGTTCCTGCCGTCGTCGTCCTGGTCATCGTTGCCGGTGCGCTGCTGGGCGTCAACAACACCATCTACACCGAACTGGCCATGGGCGTCTCCGATTCGCCCCGGCCCGTGGCATCCTCCGGCTACAACTTTGTCCGCTGGATGGGCGGCGCCCTGGCACCGTTCCTGGCGGCGCAGCTCGGTGAACACTTTGGCCCGCAGGTTCCGTTCTTCGCCGGCGCCGTGGCCATGGTGATCGCCATCCTGATCGCGTTCGGCGGACGCAAGTACCTGTCCTCGCACGAACCGCACGTGGTCTAAGCACTGCTGGTCAAACAACAAACCCTCCATCACATGGCGTGTGATGGAGGGTTTGTTGTTTCCCTGCGAAAGGTGATGGGGCGTTACTTGGCCTTGGCCGACCCCTTTGGCACGAAGAGTGTCTCCGCCTGCTCCAGCGACATCCCGTTGGTCTCCGGCACCTTGAACATGACGAAGAAGAAGGACGCGGCCGCGAACAGGGCATACATGGCGTACGTCAGCGGCAAGGACGCGGCTGCCATCACCGGGAAGCTGAGGGTGATCACGAAGTTGGCCACCCACTGGGCAGCCGCGGCCAGGCCAAGGGCGCGGGCACGGATCCTGGACGGGAAGATCTCGCCCAGGAGAACCCATACCAGCGGGCCCCAGGAGGCGCCGAAGCTGATCACGAAGACGTTGGCGGCCACCAGGGCAACGGGACCCCAGGCGCCGGGCAGGCTGATGTCCTCGCCGCTGCCGGTTGCCGAAGAGAATGCCAAGGCCATTGCACCCAGGGACACTGCCATGCCCACCGATCCGGTCAGGAGGATGGGGCGGCGGCCAACGCGGTCCACCAGGGCAATGGCCACCAGGGTAACCAGGATGTTGGTCACGGAAGTTGCCACCGAGATGGCCAGGGAGTCCTTCTCCTGGAAGCCCACAGCCTTCCACAGAGTGGTGGAGTAGTAGAAGATCACGTTGATGCCCACGAACTGCTGCAGCACGGACAGGATGATGCCCACCCAGACCACGGCCTGCAGGCCCAGGGTCTTGCCGCGCAGGGAGCCCTTCTGGCCGGCGAGCTTGTCCTCCTCGATGGCTTCCTGAATGTCGCGGATGTGCCGGTCCGTGTCCTCCGCCGGGGCGATGGAGGCGAACACCTTCCGGGCCTCGTCCTCCTTGCCCTTGAACACCAGGAACCGCGGGGATTCGGGCAGGGTGAAGGCGATCCAGCCGTAGACGACGGCGGGCACCGCGGCGGCAAGGAACATCCAGCGCCACGCTTCAATGCCCAGCCAGAAGTTCTGGTCCGCGCCGCCCGCGGTGGTGGCCAGGACCGCGTCCGACAGCAGGGCGGCGAAGATGCCGGTGGTGATGGCCAGTTGCTGCAGCGAGGCCAGGCGGCCGCGGACCTTCCGGGGTGAAATCTCGGAGATGTAGGCGGGGGCGATGACGGAGGCCAGGCCGATGCCCAGCCCGCCCACCAGGCGCCAGAACACCAGGTCCCACACGCCGAACGCGAAGCCGGTTCCCAGGGCGCTGACCAGGAAGAGGAGTGCGCCCAGCTTCATGGCCGGGATACGGCCGTGGCGGTCCGCTACCCTGCCCGCCAGGAAGGCGCCCGCCGCGCAGCCCAGCAGGGCGACGGCCACGGCGAATCCGGTCACGGCCTCGGACAGTGCGAATTCTTCCTTCAGTGCGTCCACGGCACCGTTGACCACGGACGAATCGAACCCGAAGAGGAATCCGCCCACCGCCCCCGCAAGCGCCAGCCAGATCACCCGCCGCGGTATCCCGGTATTGGTCTGCTCCTGTGCAGTGGGCATGGTTCTCCCTGGGTTCTGGAATGGGTGGAAGCGGTGCGGCCGTCGTCGGCTGCAGAACCGGTTACGTCGCCGGTGCGCTTCCGCCAGTGTTCCATGCCATGGCTCCCTGATCCACTCGAGCGGCTGCGCGGGCGCTCTGCTGCGCGCCAAGAAAGAAGGCGACGACGGCGGTCCGTGCCGCCGTCGTCGCCTCCTCCACGCTGCCCTGCTAGTGCGCCGGGATCTGCATGTTGTCCTTGTCCTGCGGAGATGCCTTCTGGTCGGTCAGCTTCTTCCGCGGCAGGGCGAAACTGATGAGGAACGCCAGGCCCGTCAGTGCTGCGGCCGTCAGCATTACCGTGTCGATGGACGTGGCGAATCCTTCGGTAATGGGCCGGGTCAACGTGCTGTTGGCGGTGTGCAGCCAGCTCGTGTCGTTCAGCGAATCGTTGGAGGCGCCGTTCTTGAAGAAGTCGTACAGCTTGGCGTTGGCGGGGTCCGAGGCCACCGCCGGGTCCTTGAGGACGGCCAGGTAGGCGGGGTCGCTGGCAGCGGCCTTCATTCCTTCGGCAATCTTGTCAGCTGCCAGGCTGAACAGCATGGAGATGAAGACGGCTGTGCCCACGGCGCCGCCCATGGAGCGGAAGAAGGCGGCGGAGGAGGTTCCCACGCCCATGTCCCGCGGCGGCACCGAAGTCTGCATGGCCAGGGTGAGCGGCTGCATGCAGAATCCCAGGCCGGCGCCGAAGAACACCGCGATGAGGCCGGGAACCCACAGTTCGGTGTCCACTTTCAATACCGAACCCATCACCAGGGCTGCGGCGGTCAGGATGCCGGTGCCCATGATGGGGAAGATCCGGAACGTGCCGGAGGCCGAGATGGTGCGGCCGGCGGTGATGGAGCCGAACAGGATGCCGATGGTGAACGTGATCATCATCAGGCCGGCTTCGGTGGGGGTCAGGCCCTTCACCAGCTGCAGGTACATCGGGAGCATGGCGATGGCACCGAACATGCCGATGCCGATGATGAAGTTCAGCAGCGAGGACAGCCCGAACGTGATGTTGTGGAAGAGCCGCAGCGGGATCAGGGCGTAGTCGCCGGCGCGCTTTTCTGCCAGCAGGAACCACACGATGCCCAGCACGCCAACGCCGTAGCAGAGGAAGGAGTTGGTGGAGGTCCAGCCCCAGGAACGGCCCTGTTCGGCCACCAGCAGGAGCGGAACGATGGCCACGGTGATGGCGGCGGCGCCCCAGTAGTCGATCTTCTGCTTGAGGTGCCTGGCCGGCAGGTGCAGGAACAGGAACACCACCACCAGGGCGGCGAGGCCGATGGGCACGTTGATGAAGAAGACCCAGCGCCAGCCGTCGAAGCCCAGGATGTTGGCGGAGCCGGCGAAGGCGCCGCCCACCACGGGACCCAGGACCGAGGAGATGCCGAAGACGGACATGAAGTAGCCCTGGTACTTGGCGCGGTCCTTCAGGGAGACGATGTCCCCGATGATGGTCAGCGCCAGGGCCAGCAGGCCGCCGGCACCCAGGCCCTGGATGCCGCGGGCAATGGCAAGCTCGGTCATCGAGTGCACGGACCCGGCGTAGATGGAGCCCGCCAGGAAGACGGCGATCGCGGTCAGGTACAGCGGGCGGCGGCCAAAGATGTCGCTTAGCTTGCCGTACAGAGGGGTGCTGACGGTGGAGGTGATCAGGTACGCCGTGGTGGCCCATGCCTGCAGGGAGAGCCCGTCCAGGTCATTGGCAATGGTGTAAATCGACGTGGAGACGATGGTCTGGTCAAGGGATGCCAGGAACATGCCCAGCATCAGGCCCACCATTACGGTGACGATCTGGCGTTGCGTCAGGGCTTCTCCGGCGCCGGGCGCGGCCGTGGATTTGGACATGGGTGCTCCAAGGGAAAGAAAAGGATATAAGCAGCGATAGTTGCTTTCAGTAACTATCTTACCTGCTCTTTCTATTCCCCGCCTTGGAGACTTTTCGCTTTACGGCTCCACAAGGATGCCATCCGGGTCGCACCAGACGGTGGCTCCGGGACGGAAGGTCACGCCGTCGATCACTACGTCCACATCCACCTCGCCGGCGCCGGCCTTCAGGCTCTTCCGCGGGTTGCTGCCGAGTGCCTTGACACCCAGGTCCAGCTGCCCAATCGCCACCCGGTCCCGGATGGCCCCGTTGATGACGACGCCGGCCCAGCCGTTCGCCACCGCGCTTTCGGCGATCATGTCCCCCATCAGCGCCGTGCCCAGCGAGCCGCCGCCGTCCACCACCAGCACAGCCCCGTTGCCCGGAGAATTGAGCGTCGACTTCACCAGGGCGTTGTCCTGGAAGCAGCGGATGGTACGGACCGGGCCGCTGAAGTGCGAGCGGCCGCCCAGGGACTGGAACTGCAGGGAGACGGACACCAGTTCGTCGCCGCGCTCGTCGTAAAGGTCCGCCGTGTTTACCGCTGTGCCTTCTGCCGGGGTGGGTGCGCTCATCTGGTTCTCCTTTTTCCTGGCAATTTTGTTCGTTGGGCAATGGGCCGCCAAATACCCGGGCGGCCAGCTACCGCCCACGATAGTCTGATCCCACCGCCAACCGGCCGCACCAGGGGGAGCCAAGCCAATGAGTCCGTTCCACACGCCCGTGCCGCCGGGCGGCACCTCCGAAGGTGTCAGTACGACGGCGGCGCTCTCCGAACCGGTGCACGAGGTCACCGCCCGCTGGGTCACCGGCCTGGTGCTGGTCAACGTAGGCATCAACGCCGCGTTCTTCGGCCCCATCAACGTGTTCATCGGCCAGCAGGCAATCACCATCGACGCGCCCGGCAAGGAGGCCATCCTCTCGCTGGTCACGGCCTGCGGTGCGGCGGTCTCCCTGGTGGCCAACCCGCTCTTCGGCGCGCTCTCGGACCGGACCACTTCCCGTTTTGGCCGGCGCTCGCCGTGGGTGCTGGCCGGAGCAGTGCTGGCCACCGCGGCGCTGCTGGCCATGTCCTTCTCGGGCGCCGTGGCGCTCATGGTGCTGTTCTGGTGCCTGGTGCAGCTCGGCGCAAACGCCGCCTACGCCGCCATCACCGCCGCAGTGCCGGACCGGGTGCCGGTGGTCCAGCGCGGGGGAGTGGGCGGGCTCGCGGCCATGGGCCAGACACTGGGAATCCTCACCGGGGCCGTCTTCGGTGCCGTGGTATCCGGCAACTTCATGGTGGGCTACTGGCTGTGTGCAGGGGCGCTGCTGCTGTCCGTGCTGCCATACCTGTTCCACCGGAACGACCCCGCACTGCCAAAGGATGCTGCCGGCCGCTTCCGGCCCGGCGGGTTTCTCCGTGGCTTCTGGATCAGCCCCCGGTGCTACCCGGACTTCGCGTGGGCCTGGCTGACCCGGTTCCTGGTGAATGTGGGCAACCAGCTGACCATCGTCTACCTGCTCTTCTTCCTGCGGGACGTGATCGGGCACGAGGATCCGGCCGCCGGCGTGCTGGTCCTGACGGGGATCTATGCCGTGATGGTGATGATCACCGCAGTGCTGGCGGGGCCGTGGAGCGACCGGATGGGAAGGCGAAAGCCCTTCGTTATCGGTTCCTCCGCCACTATTGCCATGGCCGGTGCCATCATGGCGTTCTTCCCCGTGTGGCCCGGCGCCTTGGCCGGCGCTGCCGTGCTGGGTATCGGCTTCGGGGCGTACCTGGCCGTGGACTTCGCCCTGCTCACCCAGGTCCTGCCCTTCGCCGTCAGCCGCGGCAAGGATATGGGGGTGATCAACGTGGCCAATTCCCTGCCGCAGGTGGTCGCCCCGGCGCTGGCACTGCTGGCCGTGACCTACGGGGGCGGCTACCGCACACTGTTCCTTACGGCAGCCGTCATTGGGCTGCTGGGCGCCGTCTTCGTGGTGAAAATCAAGGGCGTCAACTGACCCTGCTGGAGGCAATAGTAAGGCTGGCTGACTAATTAGGGCACGGATCTGTGCCGTATAGTTGAACCGGCTGCAGGGCGGTACGGAAGTGGGGGCGCTCCTGGCCGCAGTCGCAAAAACACAACCCCGGAATGCTGATGCCCGAGACTTTTTCAGACCATCCGCCCATGGCCGCCCGGCCTTCCGCTCCACGCCAGCGCCTCCGCTATGCGCGGATCCTCGATACGGCTGCAGGGTTCGCCCGCACGGGACTCGACGGCGTGGAACTTTCCCAGGTCGCAGAAAAAGCAGACGTGCCGCTGGGCACCCTCTACCGCTACTTTCCATCCCCTACGCACCTGATGCTGGCGCTGTACCGGCAGCAGCTGGACGAGCTGCAGGCAGGAACCCGTAACTCCTCCCCGCGCTTCCGCGGCCGCGCACTCTCCGGCCTGCTGATGGAGATCTTCCACATGCGCGTCATGCAGCCCGCGGTGGAGCAGTGCCTCAGCCGGGGCGTGTACCTTCCGGAAAAGGACACCACGGACCTCCTGCGCGAGATCGACGCGCTCAGCGAAAAGCTCGTTACCGCTGCCTGCGGTGACGCCGTAGGGGCGCGGGTCCTCCTGCTGACCGTGACTGGCCTGGTCCAGTCCGTGCGGAACCGCCGGCTTTCCCTCTTCGAAGCCGAGGAGGACCTCAAAAAGGCATGCGGCAGGCTGTCTCCGGAGGCGGATTCCAGGTTCACAGTGACCAAATCGGCGTAACTGGTCTAGACCAAAAGAGCATTAAATCCGTCATAATGCCGTGATCTGGATCATAGAATTCTTGCCTAAACGTTTTTTCTCCTCGCAGTGCTGTCAAGAGGCCCCTAAAGCTGCTTCTTCGGTTGCCTACCATGGAGGCACAGGAGCGGCAGGGCGGAAACATCCCCGGCGTTCCCACGGACCCGCTACCCATGGGTTTCCTGTCGCACTACTTTCCCTGCTTGGGCCCGGCCGGGCTCCAGCCCCATGTGCCGTGTGCCCACGGCGAGCACCAGGAGACAACGACGTGTCCATTGACGCAATCACTGCCATTGACGATTCCGCAACCGCCCCGCTGACCGAGGACGAGATCTTCGGAGCCCACCAGGGCGGCAAGCTGTCCATCAGCACCACCGCACCGCTGTCCAACAAGCGGGACCTGTCCATCGCCTACACCCCGGGCGTGGCAGAGGTCAGCCGCGCCATCCACGCCAAGCCCGAACTGGCCCGCACCCTCACCTGGGCCGAGCGCCTGGTGGTCGTGGTCAGCGACGGCACCGCCGTCCTGGGCCTGGGCAACATCGGCGCCAGCGCCTCGCTGCCCGTTATGGAGGGCAAGTCCGCCCTGTTCAAGACTTTTGGCGACCTGGATTCCATTCCGCTGGTCCTCAACACTACCGACGTGGACGAGATTGTGGAAACCCTGGTCCGCCTGCGCCCCAGCTTCGGCGCCGTGAATCTTGAGGACATCTCCGCCCCGCGCTGCTTCGAGCTCGAGGAAAAGCTGATCGAGGCCCTGGACTGCCCGGTCATGCACGACGACCAGCACGGAACCGCCGTCGTGGCCCTCGCCGCCCTGACCAACGCCGCGAAGGTAACCGGCCGGGGCCTGGAAGGACTGAAAGTGGTGGTGTCCGGTGCTGGCGCAGCGGGCATTGCGGTCGCTGAGATCCTGTTGGCTGCCGGCATCAGCGATGTGGTCCTCCTGGACTCGCGCGGTGTCATTAACAGCAGCCGCCCGGACCTGGCAGCAGACTCCACGAGCAAGAAGGCCGACATCGCCGGCCGCAGCAACCCCCGTGGCCTTTCCGGCGGCCCCGCCGAGGCGCTGGCGGGAGCCGATGTCTTCATCGGCGTCTCCTCTTCCAAGCTGGACGAGGCACACCTGGCCACGATGAACCAGGACGCCATCGTGTTCGCGCTGTCTAACCCGGACCCGGAAGTCCTGCCCGAGGTGGCCGTGAAGTACGCCGCAGTGGTTGCCACCGGCCGCAGCGATTTCCCCAACCAGATCAACAACGTCCTGGCCTTCCCGGGCATTTTCCGCGGCGCCCTCGACGCCGGCGCCCGCCGCATCACCCCTGCCATGAAGCTTGCAGCGGCGCGTGCCATCGCCGAGCTCGCGGCCGAGGACCTTTCGGCTGACTACATCGTGCCCAGCCCGCTGGACCCGCGCGTTGCCCCAGCCGTGACCGCCGCCGTCGCCGCGGCGGTGGAAGCCGAGTAAGACTTCTTCCTGCAGGAAACCACGACGGCGGTGCCTCCTTCGCGAAAGGAGGCACCGCCGTCGTGGTTTAAGAAGCTGGGCGTTACGCAGCGGCCCGGCTTGGGGGCCATGACAGACTGGGGACTATGAGCTCCGAGACCATGGTGACCATCCTGTGCGGCCTGGCGATCCTGGTGGGGGTGGCGGGCACGATCATCCCGGTCCTGCCCGGAAGTGTCCTGATCGGCGTGAGCCTGCTGGCCTGGGCCATCTGGGGCGGCGCCGGGACTGCCGGATGGGTGGTCTTCGCGGTGGCCATGATCTTCGTCGCCGCGGGGATGACTGCCGGCGCTGTCCTCACGGGGAGGAAGCTGAAGCAGCACGCCATTCCCAGCCGGAGCATAGTTGTGGCCCTGGTGGCGGGCGTGGTGGGGATGTTCATCATCCCGGTTGTGGGGCTCTTCGTGGGCTTCGCTGCCGGTCTGCTGGTCAGTGAGTTCCTCCGCACGCGGAACATGTCCACGGCGGCGCGATCCAGCTGGGCGGCGCTCAAGGCCACCGGCCTTGGCATGCTCGCCGAATTCGGGCTCGCCTGCCTCGCCGCCAGCACATGGGTCATCGGGGTTTGGATCGCTGCCGCCAACGGCTGAATCTAGAGACCCAAGCCGCCGAGCTTGTCGCCCAGTCCGCCCGGAAGTTTGTCCCCCAGCCCGCCGGGAAGCTTCGACAGCAGGTCGGCTGGATTGATGCCCAGTTTGGACAGCAGGCCCGCATGCTGCTCAGTGTCCACCTGGTCCGGCAGCTCCGACTCCGCCTGCGACGCCTTGTCCTGGTCTCCCTGGGACCGCAGGAGTTCGAGGATCTGGTTCTTGTCGATCTGCATGGCATTTCTCCTTACTGGATGATTACTAAGGGTACTTACTACCTTTCCTGAAAATACGGCGTGGGACAAGGCCCCGTCACTGGGCGACATCCCCGGTGTCCGGGCGTTGGGGCGCGCGCCAGCCGAAAGCTCCCCGCGGCTAGCATGGAAGGATGAGCTCCGGGGATACTGCGCCGATCTACTGGGACAGCCGCGACCTCACTCCTTTCGGGCAGGCCCACCTGCGCACTCCAGTCCATGACCTCGCCGGGGGAGTAGGGGGCCTGCTCACCGGAGTTTTGGGGGGACGCAATCCAGCCCTGCTGTCCATCGACGGTGAGGTGCCGCGGCTCAAGCGGCTGCTGCCCAAGCCGGCCAAGGCGATCCATGAGGCTGTCTTCACCAGCCGGGAACCGGAGCGCCTAATCACCCTGGCGCGTGCCTACCCGGGTTGGGCCGGGCTCTGCTACCTGACGGCGGGACTGCTGGTTTACAAGCACGGCGGTTACCTGCGCGCCTCCGAGCTTCTCCAGCGCGGACTCACCACCAGGAACGACGACGAAGCGAACCGTTACTCCTCCACCTACCTCACCCGCATCGTCACCAGGATCGAACTCGCCGAGCGGGTGGAGATTCCCGTCCTGTTCAGCGAGGAATCGGTGTTCCTGGCCTTGGCCCACTCGTTGCGCGAGACGGGCCGCACCGAAGCTGCGCTCGACGCTCTCGCCGGGCTGCCGCCGTCGCTCCCTATGGCCTTGGCACGCTGCTCGCTGGCCCTCACCTTGGGCCGGAGCCGTACAGTAATCGACTGGACCGAGGGGCTGCTGAACGCGGACGACCTCTCGGCCGCCCTGTTGCTGGTCCGGGCCCGTGCCCTGCGGCGGGAGGGCCGGTTCGATGCTGCGCACCAGGCGATCGCCGAAGTCCTTCGCCGGCGCAAGACCCACCTGGCGCTCCGCAACGACGCGCTCACGGACAGGGCGATGTTGGTGCTGGAATCAAGCCGCCGGTCCCTGAACCCGCGTGACTGGGGACGCCGGCGCACGGACCCGGAACCGCAGCGGGAGCTTGAAGCGCCGGTGCCCATCCGGAAGGACGAGGAGATGCGGCGGATCTGGGAGCGGGACTGGAAGGAACTCAGCGGCGACTAGGAATTCCGCTGTGAACCAGGCATGGCCGGCACCTAAGCCCGCCCGGCCAGGAATGGTACAACCTGTTCGCCGAGGAGCACGGCTCCCAGCGCCACCATGATGATGCCGCTGGCGAGGGTCACTGCCCGCGCAGCACCGGGCCTGCTCTGCAGCAGGGTGCGTGACAGCAGGGCTACTGCCGTGTAAACCAGGCCGGCCAGCGCTACGAACGTCATGCCCAGCAGCCCCGACTGCACCGGCACGGGCAGGGAGGCATCGGCACTGACAAACTGCGGAATGAGGGCTACGTAGAAGAGGAGTCCCTTGGGGTTGATCCCGCTGGTGCCCATGCCCTGCAGGAAGGTGCGCAGCTGGGTGCCCGAACCGCCGTCGGCATCCGCACTGAAGCTGGCGCCCCGCCAGGACCGGAGGGTGCCCACGCCGAGCCACAACAGGTACGCAGCTCCGGCCAAAGTGATCCAGCCCAGGAGGCCGGGCATGCCGGCCAGCACCGCCGCGAGCCCGGCCACCAGCAGGGCTGTGTGGAGGACGTAACCGCCGCAGAGTCCGGCAACCGCGGGGACGAAGCTGCGCTGACGGAGCCCTGCGGAGATGGTGTAGGCCCAGTCCACTCCCGGGGTGCAGGCAAGCGCCGCGGCCACCACCAAAAAGGCCAGGAACAGCTGGGTATTCATCGGTTCTCCTGTCGAAGGGCTTTCAGGAGCAACCATAGGGAGAATCAGGCCATAAGTGCTGTCCGGTTTTCGCTTGACCCGCGGCCCAGGCGATATGTTTATTGCGTGATCGACAGCATCGACAGGAATATTTTGCGCCACCTGCAGGAGGATGGCCGGATGACGGCCACGGCGCTCGCTGCCAAGGTGGGTTTGACGGTGGCGCCGTGCCACCGGCGGCTGCGGGAACTGGAGCAGTCCGGGGTCATCCTGGGATACAAGGCGGATGTCGACCCCGCTGCCGTGGGCCTGGGATTTGAGGCGATCGTGTTTGTCACGCTGCGCCAGGTGGACAGGTCCACGATGGAGGTCTTTGAGAACCGGGTAGCGGATAATCCCAACATTATTGAGGCGCAGCGGCTCTTCGGCTCCCCGGACTATCTGCTGAAGATCATCGCGGAAGACCTGCCGGCCTACCAGCGCTTTTACGACACGGAGCTGACATCCCTGCCCGGGGTGGAGCGGCTGACCTCAACGCTGGTCATGAAGAACTTGAAATCCAACGCCGGGCCGCCGGTGTAGGAGCCAAGCCCCGCGGGTGCAGTGCCGCGGCGGGGCTTCAGGCTGCCGGCAGGACGTGGACGATGATGACCTGCGTGTCCTTGCTGCCGTCGAAGCGAAGATCGTAGTTCACGGTGAGTCCTGTGCCGGTTCCGGGCGTGATGGAGAAATCACTTTTCGATGTTGGGTCCAGTTGGGTGCTCTCAATCCACTCCTCAGCGGACTCGGCCGATATTCCGTACCGCTGCACGCCGTCCCTGATCAGCCCGAAGAATTCCTCGGGCGAGTTGGCAGTAAGAAAGTAGGTGATCTCGCTGAAGTCCGTTCGTTGATCAGTGGTGTTGAATCGGATCCTGTCCGTCTCGGCGGATATTTCACCGTTGGGGGCCAGGATGCTGAGGTTGATCTTGCCCGAGCCGCGGGTATTGATCTCGGGCCCGTAACTGTCCGGTGTGACCCGGACGGAGTCCTTTTCCAGCCGCCCGGAGCTCATGTCCAGCCGGGCTGTCCTGCTGTTGCGGATATTTTCCACGCCGACGGCATCGAGGGTGGAGAATGCTGAGGTTTTCACTGTGCTCCCTGCAGAAGATGAAGTGGGGCTGGCTGGTTCGGCGGGTGCCGGCACTGCTGTCCGGCAGCCGCCCAGGACAAGGAGTAAAAGAAGGCCAATGACGGCGGCGGTGCCCTTCCCCGGGGCGGTGGCCCGGGGGAGTCGGTTCACTGGTGGACCTCCGCGCCGAAGCCGTCAAGGAATCTGTCCATGATTCCCGCCACGTTGTTGGTTGGCCGGTACTGGTCCACCCTGCCGTCGAAATCCGAGCCGATGATCTGCGCTGCGCGGTCCGGATCCGTTGCCAGCAGGTGCTGGTAGGCCGGCAGGGTGTCCTGCTTGATGAGGTTCCAGCGCTGGTCCGCATCCGCGATGTTGCCGTCCGGGAAGCCCGTCGTGAAGTCGGTCCGGAATTGTGCCGGGTTGTCCCAGTTAGTGAAAGGGATGTTCTCCGGTCCGGGGCTTTCCACGCTGAAAGTGTAGGGAAAGACTTCGGGGTAGCTCCTGGCGCCGGGGATGGAGGGTTCGCCGGCAAGTGTCACCATATAGGTCACGGCTTCGCCGCCGGGATGGCTGCGCATATTGTCATAGTCGTCCGCGATGATCTCGTTTTGCTCGCGGTACAGCAGCGTTGTGTTGCCCTCACGGACCAGATCGGGGTTGCCGGAGTCGATCTGCGCCCACGCGTTAGCAGTGCCCTGGTCGATGGCACCCGAGTCGCGGAGCCGGTTGATCTCCTCGATGCCGCCGCTCATGTACGCCTGGTGCTGGCGGCCCTGGTCGAGGAAGATCTCCTTGTTCATGTCCAGCATGCTGGTTTCGTAGAACCGGATTTCCTGGTCCGTCATGCCTGCCAGCTGCTCCAGCTGGTCCAAGACCGGCAGCGGTATGTCCGAAGCAGGGTTGTCAGTGATCTGTTGGGCCAGGTCTCGAAGCATCGCCATGTCCCGGAAGCCGCCGGCGAAGGACGGGCCAATCATGTTGGCCATGCCCGCCCACTGCAGATCCGGATTGGACAGGTACGCCTGGCCGTAGAAGTCGTAGACCTTGGCGATGGTCTCCCAGTTGTATTCCGTGCCTTTGGAGGTGTCCCAATCCGCCGGATCAATGCCCATCTGCAGCATCGCCTGGCCGTTCCAATAGGAATTGAGGAAGTCCTGGTAGCCCTTGGAGTTCTTGCCGATCAAGCCTGAGTCCGCGGCCGCATCCATGGCGCTCTTGGCGGCGGCCGGGTTGGCCTGGGCCCACTGGCGGAATTCGTCGGTAAGCAGGTAGGCGCGCCGTTCGGCCGGTGTCATGGAGGTCAGCAGATCCGTCAGGTCCTGGGGGGTTCCCCCGCCGGAGCCGCCCGTTCCGGGGCCGCCGGCGCCACCACCGCCGGACCCGCTGCTGCTGGCTTTCTCCTGTTCGTCGGCGTTGGCCAGCAGGGCCTTCGCCGCGGCCTCCAGGCCGGACGTTGCAGACCTTAGCAGTTTGGCGTGCGAGGAGGTCCACTCACTGCGGAACCGGTCGCCGTCCCTGCCTTTCCAAAGTCCTGAGCCGATGCTGCTGCCCAGTTGCTGCCCCAGGCCGTTGAGCCGGTTTGCGCCGCGGGTCAGCTCCTTGGCAAGCTGCCGGAGCTGCGCCACATCTGCCCCGTAGAAATTTCCCGCCATATGATCCCCCCGTTTGTTCCTGCCCGCCAGCCTAGCCGGGCCGCCACCGGCCGGCGATGGGGAGCACTATCCGTCCAAGAGTCCGGTGGTGCGGTACGGGATGACTTCGCGCAGGAACATGCTGGTGGAGGTCCGGACGATGCCGGGGCACAGGCGGATTTCTTCGGAGACGCGGTAAAGGTCGTCAGGGCTCCTGGCCACCACCCGTATCAGCAGGTCGGTGTCCCCGGCCGGTGCATGGCATTCCAGGACTTCGGGAATTTTGCGCAGCGCGGCGATGGCCTCGTTGAGGTGGCTCTGGTCCAACTCCGCGCTCACCGCTGCGGCAACACCCCGGCCCAGGGCCGAGGGCAGCACGCGGCTGCTGTTGGGCCGCAGCGCGCCGGATGCCGTCATCCGCTCCATCCGTGACTGCACCGTTCCGCGTGCCAGGCCCAGCTTCTGGGCCAACACCATGATGGGGACGCGCGGGTCCTCATCCAGGGCATTCAGGATGCGCTTGTCAGTGGCATCCAGTTCCTGCAATTTGATCACTCCCTGCCTGGTCCAGCCGCAGGAATTAGTCAGATTGACTAATCCAGCGCCTGCTTGTTGTTCTAACTGTAGAAGGCCTGCTGGAATAGTGGCAACAAGGGCAAAAGCTACCGCTGGTCCCCGCAGGCTACAGGTTCCCCGGCACACCACCCGGCACACTGGACACCGCTTCCCGCAAGGAGGCAGCCGCTGAATGAGGCTTGTTCACACCATGCTCACTCCGCAAACACGGCAAGAGCCCCTGAGCTACCGACGTCGGATTTCCGCAGTCATCGGTAGCTGAGGGGCTCTTGTGTTGTTCCGTCTAGGGTTGGTTCATGACCTCCGCCGGCCGCTTTGCCCCCAGCCCCTCCGGTGAACTGCACGTGGGCAACCTGCGCACCGCCATCCTTGCCTGGCTCTTTGCCCGTTCCACCGGGCGCAGGTTCCTCCTGCGCGTGGAGGACCTGGACCGCGCCCGGGCCGGCGCGGAGGCCGTGCAGTTGCGCGACCTGGCCGCCATCGGCGTGACG
The DNA here is from genome assembly GCF_030323865.1 of Pseudarthrobacter defluvii. Lineage (NCBI taxonomy): Bacteria > Bacillati > Actinomycetota > Actinomycetes > Micrococcales > Micrococcaceae > Pseudarthrobacter > Pseudarthrobacter defluvii. Next base: position 4,013,256 of record NZ_CP066362.1, on the reverse strand, counting down.
TGGGATGGGGACGTCGTCCGGCAGACAGATCGAGGAAACCTGTATGCCAAGGCGATCGCCCGGCTGGAGCAAGCGGGCCTCACCTACGAGTGCTTCTGCACACGCCGCGAGATCCAGGAGGCGCCATCGGCACCGCACGCGCCCCAGGGTGCCTACCCTGGAATATGCCGCAACCTGGACCGCGCTGAGCTGGAATTCAAGCGGTCCACGCGCCCTGCAGCCATCCGGTTGCGGGTGGACGTAACGGAATACACGGTGCAGGATGTTTTCCGCGGCGAATACACGGGGGCAGTGGATGACTTCGTGCTGCGCCGCAACGACGGTGTGACGGCATATAACCTCGCAGTGGTGGTGGATGATGCCGAGCAGGGCATAGACCAGGTGGTCCGCGGCGATGACCTGCTTCCCTCTACTCCCCGGCAGGCCTATCTTGCCTCGCTTTTGAATATTCCCATACCGGAATATGCCCACGTTCCGTTGGTGGTGAACCACGCCGGCGCCAGGCTGGCCAAGCGCGATGGCGCAGTGACGCTCGCGGACCTCGCGCAGGAAGGGGTGCCCGTCGAGGGGGTGCGGGACCGGCTGCTGGCTTCGCTGCGGTTGCCAGCGGGGAACCTTGACCACGCCCTGGGTGCATTTGACCCGGCAGGGTTGCCCAGGGAGCCCTGGGTCTGGCCCGGGAGCTGACTATTCCGGTGCGGGATTCCGCTCCAAAGCAGCCACGAACTCCTCCGCAAACCGCCGGACCCCGTCCCACTCTGTGTAAATGTAGTCGCGGCCGGTGTCCGTGTCCGCACTGCCCTGGCTGCTGACGATCTTCTTCATCATCATCCGCTTCAGGAACCCGTATTGGGTATAAAGGAGCGCCCCGCCAAATACGGCCACTGTCGAAGGATGCCAGCCGGTGGCGTCTTCGAACTCCGACACATACTTCTGTGCCTCCTCTGGGTCCGCGTGGGCGGAGAGGCTGACGGAAAACAGGGCAGCGTGCAGGTGTTCCAGGGCGGCACGGTTCCTGCGGACAAAATCCGCTACGAACCCCTCGTGCTTTCCGGCGTGGATAGAAGCGCCCACGATGACACCGTCGTAGCCTTCCGGCAGGTCATGGTCTGCGTGCTTGAGGTCAAGGGTGTCGGCCCCATGGCCACGCGCCTGCAGGACATCGGAGATGTACTCAGCGATCCGCGCGGTCTGTCCCTCTGTAGTCCCATAGGGAATCAGGATCTTTGCCATGCCTCCCACTCTGGCGTTCACGGGAAACACGGCAAAGGGGCAAAAGTCCCGGCTAGACCCTCCCCAGCGCCTCAATGTCCTCGAGGAAGTCCGCCTGCACTTCCGGGCTCACTGTAGTGCGGGTATCGCCGATGGCGTCGAGGTAGTCCTGGGTGGAGGGACCCTTCCTGACCGCCTCGCGGACGGAAACCTCGCCTCCGGAGGCCAGCCCGCCGTCGTCGTACACTGCCTTTTCCAGCGCACGCTGGGAGGCACTCCGGGCGGCGTACTCGATGTCCGCGGGGGAGAATCCCTCCGTGCGTTCCACCAAAAGCTCCACATCCACCCCGTCCACCACGGTGGCGGGAATGAACCGCTGCCACATCGCCTCCCGCGCCTGCCGGTCCGGCAGCCCGATGGGGATCACGTAGTCGAACCGGCCGTGGCGCAGGAAGGCTGAATCCAGGGCACGGATGAAGTTGGTGGCACAGACCAGGAGCCGGCCCGGCTGTTCCCGGAACGCGGGGATGATCTTCAGCAGTTCGTTCGTGACGCCCTGCAGCGGCGACGGGGGATCCCCTGCACGCTGGGAGGCGATCTCCTCCACCTCGTCGATGAACACCACTGCGTGCTCCAGTTCGGCGATCTCCAGGAAGGTCTCGCGCAGCGCTCCGGCCAGGCCCTGCGGATCGCCGGCCAGGCGGGAAGGGAACACTTCCACGAACGGCCACTCCAGCCGGGACGCGATGGCCTTGGCGAAGGTGGTCTTGCCGGTGCCGGGCGGACCGAAGAGGACGACGGCGCGCGGCGGCACCACGCCGAACTCATCGGCCAGGTCGGCCTCGGCGAGCGGCAGCACCAGGCGCCGCTCCAGCAGTTCCTTTTCCTTGCGCATGCCGGCCACGTTTTCCCACAGGTCGCGGGCCAGGACACGCCCGCCCAGCTGGCCCAGGGCGCCGAGCTCCTGCCGCTGCACCGGGATGGTGCGTTCGAAGTAGCGCAGGTTCTTCTTGAGCGCGAAGCCGCGGCCCAGGAACGCCTCCACGCGGGTTTCGGATTCCGGCATCAGCGCCGAGAGCTTGTTCAGGCCGTGCGGAGCCATCCGGTTTTCGACGGCGGCCAGCAGCGAGGTGCCGATGCCCCTGCCGCGGTATTCGGGCAGGGTGGCCAGGAAGACGATCCAGCCCTGGTCGTGCGCGGCACGTCCGACGGCGGCGCCCACCACCTGCTCGCCCTGCACCGCCACCACCGCATGGTCCTTTTCGCAAGACGCGAGGACCTCGGACAGGGCGTAGACAGGTTCCACGTTGTTGGCCTTGAGCGTCTCCCAGAGGTGCAGGATCCCGTCCAGGTCCGCCGAATGGAAATCCCTGATGCGCCAGTTGGTCATGCGTTGCTCCTGTTTGGTTCGTCGTTGAGCCTGCTCAGCGTGCACTTCTGTGAGCATATGCGAACCAGGGCCTGCGGACGGTTGCGGCGGCGTTGCATGACGCCGGTTCAGACGCCCAGGGCATCCATGGTGGCGCGCAACGTGTCCGCGGAATGCCGCAAAGCTGCCAGTTCGCCGTCGTCCATGGGCGTTTCCAGGACGCGGTGCACGCCGCCGCGGCCCACCACGCTGGGCAGGGACAGTGCCACCCCGGAGATCCCGTGGAGACCCGACAGCACGGTGGAGACCGGCAGGACGGCGTTGTCGTCGCGCAGCAGCGCTTCCACAATCCGGGCACCGGACAGCCCGATGGCATAGTTCGTGGCACCCTTGCCGGCAATCACCTTGTAGGCCGCCTGCACCACCTCCTTGGCGGTGGCGGCAAGGTATTCGGGCGTGAAGATCCGCTCGCCGCCGTCGGTCCAATCGCGGATGGGGACCGGCCCAATGGTTGCTCCGGACCACAACGGGAACTCCGTGTCGCCGTGCTCACCCACCATGCTGGCGTGGACGCTGGTGACGGAAACCCCCGCCCGGCGGGCCAGCAGCCAGCGCAAACGGGACGTATCCAGCACGGTGCCGGAGGAGAAGATCCGTTCCACCGGCAGCCCGGATATTCGCTGGGCGGCCACCGTCAGCACGTCGCAGGGGTTGGTCACCAGGACGTAGACGGCGTCCGGTGCGCGCTCAAGCAGCGGCGGCATCAGCTGCTCCAGGATCCGCACGTTGGTGCCGGCCAGGTCCAGGCGGCTTTGGCCGGGATTCTGCTTGGCACCTGCAGTGATGACCACGACGTCGGCGCCTTCCGTCACGGCGATATCCCCGCCTCCTGTGACGGTCGCCGAGGCTGCGGCGAACTGGCTGCCGTGCGCCAGGTCAAGGGCTTCGGCCTCCGCCTTGGGCGCGTTGACATCGAACAACGCGATGTTGCTGGCCGAGCCGCGGATCAGCGCGGCGTACGCCAGGGAGGTGCCGACGCTCCCGGCGCCCACTACTGCGAGTTTGGATCCTGCCATGGTGCCCTTCCCATCCGGAGTCGTTGAGAGTGTCCTACCCGAAGAGTAGCGTGGCCCACATCACTCGAACCCCACGTAGGAGCCACCATGCCACATCTCGGACGCCGGCTCGCAGCTGTTACTGCCGCGCTGGCAATGAGCGTCACCACCGGGGCCATCAGCCCCGCGTCCGCCGATCCCCGGCAGACCGACAAGAACCCCACGGCCACCGGCTATGGCGGCGCTGTCAGCACGGTGGACCCGGATGCGTCAGCGGCGGCCATCGAAGTCCTCAGCAAGGGTGGAAACGCGGTGGACGCCGCCGTTGCCGCGGCAGCCACCCTTGGCGTCACCGAGCCGTACAGTGCCGGGATCGGCGGTGGCGGCTATTTCGTCTATTACGACGCGAAGTCCGGGAAGGTCAGCACCATTGACGGGCGGGAAACGGCACCGGCCGGGATCAAGCAGGATGCGTTTATTGATCCAGCCACCGGCAAGCCTTACCCGTTCACCCCGGAGCTTGTCACGAGCGGAGTCTCGGTAGGTGTCCCCGGCACGCCGGCCACGTGGGAGCGGGCACTGGATCGCTGGGGCACGCTCAGCCTGAAGGACGCCCTGAAACCTGCCATCAAGGTTGCAGACCGCGGCTTCGTGGTGGATGAGACCTTCCGCAACCAGACGCAGGACAATCAAAAGCGGTTCGAGGCGTTCACCTCCACCAAGGACCTGTACCTGAAAGACGGCAAGCTGCCTGAGGTCGGCTCGATCTTCCAGAACCACGACCTCGCGGCCACCTATCGCATGCTGGCCAAGGACGGCATGAGCGCGTTCTACACCGGACCGCTCGCCGAGGAGATTGCCAAGACGGTGCAGAGCCCGCCGAAATCCCCGGACACCACCCTCCCGGTCCCGGTGGGTTCCATGACTGCGGAGGACCTGGCCAACTACGAAGCAGTGGACCAGGACCCCACGCACGTGAACTACCGCGGCTATGACGTCTATGGCATGGCACCCTCCAGCAGTGGCGGCACAACGGTTGGGGAGTCGCTCAACATCCTGGATGTGTTTGACCTGCCCGGCCTGAAGGCAGACCGGCCGGCCGTGCTGCACCACTACCTCGAGGCCAGCGCCCTGGCGTTCGCGGACCGGGGCAAGTATGTGGGCGACCCCGCCTTCGTGGACGTGCCCACCGAGGCGCTGACCGATCCCATCTTCGGCAAGGAACGGGCCTGCGAACTCGACCCCAACCATGCAGCAGCCAAGCCCGTCCAGCCCGGCGATGTGGCCAACTACGACGGCACCTGCCCGGCGGCACCGGCGGCGCTCGCCGACGAGAAGGACACGGAGAACATCTCCACCACCAACATGACCGTCTCGGACAAGTGGGGCAATGTGGTGGAATACACGCTGACCATTGAGCAGACCGGCGGCTCCGGCATGGTGGTCCCCGGCCGCGGATTCCTGCTCAACAACGAGCTCACGGACTTCTCCACGGTCTACAGCGCCACGGACCCCAACCGGATCGAGCCGGGCAAGCGGCCGCGTTCCTCCATGTCGCCCACCATCCTTTTGGAGGACGGCAAGCCGTTCCTGGCCCTGGGTTCCCCGGGCGGATCCACCATCATCACCACGGTCCTGCAGACCATCGTCAACCGCATCGACCTGGGCATGAGCACCCCTGACGCCATTGCGGCTCCCCGCGCGTCCCAGCGGAACACGGCCAGCGTCACTGCCGAACCGGCCTTCATCGACAAGTACGGCCCGGCCCTGACGTCCCGCTTTGGCCACAAGCTGACACCGTCGGGTGACTCGTTCACATCTGCCTCTGAAATCGGCGCAGCCACCGCCATCGAGTTCCTTGGGGACGGGCGCGTCCTGGCCGCCGCGGAGCCGGTCAGGCGCGGCGGCGGATCGGCCATGGTGGTCAAGCCGTCCAAGTGACGGGCTGAGCCACTCTTAAAACCCCGACGGCGGCACCCGCGTTCCGGACTTCCAGAACCCAGGTGCCGCCGTCGGACGTTTGAGGCGCGGTTACTTCTTGAAGGTGTCAGCCGGTGCGTTGGCGACCACCGGGGACATGCCGGTGAAGCCTTCACGGGTTTCGGCGATTTCGCGGATCCGGTGCCGGCAGGCGTACCAGCCGATGACCATGAGGACGGAGGCGATCGCGGTGACCAGCATGGTGAACGGTGAGTCGATAAAGACCATGATGAGGACGCCCACCAGGAAGAGCAGGGAGAGGTAGCCGGTGTAGGGGGCGCCGAACATCCGGAAGGAGGGGCGTTCCACCCAGCCCTTGTCGGCCCAGCGCTTGAGCTGGATCTGGCACAGCACGATGGTGGCCCAGGTCATGATGATGCCCACGGAGGCGATGTTCAGCACGATTTCGAAGGCTTCGGCGGGGACCAGGTAGTTCAGCGGAACACCGAGCAGGGAGACGACGGCGGTGATGGCGATGCCGCCGTAGGGGACGCCGGCCTTGTTCATGCGCGAGGCGAACTTGGGGGCCGAGCCGTTGACGGACATGGAGCGCAGGATCCGGCCGGTGGAGTAGAGGCCGGCGTTCAGCGAGGACAGGGCGGCGGTGAGGACCACCAGGTTCATGATCACGTCCACGCCCTGGACTCCGATGGAGCCGAAGAACGTCACGAAGGGGCTGACGCCCTTTTGGTAGGAGGTGAAGGGCAGCAGCAGGGCCAGCAGGATCACGGAGCCGACGTAGAACACGGCGATGCGGAAGACCACGGAGTTGATGGCCTTGGGCATGATCTTTTCGGGGTTTTCGGTTTCGCCGGCGGCGGTGCCCACCAGTTCAATGGAGGCGTAAGCGAACAGGACGCCCTGCATGAGGATGATCATGGGCAGCAGGCCGTTGGGGAAGATCCCGCCGTTGTCGGACAGGAGGTTGATGCCTACCTGCTGGCCGTCCACGGGGGTGCCGAAGATGACGAAGTAGGTGCCGATGATGAGGAAGGCGACCAGGGCGGCGACCTTGATCAGGGCGAACCAGAATTCCATTTCGCCGAAGACCTTCACGGAGACCAGGTTCAGGGCCAGGACCACGACGAGGGCGGTCAGCGCCCAGACCCACTGCGGGACGTCGGCCATCCAGGGGATGTAGTTGCCGAAGAAGTGCATGTAGAGGGCGGCGGCGGTGATGTCCACGATGGTGGTGGTGGCCCAGTTGATCCAGTAGAACCAGCCGGAGACGAACGCTGCCTTCTCGCCGAAGAACTCACGGGCGTAGGAAACGAACGAACCCGAGGACGGGCGGTGCAGGACCAGCTCGCCCAGGGCGCGCAGGATCAGGAACGCGAAGAAGCCGCACACCGCGTACGCGATGACCAGGGACGGGCCCGCGGCGTTCAGCCGGCCGCCGGCGCCCAGGAACAGGCCTGTACCAATCGCACCGCCGATCGCGATCATCTGGATCTGCCGCGGCTTGAGGTTCTTGTGGTAGCCCTTGTCCTCCGCGTGCAGGGAGGTTTCGGTGGCATGCGCGTGGCCACCATCAATCAGGTGGTCTGGAAGTGGGGTGTTTGCCATTGGGGATGTCCTTACAAACGGAGGAGGTGGTTGGGTGGGCCCACGCCTGCCGGGTTCCCTGGCCGAGCTTGCGAGGCGAGGGAGCAGGTGGGGATTACTTGCTGAGGTTGGCCAGGCGTTCGGGGCTGAGGAGTTCCTGGAGCTGGGCATCGGTAAGGAGCCCGTGTTCCAGGACGAGTTCCGCTACACCCTTGCCGGTGGCAAGTGCTTCCTGCGCGATGGCGGTGGCGGTGGCGTAGCCGAGGTGGGGATTCAATGCGGTGACCAGGCCGATGGACTGCTCCACGGTGCGGCGCAGGTGCTCGGTGTTGGCGGTGATTCCCCGGATGCAGCGGGCCGTAAGGGTGCGGCAGGCTGCTTCCAGGTGGGAGATGCTCTTGTGGAGGCTGTGGACGATGACCGGTTCGAAGGCGTTGAGCTGCAACTGCCCGGCTTCGGCGGCCATGGTGATGGTGACGTCGTTGCCGATCACCTCGTAGGCCACCTGGGAGACAACTTCCGGGATGACCGGGTTGATCTTGCCGGGCATGATCGAGGATCCGGACTGCACGGCGGGCAGGTTGATCTCGCCGAAGCCGGCGCGCGGGCCGGAGGAGAGCAGACGCAGGTCGTTGCAGATCTTGGACAGCTTGACCGCAACGCGCTTCAGCACGCCGGACAAGTGCACAAAGGCCCCTACGTCCTGGGTGGCTTCGATGAGGTCGACGGCGGTCACCAGCGGGAGTCCGGTGATCTCCGCCAGGTGCCGGCAGGCTGCTGCGGCGTAGCCGGCCGGGGCGTTCAGGCCGGTGCCGATGGCGGTGGCGCCGAGGTTGATCTCGTGGATCAGCAGCTCGGCCTCCGCCAGGCGCAGCCGGTCCTCGCCGATGGTGACGGCGTAGCTGCCGAACTCCTGCCCCAAGGTCATTGGCACGGCGTCCTGCAGCTGGGTGCGGCCCATCTTCACCACAGTGCGGAACTCCATGGCCTTGGCGGCGCAGGCATCCTCGAGTTCCTCGAGTGCTGCCAGCAGCTCGCGGGCGGCGAAGATTGTGCCCAGCTTGACGGCAGTGGGATACACATCGTTCGTGGACTGGCTGAGGTTCACGTGGTCGTTCGGGTGCAGCCGCGCGTAGTCGCCCTTGGGGTGGCCCAGGATTTCCAGGGCGCGGTTGGCGATGACCTCGTTGGCATTCATGTTCGACGACGTCCCGGCACCGCCCTGGACCACGTCCACCACGAACTGGTCGGCAAGCTTGCCGTCCATGACGTCCTGGCATGCCTGCCCGATTGCGTCGGCGCGTTCGTCGTCCAGCAGGCCGAGCTCACGGTTGGTGCGGGCGGCGGCCAGCTTGACCGCGGCAAGCCCGCGGACCAGGTGCATGTTGGAGGACAGCTTCTGGCCGGTGATGGGGAAGTTTTCCACGGCGCGGAGCGTGTGCACGCCCCAGTACGCGTGGGCCGGGACGTCCCGGTCGCCGAGCAGGTCGTGCTCCGACCTGGTCGGGGCGGAGGTGGTGGCTTCCGCCGCGGTATCGGTGATGGTCATGGTTGTCCTCACAGGGCTTCGTTGTCGGGCGTGGACTGGTTCATGTTCAGGAAGTCGGTGGCCAGGAGCTGGCCCACAGGGTGGCCGCCGCCCAGCACGGGGGATGTGGCGATGCCGGCGAGCGGCCCGGCATCCACTCCCAGCACCTCCAGCAGGCGGACGGTGGCGGGCATCCGGGCGCGGTCGCCGCCGTCGGAAATCTTCACGGCCACGGCGCTGCCGTCCGGCAGGCCGACGAGCTGTACGCCCTCAAAGCCGTCTTTGGCCACGGCCCCGGGGACCAGGCGCATCAGCGCGGTGACGTCGCGGCCTTCCCCGGCCACCATCTCCGGGTGCTGCTGCATGGCGAGCCCGACCGCGGCTTCCGGGCTGACGTCGTCGTTGCTTCCTTCCAAGGAGGCCGCGGCCGCCTGGGCGATCCGGCCGAAGGCACGGGCCATGCCCCCCAGCGTCAGGGCGAACAGCGGGGTGCCGCAGCCATCGGTGCTCAGGGCTGCCGGCTCCTCACCGGTCAGGTCAATAACTGTTTCCGCCACGAGCTGCTGCAGCGGGTGGGACGGGTCCAGGTAGCCCCGCACGGGCCAACCGTTGATCTTGCAGGTGGCCACCATGGCGGCGTGCTTCCCCGAGCAGTTCTGGGTGATCTGCGTGGCGCTGCCCCCGGTGCGGAGCCAGTCCTCCCGCTCCGCCGTGCCGTACGGCAGGTCAGTGCTGTTTTCCAGGTCCATGGGGGCGAGCCCGTGCAGTTCGAGGATGCGCAGGGCGCCGTCCCGGTGTGCGGACGCACCCGAATGGCTTGCAGCGGCCAGGGCCAGGAGGTCGGCCGGGAGTTCAAGTCCGGCGCGGACCATGGCCACAGCCTGCAGGGGCTTGAGCGCAGAGCGCGGGTAGAAGGGTGCAAACGGATCGCCCGCAGTCGCCGCCACTGAACCATCAGCGCCAAGGGCTACGGCGGAGCCATAATGGATGCTCTCCGCCAGGCCGTCACGGACGGCGGCAACCAGCGGGGTGTGCTGCGGCAGGGCCAGGTCGGCCGGGGCAGCAGTGTGGGCAGCAGAAAACACGGGGGAGGGCATGGGTTCCTTGGAAGGGTTGGTTGAATCTGGCTAGCTATTGAGGATGAAGTCCAGGGCCACGCCCACGGCTTCCAGGTGGTGGGCCATGGCGGCGCGGGCCTTCTCCGCGGAGCCGGACTCGATGGCGGCAAGGATCTGCTGGTGCTCGACGTCGGAGGCGTGCTGGCGGTCGGCCACCATGTTCAGTGTCTCGGACTGGTGTGCCAGGGCGTCCCGGATGTCGGCCACGACGCTTGCGAACACTTTGTTGCCGCTGGCGCGGGCGATGGTGGCGTGGAAGCTGGAATCCAGAGCCACCCAGGATTCGGGATCGGTTTCCACGGCCATTGCGGCGACAATCCCGCGGAGGATTTCCAGTTCCTCTGCGGTGCGCCGCTCAGCAGCAAGTCCAGCGGCCGGGACTTCAATGTGCGGGCGCGCTTCCGTCAGGTCGCGTGCCGAGTACTGCCCCAGGGTGAGGTCGTTGGCCACCTTGCTGGCGACGACGAACGTGCCCTTGCCGGTCCTGGTGACCGTCAGCCCCAGGGCGGTGCAGGAGCGGAGGGCTTCCCGGATCACCGAGCGGCTGACTCCATACTGCTGCGAAAGGGTGGCCTCCGAGCTCAGCTTGCTGCCCACCGGGATGATGCCGGATTCGATGTCCTCACGGATGGTGTTGAACACCGCCTCGGCGGCGCTCAGCCGGGCAAGGGGGCGGACTACAGGCTGTCCTGCTGTCCGGCTGTCTGACAGGTTCACGCTTTAAATATGGCACGGGTCACAAAGGGTGTCAAACCCTCCCTAGTCCTGGCGTTGGCCTGCCGCGCGCCGCCGTTGCTGCCGCCGTCGTGAGCGAAGGTGCCAGGCGATGAGTGCAGCCACGGCAACTGCTGCGATGACGACGGCGAGGTCCCGGCCCACTGCCTGGGCTACGGCCTCGTAGGAATTGCCGGCGAGGAAGCCCAGCAGGACGAAGCCGATACCCCAAACGATGCCGCCCGCAGCGTTGTAGGCAAGGAACCGGCCATACGGCATCCGGGATGTGCCGGCCAGGGCAGGCATGACGGCACGCAGGAAGGCGGTGAAGCGGCCCAGGAACACTGCGGAACCGCCCTTGCGCCGGAGGAATTCCTGCGCGTTTTGCAGCTTGCGCGTGTGCCGCGCCAGCACTTTTGTTTTCATGAGCCGGGTCCCCAGGTGCTTGCCCACTTCGTAGCCCACGCTGTCACCGATGATGGCGGCTAACGCCACCAGGGCCATCATGGTTTCCAGTTGCACCTCGCCGCGGCTGGCCACCACCCCGCCGAGGACGGCCGCCGTCTCACCCGGGATCACGAAACCGACGAATATGGCGTCTTCGGCGAAGACCAGGCAGAAGACGGCTATGTACGCCACGATCGGGCTGACGTTCAGGAGTCCGTCGATAAAGCCCGTCATGGAACCAACTTTAAGCCTGCGGAGGCTCAACTCGGTTCTTTAGCCGGTCAGAGTACCTACGAGTATGCGCTCGTGCTCCTGAAAAATCCCTGACAGTTGGCCACAGGACGGTCAGCACGGCCGCCAGGTCTTGCCGCCGGGAGCGTAGCAGCGCGGGCCGGTGTATTTAGTTGAGGGGGCAGGCGGAACGTACGGTTGCGGGGCCGGCGCAACGTAAGGCGCCGGGTTTGGTGCTGGTGCAGGCAGATTGCGTAGACGTTCAGCCTCAGCTGCGGCGTTCCGGGCTGCTTCATCGGCTGCAGCTTTCGCCGCTGCCGCAGCAGCCTCGTCTGCTGCCTTCTTTTCCGCCGCAGCGCTCTCCTCTGCTGCTTTCTTTTCTGCCGCAGCGCGCTCCTCTGCTGCTTTGCGTTCGGCCACCGCCCTGGCTTCAGCCGCTTTGCGCTCTTCCTCGGCTCTTTTTTCCGTTGCTTCCAAGGTCGCTTTTAGCGTTTTCGTGTCTTCTGCCTTCTTCTCCGCGGCAGTGATCTTCTTGTCCAGGTTGGACACATGTTTCGCGAGCACGGCAGTGGAAAGTCCGGCCCACAATAGGGCCCGCTCAGTTACTTTGTCCCCATTCAGGACCTTTCGGAGTGCCTTCGCCGCTGCCACTTTGCTCGCGAGGACGCCCGCTGCCGCACCTGCCGCGGCAGAAGTGGTTGCCGGTGATGCCTCGGTGGCCGTCTCGAGGCCCTTCGTTGTCTCAGCCAACTGCGCAGGAAGTGTGCACCCGATGCTCTCGGAGAAGAGCCCACTCTTGGCAGCCCTGGCCTCTTCGTAGGCTGCCTGCACGGGCGGCAGGAACTTCCTGTTGCCGCCGTACTCGACTGGAATTCCCAGTCCCTGCTGCGCGATTTTGGCGTTGACCAGAGACCCGTCGGCTGTGAAGACTCCCGCGAGAGTCCTGCCGTACTTGTCGTGGCGCTCGGCGTCGAACTCGAGTCTGACCTGGGTCCCCTTCGGCAGTAGGCCCTCAAGGTACTTTGAGGCCTCCGGACCGAGGCACTCGACCGGTTGGTTTGGGTCCTTGGTCTCAGGAGTGTCGATGTTCAACAGTCGGATGGTGTGGTCGCCGTTGTTGATGGAAACCACCAGAGTGTCCCCGTCGACCACGCGGACAACGGTGCCGGTACCAGCGTTGGCAGCTGCACCTGCAGCAAATGATCCTGCGACCAGGCCAGTGGCTGCCAGTGAAGCGATTATGAGTTTTTTCATGCCAAATTCCCCCAACTGCAGCAGGAGACGAGGCCGATCGAGCGCTCTACCTCGGAGAATCCTGAGTGTTTACTCCACTAATGCTGGAGATGGAAAAGCAAGGATTCATCAAGGGTGGATCAAGGAATGCGCAGTTTTCGGTGCACCCGGGGAAGCGCGCCCTAGAGGTGCTGGATGCCGGCCCGCTGCATCGCGTCCCGGTAGGTCTCCACGTTCTTGGCCAGGAGCTCTTCCTGCTTGGCCTCAGAAACAGCAAAGGCCCTGCCGCCAAGGGCAGTGGCCTTGTAGATTTTGATGCCGTTGTTCTTCAGCGAGGAGTGGTAGGTCTTCTCGAACAGGGTCAGGAACGTGGACGCATCCGTACCGTGCGCGATGATGGCCGAAACGCGGGAGTTGATCTTAAGGAACTGCCTGAACGGGCGGAGCCCGTCGGTCTTTTCCTGGACACTCAGGGCCGAGGGGCTGCCGCTTTCGCGGATCCAGGGGTAGGCGTTCCAAGGCATGACGTAGCGGGGGTCCAACTCAGCGAGCTCGTAGATCTGGGTAGCGCGGCGGGCCGCTTCGTCGTCGTTGTTGTGGGAGACAAACCCGGACTCGGTGCCCTTGCCGGGGCTGGCTTGGAGGCTGATGATCCTGCACTCATCTTCGTCGTGCACAGGGTCGATGTAGGGGACGGTGGAACCGGGCTTCTTTTCCATCAGCTCATCGCAAAGCTGGGTTACCTTCGCGATATTCGGTTCCTGTAGCAGGGCCTTTTTTTCGTCCCAGTCAATCGTCACGATTTCTCCCTTAGCAGCAAGGCGTCCAGAATCAGGCGTCCTATGTCACTCTACGCTTTCACCGAGAGTGGTGCGCACACCGAATTTTTTGCAGCTGGCCAACCTAGTGCGGGCCGCGCAGGTGCTGCCTGTGCAGTTCACTCAGCTGTTCGTCCGTCAGCTCATCGAAGACTCCTGCTTCCCGCTTATCGCTGCGTGAGAACCGGACGAACATGAGGATGATCAGTGGCAGGTCCACAACTTCGCAGATGAACCAGAGCAGGTTTCCCGCAAACTGCTGATCCTGGAACGCATCCCTGAACCACCACTGGGGGTTGGGCACTGACATCACGTGGTCGAGTACCTGGCCGTTGAGACTGAGCAGGATTCCGGGGATCGCGTCGATTAGCAATTCAATGAAGACGAACATGAATTCCAGGGTCAGGTACGCGCTGGACCGCTGGAAGTCCGATTCCTCGATGATGGGCAGCGCCATCAGCATGCCAAGCAGCGGTACACCGAGGGTGAGGAGTGCGCCGGCCACGGGATCTGTCCGGAGTGTGTAGAACATGGGAGTCAGGAACGTGGAAAAGAGCACCAGGCCCAGCAGCGGTGCACCGAAGGAGTTGCTGACGAACCGGACAGGTCGGCTCGCCAGGACAGTGTTCAGCGTGCCTATTCCCTTGGCCGGCAACGCTGCCCGGGCAAGGGTGAGCGGCTTTCCCAGCCCGATAAGCAGCGGAACGACAAAGAGCAGCATGGAAATCTTGATGGTGAATGCCCACCGCTGCTGCGCGCCGTAGACGCCCGTGAACCCACAGGTCAGGACAACGAATGAGCCCAGGCCCAGGACGTAGAATGCAACCGCCCGCCACACGGGCCAGTCCTGGCCTCGGCGGGCGGCTGACCCCGTTCCCCACCCGTACAGGACACCGGCCACAACGACGAAGGCAGTTGCAGCCCAGTCGAGTTGCCAGGAGGACATCAGGATCTCAAGGGGTGGCACGGGCCAAGGATAGGTGGCGTTCCTGTGAATGGCCTGACTGCTCCCCTAGGTGAACACGCAAACGCAGCGGTGGTCCCCGACCTGCTGTTCAATGGACTATGCAGTTCACCAGGAAGGGCCTGAAGGCCGAGGGTTTCGCTGGCTTTAGGCCCATTCAGGCCCTGGAAACCATGAGGATCCCACAAGGAACAGGCCTCGTCGCCGTGATTGCTCCGGACGGCTTCCAGCCACGCTTTCTCCCGAGAAGCACCGCGGGCGTCTTCAAGAAGAAGGACCCGTCCCTCCCCGCGGCCGCGTTAGCCGCCGAGTGGGTGGACGGCGCCGTTGTTCTCTACTTGGGAAAGGCCGGACCCGGAAGCAAGGGTAACCGCGGGCTTCGGCGCCAAATCCAGGAATTCGTTGACTTTGGGCAAGGCAAGCCGCCCGGCCACTGGGACGGGCGGCTTATCTGGCAGCTTGCTGACGCGGGATCACTGGCCATTGCATGGAAGGAACTTCCGGCCGACCAACTGAACGGCGCAGAAGCTGGTTACCATGCTGCCTTCGTGGAGAAGTTTGGTCGGTTGCCGTTCGCCAACCTCGTGCAGGCACGCACCAAAGCCGGCGCCTGACGCCGGCAGCACGCCTGTCACGCAGGTCCGCGAAGCCGATCCATCTCGCGGCGGTCCTTCTTGGTGGGGCGTCCGGCGCCCCTGTCCCGCTGCGGCAGTCCGAGCGCGGGAAGGACTGGCCGCGGCGGAGTGTGGTCGGTAAAGCAGTGCGACGCGGCCTCGGCCCCCACGCGCTTGGCGATGAGCCGCCGCACCTCGAGGATGCGCTCGTACCCGGGCATGCGGACGGTGACGGTATCGCCCGTGACCAGCGTTGCCGAAGCTTTCGAGGGGCTTCCGTTCAGGCGCACATGTCCGGCGCGGCAGGCGGCGGTGGCGGCAGACCGTGTCTTGTACGCGCGGACGGCCCACAGCCACGCATCGATGCGGACACTGGCGGGGGAGGAAGGGAGGATGGTCATGATTGGCACCGAGTATAGCCCCGGGCCCGCAACATCACTCCACCGTCACGGGCACCCTCTGCACCACGTTGTTGCCCAGCCCCTGGAAATTCCAGGCCTGCTCCAGGGGCTGGGTGGCACCCGTGATGTCCGTGGCGCGGCAGGAAAGGACGTGCTCGCCGGGGTTCGCCACCCAGGGCAGGGTCCACCGCCGCCACGCGTAGCCGCCCGCCGGCTTGTCCAGGTGGGCGGGCAACCAGGTGCCGTCGATCCCCACGTCGACGGCGGTCACGGCACCTTCGCCGGACCATGCCCTGCCTTCCAGCATGACCGGGCCGGGGCGCAGGAACCGACGCCGGGAGAAGAAGTCCGGGACGCCCGGCGGGACCATCAACGAACGTACCCTGATCCGCGAAACCGGCGTGCCGGCCTCGTCCGCGGAGTCCTGGTAGCGGTAGGCGACCTCCTGCTGGAAGCCAGCGAACGGTGTCTTGACCACCTCGATGGACTCCAGCCACTTGACGCTGGCCATCCCGTACCAGCCCGGGACCACCAGCCGTAGCGGGTAGCCATGCTGCGGCGGCAAGTCGGTGCCGTTCATTTGGTAGGCAAGGACGACGTCGGGACGCAGCGCCTCGCGGATCGGCAGGCTGCGCGCGTAGCGCTGGGGAACGCCGCCCTGTACCCCGGCGTCGGCCCCGGTGAAGACCACCTCCACCGCGTCCGGAAGCACGCCCGCCTTGCCAAGGAGGTAGGCCAGTGGAACCCCGGTCCAGTGTGCCGTGCCCACCGCCTCCAGGACCCACGGCTGGCTGAGGGGCCGCGGCTCAAGGAGCGAACGGCCGTTCCCGGCGCACTCGAGGGTGACGGGCACGGTGATGGCAGGGTCCCTGCGGAGCGCCGCCATGCCCAGTTCCAGCGCACGTTCCACAGCCCCGCCGATCCGCAGATGCCAGGACGAACCGTCGAGGTCCGGAATGTCGAAGTGCGTCAGCACGTAGTGGAGCCCGGGCGGGGTGACGTCGCGGCGAAGCGCTTCCAGCGGCATGGAGTGGTTCCGGGCGGCGAGCTGCAGCTCCTCCCGGGTGAGCGGACCGGAGGCAGGCTGCGTGGCCGGTGACGGGACCGGCGCAGGCTCCTGCCGGGTTGACTGCTGGTTGCTGTAATTCATGGCGGTGCGATTCTGCTTGGCGGACTAACGACGCCCCCGGCACCAACAGGTCTACGCCGGGCCCACCCGCCCGTCAACGGGTGAAAACCATCTCCTACAGCACCGGCCGGGTCAAAAACTCTGCCAGGCTGATGGGATCCTGACCGGTCAGCCCGTGGACGTCCGGCGAAAGCCCTGCCATCTCGCCGGCAGCCATCGCCGTGTAGGTGCTGACCCAGGCATCGAGCTGCCACTGCGGGGCACCGTAGGAGGCCCGGGACGCGTAGGCTTCCTCCACCGTCTCCGGCTGGTAGCGCACCTCCCGCCCGGTCCCGGTACTCAGCACCTCGGCGGCCTGCGCCATGGTCAGCTCTTCCGGCCCGGTGAGGTTGTAGGTCATGCCCTTATGGATGGCCGGATCGCGCAGCACTGCATGGGCGCAGCGGGCAATGTCCTCCCGCGCCACTCCCGAAAAGACGCCGTCACCGGCAGGGCCCCGGATCACGCCGTCGTCCCCGGTCATCAACGGCAGGAAGTCCAGGTAGAAGTTGTCGCGCAGGAGCGTGTACTCCATCCCGGACGCCTTGATCCGCTCCTCCGTGGCGTAGTGGTCCCGGGCCAGGGTGAAGGTGGCATCCGGTGCCGCGCCGTAGAAGGACGTGTACACCACGTGCTCCACTCCGGCCTCCGCAGCGGCATCCACGAACGCGTAATGCTGCTGCAGTCTGTCCTCGGCCTCCGCGGCGGACACCATGAACAGGACTTTCGCTCCCTCAAGGGCCTGCCGGGAGGCCGCGCCGTCCCCGTAGGAACACACCACTGCATGCGCGCCGTCCAGCTGCGGCGCCCGCGCGGCGTCGCGCACCAGCAGGCGCTGGGCGAAACCGGACGCGGCAAGCTGCCGCGCCACCATTCCGCCCAGGCCTCCGGTGGAGCCGGCTACCGCAAGCTCCGGCAGTTCCGACGGGGTGGCCACTTACGCTTCCCGCGTGGCCGGCGACTTGGTCTGTGCCGGATCCCGTTCCGCGAGTCCGCCGATGGTGTCGTCAATCCGCTTGAGGACCTCAGCCTCCAGCTTCACGCCGGCGGCACCCACGCTGTCGGCGATCTGCTCGGGCCGGGACGCGCCCACAATGGCGGACGCCACGTTGGGGTTCTGCAGCACCCAGGCGACAGCCAGCTGTGGCATGGACAGCCCTGCCTCCTGGGCAATCGGCTTCAGTTCCTGCACGCCGGCCAGGACGTCGTCGCGCATCCACCGCTGGATCATCTTGGCGCCACCCTTTTCGTCCGTGGCGCGGCTGCCCTCGGGAGCGGGCTGGCCGGGCTGGTACTTGCCGCTGAGGACGCCCTGGGCCATGGGGGACCAGACGATCTGGGACACGCCCAGCTCTTCCGACGCGGGGACCACCTCGGCTTCGATCACGCGCCACAGCATGGAGTACTGCGGCTGGTTCGAGATCAGCTGGAAACCCAGTTCCTTGGACAGCTTGTGGCCTTCGCGGAGCTGCTCCGCGGTCCACTCGCTCACACCGATGTACAGCGCCTTGCCCTGCCGGACGATGTCAGCGAACGCCTGCATGGTCTCTTCCAGCGGCGTTTCGAAGTCGTAGCGGTGGGCCTGGTACAGGTCCACATAGTCCGTCTGCAGCCGGCGCAGCGAACCGTTGATGGATTCCATGATGTGCTTGCGGGACAGGCCAAGATCATTCTTGCCCTTGGGGCCGGTGGGGCCGAAGACCTTGGTGAAGATTTCCAGGGACTCACGGCGCTCATCCTTCAGGGCCTGGCCCAGGACGGTCTCCGCGGCCGTGTTGGCGTAGACGTCTGCTGTGTCGAAGGTGCTGATGCCGGCGTCGAGGGCCGCGCGCACGCACTGGGTGGCGACGTCGTTCTCCACCTGGGAGCCATGGGTCAGCCAGTTGCCGAACGTGATTTCCGAGACTTTGAAGCCGCTGTTTCCGAGGTATCTGAATTCCATGTGTTCACGCTAACCCAGATGGTTGCTCAGGGTAAGGGCTTAGCCGTTCTCCTTGGCCTGCTCCTTGAGTACCTGCTGCGGGCCAGCCAGCGAAACGAGGGACCCGGTATCGAGCGGCGGCACGGGGTGCAGCGGCTGGGGCTTCTTGAAGGACCGCGGCATCTCATGCGGCGGCCGGTGGTTGTGCAGGGCGGACTCCACCAGCGGGGCCACTTCCGAGACCTTGTCGGCAGGCACGGCCGGATCCGGAAGATCCCGAACC
Source organism: Pseudarthrobacter defluvii (assembly GCF_030323865.1). NCBI lineage: Bacteria > Bacillati > Actinomycetota > Actinomycetes > Micrococcales > Micrococcaceae > Pseudarthrobacter > Pseudarthrobacter defluvii. The sequence continues at coordinate 3,994,655 of NZ_CP066362.1, read as the reverse complement.
GAGAGCTTGATTTCGGGCCGTTCCGCCCGCGCCCTGGCCTCGGCGCGTTTATCCGCCTGGGCAACAGCGGAGGCCCAGTCTTCAGCGAGGACCGTTGGCTCCGGACGTGCGGCAGCAAGCTTTGGATGGCGTACGACGGCGGTGCGGAGCGACTCCTTCAGCCGGTCCGGCTTCAGCGCGGCGGCCCGTTCCCGGAGCGGCTTGCGTGGCTCCGCCTGGCTGGTTGCCCTGTTGGCGAAACGGTCGGAGCCGGTCCGGCCGGGGACGCGGCCGAACAGAACCATCAGCACGATGGCGGCCAGGCGGCCCAGGCCCGCGAGGACCAACGTGATGACGCCCAGCAGGAAGAGGACGCCGAACATCATGAGGGCCACGCCCACGGTGCCCAGGAAGGTCAGGTTGAGGACGAGAGTGTCCGGGTGCTCCACGCCATCTCTCCTCTCTGCCTGCATCCTGGGCTTACATCCCGGCGTCAAGTGCCGGGCGGAAGCTCCTTCTCCACCATACGGATTTTTGGCCGGACTTGCCGCCGCGGACCACGGGATGCCCGGGGTTGTAGCGAACCTGTTACCGGATGTGACAGCATCACCGGGTGACCGCGCCAATTGACTCTGCAAACTGCATGTGCCTGTCCGGGGAGCCGTACTCCAAGTGCTGCGGCCGGTTCCATTCGGGCCAGGCCCAGGCGGCGACGGCGGAGCAGCTGATGCGTTCCCGGTACAGCGCATTTGCCCTGCTGGATGAGGAGTACCTGCTGCGCACACACCATCGCTCCACCGCACCCGCCAGCCTGGACCTGGATCCGGCCATGGAATGGCGCCGCCTGGACATCGTGGGCACCAGCAACGGCGGCCCGTTCGATACCGAGGGGACCGTGGAGTTCAAGGCCTACTACCGGCACGGCAACGAACGGGGCGTCCTGCACGAGAACAGCAGGTTCGTCCGCGAGGACGGCCGGTGGTTCTACGTGGACGGCGACATCCGCGCCTGACTACTCCTCGTCGTCGTAGAACTCGCTGTCCGGGGTGAAGCCTGCGCGGTCAACCTTCCGGTGGAAGCGCATGCCGGCCAGGCCGCCGAGCATGGCCCCGATGAGGGCCACCACTGCCACTACCACCGCGGCGATGATGCTGGTGGTGGTGAGCTGGCCTTCATTGATGGGGATGCGGGGGAAGCTGTTCAGGTTGGCCAGGACGTTGAACTGCTGTCCAGCCACCAGCCCCAGGATTGCCACCACGACGGCCGCGATCAACGCCCACACCCACACCATGAGCCCCTGCTTGGCGCCGTTGAAGCGTGCCATCCGGCCGGCCACGTAGCCGCCGCTGTAGTAGGAAAGGAACAGGATCACCAGCAGGACAATGATGCCCACCAGTCCAACGGTGCCGCTGTTCTGCGCGGCCTGGTTAACGGCCTGGTTGACGTCGGTGTTGTTGGCGAGCCCCACGGCGGTCCCGGCGGCGGCCACCAGCGCCGTCAGCAGCACGGCCATGCCGGTGGCTGTCAGCCAGCCAAAGAACGCCGAACCCACCTTGATGCCGCCAAACCGCTCCTTCTGGCGCGCGACGGCGGTTTCCCGGTCAGCCAGCGCCGGGTTCACTACCGGGGTGGCAGCAGTTGGCGCGGGCTGGTATTCCCGCTCCGCCCTGACGTCCGAGCGGTCCCGGTCCACGACGGCGTCCCGATCCCTGCCAATCACGCGGCCACGGTCCACGGCGCGGGTTGGTACTTCTTCCCGCGCAGCTACTCCATCCCGGGCCGGCGCCTGGTCAAACGAGCGCGTGGCGGCGTCGTCCGCGGCTCCGTCGCGGAAGGTTCCGCGACGGGTGGTTTCGTCCTCCCGGGCGCGGCGGGGAGGCAGGTTCTCTGGGTCCGTTGAGCTGCTCATAGCTCAACTCAACCACCCGCTCCACCCGATAGCAAGCGTGCTTACTACTTTGTGACCTGCGGTTTTACCGGTATTTTCGGTGCAGGTCCTCCTTTTGGGACGGGCCCGGCGAGGCATCGGCGATCCAGGGGCCGGTGCCTTCGGACTGGTCCAGGACCCCCGCCTCTAGCCAGGTGTAGTCACCGGCCAGGACCTTGCGTGTCAGTTCCCGGTCGGCGTCGTCCGTGTTCCGCCACAGCTGGTCGAAGTACTCGTCCACGCGCACCTTGGCCTGTTCGCAGTAGGCGTCGGCCAGCTCATAGGCGCTGGCGGCCTTGTCGGGGGACGTCTTGAGCAGCATCTCGGCGCGGGAACAGCAGGCGGTCATGGCGAAGAGTTCGGCGCCGATGTCCACCACGCGGCCCAGGAACGCCTGCTTCCGCTCCAGCTTGGCCTGCCACCGGCCCATGCCGTAAAAGGTCTGCCGCGCCAGCCGCCGCGATGAGCGTTCCACGAAGCGGAGGTGCTTGGCCAGCCTGCCGAATTCGCTGTAGGAGCGGGGGTCCATGCCGGCGCCGGCCACCAGCTTGGGCAGCCATTTGGCATAGAAGCTGGATGCCCCGACGGCGGCCTTCGCTTTGTCGGCAAGGCTCGCGTCCAGGGACGCAAGATCGCCCGCGGCGGCCAGGTGCGCATCCACCGCTTCCCGGGCGATCAGGAGCCGCATGATCTCGGAGGACCCCTCGAAGATCCTGTTGATGCGCAGGTCCCGCAACTGCTGCTCGGCCGGCACCGCCCGTTCACCGCGCGCAGCCAGCGACTCGGCGGTCTCAAATCCCCGCCCGCCCCGGATCTGGACCAGCTCGTCCGCGATCGTGCAGCTGATCTCCGTGGCCCAAAGTTTGGCGAGCGCCGCCTCGATCCGGACGTCCTTCTGCCCGGCGTCGGCAAGCTCGGCGGAGAGTTCGAAAACGGCATCAAGGGCAAAGGCTGAGGCCGCGATAAAGGCAATCTTTTTGCCCACGGCTTCGTGCTGGCCCACGGGACGGCCCCACTGCGTGCGGGCGTTGGACCATTCCCGGGCTATCTTCAGGCTCCACCGCCCGGAGGCCACGCAGAGGGCGGGCAAGGCCAGGCGGCCAGTATTAAGCGTGGTCAGCGCGATCTTCAGGCCCTGCCCCTCACGGCCCAGGCGGTTCGCGGCGGGCACCCGCACCTGATGGAAGCGCGTCACCCCGTTCTCGATGCCGCGCAGGCCCATGAACGCGTTGCGGTTTTCCACCGTGATGCCCGGGGAGTCCATTTCCACCACGAACGCACTGATGCCGCCCTTGTGCCTGGTGCCGTCCGGATCGGTGTGCGCCGGGACCACCGCCATGACCACCACCAGTTCGGCGATCACCCCGTTGGTGGTCCAAAGTTTCACGCCGTCCAAAAGGTACGCATCGCCGTCGTCCGTTGGCGTTGCGGTGCTGCCCAGGCGCGCGGGATCGCTGCCCACGTCCGGTTCGGTGAGGAGGAATGCAGTGACGGCACCGGCGGCACAGCGCGGCAGGTACTCGCGCTTCTGTTCCGGCGTCCCAAAGACCTTCACCGGCTCCGGCACACCGATGGACTGGTGGGCGGAGATGAGGGCGCCCAGGCTGGGGTGCACGCTGCCCAGCAAGGCAAGGGCCCGGCCGTAATACACCAGCGAGAGCCCAAGGCCGCCGTATTCCTCCGGGATCTTCATGCCAAAGACGCCCAGATCCGCCAGGCCCTTGATGTAGTCGTCCGGGATCCTTGCTTCCCGCTCGATCACCCGCCCCGACATGGTTTTGGCGAACTCCGTGAGGCGGGCCATGAACTCCTCGCCCCGTTCCACGGACGCAGGGTCCGCGACGGGCCAAGGGTGGACCAGATCCAGGTCAAAGCTGCCAAGGTAAAGGCCCTTGGCGAAGCTGGGGCGGTCCCAGCCGGATTCGCGGGCGGCTTCGGCGACGGCCCGGGCATCTTCAGCGGTGGCCCCGGCGCCGATTTTGCCGGCTGGAACTGGGGTTTCCTCAGCCGGGGCGTCCTTGGCCTGGCTGTCAGTGGCGGAGGTCATGGGTTATCTCCTTGGCCGGATGGCCGGTGTAGCCATGGATCCGCCGGGGTTGGAGAACCCTTCAGCTGTCCCTCAAGATTACCCGCGGGTAGGTTCCGGTGCTAGGGGACGTTTGGCCCTGGAAATCGGCCGGAAGGTCCACGGCGGAGGCGCGCCGGACCAGCTTGTCCCAGCCCGCGTTGATCCCGTGGACCACGGCCATCAGCGTATTGACGACCACCATCCAGGTGAGCTTGCCCGCGCCCAGCAGCGCCAGGGCAACCAGCCCCGCGGTGAGGACGAATCCGGCCAGGATGGCACCGAAAACCAGTGTCCCGATGAAGACCAAGGTGGCTGTTTCCACTGAGCTTAGATCGAACTGCATGAATCCCCCTGCTGCGGCATTGCTTTGCGAAAGACTGCTGTGTGGCGAAGACCAGTAGAAGCAGATTAGGGGGACGCGGGGCGGCCAACCAGAGCAGCATGGGTCTGATGTGACTGTTGATACGGGATCGAAACACTACCGGCAGGTAGGTCACGAAGCGGTCGCGGCGGGCTGCGTTAACCTTGTAGTTGGCAGTTTTCCGGTCCGTCCCGTTCAGACCGCCCTGCCCCGTCCCCGGAACAGTCCAATAGCCAACAGCCCAAGGAGAGTGTGTGCCCCGCTCCGCCAGGTCATCCGCTGACGCCATCAGCGCCCGGCTCCGGGACCTCGAACTCCTCACCAAGGGACCTGCCTGGGCCCTGACGCGTTCCGCGCCGTGGGTGATCGCGGTGCTGCAGGCTTCCTTTACCCGCACCCGGCCGCAGGTGCCGCTTGAGGAGTTCCATGCCGACGTCGACACCTTCCTTGAGGAGCTCCGGCGCCAGGATCCCGGGCTGGGCGGAGGGGCCAACGGTAAGGCCTTTGGCGATGAATGGACCCGGCGGCAGTTCCTGACCCGCCGCAACCAGTCCGCACAGATTGTCTATGAGGCCACCGAGCCTGCCGCCCGTGTGCTCGCCTTCCTGGACAGCCTCTCCAGTGAACGGTCCACCCTGAACGGTTCCCGCCTGGGTACCTTGCTGGGCGACGTGGAGAAGCTCGCCAACGAAACCAACCCGGACCAGAGCGCCCGGCTCGAGGCCCTGGAAGAGGAAATCGGAGAGCGCCAGCAGCTGATCCAGGACATCAACACCGGCGAGTTCGACGGCCTGCTGGACGACGACGAAGCCGTGGAGGCCGCCGGAAACATCCTGGACCTGGCCGCCAGCCTCCCCGCCGACTACAAGAAGATGCGTGACCGGATTGAGGAGCTGGTGGGCGGGCTCCGCAACCAGATCATCGAGGAGTCGCTGACCAAGGGTGCCACCATGGCACAGGTCCTGGAGGCGGATAAGCGTCTCCGCCAAAGCCCGGAGGGCCGTACTTTCCGTTCGTTCACCGCGTTCCTCGAGGACCCGCAGCAGCAGCTTCGCTTCCGGTCTGCGATCGGCGAGGTGCTGAGCCGCCAGTTCGCCGACGACCTCTCTCCCGATGACCGGGAAACACTGAAGAACCTGGTAGCCGAGCTCCGCCAGCAACACAGCCAGATCCAGCGCATCTACGGCAAGCTCAGCGAGAGCCTCAATACATACGTCCAGAGCGACGACTTCCGCCAGTCGGTAAGGCTGCGGCAGGTCCTGCGCGAAGCTGAGCAGGCCATCCGTTCCCTCCCCTATGAGCGGGAACGCCCCGGCCTGGTCCCCGGACCCGTCCTCTACAACGCCGGCTTCGAGTCCCTGTCCATGGTGAAGCTGTTCGATCCGGATGAGTTTGCGGCACCGCCCCGCCTGGCCGATCCGATCGCCTTCACCGACTCGGACCGGGTGCGCTCGCCGAGGACCGGCAAGGCCAAACCTGCCGTGGTCCGGGCGGCCATGGCAGGGGCCGGGACGCTCGCCGACGCCTGGCAGCAGCTGCCGCCCGAAGAGCAGCACATCAACTCCATCCGCGCCCTCCTGTCCGAGGCCCTTCACGCCGGGGCCGACTTTAACCGCAGCGACTACCAGGGCCTGGACTTCGAACAGATAGACGGCTCCACCCGCAGGGCCTACCTGCCGGTGGTCACGCTCGCAAAGGATTCAGATGACTGAGGTTTCACACGACAACGGGCTGGACGAAGCGGCGGACATCCAGCCCGAAGCTGAGGCTGCACCGGCGGCCGAGCGTCCTTTCGCCGTCTCACCGCGCGACACCTTCGTCGACGGCGCTGCCTTGTTCCCCGGCGACACGGGCGTTCTGTCCATGAAGGTGCGCCAGGCCCTGGTGAAGCTCCTCAAGGGCCCCTACATTGACGGCGGCCGGGACGAAAAGCTCTGGACCGTGTTGCTGGATAACCAGGTGATCCTGCGCAGCCGCCTGTCCGAGCTGTTCCTGACCTTGCAGTTGGACCATGAGCGGAAGATCGCCGTCCTGCGTCCCGTGGATCCGGAGGTGATCGGCGGCAACACCCGGTCCAGCATCCTGCGCCAGCAGCGCGCCCTCAGCCGGGTGGAAACCATCGTGCTGCTCCGGTTGCGCCTGCTGCTGGACCGGCATGTCACTGCCCAGACGGACCCCACCATCACCCGCGAGGAGATCACGGACCTGGTGGCGCACTACCAGCCCGCCGGACAGCAGGACGCCCTGCGCGACTCCGACGTGGTCACCCGCGCCATCACCAAGCTCCTGGCCCGCCAACTCCTGCTCCCCACCGGATTGGACGACGTCTACACCATCTCCAACGCCCTGCCCCTGGCCTTGCCGTTCGAAAACATCGGCGACATCCCGGCCCACATCGAGGCTTTGGTAGCGGCCTCGGCAGACCCCACCGGCACAGAGGCGATGCTCGACCTCGACGGTGATTCTTCCGCGGAGGACGACGACGCCGATGCCGCCCCCGCCCCTTCGCCGGTCGGCATACGTCCTGCGGACGATGCGCCCGGCTCCGACAGGCCCGATGCCACTCCCGGGGCGGCATCGGCGTCGTCTCCCTTGAGTGCACTGGTTCCAGCCACGAGCGGTGGTGCCGCGGTAGGCGAGCCGGCAGCAGAACCTGAAGGAGAAGCCAAGTGAGTATCGCGAGCATGCTTCCCTTGGGGGACGTGACCAATCCGGGGCAGATGCGGCTTGCGTTGGTGCAGGTGGTCAACTGGGGGACGTTCCACGGGGCGCACACGATGCACGTGGACCGGAACGGGACGCTGCTGACGGGTAATTCGGGCGTGGGTAAGTCCACGCTGTTCGATGCGATGCTGCGGGTTTTCGATGCGCGGCCGCGGTCGAATGAGGCGGCAGCGCAGCGGTCGGGCGGTGCCGTGGAGGACAAGCGGACCACGTTCACGTATATGCGCGGCAAGGTGGGCGACAAGGCCGTGGGCGAGGGGTCGGCGAGTGCCTTCCAGCGCCCCGGTGCCACATGGTCCGCCGTCGCGCTGACGTTCGATAACGCCGCCGGCACGCGGGTGACGGTGTCGGCGCTGTTCGACCTGCCCAAGAACGGCACGGAGTCCAGTGTTGGCCGCTTCTACCTGATCGACAACGTGCCCCTGGACCTGGAGCTACTCGAGGGGATTGCGGACAAGCGTTTCACCAAGGGTGCATTGGAAACGATCTTCCCGCACGCCCAGGTCTTCGACGTGCACAAGGCTTTCGCGGAGCGGTTCCGGCGCCTTTTGGGGATCAGTTCGGACCAGGCACTGCCCCTGCTGCGCGTCATCCAGGCGGGAAAGGGGCTCGGCGGCAGCGTCAACACCTTCTTCCGCGACCAGGTCCTGGACGCCCCGGCAACGCTGGCCGCCGCGGACGACGTGGTGGAGGAGTTCAGCAACCTGATGTCCATCCGCCAGCGGCTGGAGGACGTGCGGCAGCAGCGCGACCAGCTGGCGCCGGTGCCGGGGATGAACCGGGAGTATGCGCAGTCGCTGCTGGACGCCAACCGGCTCCGGGAACTGGTGGGCGAGGAGTTCGAGGCGTACAAGCAGCAGCTCGCCGTCACGGTCCACCAGAAGACGCTGGTCCGTTTCCGCGAGCTGGCGCAGGCAAAGGCCAAGGAACTCGGCGCCGAGCGTGCGGTCCGGGACGGCCTGGCCAAGGAGCTGCGGCAGCTGGAAACCGACTACAACAACCAGGGCGGCAACGCGATCTCTGCCATCGAGCAGTCGCTCGAGAACGCTCGGGTTGGCCTGAAGCTCCGCCAGCAGGTGGAGGAGGCGGCCCAGCAGGCACTGGCCGACGCCGGGCTGCAGCTGGAGTGGAGCGCCGCCGGCTGGGAGCAGGCCCACGAGCAGGCGGCGGCACGGTCCGCTGAGCTGAAGGATGATTCGCAGGCCCTGCAGGAGCTGAGGTTCGAGGCGTTCGATGCGCACGCCGGCCGGAAACGCGAACTGGCGGCGGCTGAGCAGGAACTCGTCTCGCTGAAGACCCGCAAGTCCCTGCTGCCGCCGTCGAGCATCGAAAACCGCGCCGCCATTGCCGCGGCAACCGGCATCCCCGAGGACCGTATGCCCTTCGCCGGTGAGCTCATGGACCTCGCCGAGGGGGAGGAACGGTGGCGTCCCGCCGCCGAACGCGCGCTCCGCAACCTGGCCACCACGCTGCTGGTTCCCGGCGAGCACTTCGGCGCCGTGACCCGGTACCTCAACGACCACAACGTCCGCGGCGCGCTGCGGGCAGTGGACGTCTCCAAGCCGCTCGCCGGCGGCGCGCTCGCCGTGGAGGGCGTGCGCGACGACGACCTGCTCACCAAGCTGGACATCCTCGCCTCGGGCACGGCTGCTGAAGCCGGCGAATGGGTCCGCGAACGGATCGCCCTCGACTTCGCCTACCCCTGCGTGGAAGACCCGGACGAACTGGCCTCCCTGGACAAGGGCCTGAGCCTGGGCGGCGTGGTCAAGCGCAACCGGCACACGGTGGAAAAGGACGACCGCTTCACCAGCCGCCAGGACTATGTTCTCGGCTTCGACAACGCCGCCAAGCTGGAACTCGTGGCGGCCCAGGTGGAGGACCTCCGGCAGGAAGTGGCCAAGGCCGCCGAGCTGGCACAAAGCCGTGAAGACTCGCACCAGGGCATGAGCAGGCAGCTCGACGCGCTGCGGCGGATCGCCGAGGACGACCGCCCCTGGGAACAGGTATCTGCCGCGGTGGCCGCCGATGAGCTGGCGCGAATCGAGCAGCGGCTCAAGGACGCCCTGGCTGCCCAGGCAGACCTGGAGCCACTGCGCGCCACCATCGAGGAGGTCCGGCAGAAGCACCAGTCGAGCACGGAATCCGCCGCGGTGCTGCAGAGCGAATACAAGGCGCTCGACCGCCAGCTGACGGCTGCGGATGCCCTGCTGGAAGCCGCGCGTGACCGCCTGCGCCAGGCGCCGCCGTCGGACGCCACCGTCAAAGCCCTGGAACCGTACTTCGCGGAATTCGGCGACGTCACCGAGATGCACGAGCTGGACAACCTGGCCAACCGGGTCCGAACCGCGCTGCTGGGCGAACTGCACGCCGCTGAATCCCGGGGGCAGGCTACGGCTGAGCGGCTCACCCGCATCTTTGAAGGCTTCGTCCGCGAGTGGGGCAGCGCCATCTCGGCGGACCACGGCACCAGCATTGGCGCGGCCAGCGAATTCGAGGCCCGCTATCACGCGATCGTCAACGACGGCCTGCCCGCGCAGGAAGCGGAGTTCCGCCAGTTCTTCAACCAGCGCACGCACGAATCCTTCAGCACGCTGCTGCACCTGCTGGATGAGGAACGCCGCTCCATCACCAGCCGCATCCTGCCCCTGAACGGCATCCTGTCGCAGGTGAACTTCCACGAGGGCAGCTACCTGGAACTGGACATCAAGCAGACGCTCCCGCCCACAGCCAAGCAGTTCAAGGACGCCATCCAGAACGCACTGAAGGCGCGGCACACCCGGCCGGCCAAAGCTGAAGCCGGCCGCGCAGACGGTCCCGGTCCGGACAGGGACGACGACGGCGAGCTCACCGCCCGCTACAAATCCCTGGAAACGCTGGTCAAGCGGCTCGGTTCCCAGGCACCCGAGGACCGGCGCTGGCGGGCCGAGGTGCTGGACGTGCGCGGGCACCTGTTCATCCAGTGCAAAGAGCACCGGGAAGTTACCGGTCCCCGTGGCGGAAAGAAGACCGACGTGTTCATGCACGCCGACACCGGCTCCATGTCCGGCGGCGAGCGGCAGCGGTTCACCGCGTTCATCATGGCCGCGGCCCTGAGTTACCAGCTGGGCATTGCCGAGCAGGGCTTCACCACCTACGGGACGGTGATGATGGACGAGGCGTTCGTGCTCGCCTCCGAGGAGTTTGCAGGTGCCGGGATCAAGGCGCTGCACGAGTTCGGCTTCCAGTTGCTGCTCGCGGCTCCCGAAAACGTAATCGACCTGTCCCGGCACCTGGGATCCGTGACCGAGATCCTCCGGGACCGGCGCACCAACCGCTCCGGCGTCCTTACCGCGCCCGTTATCCGGCCCCGTCCGGGGGAGGAAGGCGCCTGGCGGTCCGAGGCAAACCCGGTGGACATTGTCCTGCGCTGAGACGGCCGGGCAATATAACAAATAGATGGATTTATTGCGGGGGCCATGGTGGCCGCTGTTCGCGTTGTGCCACTCTGGGATGACCAAACACACCTCGCCTGAATAAATCCCATAGGTACTGCGGGATGCTGGGTCCGCACAGTTCCAAAAGAGAACAATGGCGTCCTCTTGAAAGGCACCTCCATGCGCCGACTCCAGCGTGCCGCATTCCTCCTCGCCGCAGTCGCCGCCACCGTGCTTTGCGTGGCAGGTTGCTCGATCAGCGGCCGCGTAACCGCCGGTTCTGCGGGGCCGTCTACGGCAGTGGCGGCCGCACCCACGACGGCGGCCGTTCCGCCGTCAATCAAGGCTCCCGCGGGGCCGGAAACCTTCACCTTTCCCGATGGCCGGCTGTCCTTCAGCCATCCGGCGGACTGGACGGTGGAGCTTTTCGAGCCGTCCAAGACTCCGTACGTGGGAACGGCCATGGTCCACGATGCCGAAGGAAACAGCCGCATCAACATCTACTACGGCCAAATTGCCGACGTCGTGGCCGGCTCTGCCAACCGGACCGTCATCGAAACAGATCCTGTCCCGGGCCTCCGGGACCATTCTGTTCCCACGCCGCATTCGTCGTTCTTTGTAGACCGCAGCGGAGGCGCCGCAAGATACCGCATGGAACTCACGGCCGGATTGCCTGTCTCTCCGGATGGACAGGTGCGGGAAGGCCCGGTGCTTCTTGGCGGCCGGGTATTGAGCGCGAACGTCCTGTTCGACCCGCAGCCGTTCACCAATGATGAGGCGGCCAAGGCCTGGTACTGGGGCCCCGAAGGCCAGGCGCTCAAGGCGGTGCTGGTGAGCTTCTCCTACCGTTGACCAGCACGCGGGAAAGCCCCGTCCACCTCAGCGAACGGGGCTTCCTTGCGCCTGCTACTTCGACTGCACCCTGCCCAGGAACTGCGCCGTGCGTTCCTGCAGGCCCTGGATCTGGCGCACCACGACGGCCGCCGGGTCCGGGTTGATCTCGTTGACCGGCGGTTCCTTGCGTACGTTGCCGCAGCAGAGGAAGTCGGCGCAGATCAGGGTTCCCACGGTGTTGCCGTTGCGCCCTGACTGGCCGGCGCGCTTGGCGACCCAAAGGAGCACGTCGTCCTTGGAGTGCACGTCGCGGCAGAGCTCACACAGCACGGCGCGGTTCTTCCTCGCGCCGCCTTCGGGTGCCCGGAGCATCACTCCGGTGATGCCCTTTGGGCCGGGGACCACCAGGTAGCCGCGCAACGGCATTTTTTCGTCCCGCCAGCCCAGGAACTCCAGGTTGTCCCAGTCAAGGAAGTCGAAGTTCTTGGGCAGCGTGAGCTTGGCAGCCTCTGAGCGGCTGGCGTTGACGAAGGATGAACGGATCTGTTGAGGCGTGACTAATTGCATGGCTGAACTTTCCTAAAGGGTGGGCGGCCCGGAGCCCGGGCCAGGGTAACAAGGGGGTCAGTCAGTCCCCGCGGTGCAGGCCAAAGCGGCCACCCCGCTTTCCACGGCAGCGGCGGTCCAAGTGACCTTCTGCGTGCGCATCGTTCCCGTTGTCCTGTTCCTGTTCAGCATTCCGGTGTCTATGCCGCCGGTCCGGCACAGGACATCCTGCCAGTTCAGCTGCTTCCTGTCCAAGGACTGCTGCCGTTATGTGGTGTTCGTCACCTTCGGATATTAGGTGATAAAAGTGTTGCGTAATCCGGATTTACATAGGTTAGCCTTACTTAAGTTTTTGATCAGCCTGATTCAAGGAGCCCCGTGACCAACCCCCTATTCCCCGGCCCTCTTTCAACACGCCGGGCCCTCTTTTCCTCTGCCGGCAAGGGAGTGACAGTACTGGTGGCAGCGGCCCTCACGCTTTCCGCCTGCAGCACCGGACCCGCCACGCCGGTGTCGGACGCCACGGGCTCCGGCAGCAACGCCCAGTTCCCGGTCGCAATCAAGCACGCGTACGGCGAAACCACCATCGAGAAGCAGCCCACCCGGGTTGCCACCGTCTCCTGGGTGAATGACGACGTCGCCATCGCCCTGGGGGTGGTGCCGGTGGGCGTCCCGAAGAATGAATGGGGCGGCAACGACAAGGGCTCCACCCTCTGGAAGGACGCCGCACTCGAAAAACTGGGCGCGGGCTTCGGTTCGGCCAAGGCCCCCGCCCAGTACTCGGAAGCGGACGGCATTAACTTCACCGAGATCGCCAAGCTCAGCCCGGACGTCATCCTCGCCGCTTACTCGGGCCTGACGGAAGAGGACTACAAGAAGCTCAGCCAAATCGCCCCCGTGGTGGCGCACCCCGGGGTGGCTTATGGAACGTCCTGGCAGGATGCAACCACCATCATCGGCAAAGCCCTGGGCAAGGACGCCGAAGCCGCCAAGTTGGTCTCCGACACCGAGGCCACCGTCAAGGACAAGGTTGCCCAGTACCCGCAGATCCAGGGCAAGAGCTTCATTTACGGCAACCTGGAGCCCGCCAAGGGCGACGGCGTGAACGTCTACACCGCCAACGACAACCGCCCCCGCTTCCTCAGCGAAATCGGCATGACCCTGGCCCCGGTGGTGGCAGACAACTCCAGGGGCTCCAAAGAGTTCTACATTCCGTGGTCCGCCGAAAAGGCCAACGAACTGCAGTCGGACATCTTCGTCACCTGGGTTCCCGATACCTCCACCACAGGCGCGATCAAGGCGGATCCGCTCCTCGGCCAGATCCCGGCCATCAAAAATGGCGCCCTGGTGGCCGATTCCGACAACACGCTGACCCTGTCCATCTCGGCCTCGTCGCCCCTGAGCCTGCCGTGGTCCCTGGACACGTTCCTCCCGCAGCTGGCCACAGCAGCGAATGCAGTGAAGTAGGCGCACCTCAATGAGTACGACGACGGCGCGTCCGGCAGCGGACAACGGCACCCGGGTGCCGGCCATGGCAGCCCCGGGCACCCTCCGCGGTGATGCTCCGGGAAGGAGACGGGCCGCCTCGCTGCTGGCCGCCGTCGTTGTGCTGGTGCTCCTGGCCGGCACCTCGCTGGCCGTCGGTGCCCGCGCGGTTCCCATCGGCACCGTGTGGCAGGCACTCGCCGCGTTCGATCCCGCAAACGGGGACCACGCCGTGGTGCACGCCCGCATCCCGCGGACCGTCCTGGGCCTGCTGGCCGGCGGCGCGCTGGGCCTGGCCGGCGCGGCGATGCAGGGTGTGGCACGCAATCCGCTGGCCGATCCCGGCATCATCGGGGTGAACGCCGGAGCGGCCCTGGCGGTGGTCGCCGGAATCTACCTGTTCGGCGTGACCACCTTCACCGGCTACATCTGGTTCGCGTTCACCGGGGCAGCCGCAGCTGCTGTCGTCGTATACCTCATTGCTTCGCTGGGCCGGGAGGGAGCCACTCCGGTGAAGCTCGCGCTGGCGGGAGCAGCATTGAGTGCCGGGCTGTCCTCGCTCATGAACGTGATCCTGGTTTCCAGCCAGGACACCCTTGACCGGTTCCGCTTCTGGCAGGTGGGCGGCATCGCCGGCCGTGACTGGTCGGTGCTCCTGCCGGGCCTGCCGTTCCTGGCGGCCGGTGCACTGGTGGTGCTGCTGGCAGGGCGGACCCTTAACAGCCTTGCCTTGGGGGACGACATTGCCCGCGGGCTGGGCCAACGCGTGGCCCTGTCCCGCGCCTTAGTTGCCCTGGGGGTTGTCCTGCTGTGCGGCACGGCCACCGCGCTGGCCGGACCCATCGGCTTCGTCGGCCTGGTCATCCCGCACGCCGTCCGCTTCCTCACCGGCCCGGACTACCGCTGGATCCTGCCGTTGTCCCTGGTGGCCGCCCCCGCCCTGCTGCTGGGCGCGGACATCATCGGCAGGGTGGTGCTGCTTCCCGGTGAGATCCCGGCGGGCATCATGACCGCCCTGATCGGCGCCCCCGTGTTCGTGTGGCTGGTCCGCCGCGGGAAGGGGGCAGGCCTGTGACCGGCATTGCCCTATCAGATATGGCTGCCAAAACCGGCCCTAAGGGACCAAAAGTGATGGAGCAACGCGGGGGACGGGGGCGACCGCATCGGACCGCGGTGCTGGCTGCCGCCGTCGTGATCCTGTTCTTCGCATCCGTCCTGCTGGGCAGCTACACGGTGACCATTCCGGACTTCTTCACCATCGTCTTCAACCACCTCACCGGCGGCGTGAAGATTCCGGGCGCCAGCTTCATCGTGATGGAGAACAAGCTTCCGCGGGCCGTCATCGGCACCCTGATCGGAATCGCCTTTGGCCTGGCCGGCGCTCTGTTCCAGACCATGCTGCGGAATCCGCTGGCCAGCCCCGACGTGATCGGCATCAGCTCGGGGGCCAGCGCCGCCGCCGTTGTTGCCATCGTCGTCTTCGGCGCCTCCGGTGCCGCAGTGTCCGGGGCGGCGCTGGCGGGTGCCCTGGCCGTGGCTGCGCTCATCTACGCAATCTCCAGCGGTGGAAAGCTCCGAGGAACCAGACGCGGGAACGCCGCGGGAAACAGGCTGGTCCTGGCCGGCGTGGGCATCGCGGCCGCACTTCAGGCCGTGGTCAGCTTCCTGATGTCACGGGCCGATATCCGCACCGCCGCGGACACGCTTGTCTGGCTCAACGGCTCCCTGAACTCCGCCACCTGGGACCGGGCCGGCGTGCTGCTCCTGGCGCTCGCGGCGCTCGTACCCGCCGCCGGGGTGGTCGCCGCGCCGCTGCGCATCCTGGAACTCGGGGATGACGCTGCCGCCGGCCTCGGAGTCCGGGTGAACAGGGCGCGGCTGGCGCTGGTGGTCACCGCGGTATCGCTGGCAGCAGTGGCGACGGCGGCCGCCGGCCCGGTCTCGTTCGTCGCCTTCCTGGCCGGTCCAATCGCCCGCCGCCTTACCGGCACAGCCAGCCTTCCGGCGTCGGCTTTTGTTGGTGCCCTGATCGTCCTCGCTGCGGACTACGTCGCCGCGAACCTGGCACCCCTTCTGCTCGACGGCACGGTCCTGCCCGTCGGCGTCATCACCGGCGCGCTCGGTGCCCCGTTCCTGCTGTGGCTGCTGGTCACGGCCAACCGAAAGGAAGCCTGACGTGGCAGTTCTGGATGCCCGCAACCTGACGCTCAAATACCACCAGCGCTCCGTGGTGGACGGGCTCAGCGTCCGTATCCCGGAAGGCAAGGTGACCATGATCGTGGGTGCCAACGCCTGCGGAAAGTCCACCCTGCTCCGCGGCCTGACCCGGCTCCTCAAACCCGCCGCCGGCGCCGTGGCCCTCGACGGCAGGGACATCCGCACCCGCCCGGCGCGAGAACTGGCCCGCAGCTTGGGCCTGCTGCCCCAGCATCCCACTGCGCCGGACGGCATCACTGTCCGTGACCTGGTAGGCCGGGGCCGCTACCCGCACCAGGGCTTCTTCCGAAGCTGGACCGGAAAGGACGACGCCGCGGTGCAGCGTGCGCTGGAAGCCACCGGAACGCTGGAGCTCGCCGGGCGGGACGTGGACGAGCTATCCGGCGGCCAGCGGCAGCGGGTGTGGATTGCCATGGCACTTGCGCAGGAGACAGAGGTCCTGCTGCTCGACGAACCCACTACTTTCCTGGACCTGGCGCACCAGGTGGAGGTCCTGGACCTGGTGACGGACCTGAACCGCACTCGCGGCACAACCGTGGCCATCGTCCTGCACGACCTCAACCTCGCTGCCCGCTATGCGGACAACGTCATCGCCATGAAGGACGGCGCGGTGGCGGCGATGGGTGCCCCGGAAGATGTGGTCACCGAGGAGCTGGTCCGCGAGGTCTTCGGCCTTGAAAGCCGGGTGATGCCGGACCCCGTCTCCGGCACGCCTCTCATCATCCCCATCGGACGCCATCACGCCACCGCCAACGAACTGGAGCCCGTGTCATGAAGACCACTGAAAACGCCGCCCGGCAGGTGAGCGCCCAGCCCATGAGCCTGGCCTTCGAGGTCACGGTGTCAGCAGTCCGCCAGCTCAGTCCCTCGTTCCGCAGGATCACATTCGGCGGTTACTCCTTGCGCGATTTCGGCGTGCACGGCGACACGCTCGATCTCCGGATCAAGCTCCTGATCCCGTCGTCGGCAGCGGATGGCTCACCGCTTCCGCTTCCCGCCGTCCAAACCACCCAGGCCGGCTGGTACCGGGACTGGCTGGCCATGGACCCGGAGGTGCGCGGCTCGATGCGCACGTATACGGTGCGCGACGCGCGGCTGGATGCGGTGTACCCGGAACTCGATGTCGACTTCGTCAGGCACTTTGACACGCACGGAAACGGCGGGCCGGCGGCGAACTGGGCGCTGAACGCCAAGCCCGGCGACGCCATCACGATCATCGGTCCGAACAACCGGGCCGCACACTGTGTCACCGCCGGGACCTACTCGGGCATCGAGTGGCGCCCAGGCCTGGCGCAGCGCATCCTGCTCGCCGGCGACGAAACCGCGGTTCCGGCCATCTCCGCGATCCTCGAGGCCCTTCCGCCCTACATGAGCGGGCACGCCTTTCTGGAGGTTCCCCAGGCCGGAGACTTCCTGGACCTCAGCTCCCCGGCCGACATTGAAATTACCTGGCTGGCCCGCGGCGCCGCCCCCGGCCGTTCCCGGGCGCACGGCCAACTGCTGCAGGAAGCCGTCCGCAAAGCAATCCCCGTACCGGGCTGGGTGGGCATCACAACGGACGACGGCGGAGCCGGGCCGGAGCCAGAAGACGTCAATGTGGATGAAGACATCCTGTGGGAGACACCCGCGCGCTTGGACACGGCGGACATCAGCGCCACCAGAAACCCCCACCTGCCATCCGGTGCCCTGCCCTTCTACGCGTGGCTCGCCGGCGAAGCAGCCGTCATCAAGGACCTGCGGCGGTACCTGGTCCGGGACGTGGGTATCGACCGGAAACAGGTGGCGTTCATGGGGTACTGGCGGCAGGGCAAAGCCGAAGGGTGAATGCCTCCCGCCCCGGACGCCCGCTAACCTTTCGCACTTTTCCCTGCGACGCCCCATCAGGTTTTGCAGGTTTTTTCGCAACGCCCGCTCACTTACTGTTCATCCCGACGTCGTACTTGCGTTGGTTTGTTTTGCTACTTTCTTGCCTGTGCCCTCTGTTCCCCTGCTTCCTGACTCCGGGCGGCGGGTGTTTGTTGCCCTTGGCGACTCCTTTACCGAGGGGGTGGGGGACCGGGATGAACGGCTGCCCAACGGGGTGCGCGGGTGGGCTGACCGGGTGGCGGAGAAACTGGCCAAGGCGCAGCCCGGATGGAAGTACGCCAACCTCGCCATTCGGAGCAAGCGGCTGCGGCACATCATCGACGAGCAGCTGGAACCCGCGCTGCGGATGCGGCCAACATTGGTCACGCTGTACGCCGGCGGCAACGACATCCTGGACCTGAAAACGGACATGGCAGCGCTCATGGCGGACTACGAACAACTTGTTGCGAAACTCGCGGGCACGGGGGCCGTCCTTGTCCTCTTCACCGGATTCGACGTCAAGGTCTCCGCGCTGCTGGAACCGCTGAAGAAGCGCAACACCTACTACAACCAGCGGGTGCGGGAGATCGCGGAGAAACACGGTGCCGTGCTGGTGGACTACTGGTGCCTGGACGCCTTCCACGACCGGCGGATGTGGGACTCCGACCGGCTCCACATGTCCAAGGCCGGCCACAAATACCTGGCCGGGCAGGTGCTGGACCAGTTGGGCGTGCCGCACAAGATCAAGCCGAAGGACTGGGAACCGCAGCCCAGGCTGGGACTGCGCGAATGGGAAAGGCGCCAGCGGCGCTGGGTCCACGACTGGGTCCTGCCGCTCTTTGGCCGAAAGCTCCGCGGCGTGACGCTGGGGGACGCGCTCACTCCCCGGTGGCCCGAGCCCGTGAAGGTGCCGCGGAAAGGCGGGCTGAAGAAGCTGGCCGCGGAAAAGTACGACGGCGGGAGCGCGCCCTAGGCAGTGGGCGCGGGTGGGGTGTCCAACAGGTTTTCGTACCCCGGGGCCACCCGGCCCGCATGAAACTCCACTACCTCGAAGTCGGCAACACCATTGGTGTAGAACGGGTCCTGCGCCAGGCTGGCCTCGAGAGTTTCCCGTTCAGCCTGCGACAGCAGCAAGCCCCCGGTGCGCGGAATTTTGCGGCCGGCAGCAATGAACACGCCGTCGTCGAACGCCTTCTGCAGCCAGGCGATGTGGGCGTCGTTGTGGAAGTCGACGATCTCCTGGGGCACGCGGTAGGTGAGGGAGACAACATACATGCGGCAAGCCTACCGGGGCCCGGGCAGCTGGTTGAAAGATCAATCGTAGAATGGGGTCCATGACCGAACCCCGCTGGCTTACCGCTGACGAACGCCGGGCCTGGCTGGCACTGGTGAGCATCAATACCCTGCTGCCGGCGGCCCTGGACACCAGGCTGCACGCTGCAGGGAAGCTGTCCCTCTTCGACTACACGGTATTGGCCATGCTTTCCGAAGCGGAGGACCGGTTCCTGCCCATGAGCGAGCTCGCAGCCCGCAGCAGTGCGTCCCTGTCGCGCCTTTCGCACGTGGTCACCAAGCTGCAGAAGCGCGGCTGGGTGGAACGCCGCCCCCACCCCTCCGATGCCAGGGTGACCACCGCGCACCTCACCGAGGAAGGCATGGCCACCATCGTGCAGCTGGCCCCGGCCCATGTGGAGGATGTCCGCGACCTGTTCCTCGACGCCCTGAGCGAGCAGGACGTGCTGGACCTGGCCCGGATCGGCGAAAACGTGGTGGGACGGCTGGACACCGACCACTGGATCCTGCGCGAAAAGCAGGCCTGACCGGGGACGGGAACAGCCGATTGGTTGCTTCCGGCAACGGGTGGCAAACTAACCGCATGGATTTCACTTCCCGCTACGTGGCCCTGGGCGACTCCTTCACGGAGGGCGTTGGCGACGACGACCCCACCCGCCCCAACGGTGTCCGCGGCTGGGCGGACCGCGTGGCTGAGCAGCTGTGCGCCGCCGATCCAAACTTCGGCTACGCCAACGTGGCTATCCGCGGCAGGAAACTCCGCCAGATCCTGGCTGAGCAGGTGGACGCCGCCGTCGAACTCAATCCAACCCTGGTGACCATCTACGCCGGCGCCAACGACATCCTGCGTCCCAAGGTGGACATCGACGACCTCCTGGCGGAATACAACGACGCCGTCGGCAAGCTCACCGCAACCGGCGCCACCGTGGTGATGTTCACCGGTTTCGATGCCCGGGGTTCAAAGGTTTTTGGCACCATGCGCGGCCGAACCGCCATCTACAACGAGCTGGTCCGCGGAATCGCCGGGGACCACGGTGCCCTGCTGGTGGATTACTGGCGCTTCAGTGAGTACTACGACTGGGGCATGTGGGCCCACGACCGGATGCACATGTCCGCCGCCGGCCACGGCAACATGGCCAAGCGCGTTCTTGAGGTCCTCAAATACGACCACTCCATCGATGTTCCGCCCATCACGCCCGTTCCGGAACTGAGCCGTGCCGAAGCCATCCGCGCCAACGCCCAGTGGTTCCGCGAGTACGCCGCGCCATGGGTGGTCCGCCGCGTTACGGGCAAGTCATCCGGAGACAACCTCCAGCCCAAGTACCCGCAGTTCACCCGGCTGTAGCGGGAAGTCCCGCCGGCCGTCCCGTGCGTTTCAGGAGGACTGGAAGCCCGGCGTTGCCAGCATGGAACCGTCGGCGCGGATGGCCAGCACGGCAACATCCCAGTGGTCCGCGGCGCGGTTCAGCATGCGCGTCCCGCCGGCGACGATCGCGGTCGCCAGGACATCAGCGGTAACTATGTCCGCTGCTGCCACGCTGACCTGGATGAATTCGCCGTCGTTCCCCACCCGCCAGATGTGCTCGCCGCGTTCGGCGGAGCCGGAGGTTGCGATGGCTGCATGGCGGTTGGTGCCGCCCAGTGCGTAGCCCGTAATCAAGGTGCGGCGGTCGGCAGGATCCACGACGCCGGCCTTCCACGGTTCCGCGCTTCCGGGGCGCGGCGAGCCGCTGACCAGGACGTCGCCGCCGGCGTTGAGGCACCAGTCGCGCCGGCCCAGGGCCAGCAGCGACGTTCCCGCCTCGCGGATGGCGTGCCCCTTGATGATCCCGGAAAGGTCCAGCACGCCGTCGGGCCTCTCGGGGGTGAAGGCGCCTTCTGTCCGGAGCCGCCATTCGTGGGCCTCGGCATACCGCTCACGCATTTGCGCCGAGGCCTGCGAAAGCTTCACGTCACCCCTGGCAAGATTGCTGGCCTCCGAATCGGGGCGGTAGAGGCTGAACGTTTCGTCCAGGTCCCGAAAAAGGCGTTCGACGACGGCGGTGGCGGCACCGAGCTCATCGAACCCCGGCTGCCCCTCCGTGGGGGAGTCCACGGGCATGGTGAGCCCGATGACCGTTCCCATGCACTGAAAAGTGCGCGCCTTCAGTGTGCTGGTCGCCGCGTTGGCGTCAGAGGTTTGCTGCATCGATGGCTGCCTGGAGTGAGATCAGGTACGCGTCGCTGGTGATGGTGGCGCCGCTGACGGTTTGGATATTTGCCGACTGTGCCGCGAGGACCTTGCTGCGAAGCAGGGGAGCCGCGCGGTTGCTGATCTGGATGGACTTGCCGTCGGTATTGGTGAGCTGGAGGGCCGTGACATCGGTGATCTTCCCGCTGGCCACCGTGATCTGGACCTGAACGGGGCCGAACCGGGTCTGCACGGTGTTGCCCTTGTAGGTGCCGGAGGCTGAGGAGTTCGAAGAACCGGAGGAGCTGGTCGAGCCTGAGGACCCGGAGGAGCTGGAGGACCCCGCCGAGCCGGTGGAGCCCGAAGAGCCGGTGGACCCCGTAGGCCCCGTCCCGGACGAACCCGTGCCGGACGATCCGGTGCCTGTCGAACCAGTGGTGCCTGCCGCCGTCGTACTTGATGCGACGGTGCTGATGCCGCCTGCCTGCGTTCCCGTCTGCCAACCGGCCAGGAGGATCCCGGCTGAGGCCAGGGCTGCTGCGACTGTTCCGCGTATTTTCACCAGTCAAACCTTTCGTGATGGATCTGTTCCTCGGGGACGCCCGCCTTGCCGGCATCCGCTATGACGTTGGCCGCCCACACCGCCGGGCCGCAGACGTAGACGTCCGCATCCGCGATGTCCGGCACATAGGAGGTGAGGCTGTAACCGTTCCGCACGGCGTCCTCGGGAAGCCATGTTGATTGGGTGCGGGACCGTGGGCCGATGAGGTGGAAGAGCCGGCCACCCCGGGCCTGGCAGAGGTCGAGGATCTCGCTGCCGAGATACAGCTCCTGCTCCGTGTGGCCGCGGAGCAGGACCGTGGCCTCGCCTGGCGCAAAAGGCGTGGTCTCCAGCAGCGCCCGCAGCGGCGTGATGCCGATGCCTGCGCCGATCATCACCATCTTGTTCTTGGTCCGGGCTGCCGTGCTGAGCAGGCCGTACGGGCCTTCCAGCGCCACCTTGGTTCCTTTCCGCAACCGCAGAAGCTGGGCGGAGCCGTTGCCAAGGCCGCGGACCGTGACCCGCAGCGTCCCCTGGCCGTCGGACCCACTGAAGACGGGTTCCGCGGACAGGCTGAACGGGTGCGGATGCCACCACATGCCCGGGGCGAGGAAGCGCCAGATGAAGAAGCGCCCGCCTGTTCCCGCGAGCTGGTTCAGTTTCCGGCCCCGCATGACGATGTTCACCACGCCCGGCGCCACCCTTTCCACCCGTGCCACGGTGAGCTGATGCCGTGCCGTTGCGAGCACCGGCTCCAGGATGCGGAAGTACACCAGGGCCGAACCGGTGTAGATGCAGATGGATAGCCAGTACCAGCGCTGCCAGGTGCCGGCCGCAAAGAGGCCGCCCACGCTGAACTGGTGGGGGATTGATGTGGCCACGGCCGCGTAGGTCAACAGGTGGACCACGTACCAGAACTCGTACGGGAAGCGGCGGCGCACGGCCACCAGGGATGTCACGACGACGGCGATGAACAGCGCCATGGAGACGAAGGCCAGCCACATGTCGGGGACCTGGACCCAAAGGTTGATGGACTCGCTGACCGGATCCAATCCTTCGGCCATGCCGTACCCGATGGCCAGCAAGACCCCATGCGCCAGCAGCAGGTACAGGGAGGGTTTCCCGAGTTTGCCGTGGAACTCCAGCGCACGGTCGTGGCCGATGGTGCGGTCAATGAAGGGGATCCTTGCGGCCAGGAGCAGCATGAGCAGGACCAGGTCCATGCCCGCCAAGCCGGCCACGATCCCCGCCGCCGTGAAAAGCGAGGCGGGTGACGTGATGTTGGTGGCCCCGCCGTCGGCAAGCCACAGGGCAATGGCGGCAGCGACGGACGACCAGGCGATGACGGTCAGGAGGTCCGTACGCAGCATGCGCTGCCGGTACTGTCGGGCAAACCAGCCGCGGGGCGGTCTCTTCGTAGTTGAAAGCTCCGGGCGGCCGGAGCTGCTTGCGGCCGGTGATGCCGGCAGGAGGTGCGTGTTCATGCATTAAACATGCTTGGCGAAGCTATGCCGCTGCTGTGAAAAGGGGCAACCCCAAGCTGTGACCTTGGCTGGCGGTGGCCGCCCTTATACACCCGATTGGTCTTTAATTGCGTCAACTCGTAGACTTGGTAGGCGCTAAGTGCGCGGAGCGTGCGCAATTGCTCCGGTTGCCCGGTAATTTTCTCCAGGGTGGCCGGTAGTTAGGGGCTCAAGTTGCGTAACTAACCGTTGCCCGTACATTCTGTGGGTCGCCCTTAGCAGCATGGTCCAGCAGCCGATATGCGGATCATTACTTTCAATTCTTGAGGAGAAGTCATGGCAGCACACTGCCAAGTGACCGGGGCCGAGCCGGGCTTTGGGCACAGCATTTCGCACTCGCACCGCCGCAACAAGCGTCGGTTCGATCCGAACATCCAGAAGAAGCGCTACTGGGTTCCGTCCCTGCGCCGTAACGTCACGCTGCAGGTCTCTGCACGTGGCATCAAGACCATCGACGTGCGCGGCATCGACGCAGTCGTCGCCGACATTCTGGCTCGTGGGGTGAAGCTCTAGTGGCTAAGGACAAGGACGTACGTCCGATCATCAAGCTCAAGTCGACCGCGGGCACGGGTTACACCTACGTAACCCGCAAGAACCGTCGTAACGACCCGGACCGCATGGTCCTGAAGAAGTACGACCCCAAGATCCGCCAGCACGTCGAATTCCGAGAGGAGCGCTAAACATGGCTAAGAAGTCCAAGATTGCTCGCAACGAGCAGCGCAAGGTCATCGTTGAGCGTTACGCTGCAAAGCGCCTCGAGCTGAAGAAGACCCTGGTTGACGAAAACGCAACCGACGAAGCACGCGAAGCAGCCCGCCTGGGCCTGCAGAAGCTGCCCCGCAACGCGTCCCCGATCCGTCTGCGTAACCGCGACATCATCGACGGCCGTCCCCGTGGCACCTTCCAGAAGTTCGGCATCTCCCGTGTCCGTTTCCGCGACATGGCACACAAGGGCGAACTCCCGGGCATCACCAAGTCTTCCTGGTAATCCAGCACCGCTGATTCCAGCTGCTTGAGAAGGGTCGGCAACCTTTGGGTTGCCGGCCCTTCGGCGTTTAACTCCTTAGCGCCCGGGTGCCTGGCGGCCGTGTGCGGCAGCCCACACAGGGGAATTACGACGGCGGCAGCCGGGATGGGTGCCTGAATGGCCCGTCCTGCCGCGCAATCGCGGGGATTTCATCGCCCCCGCCCGACGGTTTGCGGTGGGGCTCCAGTGCGTGTATTGTTTTCTAAGTCGCCGCGGGGGAGACAGTGAAGAACTGATCACCGGGCGGCCAAAAACTCCCAAAATCAAAGCCAAAATCTGGTTGCTCTTTAGGGCGCTGGAAACGGGTTGGGAACGATCTTCCACCGAAAAGAATTCTGAAAGATGAATTTGCTTCGGGGTGGGGGATCGGGTAAGTTTGAAAAGTTGCTCCGGAGCGATCCTGAATGTTTGGTTTGGGTGGTGCCGGGTGTGTCTGTTGTTTGAGAACTCAATAGTGTGCCAAGTTTGTTGATACCGATTATGTATGTAATTGGTTGAATTTGCCGAATCGTGCCGCCCCTGTGGTATTGGTTTGGTGTTTTTAGCTGGTTTCAAATTTTGTGCAGCCAATGATTGTCGTTATTTCCGGTGGTTTTGGTTGTGTCTGTTTGTTTTCAACGGAGAGTTTGATCCTGGCTCAGGATGAACGCTGGCGGCGTGCTTAACACATGCAAGTCGAACGATGATGCCAGCTTGCTGGTGGATTAGTGGCGAACGGGTGAGTAACACGTGAGTAACCTGCCCTTGACTCTGGGATAAGCCTGGGAAACTGGGTCTAATACCGGATATGACTGACTATCGCATGGTGGTTGGTGGAAAGCTTTTGTGGTTTTGGATGGACTCGCGGCCTATCAGCTTGTTGGTGGGGTAATGGCCTACCAAGGCGACGACGGGTAGCCGGCCTGAGAGGGTGACCGGCCACACTGGGACTGAGACACGGCCCAGACTCCTACGGGAGGCAGCAGTGGGGAATATTGCACAATGGGCGCAAGCCTGATGCAGCGACGCCGCGTGAGGGATGACGGCCTTCGGGTTGTAAACCTCTTTCAGTAGGGAAGAAGCCGTAAGGTGACGGTACCTGCAGAAGAAGCGCCGGCTAACTACGTGCCAGCAGCCGCGGTAATACGTAGGGCGCAAGCGTTATCCGGAATTATTGGGCGTAAAGAGCTCGTAGGCGGTTTGTCGCGTCTGCCGTGAAAGTCCGGGGCTCAACTCCGGATCTGCGGTGGGTACGGGCAGACTAGAGTGATGTAGGGGAGACTGGAATTCCTGGTGTAGCGGTGAAATGCGCAGATATCAGGAGGAACACCGATGGCGAAGGCAGGTCTCTGGGCATTAACTGACGCTGAGGAGCGAAAGCATGGGGAGCGAACAGGATTAGATACCCTGGTAGTCCATGCCGTAAACGTTGGGCACTAGGTGTGGGGGACATTCCACGTTTTCCGCGCCGTAGCTAACGCATTAAGTGCCCCGCCTGGGGAGTACGGCCGCAAGGCTAAAACTCAAAGGAATTGACGGGGGCCCGCACAAGCGGCGGAGCATGCGGATTAATTCGATGCAACGCGAAGAACCTTACCAAGGCTTGACATGAACCAGACCGGGCTGGAAACAGTTCTTCCCCTTTGGGGTTGGTTTACAGGTGGTGCATGGTTGTCGTCAGCTCGTGTCGTGAGATGTTGGGTTAAGTCCCGCAACGAGCGCAACCCTCGTTCCATGTTGCCAGCGGGTAGTGCCGGGGACTCATGGGAGACTGCCGGGGTCAACTCGGAGGAAGGTGGGGACGACGTCAAATCATCATGCCCCTTATGTCTTGGGCTTCACGCATGCTACAATGGCCGGTACAAAGGGTTGCGATACTGTGAGGTGGAGCTAATCCCAAAAAGCCGGTCTCAGTTCGGATTGGGGTCTGCAACTCGACCCCATGAAGTCGGAGTCGCTAGTAATCGCAGATCAGCAACGCTGCGGTGAATACGTTCCCGGGCCTTGTACACACCGCCCGTCAAGTCACGAAAGTTGGTAACACCCGAAGCCGGTGGCCTAACCCCTTGTGGGAGGGAGCTGTCGAAGGTGGGACTGGCGATTGGGACTAAGTCGTAACAAGGTAGCCGTACCGGAAGGTGCGGCTGGATCACCTCCTTTCTAAGGAGCACCTACAACAACTGCCCTGGATGTATGTCTGGTGGTGGGGGTTGTCAGGAAGCAAGCCCGTTGCGCAGGCGATTGTCCTGCGGCGGGTGCTCATGGGTGGAATATCAACAAATAGGTGCCTGGTGGCACGGACCATTTGCTAGTACGGACTTCTTCGGGGTTCAGGAACGTGGTGTGGTTTGGTGTCCTGGGTAGTGTTTGGCACACTGTTGGGTCCTGAGGCAACAGGACCGGGGGTTTAGGCCTTCGGGAGTGTTTGTTTCTGGTTTCCCTGCCATGACGTTCCGCGCACGTGTTTGTGTGTGGGGTGTGTGGTGTGGGGTTGTTGTTTGAGAACTACATAGTGGACGCGAGCATCTTGTATAAGAAGCAATTTCCAAGATATTAGAACCTGGATCTGGTTCGTGTGCTTTTGGGTGCGCGGGACAGTTTCTGTGGTTCTCTCGAGTGAGCTTGTTTTTGATCTTTGTGGTCAAGTTTTTAAGAGCACACGGTGGATGCCTTGGCATTAGGAGCCGAAGAAGGACGTAGGAATCTGCGATAAGCCTGGGGGAGTCGATAACCGGACTGTGATCCCAGGGTGTCCGAATGGGGAAACCCCGCCAAGCGCGCGAGTGACTTGGTGACCCGTACCTGAACACATAGGGTGCGTGGGGGGAACGCGGGGAAGTGAAACATCTCAGTACCCGCAGGAAGAGAAAACAATAGTGATTCCGTTAGTAGTGGCGAGCGAACGCGGATCAGGCTAAACCGTTCCATGTGTGATAGCCGGCGGGCGTTGCATGGTCGGGGTTGTGGGACTTTCCATACCAGTTCTGCCGGGCTGGTGGGGTGTGATGTGCGCGCATAGGTGAACGGTTTTGAAAGGCCGGCCAGAGAGGGTGTTAGTCCCGTAACCGTAATGTGTTTGTACCGCCTGTGAGAGTATCCCAAGTAGTACGGGGCCCGAGAAATCCCGTGCGAATCTGTCAGGACCACCTGATAAGCCTAAATACTCCCTAATGACCGATAGCGGACCAGTACCGTGAGGGAAAGGTGAAAAGTACCCCGGGAGGGGAGTGAAACAGTACCTGAAACCGTGTGCTTACAATCCGTCGGAGCAGCCTTGTAGTTGTGACGGCGTGCCTTTTGAAGAATGAGCCTGCGAGTTAGTGTTACGTCGCGAGGTTAACCCGTGTGGGGCAGCCGTAGCGAAAGCGAGTCTGAATAGGGCGTGTGAGTGGCGTGATCTAGACCCGAAGCGAAGTGATCTACCCATGGCCAGGTTGAAGCGACGGTAAGACGTCGTGGAGGACCGAACCCACTTCAGTTGAAAATGGAGGGGATGAGCTGTGGGTAGGGGTGAAAGGCCAATCAAACTTCGTGATAGCTGGTTCTCCCCGAAATGCATTTAGGTGCAGCGTTGCGTGTTTCTTGCTGGAGGTAGAGCTACTGGATGGCTAATGGGCCCTACAAGGTTACTGACGTCAGCCAAACTCCGAATGCCGGTAAGTGAGAGCGCAGCAGTGAGACTGTGGGGGATAAGCTTCATAGTCGAGAGGGAAACAGCCCAGACCACCAACTAAGGCCCCTAAGCGTGTGCTAAGTGGGAAAGGATGTGGAGTTGCCCAGACAACCAGGAGGTTGGCTTAGAAGCAGCCACCCTTAAAAGAGTGCGTAATAGCTCACTGGTCAAGTGATTCCGCGCCGACAATGTAGCGGGGCTCAAGTACACCGCCGAAGTTGTGGCATTCACATATTGTCCTAGCCTTCGTGGTTCAGGAGTGTGGATGGGTAGGGGAGCGTCGTGTGGGCGGTGAAGCTGCGGTGTAAACCAGTGGTGGAGCCTACACGAGTGAGAATGCAGGCATGAGTAGCGAAAGACGGGTGAGAAACCCGTCCGCCGAATGATCAAGGGTTCCAGGGTCAAGCTAATCTGCCCTGGGTAAGTCGGGACCTAAGGCGAGGCCGACAGGCGTAGTCGATGGACAACGGGTTGATATTCCCGTACCGGCGAAAAACCGCCCATGCTGAGCGGGGGATACTAACTGCCCGAAACCTGCCCGATCACCCTTGTGGTGTGAGGGTTTTGGTGGAGCGCAGGACCTGATCCCGGGAGGCAAGCGTATTAACAGGTGTGACGCAGGAAGGTAGCCGAGCCGGGCGATGGTTGTCCCGGTCTAAGGATGTAGGGCGAATGGTAGGCAAATCCGCCGTTCATGTGCCTGAGATCTGATGGGACCCCCGTATGGGGGGATTTGGTGATCCTATGCTGCCGAGAAAAGCATCGACGCGAGGTTTTAGCCGCCCGTACCCCAAACCGACACAGGTGATCAGGTAGAGAATACCAAGGCGATCGAGAGAATTATGGTTAAGGAACTCGGCAAAATGCCCCCGTAACTTCGGGAGAAGGGGGGCCCCAACCTTGAACACCACTTGCTGGTGGGAGGGGATCGGGGCCGCAGAGACCAGGGGGAAGCGACTGTTTACTAAAAACACAGGTCCGTGCGAAGTCGCAAGACGATGTATACGGACTGACTCCTGCCCGGTGCTGGAAGGTTAAGAGGACCGGTTAGCCGCAAGGCGAAGCTGAGAATTTAAGCCCCAGTAAACGGCGGTGGTAACTATAACCATCCTAAGGTAGCGAAATTCCTTGTCGGGTAAGTTCCGACCTGCACGAATGGAGTAACGACTTCCCCGCTGTCTCAACCATAAACTCGGCGAAATTGCAGTACGAGTAAAGATGCTCGTTACGCGCAGCAGGACGGAAAGACCCCGAGACCTTTACTATAGTTTGGTATTGGTGTTCGGAGTGGCTTGTGTAGGATAGGTGGGAGACGTTGAAGCCCGGACGCCAGTTCGGGTGGAGTCATCGTTGAAATACCACTCTGGTCACTTTGGACATCTAACTTCGGCCCGTAATCCGGGTCAGGGACAGTGCCTGATGGGTAGTTTAACTGGGGCGGTTGCCTCCTAAAAAGTAACGGAGGCGCCCAAAGGTTCCCTCAGCCTGGTTGGCAATCAGGTGTCGAGTGTAAGTGCACAAGGGAGCTTGACTGTGAGAGAGACATCTCGAGCAGGGACGAAAGTCGGGACTAGTGATCCGGCGGTACATTGTGGAATGGCCGTCGCTCAACGGATAAAAGGTACCTCGGGGATAACAGGCTGATCTTGCCCAAGAGTCCATATCGACGGCATGGTTTGGCACCTCGATGTCGGCTCGTCGCATCCTGGGGCTGGAGTAGGTCCCAAGGGTTGGGCTGTTCGCCCATTAAAGCGGTACGCGAGCTGGGTTTAGAACGTCGTGAGACAGTTCGGTCCCTATCCGCTGCGCGCGCAGGAAATTTGAGAAGGGCTGTCCTTAGTACGAGAGGACCGGGACGGACGAACCTCTGGTGTGTCAGTTGTACTGCCAAGTGCACCGCTGATTAGCTACGTTCGGATGGGATAACCGCTGAAAGCATCTAAGCGGGAAGCTCGCTTCAAGATGAGATTTCCATACACATTTATGTGTGAGAGGCCCCCAGCCAGACCACTGGGTTGATAGGCCGGATGTGGAAGCGAGGACTAACGACTCGTGAAGCTGACCGGTACTAATAGGCCAACAACTTACACCACACAGAAAAACATTCTGCTTGCGTCCACTATGTGGTTCCCAACCAACAACCCCCAAACACCGGGCTTATTGGCGGAACCAACAATTGAATAACACCACTACCTGCCCTCACGGGCAGGGATGTTGTAACCACTAATCTTCCCACCCCCGGAGCGTTTTCGCGGGGGAGCGGGTGAAAGGGTTACGGCGGTCATAGCGTGGGGGAAACGCCCGGTCCCATTCCGAACCCGGAAGCTAAGACCCACAGCGCCGATGGTACTGCACCCGGGAGGGTGTGGGAGAGTAGGTCACCGCCGGAACAACTATTACAGTAGGGCCCTGACAACGAACGTCAGGGCCCTACTGCTTTAACCACCAAAACGGATACCGGAGACGGCCTAGACTTACGGGTTATGACCCCCCGAACCTCCGGCCCCGCGGGCAGGCGCGCCACCATCCTGGACGTCGCGGCTGCAGCCGGCGTATCCCGCCAGACCGTGACCCGTGCCATGAACGGCATGACAGGCATCAGCCAGGAGACCAGGGAACGGGTCCAGAAGCTCGCCGCGGAGCTCGGCTACACCCCCAGCCGCTTTGCAAAGGGACTGGTGCAGGGCGCCCGGATCTCCGTCGGCCTCGCGATCCCCGATCTGACCAACCCCTATTTCCCTGCCTTTGCCTCCAGCGTGGTCGAGGCGGCCACCTCCCGCGGCTGGAATGTGGTGGTTGACGACTACGGCCACGGCAGCGGAAGTGCCGTGGACGCTGCAGCGCGGCTGGCACCCCAAGTGGACGCGCTGATTGGATATCTTGCGCCCCATTCCGATGAAGCCCAGGACATCATGGGCCGTCGTCCCGTCGTCGCCCTTGATTCGCCGGGCGCGGGTACCGCTGGCGGCATTGCTTTTGATTTCCACCACGCAGCCCGGCTCGCCCTCACGCACCTGGCGTCCCGGGGTTGCCGGAACATCGCCTTCCTGGACTCGGACCAGGGCGGCCCTCCCAGCGGCCGCAGCGCGGCTGCAGCAGCTGTGGCGGCTGAGGCCGGCATTCGGCTCACCCGCCTGCAAGCCCAGCCCTCGGCGGATGCGGCCAGGCTGGCCGCTGCCGGTCTGGCGCTGGCCGCCGGCGACCGGCCGGACGGTATCCTCGCCTTCAATGACCTCATGGCCGCCGGAGTGCTGAAGGCCCTGCAGGAAGCAGGCGTAGCTGTTCCCGGCGACTGTGCGGTCATGGGCATGGATGGAATACCGCTGGGGGAACTCATAACGCCCGAGCTGACCACCCTGTCCCTGGACCTGCGCGCGGTGGGGCGGGCCGCCGTCGGACTCCTGGATGGGCTGCTGTCCGGCTCAATCCCGGAGCGCAGCCCTGAGGCCTACCTGACCCTTCAGCACCAGCTGGTCCTCCGTCAATCGGCCTGACCCCTACTCAAACGACGCTCAAAACGATAAGCTCTTATTGCCTACTCGTGAACGTTCACGCAGTGCCTAAATCACCGTCCCAGCAAGGAAACCTGATGTCTGTGCACACCCCTGCCGCAACAGCCGGCGCCCACTCCGGTCGGGCGGCAGCAAATGCTTCCCGCAGCCTCGAACTAGGTGGCGTGGACGTCGCCGAACTCGCCTCACTCGAACCGGGCCGGGGCAGCCTTCCTGGGCGTGCCTATCTGTTGTCGGACGCAGCGCGGTTCTCCCTGAACGGTGACTGGCTGTTCCGCCTGAGCCCGGGAATCCGGACAGCCCCCCAGGACGGGTGGCAGCAGGGCGGGGACCTGGCCGGCTTCACCACCCTTCCCGTGCCGTCCAGCTGGAACATGCACGGCCACGGATCGCCGGCCTACACCAACGTCCAGTTCCCGTTCCCGGTGGAACCGCCCCACGTGCCGGACGCCAACCCGATCGGCGATCACGTGGTGACCTTTGACGCCGGCCCTGAGTTCTTCCCGCAGGCGCTGCTGCGTTTTGACGGCATCGATAACGCCGGAACCGTATGGCTGAACGGCGTGGAGCTGGGCACCACCCGGGGGAGCCGGCTGGCCCATGAGTTCGACGTCTCGGGGGTCCTTGTCGAAGGCACCAACACATTGGCGGTCCGTGTGGCGCAGTTCTCCGCCGCAAGTTATGTGGAGGATCAGGACATGTGGTGGCTCCCGGGGATCTTCCGGGACGTGACACTTCAAGCCCGGCCGGCGGACGGCATCGATGATGTGTTTGTCCACGCCGACTATGACCCGGGCACGGGCGAAGGAACCCTCCGCATTGAGGTGACCCGGGCCGGACAGCCGGTTGACGCCGTCGTACGTGTTCCTGGACTTGGCCTTGAACTGCTCGCGGGCACGGAGCAGCGTGTTCCCGGCGTGGAGCCCTGGTCCGCGGAAATCCCCCGCCTTTACGATGCAACGGTCAGCACGCCCGGCGAGACGGTCTCGCTCCAGCTGGGCTTCCGGAGCATCACCATCGAAGACGCCCAGTTCAAGGTGAACGGACGCCGCATCCTGCTGCGTGGCGTGAACCGCCATGAGCACCATCCCCGGCTTGGCCGCGCGGTGCCAAGGGAGGTGATGGAAGCGGAACTGCGGCTGATGAAGCAGCACAACATCAATGCCATTCGGACCTCGCACTACCCGCCGCACCCCGAATTCCTGGCGCTGGCGGACCAGTTGGGTTTCTACGTGGTCCTTGAATGCGACCTCGAAACCCACGGCTTCCACAGTGCCGGCTGGGCGCAAAACCCCAGCGATGACCCGCAGTGGGAGGCTGCGCTGCTGGACCGGATGCAGCGGACGGTCGAGCGCGACAAGAACCATCCGTCGGTGATCATGTGGTCGCTGGGCAACGAAGCGGGCACGGGACGGAATCTTGCGGCGATGTCACGTTGGACCAAGGACCGGGACCCATCGCGGCCCATCCACTACGAAGGCGACTGGTCCTCGCCTGACGTGGATGTCTACTCCCGGATGTATGCGAGCCAGGCCGAGACGGCACTCATAGGGCAGGGCGTCGAGCCCGCCCTCGAGGACGCCGGACTCGACGCCCGCCGCCGCGCCATGCCGTTCGTGCTGTGCGAATACGTGCACGCCATGGGCAACGGGCCGGGCGGCATGAGTGAGTACCAGGAGCTCTTCGAAAAGTACCCCCGGCTGATGGGCGGTTTCGTCTGGGAGTGGCTGGAGCACGGAATCACGGTTCCCACCCCGGGCGGCGGCGAGCATTTCGCATATGGCGGGGACTTCGGCGAGGAGGTCCACGACGGAAACTTCGTCACGGACGGGTTGGTGGACGCCAACCGCAATCCCCGGCCCGGGCTTTTGGACTTCAAGAAGGTGATTGAACCGCTGCACATCGACGTCCCGCCGTCCTGGGCCGGCTTCACTGTCCGGAACGGGCAGGACTTCGCGGACACCTCAGCTTTCCGCTTCCAGTACATGGTGGAGGCCGACGGCGTGACACAGCGTGAGGGAACGTTGCCCGTTACGCCGCTGACGCCTCAGTCCCAGGCGGCTGTGGAGTTGCCAGCCGAGGTTGGAGAGTTTGCGGCGGGGCTGTCGGAGGATGCGAACGCAGTACTTACCGTCAGTGCCGTGCTGGCCGCAGACACCGCCTGGGCCGGTGAAGGCCACGAGATCGCCTGGGGGCAGGCGCCCCGCTTCGCTCCCCTGGGCAAGGGAGTGCCGGCGAGCGACTCGGTGGAGGTGGGAGACGGGGAACTGCGGCTCGGTGCTGCTGTATTCGACCGGGCCACGGGCATGCCTACCTCGATCGGCGGACTGCCGGTTGAGAAGCTTGCCCTGGTCCTGTGGTGGCCGCCGACCGACAACGACCTTGGGCGGGAATGGGGCGGCGCGGACCCGCGCCCACTTGCCACCCAGTGGAAGGACGCGGGACTTGACCGATTGCACGCCCGCCTGCTGGGGATCACCGCGGAGTCAACGGAGGACGGCGGTGAGCGCCTTCGCGTGAGCACGCGGGTCGCTGCGGCGGACAAGCAGTTCGGGGTACTGGTGGACTACCTGTGGACCAGCAGTGCCGGATCGCTGGCGCTTCGGACACAGGTCAAACCTGTAGGGGACTGGGTCAACGCGGGCTTCGACGTGGAGTGGGCCCGCATCGGCCTCGAGCTAGTCCTGGGTGCAGAGACCGGCTCTGTGGGGTGGTTCGGCCAAGGTCTCCACCAGAGCTACCCGGACACCGGCCAGGGCGCACGCACCGGATGGTTCGAATCGACCCCCGCGGGCCTGGATGTTGAGTATGTCCGCCCCCAAGAATCCGGCGCTCGATCAGGTGTGCGATCCGCCGTCCTGGAGGCCGGGGGAAGGCAACTGCATATCTCCGGCGAGCCATTCTCGCTGACCGTTCGGCCCTATGGTCTGGACGTTCTTGCCGCTGCAAACCATAGGCCTGACCTTGCGCCGGACGGCCGCACTTACGTTTACCTGGATCATGCCCGTAGGGGCGTGGGGACCGCAGCCTGCGGGCCGGGGGTGCTGGAGCCCTACCGGCTGAAGCCCCGGGAGGCTGACTTCGAAGTGGTCCTGCGCGTGGAGTAGGGACCGTCCGGATGTGAGCCACTCCATAGAAGCAGTAATCCACTTCAACTGGGGTACCAGGCTTAGTGTTTGCCGCCGGAAAGCCCGTGATTCCGGGGTTTTCGGCGGCACCTTGGGCGCTTTCTGCCCGATTTGCGGTGGGGGTTGTGTGCGGGTATTGTTTTCTGAGTCGCCGCCGCTGAAGCGGAAAAATAGCGGCCAACCCCCTTTGATGACAGCCTGGAAAATGGTTCGCTTTTGTGGCGTGCCGGTGATGGGTGGGGCCCGGTTCTTTTGAAGTTTTGTCCGCTGGATTGCGGGTTGCAAAGCTGTGGGGGATCGGGTAAGTTTGAAAAGTTGCTCCGGAGCGATCCTGAATGTTTGGTTTGGGTGGTGCCGGGTGTGTCTGTTGTTTGAGAACTCAATAGTGTGCCAAGTTTGTTGATACCGATTATGTATGTAATTGGTTGAATTTGCCGAATCGTGCCGCCCCTGTGGTATTGGTTTGGTGTTTTTAGCTGGTTTCAAATTTTGTGCAGCCAATGATTGCCGTTATTTCCGGTGGTTTTGGTTGTGTCTGTTTGTTTTCAACGGAGAGTTTGATCCTGGCTCAGGATGAACGCTGGCGGCGTGCTTAACACATGCAAGTCGAACGATGATGCCAGCTTGCTGGTGGATTAGTGGCGAACGGGTGAGTAACACGTGAGTAACCTGCCCTTGACTCTGGGATAAGCCTGGGAAACTGGGTCTAATACCGGATATGACTGACTATCGCATGGTGGTTGGTGGAAAGCTTTTGTGGTTTTGGATGGACTCGCGGCCTATCAGCTTGTTGGTGGGGTAATGGCCTACCAAGGCGACGACGGGTAGCCGGCCTGAGAGGGTGACCGGCCACACTGGGACTGAGACACGGCCCAGACTCCTACGGGAGGCAGCAGTGGGGAATATTGCACAATGGGCGCAAGCCTGATGCAGCGACGCCGCGTGAGGGATGACGGCCTTCGGGTTGTAAACCTCTTTCAGTAGGGAAGAAGCCGTAAGGTGACGGTACCTGCAGAAGAAGCGCCGGCTAACTACGTGCCAGCAGCCGCGGTAATACGTAGGGCGCAAGCGTTATCCGGAATTATTGGGCGTAAAGAGCTCGTAGGCGGTTTGTCGCGTCTGCCGTGAAAGTCCGGGGCTCAACTCCGGATCTGCGGTGGGTACGGGCAGACTAGAGTGATGTAGGGGAGACTGGAATTCCTGGTGTAGCGGTGAAATGCGCAGATATCAGGAGGAACACCGATGGCGAAGGCAGGTCTCTGGGCATTAACTGACGCTGAGGAGCGAAAGCATGGGGAGCGAACAGGATTAGATACCCTGGTAGTCCATGCCGTAAACGTTGGGCACTAGGTGTGGGGGACATTCCACGTTTTCCGCGCCGTAGCTAACGCATTAAGTGCCCCGCCTGGGGAGTACGGCCGCAAGGCTAAAACTCAAAGGAATTGACGGGGGCCCGCACAAGCGGCGGAGCATGCGGATTAATTCGATGCAACGCGAAGAACCTTACCAAGGCTTGACATGAACCAGACCGGGCTGGAAACAGTTCTTCCCCTTTGGGGTTGGTTTACAGGTGGTGCATGGTTGTCGTCAGCTCGTGTCGTGAGATGTTGGGTTAAGTCCCGCAACGAGCGCAACCCTCGTTCCATGTTGCCAGCGGGTAGTGCCGGGGACTCATGGGAGACTGCCGGGGTCAACTCGGAGGAAGGTGGGGACGACGTCAAATCATCATGCCCCTTATGTCTTGGGCTTCACGCATGCTACAATGGCCGGTACAAAGGGTTGCGATACTGTGAGGTGGAGCTAATCCCAAAAAGCCGGTCTCAGTTCGGATTGGGGTCTGCAACTCGACCCCATGAAGTCGGAGTCGCTAGTAATCGCAGATCAGCAACGCTGCGGTGAATACGTTCCCGGGCCTTGTACACACCGCCCGTCAAGTCACGAAAGTTGGTAACACCCGAAGCCGGTGGCCTAACCCCTTGTGGGAGGGAGCTGTCGAAGGTGGGACTGGCGATTGGGACTAAGTCGTAACAAGGTAGCCGTACCGGAAGGTGCGGCTGGATCACCTCCTTTCTAAGGAGCACCTACAACAACTGCCCTGGATGTATGTCTGGTGGTGGGGGTTGTCAGGAAGCAAGCCCGTTGCGCAGGCGATTGTCCTGCGGCGGGTGCTCATGGGTGGAATATCAACAAATAGGTGCCTGGTGGCACGGACCATTTGCTAGTACGGACTTCTTCGGGGTTCAGGAACGTGGTGTGGTTTGGTGTCCTGGGTAGTGTTTGGCACACTGTTGGGTCCTGAGGCAACAGGACCGGGGGTTTAGGCCTTCGGGAGTGTTTGTTTCTGGTTTCCCTGCCATGACGTTCCGCGCACGTGTTTGTGTGTGGGGTGTGTGGTGTGGGGTTGTTGTTTGAGAACTACATAGTGGACGCGAGCATCTTGTATAAGAAGCAATTTCCAAGATATTAGAACCTGGATCTGGTTCGTGTGCTTTTGGGTGCGCGGGACAGTTTCTGTGGTTCTCTCGAGTGAGCTTGTTTTTGATCTTTGTGGTCAAGTTTTTAAGAGCACACGGTGGATGCCTTGGCATTAGGAGCCGAAGAAGGACGTAGGAATCTGCGATAAGCCTGGGGGAGTCGATAACCGGACTGTGATCCCAGGGTGTCCGAATGGGGAAACCCCGCCAAGCGCGCGAGTGACTTGGTGACCCGTACCTGAACACATAGGGTGCGTGGGGGGAACGCGGGGAAGTGAAACATCTCAGTACCCGCAGGAAGAGAAAACAATAGTGATTCCGTTAGTAGTGGCGAGCGAACGCGGATCAGGCTAAACCGTTCCATGTGTGATAGCCGGCGGGCGTTGCATGGTCGGGGTTGTGGGACTTTCCATACCAGTTCTGCCGGGCTGGTGGGGTGTGATGTGCGCGCATAGGTGAACGGTTTTGAAAGGCCGGCCAGAGAGGGTGTTAGTCCCGTAACCGTAATGTGTTTGTACCGCCTGTGAGAGTATCCCAAGTAGTACGGGGCCCGAGAAATCCCGTGCGAATCTGTCAGGACCACCTGATAAGCCTAAATACTCCCTAATGACCGATAGCGGACCAGTACCGTGAGGGAAAGGTGAAAAGTACCCCGGGAGGGGAGTGAAACAGTACCTGAAACCGTGTGCTTACAATCCGTCGGAGCAGCCTTGTAGTTGTGACGGCGTGCCTTTTGAAGAATGAGCCTGCGAGTTAGTGTTACGTCGCGAGGTTAACCCGTGTGGGGCAGCCGTAGCGAAAGCGAGTCTGAATAGGGCGTGTGAGTGGCGTGATCTAGACCCGAAGCGAAGTGATCTACCCATGGCCAGGTTGAAGCGACGGTAAGACGTCGTGGAGGACCGAACCCACTTCAGTTGAAAATGGAGGGGATGAGCTGTGGGTAGGGGTGAAAGGCCAATCAAACTTCGTGATAGCTGGTTCTCCCCGAAATGCATTTAGGTGCAGCGTTGCGTGTTTCTTGCTGGAGGTAGAGCTACTGGATGGCTAATGGGCCCTACAAGGTTACTGACGTCAGCCAAACTCCGAATGCCGGTAAGTGAGAGCGCAGCAGTGAGACTGTGGGGGATAAGCTTCATAGTCGAGAGGGAAACAGCCCAGACCACCAACTAAGGCCCCTAAGCGTGTGCTAAGTGGGAAAGGATGTGGAGTTGCCCAGACAACCAGGAGGTTGGCTTAGAAGCAGCCACCCTTAAAAGAGTGCGTAATAGCTCACTGGTCAAGTGATTCCGCGCCGACAATGTAGCGGGGCTCAAGTACACCGCCGAAGTTGTGGCATTCACATATTGTCCTAGCCTTCGTGGTTCAGGAGTGTGGATGGGTAGGGGAGCGTCGTGTGGGCGGTGAAGCTGCGGTGTAAACCAGTGGTGGAGCCTACACGAGTGAGAATGCAGGCATGAGTAGCGAAAGACGGGTGAGAAACCCGTCCGCCGAATGATCAAGGGTTCCAGGGTCAAGCTAATCTGCCCTGGGTAAGTCGGGACCTAAGGCGAGGCCGACAGGCGTAGTCGATGGACAACGGGTTGATATTCCCGTACCGGCGAAAAACCGCCCATGCTGAGCGGGGGATACTAACTGCCCGAAACCTGCCCGATCACCCTTGTGGTGTGAGGGTTTTGGTGGAGCGCAGGACCTGATCCCGGGAGGCAAGCGTATTAACAGGTGTGACGCAGGAAGGTAGCCGAGCCGGGCGATGGTTGTCCCGGTCTAAGGATGTAGGGCGAATGGTAGGCAAATCCGCCGTTCATGTGCCTGAGATCTGATGGGACCCCCGTATGGGGGGATTTGGTGATCCTATGCTGCCGAGAAAAGCATCGACGCGAGGTTTTAGCCGCCCGTACCCCAAACCGACACAGGTGATCAGGTAGAGAATACCAAGGCGATCGAGAGAATTATGGTTAAGGAACTCGGCAAAATGCCCCCGTAACTTCGGGAGAAGGGGGGCCCCAACCTTGAACACCACTTGCTGGTGGGAGGGGATCGGGGCCGCAGAGACCAGGGGGAAGCGACTGTTTACTAAAAACACAGGTCCGTGCGAAGTCGCAAGACGATGTATACGGACTGACTCCTGCCCGGTGCTGGAAGGTTAAGAGGACCGGTTAGCCGCAAGGCGAAGCTGAGAATTTAAGCCCCAGTAAACGGCGGTGGTAACTATAACCATCCTAAGGTAGCGAAATTCCTTGTCGGGTAAGTTCCGACCTGCACGAATGGAGTAACGACTTCCCCGCTGTCTCAACCATAAACTCGGCGAAATTGCAGTACGAGTAAAGATGCTCGTTACGCGCAGCAGGACGGAAAGACCCCGAGACCTTTACTATAGTTTGGTATTGGTGTTCGGAGTGGCTTGTGTAGGATAGGTGGGAGACGTTGAAGCCCGGACGCCAGTTCGGGTGGAGTCATCGTTGAAATACCACTCTGGTCACTTTGGACATCTAACTTCGGCCCGTAATCCGGGTCAGGGACAGTGCCTGATGGGTAGTTTAACTGGGGCGGTTGCCTCCTAAAAAGTAACGGAGGCGCCCAAAGGTTCCCTCAGCCTGGTTGGCAATCAGGTGTCGAGTGTAAGTGCACAAGGGAGCTTGACTGTGAGAGAGACATCTCGAGCAGGGACGAAAGTCGGGACTAGTGATCCGGCGGTACATTGTGGAATGGCCGTCGCTCAACGGATAAAAGGTACCTCGGGGATAACAGGCTGATCTTGCCCAAGAGTCCATATCGACGGCATGGTTTGGCACCTCGATGTCGGCTCGTCGCATCCTGGGGCTGGAGTAGGTCCCAAGGGTTGGGCTGTTCGCCCATTAAAGCGGTACGCGAGCTGGGTTTAGAACGTCGTGAGACAGTTCGGTCCCTATCCGCTGCGCGCGCAGGAAATTTGAGAAGGGCTGTCCTTAGTACGAGAGGACCGGGACGGACGAACCTCTGGTGTGTCAGTTGTACTGCCAAGTGCACCGCTGATTAGCTACGTTCGGATGGGATAACCGCTGAAAGCATCTAAGCGGGAAGCTCGCTTCAAGATGAGATTTCCATACACATTTATGTGTGAGAGGCCCCCAGCCAGACCACTGGGTTGATAGGCCGGATGTGGAAGCGAGGACTAACGACTCGTGAAGCTGACCGGTACTAATAGGCCAACAACTTACACCACACAGAAAAACATTCTGCTTGCGTCCACTATGTGGTTCCCAACCAACAACCCCCAAACACCGGGCTTATTGGCGGAACCAACAATTGAATAACACCACTACCTGCCCTCACGGGCAGGGATGTTGTAACCACTAATCTTCCCACCCCCGGAGCGTTTTCGCGGGGGAGCGGGTGAAAGGGTTACGGCGGTCATAGCGTGGGGGAAACGCCCGGTCCCATTCCGAACCCGGAAGCTAAGACCCACAGCGCCGATGGTACTGCACCCGGGAGGGTGTGGGAGAGTAGGTCACCGCCGGAACAACTATTAGGTCGAGGCCCCGAACCACACGGTTCGGGGCCTCCCACATTTAAACAAACAAACCACCTGGCCCGCCCCGAAAACCCCCGCTCACCTCTGACAACAAAACCACCAACCCCCGCTCAGTTTTGACAGGTAAACGAGCAACCCCAGCTCACCTCTGACACCCAGGACAGGAACCCTCGCTCCGCACCGAGGACAGGCACATGGGCCGCCCCGATCCCGTGTGAGCGCGCGTTCGGGGAGGAGCTGCCAGACGTGAGCGGGCGTTCGGGGAGGAGCTGCCAGAGGTGAGCGGGCGTCGGGGGAGAGCCTGCCAGAGGTGAGCGGGCGTCGGGGGAGAGCCTGCCAGAGGTGAGCGGGCGTCGGGGGAGAGCCTGCCAGAGGTGAGCGGGCGTCGGGGGAGAGCCTGCCAGAGGTGAGCTGGCGTTCGGGGAGAGGCTGCCAGACGTGAGCGGGCGTCCGGAGAGAAACGGGGCCGGAAGCTCAAAGCGGTCCTGGAGGGGTGCGAATATGCCCCGGAATCGGTGATTAACCTCAAAAAGTCCCGGAAACACGCGGAATTTGCGGACCGTAACGGCCCAAGCTGGTAAGTTTTCGGACAGTGGCCTGTGCGCATGCCGCGTGCAGGCTCCAGAATCAGAACCGTCCAGGAGGACATAAATGGCTAAGAACCGTAGTGAACTTGTTGCAGAGGTAGCAGGCAAGGCCGGCACCAGCCAGGCTGCCGTTAACTCCGTCCTCGATGCACTGTTCGAGGTTTTCGAGACCTCTGTCGCCGCCGGCGAGAAGATCACCATCCCGGGCTGGCTCGCAGTTGAGCGCACCGACCGTGCAGCCCGCACCGGCCGCAACCCGCAGACCGGCGAGACCATCCAGATTGCAGCAGGCCACAGCGTGAAGCTGACCGCCGGCTCCAAGCTGAAGGCTGCAGTCTCCAAGAAGTAGAGCTTCCCCTGCCGGCGTATTGTCGGCCGGAACAGGAGCGGCAACCGAGAGGTTGCCGCTCCTTGCCTTTTAACCCGGATTCGCGGCCTGGGCGGGCGTGGCGGACAATGGAATGGTGTCTTCTGCCGCAAAACCACGTTCCACCCCTCCCCAGACCGATCCCGGCAAGGGAGCTGCGGTCCGGGATGCCGGAACCCGGGGGATTACCCTGCCCTGGCAGCTTGCGGGCCTGGCGGCGCTCTTCCTTGGCCTCGCGGCAGCACTGATCTTCTCCGGCGCCGCAGCGGCCCGTAGCGTAGCCGATCCCGGTGCCCTGGTGCGGTGGGGCCTCCCCATCAGCAAAGCCATCCACAACGTCTCGTTGGCAACCGTCGTCGGGGGCCTGGTCTTCGCCGTCGGCATCCTTCCTAAGAACCTCAAAGCCCGGGCCCACGCGCCGCGCGGCCAGGATCCAAAAGCGCGCAGCGAGGAGCCCGAGCATCCCGCCTTCACGAGGGCCTTGGCGGTAGCAGCTGTGGCGGGTGCTGTCTGGACCTTGTCCGCCATCGCAGTCCTGGTGCTCACGTACGGCGACGTAGCAGGGCAGGGGTTGTCCGGCGACCCGGCGTTCACCCAAGCGCTGGTCTACTTCATGACGGATATCGAAACCGGGCGCGCATGGCTCGCCGTCATCATCATTGCCGCAGTGGTCACCACCGCGCTGTTTGGCGTTCGGTCCCTGGGCGGCCTGGCCCTCACCCTCATCCTGGCCCTGATCGGCCTGGTACCCACGGCCCTGATCGGCCACTCATCAAGCTCCTCGGATCACGAAGGCGCCATCAATTCGCTCGGCCTGCACCTGGTGGGTGTGACCACCTGGGTGGGCGGCATCATCATCCTGGCCCTGCTGTCGGGCATCCTGACCGGTACCAAGCCCGGGGCCGCAACGGACATCACCGAACCTACGCTCCGGCGCTTCTCCAGCCTGGCCGGGTTCGCCTTCGTCCTGGTCTTCGCATCAGGCATCATCAACGCCAGCATCCGCGTCACCAGCTGGTCCGATCTCTTCGGTTCCGCCTACGGGCAGCTCATCCTGGCCAAGACGGCGGCTGCGGTGGTTCTGGGCGGGATCGGCTTTATGCACCGGCAGTGGGTCATTCCGCAGCTGGGACGCAAGGGCTCCACCATGTCCTCCAGGCGCGTCCTGTGGCAGCTCATCGTTGCCGAACTGTTGATTATGGGCGCCACCTCCGGCATCGCCGTGGCGCTGGGCCGCTCAGCCCCGCCGCAACCCACCGAGCTGGCACCCAACGCATCCCCCGCCTTCATCCTCAGCGGCTACGAGCTGCCCCCGGAACTCACGCCGGAACGCTGGTTCACGGAGTGGCGCCTGGACTGGATCTGGGTGGGCGTGGCCCTCTTCGGCCTGGTGACCTACTTCAGGGGCGTCGCCAAGATCCGCCGGCGCGGGGACTCCTGGCCGTGGTTCCGGTCCGTCAACTGGGTTGTTGGCCTGGTGGTGCTGACGTACATTACGTCAGGGCCGCCGTCGGTCTATGGCCGCATCCTGTTCTCCGCGCACATGGTGGACCACATGGCCCTCACCATGGTGGCGCCGATCTTCCTGGTGCTCGGCGCGCCGGTCACCTTAGCCCTGCGTGCCCTGGCCGCCCGCGGCGACGGCTCACGCGGGATGCGCGAGTGGCTCCTGGTCTTCGTGCACTCGAAGTTCTCCCAACTGGTCACCCACCCGCTGTTCGCCGCTGCCAACTTCGCCGGCTCCATCATCCTGTTCTACTACTCGGACCTCTTCGGTTACGCGATGCGCGATCACGTGGGCCACGAGCTGATGAACCTGCACTTCCTGCTCACGGGTTACATTTTCGTGCTGACCATGATCGGCACGGACCCGCTTCCGCGCCGCGCCCCATACCCGATGCGGCTGCTCCTGCTCCTGGCCACCATGGGCTTCCACGCCTTCTTCGGCGTCTCCATCATGGGCGGGACCGGGCTCCTGGCCGCCGACTACTTCGGCAACCTGGGCAGGGCATGGGGGCCCTCGGCCCTGGCCGACCAGCAGGCCGGCGGCGCCGTGGCCTGGGGGATCGGCGAGGTGCCCACGCTGCTGGTGGCGATCGGCGTCGCCATCATGTGGTCCGGGTCGAGCCAGCGGGAGGCGACACGCGTGGACCGCGCGGCGGACAGGAATAATGACGCCGATCTAACCGCTTACAACGTTATGTTTGCCAAATTGGCCGAACGCGATGCCAAGCTGGCTGAACGCAACAAGCTGGAAGGACGCTGATGAGCGAAACCGTACGCACGCATGCCCGGGTCCGGGCCTCCGAACTGGTGGGCCGCAACTGGTTGAACACCGGTGGCAAGACCCTTGACCTGGAGGCCCTGCGCGGCAAGATCGTGCTGCTCGATTTCTGGACCTTCTGCTGCATCAACTGCCTGCACGTCCTGGATGAGCTGCGCCCGCTGGAGCAGCAGTACTCCGATGTGCTGGTCACCGTGGGCGTCCACTCGCCCAAGTTCGAGCACGAGGCTGACCCGGTGGCGCTGGCCGCGGCCGTGGAGCGCTACGAGATCCACCACCCCGTGCTGGACGACCCCGAGCTGGACACCTGGAAGGCCTACACGGCCC
Organism: Pseudarthrobacter defluvii; assembly: GCF_030323865.1. Classification (NCBI taxonomy): domain Bacteria; kingdom Bacillati; phylum Actinomycetota; class Actinomycetes; order Micrococcales; family Micrococcaceae; genus Pseudarthrobacter; species Pseudarthrobacter defluvii. Next base: position 3,950,860 of record NZ_CP066362.1, on the reverse strand, counting down.
GCGCTTGGCCCACCCTGGTGGTCATCGACCCCGAGGGCTACATCGTGGCGCACCTCTCCGGTGAGGGCCACGCTGACGGGCTGGCCGTCCTGATCCCCGAACTGATCGCCGAGCACGAAGCCAAGGGCACGCTGCACCGCGGCTCCGGCCCCTACGTGGCACCCGAAGCGACCTCCGGCACCCTCCGCTTCCCCGGCAAGGCGCTGTTCCTGCCTCCGGGCCGCGGTTCCGCGGCTTCGGGTGAAACGTCCGACGGCGGCAAGCCAGCAGGTGCCGCGGCTGCCGTTGCTGCGGAGAAGGGTTCCTGGCTGGTCACCGATACCGGGCACCACCGCCTGGTGGAACTCGGCACCGACTTCGAAACCGTTCTGGCCACCTTCGGCTCGGGCACCAAGGGCTTCGCCGACGGCCCCGCCGCGGGTGAAACCGCCAGTGCCCAGTTCAATGAACCCCAAGGCCTAGTGCTGCTGCCGGAAGATGTGGCAGCCAAGGCGGGCTACGACGTCGTGATTGCCGACTCGGTCAACCACCGCCTCCGTGGACTCTCGCTCACGGACGGCAAGGCCTCCACCCTGGCCGGCAACGGCATCCAGCGCCTGCTGGAGACCGGCCCGGCGCGTGTGGACGAGGAAGGCGCTGGCTTCAGCGGCTCGCTGGGCAATGACCCGCTGGACGTGGCGCTGAGCTCGCCGTGGGACGTGGTGTGGTCGCGCAAGCTGAACGCGGTGGTGGTGGCCATGGCCGGCACGCACCAGATCTTCAGCTTCGACCCCGTCACGGGTGCCGTGTCGATCATCGCCGGCAACGGGCTCGAAGGCCTGCTCGACGGACCGGCGCACGAGTCCTGGTTCGCACAGTCATCGGGCCTGGCCGAAGACGCCGACGGCAACATCTGGGTGGCGGACTCCGAGACGTCCGCCCTCCGCAAGCTTGTCATCGCCGACGACGCCTCCATCAGCGTGGAATCCGCTGTGGGCAAGGGCCTGTTCGATTTCGGCTTCCGCGACGGCCCCGCAGCCGAAGCCCGCCTCCAGCACCCGCTCGGCGTGACCGTCCTGCCGGACGGCTCCGTGGCTATCGCGGACACCTACAACGGAGCCGTGCGCCGCTACGACCCTGCGTCCGGCACCGTTTCCACCCTGGCCCGCGGACTCGCCGAGCCGTCCGACGTGATCGTGGACCACACCCAGTCCGCAGGCACGGAGCCACTCCTGGTGGTGGTCGAGGCCAACAAGCACCAGCTGGTCTACGTGCCCATTCCCAAGGAAGCGCAGCAGGTGGACGAGGGCGCCTCCCAGACCCAGCGGCCCAAGAGCCCCGTGGCCCCCGGCACGCTGGACCTGACCGTTCGCTTCACCGCACCCACCGGGCAGAAGCTCGATGACCGCTGGGGCGACCCCACGCAGCTGAAGATCTCCTCCACCCCGCCCGAGCTGCTGGTGTCCGGCGGCGGAACCTCGGTTGGCCTCCTCCGCACTCTGGAGCTGTCCCCGGACGTTCCCGAGGGCGTGCTGCACATTACCGCCCGCGCCGCCGCTTGCGACGGCCCCGAAACCGAGGACGGCGAGATCCCGGACCACGCCGCCTGCCACCTCTACCAGCAGGACTGGGGCATCCCCGTGGTCCTGCAGGCTGACGGCGACACCGAACTGGTCCTGGACCTCCGCGGCATGGACTGACCGGGTTCTCACCCGCTGAACTGGCCCAGTCTTCAAGCTTTGAAAGCCTGAAGACCGGGCCAGTTCTGTTTCTCCGGCGCCAAAACTGGGCCAGTGTGCGCGGCCCCTTGTCCACATAGGACTCCCGATACCTGCCGGCAGCCACAGGGGACAGACATTGTGGCGTCATGGACCCATCGGAAATCCTCAAATCAGCCGGAGGAGTGCTGCTGCGGCGTGACCTGGCCGCCGCAGGGGCAACGGAAGCGGACATTAGCCGTGCAATCCGTGGCGGGCATGTGGTGCGGCTGGAGCGCGGGCTGCTGGCCGTTCCGGGTGCGGACGCGGAACTGGTGGGCGCAGGACAGGCCCGCGGCCTCCTGACATGCGCATCGGCCGCCCCACATTACGGACTGTGGCAGCTTCAACCGGCTGCCCGGCCGCACTACTGGCAAAGCAACGGAAGACGTACCGTCCGCTGCGTCAGCCACCGGCTTCCCCTGACACAGCGGCCCCGTCACCGGACACTTGCAGCACTTCCCGACGTCCTGCTTCACGCACTGTTGTGCCTGCCTGAACTCGAGTCGCTGGTCATGGTGGAGTGCGCCTACAACAGAGGGGACATTGAGCCGTCCCTGCTGTTGCACCACTTGAAGGGCAACCGGTCAGGCAAAGCACGCAGTGTTGTGTCAAAGGTTGAGCGCGGCGCAGACTCCCTGTTGGAAACGCTGGCCCGGGTGCTGTTCAGGGGTGCCGGCATATCCACCGAGACCCAGGTGTGGATTGAGGGGGTCGGCCGCGTGGACTTCCTGCTGGAGGGGTTCCTCATCGTGGAGATTGACGGGCTCGCCTTCCACCTCGACGCCCGCCAATTCAAAAAGGACCGCCGCAGGGACAACATGGCTGTCCGTCACGGCTTGCCCGTACTCAGGTTTTTCTATGACGACGTGGTTTACGCCCCGGAATCCATCCTGGCGCAGGTCCGGGAGGTCCTGGCACGGGGGTCACTGCGGTGGCCGCAGCCGAACCAGCCCAGTTTTCGGGGCGATTGGGTCTAAAACGGCGAGGAACACGGCAGGCATGGCTTCAAAACTGGGCCAGTCTGGGCACAGGGAAGTGTCGGCGGAGCCTAGAAGCTCAGCTGCGGGGTGACCTTGACCGTGTCACCCGTGACGTCCAGTCTGGTGGTGAAGCTGAAGTCCACCTCTTCGTCCAGCGGGTACCAGGCCCCGGTGAACGAGTTCTGCTGCAGCGCTTCCACCTTGGCCTTGCCATCCAGGGGCGCCACCACCCAGCGGCCATCGAACGGTTCCACCGAGACACCCGGGTATTCGGTCACGGACCACCGGATGCTGCCGTCCTGGACCCGGTTGTTGCTGGCGTAGTAGAAGGGGCAGTCCGGCTGGAGTTTCTGCTCCTTGACCGCCTCCGAGGCGCAGCCGTCCAGGAACTCCCGCACCTTGGCGGCGACGTCGCTCTTCAGCTTGTCCGTGGCCTGGGTCAGCAGGTTGAGCGGAGCCACGGGGGCATCCTTCGAGGTGACCGTGGCGCGCGTGGCGGGAGCCGAGAAGTACTGGCCGTCCAGGGAAGCCTCGTACTGGCCGGGGTAGAACACAGCGAAGGAGTTGCGGCCATTGGGCATGTTCACCGGAACCCCGTTGACCTGGGCCTCGTTGCCGTTGACCACGGTGATGTCGACCGTGGGCAGCCGGGACGGCACGAACGCCCACGTGTTGAAGAACAGCCACTCGGTGCCGGTCTTCTGCAGCAAGAATTCCGTGTGCAGCCGGCTGCCGTCGATCGTGTAGTCCATGGGAACCATCACCTGGTTGCCCGGGCGTTCCTCCGGGTCCCCGATGCTGATGTTGGAGAGCCGGGAAGCGGATGACTGCAGCCCCGGGCCGTCCAGCATCGCGGCGTTGCTGGGCGGAACCGCGGCCTTCAGGAGCCCCAGTGCCCGCCCGCCGTCCCCGCTCTTCAGTGCGTCCAGGTACTCCCGGACCGGTTGCTGCGGACTGGCCACAGTGTTGTTCACAATGTTGATGGCCACGACGGCTCCGGCGACGGCAAGCATGAGGCCCAACAGCCATCCGGCCGCGATCCTCACCAACGCTTGACTCATCTGCACGTTCTACACAGTAACCTCAGTGCGGACGCACTCTAAAGTTGGTGTCTCCCCTAATCGGGCGGACAACACCTACCTAAGGCCCGACGGCGGGCCGCCGGGACAGCGGCAAAAGGAGCCTTGGGCGCTGACCAGGGACAGCAGTTGCCCGGTGGGAAACTTGGCTCAGCGACGACGGCGGCGGGACGAGGTGCCGAACACTCCGCGGAGCAGTTCGCGGCCCAGCTGGGTACCCATGGACCGCGCCATGCTCTTCAGCCCGCCGCCCAGGGCGCCACCGAGGACCCCGCCCAGGTCACCCATCATGCCGCCGGGCTCCGGCTGTGGCTGACTGGGCTGGGACGCTGGCTTTCGGGTCCGCGGAGCCTTGGCCCGCGGCTTGGACTCACGTGGCTCGCTGTAATCGGGCGTGCCGTACTGGACGTCGAAATCCTGTGACACGGGCTCCGTGGCCTGCGGCGGCCTGCTGCTGGGCCGGCCCAGGATCTCCTCCTCGATGCGCCGGGCTTCGGCGTCCACGTCATAGGAGCCCGGCGCAGCTGGAGTACCGGCAGCAGGAGCACCGGCAGAAGGCGTCCCAACAGGCTCCGCTGCCGGACCGGTGGGCGCCGCAGCCTTGCCGTTCAGCTTCTCGTACGCGGACGGGTTGTCCACCGCAGTCCCGTACTTGCCCAGCAACGCGGACCCGGCAACCGTGCTGCGCACCAAAGCGTCCTCGCTGGGGCCCATGAGGGATTCCGGTGCCCGCAGCCGGGTGAGGGCCACGGGCGTGGGCGCACCTTTTTCATTCATGACGGTGATGACGGCCTCCCCGATACCTGCAGAGGTCAGGGTCTCTTCCAGGTCGTAGTCGCTCACCGGGAACGTGGACACCGTGGCCTTCAGAGCCTTGGCGTCCTCAGGGGTGAATGCGCGCAGGGCGTGCTGCACCCGGTTGGCCAGCTGGCCCAGGACGTCGGCGGGAACGTCCTTCGGGGTCTGGGTGACGAAGAAAATGCCTACGCCCTTGGACCGGATGAGCCGGACGGTGGTGGTGATGGCGTCCAGGAACGCCTTGGTGGCGCCGTTGAACAGCAGGTGTGCCTCGTCCAGGAAGAAGACGAGCTTGGGCTTGTCCAGGTCGCCGGCCTCGGGGAGGTCCTCGAACAGGTCGGCGAGCAGCCACATCAGGAAGGTGGAGAACAGCATGGGCTTGGTCTGCAGGGTGGGCAGCTCCAGGCAGGTGACCACACCGCGGCCGTCCGGTGCGGTGCGCAGCAGCTCCGCGGTATCGAACTCCGGCTCGCCGAAGAACTTCTCCAGCCCCTGCGCCTCCAGGTTCACGATCTCCCGCAGGATCACGCCCGCTGTCGCCTTGGACAGCCCACCGAGTTCCGCCAGTTTGTCCTTGCCCTCGTCCGAGGTGAGGAACTGGATAACGGCGCGCAGGTCCTTGAGGTCGATCAGCTCCAGGCCGTTTTTGTCCGCGAAGTAGAACACCAGCTGCAGGCTGGATTCCTGAGTGTCGTTCAGCTCCATGATCCGCGAGAGCAGGATGGGCCCGAACGACGTAACGGTGGCGCGGACCGGGACACCGTTGCCGTCGCCTCCGAGCGCCAGGAACTCCACGGGGAACGTCTTGCCCTCCCACGGCTGCCCGATGCTGTCCGTGCGGGCCTTGAGTTTGTCGCTGCCGACGGCGGCCGTCGCCAGGCCGGAAAGGTCGCCTTTGATGTCGGCCAGGAACACGGGGACGCCGGCCGTGGACAGCTGTTCGGCCATCATGTGCAGCGTGACGGTCTTGCCGGTTCCGGTGGCGCCGGCCACCAGCCCGTGCCGGTTCATCATGGCCAGCGGCAGCCGCACCGGCGCGTCCTTGTGGAGTTCGCCGTCGATGATGGCGGCTCCCAGCTCGATGGTGGCGCCCTCCAAGGTGTAGCCCTTCTGGATGGTGGCAAGCTTCTCTGCTGTGGTTTTGGTGGCCATGGCGTTAGCTTAGCGGCGGGTGCCTTCTCTGCAGGGAGCCGGCGCCTGTCAATTCGGCAGGTCTTTGGTGAACGCCAGCGGCCCGATGGTCTCAGGGTCGGCGTCCACGTCGAACTGCGCCTGGTAGCCCGTGTTCAGGTAAAGGTCCTTGGCCTCGGGCTGCCGCGGCCCGGTGGTGAGGTACAGCCGGGTGTAGCCCCGTGCGGCAGCAAGGGCTTCCAGCTCAGCCAGCACCAGGCGACCCAAACCACGACGGCGGTGCGCTGAGTGGGTCCAGATCCGTTTCAGTTCCGCGGTGGTTTCGTCGTACCGGCGGAACGCCCCGCCGGCGATTGACTCACCGTTCTCCTGGATCACCAGGACCGCGCCGTGCGGCTCCTCGAATTCCTCCGCCGGGTAGCGGTTCAGCTCGTCAGCGGCGGCGCTGCGCCCGAACAGGTCCCCGTAGCGCGTGTCATATTCGACGGCGAGCTCGTCCAGGAGCGGCCGGACCCGGGGATCGTGCATGGGCAGGCTGAGGATGTCGAGCCGGGCGGGATCGAGTGGCCTGGGTTTGAGATCGGATTCTGCGGTCATTGATTCAGTTCTTTCCGGCGGCGGCTGGTTCTGGAGTTGTTGGTTCTGAAATTACCGTGGCGGACGGCCGGGCGGCGATATCCCGGGAAACCCCGAGGATGGTCCGGGCCAGGGCGTCGTTTTCGCGGAACGGTGCGGCATTGGTGTTGGGACGGGCAAAGGCGCCGGCGCCCCATCCGGACGTTCCGGGGCCGATGCCGAAGAGGGTGGCCTGCGCCTGGCCGTCGGCTCCCACCAGCCGGTGCTCAGCGGAGACCAGCAGCTTCCCGGTGGAGTGGATGCCGTCGGAGGTCAACAGCCGCTGCTCGCTGCCCAGCCCGCTCTCATGCAGCGAGGCAAGCACGGGGTTCAGGGACCTGGCCACCGACGTGGACGGCAGCCGCGCCTCGATCAACGCCTTGGCAGAAACTGTGACATCCGACTGCGGCGAGGTGGCGCGGAAGGTTCCACTAGCCTCATCAGGGGTGACTTCCAGGCCCGGGCCCAGGAACTGCAGCAGGCCGGCCCGGTGCAGCGCCAGCATCTGCCGGAGCCGGTGCGGAGGCGGCCCGGAGTCCACGAAACTGAAGAAGCCGTGCCACCACCCGTGGATTACCTGCTGCGAGCGTGCGTTCAGCCGCTCGGGCGGGACTACGCGCCCCACCTCCATGTACACCTGCAGCAGGGTCAGGAACAGGGCAAGGGTTTCCGGATGATCGCGGCTGTCGCGCAGCGCGAGGTCCTGCTCGATGTACCCCGCCACCGCCTCTTGGACGGCACGGTGCCCGTCGAAGCGAAGACCGGCGAAGGGCCGGTCCAGCCGCTCCAGGTCCAGGTGCAGGCCCGCGTCCGGGACGGCGGCGGCCACGAGGTCGGTGCGCTCGCCGCTGTACGAGTCGAGGCCGGTGTACCGCGCGGCGAAGGAATCCCACCCCATGGCACCCCGTTCAGGACTGCCGGTCAGGAGTTCACGGTAGTAGTAATAGCCGGCCTCCTTTGCGATCAGCGGCCACAGGTGTTGCCGGAAGTCCAGTTCGCCGTGCTGCGCCAGCAGGGCCTCCACCGCGTCGGCCGTAAAGAACCGCAGCGGCCCCGGCGCCAGGCCCCGCAGTGCTGCCGAAATCTTGGAGTGGTACGGCACCCCTCGGCGCGACCCTGCCCACAGCCGCGGTTCCCGTCCGGACGGAAGGTAGCGCAGCCCGCCGTCGTCCGTTTCCTGGAACCTGCCGCCGCGGCCCTCCATGAGGAGGACCAGCAGGTCCACGAACGCCAGTCCCATCCCGGCGACGATCACGTCCTGGCCGGGGGCAATGGGGGAGTAGTCGACGTCGGTGGTGTAGCTGGGTGCCGCGTGGTAGCCGCCGTGCCGGGCGGCGAAGTCCGCGAAGCCGGCGGAGACGGCGTCCGGCCGGGAGTCGGTGTGGCCCAGGGCGGTGACCACGATGTCCGCGTGTAGGGTCCGGCCGCTGGCCAGCGCAACGTCGTGCCCGCAGCCCTCCTGCGCCGTGATGCCGACGGCGGTGGTCCGGTGGACGGTCACGCTGCGGCCCGGCGACCTGGACGCGCGGCGGAAGAACCACTCCAGGTACTGGCTCTGCAGCTGGCGGGTGGGGAAGGTGGTGCCGGTCAGGGTCCGCAGCTGCTGCCACAGCGGCTGCGGGAAGTCCGGAACGTCAATGATGGAGGCGTCCAGCACCCCGGCGGCCCACTCGGCCAGGCCGGGGCCGGGGGCGGCAGGCCCGGCGCACTCCACTGACTGGTCCGTGAACATGGTGATGTCCGCCGCCATCGAGTTGAGGAGGAGCCCGGGGTCCTGGTCGTGCCGCCAGATCCGGCCCGAACCCGGGACATGTGGCTCCACCACGTGGATCTGCAGCGGCCCGGTGAAAACGTCCGGCCGGTTGGCTGCAATCCGCTCCAGCACACCCGCCGTGCGCGGCCCGCCGCCGATGAAGACGATGGCCGGGATGGTGGCTGGCATGGGCGCTCCTGACGGTGGGGGTGGGATGGAGAGCCTCATGCTAGGCAGCGGTGACGACGGCGGTCGAGGGCCTGGTCACGCCCGTTAACTCCGCGTCACAGCGGGTCAAAAGACGCAAAGAACCGACTCATGACGCCGTGCGAACTCCGGTGAAGTATTGCAACCTGCCGCCTTGCTGGCCCGTTCAGGCCGGTCCTAGATTTGCAGCCAGCAGCGGGCCAAACGGTCCCGCATCAGAGGCAACAGCCAGGGGCAACCGCCTGCACAAGGAACCCACGGCAAGAAGCGAGGTGGCGCATGAGTTCAGCAGCAACGACGGTGGCGCAGTCACAACAACCGCAACCGGCGGCGGAAGCGCCGCCAACCGGCCTTGGTACGCCGCCCCGTCAGGCCACGGACTACTCGTCTTATCGCGTGGTGGCAGCAAAGCACCCGTGGCGCTGGGTGGGGACGGCCGTCGTCGCGCTCGGTGTCCTTGCCGTGGCCTGGTCCCTGGCCACCAATCCCCGCTGGGAGTGGGGCGTGGTGGCGCAGTGGTTCACCGCCCAGTCCGTGGTCAACGGCCTGGTGGAAACCCTGAAGCTCACTGCCATCTCCGGCGTCCTCGGCTTCGTGCTGGGCTTCATCCTGGCGCTGATGCGGCTTTCCGCGTCGCCGCTGCTGGTCTCGGTGTCCTGGACGTTCTCCTGGGTCTTCCGGTCCACGCCGCTGCTGGTGCAGATGCTCCTCTGGTACAACCTGGGCTACCTGTACGAAAAGATCAGCCTGGGGATCCCCTTCACGGACGTCCGGTTCTTCGAGGTGCAGACCACCACGCTGATCAGCCAGTTCGCGGCGGCCGTCCTGGGCCTGACCCTGAACCAGGCCGCGTACTCGGCGGAGATCATCCGCGGCGGCATCCTGTCCGTGGACCAGGGCCAGCTGGAGGCCGCCGCCGCGCTGGGCATCCCCGCCTGGCGCCGCTCCACCCGGATCGTGCTCCCGCAGGCCATGCGGGCCATCCTGCCCACGGCGTTCAACGAGATCATCGGCCTGGTCAAGGGCACCTCGATCGTCTACGTCCTGGCCTACTCCGAGCTGTTCTACACAGTGCAGGTCATCTACAACCGCACCCAGCAGGTCCTGCCGCTGCTGCTGGTGGCCACGCTCTGGTACATCGTGATCACGTCCGTGCTCAGTGTGTTCCAGTACTACATCGAACGGCACTACTCCAAGGGCGCGGTGCGGAACCTGCCGCTGACGCCCCTGCAGAAGGCCCGTAAATTCTTCGCCACCCACGCGGCAGTGCCCCACCGAAGGAACTTCTGATGACTGAGACCCTTACCGCCCCCACCGCCACCCGCGGCCTGGTGGAGATCACCGGCGTCCGGAAATCCTTCGGACACACCGAAGTCCTCAAAGGCGTCAGCCTCACCGTGGAACCGGGCGGCGTGGCCGTGATCGTGGGCCCCTCCGGCTCCGGCAAGTCCACCCTGCTGCGCACCATCAACCACCTGGAAAAGGTGGACGGCGGCCACATCACCATCGACGGCAAGCTGGTGGGCTACGAAGTCCGCGGCGACCGGCTGCACGAGCTGCGCGAGAAGGACATCCTCAAGCAACGCACCGAAATCGGGATGGTGTTCCAGAACTTCAACCTGTTCCCGCACCTCACCGCGCTGGAGAACGTGGCGGAAGCCCCGGTCGTAGCGCAGGGACGTTCCAAGGAGGAGGCGCGGCGCCGTGGCCTGGAACTGCTGGACCGCGTTGGCCTCAAGGACCGAGCCGACGCCTACCCCCGGCAGCTCTCCGGCGGCCAGCAGCAGCGCGTGGCCATCGCCCGCGCCCTGGCCCTGGACCCCAAGATCCTGCTGTTCGACGAACCCACCTCCGCCCTTGACCCCGAACTGGTGAACGAAGTGCTGGACGTGATCCGTGAACTGGCTACGTCCGGCACCACCCTGATCGTCGTGACCCACGAGATGGGGTTCGCCCGCGACGTGGCGGACACCGTGGTGTTCATGGACCAGGGCCAGATCGTGGAGCAGGGCACCCCGCAGGAGATCTTCACCAACCCCCAGGAACCGCGCACCAGGAGCTTCTTCTCCAAGGTGCTCGAACCGGCCTTCAACATCTAAAGGACTTCACCCCATGGCTTTCCCAACCAGCGGCCCACCCCGCAGCCGCGCACTCGCGGCGCGTCCCGCCGTCGTCCTTCTGGGCACTGTCCTTTTGGGCACTGCTGCGCTCGCCGGCTGTGCCGACCCCGGCGCCTCGGCTGCCGCAAACCCCAGCGGAGCGGCTCAGACGACGGCGGCCCGCAACGGCGTGGTCTACAACACCTCACCGGACCAGCAGCGGATCCGGGCGGAGAAGGATGCGGCGCTCGCCGCCAAGGTCCCCCAACTGATCAGCAAGGACGGCAAGCTCACCGTGGCCACCACGGCCGGCTCCATCCCGCTGTCCTTCCACGCCACGGACGACAAAACGCCGATCGGCTCCGAGCTGGACATCGCCCAACTGGTGGCCGACAAACTGGGCCTGGAACTCGACGTCCAGGTCACGTCCTGGGAGAACTGGCCGCTGAAGACCCAGTCGGGCGATTTCGAGGCCGTGTTCTCCAACGTGGGTGTGAACAAGGACCGGGTGAAACTGTTCGACTTCGCCAGCTACCGGGCCGCGTACATGGGCTTCGAGGCCAAGAAGTCCTCCACCTACGACATCAAGGGCGCGGACGACATCTCCGGCCTGAAGATCTCTGTGGGGTCCGGCACCAACCAGGAGAAGATCCTGCTGGCCTGGAACAAGGAGCTCGAATCGAAGGGCAAGGCGCCGGCCACCCTGCAGTACTACTCGTCCGACGCCGACACCATCCTGGCGCTGTCCTCCGGCCGCACGGACCTGAACATCGCGCCGTATCCGTCCACCGTGTACCGGGAGAACACCCGTGACGACCTGAAGGTGGTGGGCAAGGTCAATGCCGGGTGGCCGTCCGAAACCCTGGTGGCCGCCACCACGCTGCGCGGGAACGGGCTGGCGCCGGTGATCTCCGCGGCCCTCAACGAGGTCATCAAGGACGGCTCCTACGGGAAGGTGCTGGAGCGCTGGGGCCTCTCCGAGGAAGCGCTGCCCGAATCCAAGACCATCACAGCGGAAAACTTCTCCGCCACGCAGCCCACCGCAACTCCTTCAGGGAAGGCATCATGAGCACAGCATCCACGGGCACCGCCCTTGAATCCTTCGAAACCGACTGGCAGGAGTGGCACGCGGCCCACGAACGGCAGCGGGCGCAGCCGCACGGCTTCCTGGCCGTGACCCACCTGCACTGGCTGGGCGACGAGGCCACCCGGCTGGAAGGTGCCCCCGGCACCTGGAGTGTGGAGTCCGACGTCGTCCGCGTGGTTTTGGAGCCCGGCGACAGCCTGCAGCGGGACGGCAGGGAGCTGAACACCCCTTCCGGCGCATCGCTGGAGTTCGGCCCGATCGAGGAACGCGGCGACATCAACCTGGTCTCCGGAGACACAGTCATAGAGGTGGCAAGGCGCGGCGGCGAGTACATCGTGCGGCCGCGTCATCCTTCGAATGTGCTGCTTCAGCAGTACCAGGGCACGCCCGCCTACTCGCCGGACGCCGCCTACGCGGTCCGTGGAACCTACGTGCCGTTCGAGGCCCCGCGGCCCACCACCGTGGGTGCCGCCGTCGAGGGCATCCAGCACGTGTACCAGGCACCTGGCGAGATCCGCTTCACGCTGGCCGGCCAGGAGCTGGCGCTGACCGCATTCAACGGGCACGCCCCCGGCTCGCTGTCCGTGCTGTTCACGGACCAAACCTCGGGCAAGACCACATACGCGGCCAACCGCTCGCTCTCGGTGGTGCCCGCCGCCGACGGCTCCGTGCTGCTGGACTTCAACCGCGCCGTGAACCTGCCCTGCGCGTACACCGATCTGGCCACCTGCCCGCTGCCGCCGTCCGAAAACCAGCTGCCTGTGGCCGTCGAGGCCGGCGAAAAGATTCCCTACGAACGTCAGGACCAGCAGTGAGCAATATTCAGGGTTTCCTTGCCATCGAGCTCGACGGCGCCGGCTGGGACGGTGCAGACCTCACCCGTGCCGTCCTGGTCGCCGAGTCCGCGGGCTTCCACGCGGCCACCTTCACGGACGCACCGGCTCCCGGCCGCACCAATGCGCTGCAGCGCGCCGCGTTCGCCGGACCGGCCACGCGGTCCATTGCCTTGGTTCCGGAGGTGGACACCGTCTACACCGAGCCGTTCCATGTCTCCACCCAGCTGGCGAGCCTGGACTATGTGTCCGGCGGCCGGGCCGGGTGGATCGTGACCGCAACCGAATCGCCTGAGGCTGCAGCCGCCGTCGGACGCCCTTCCGTGACCGGAGCCGCGCTGGGGCAGGAGGCGGCTGCCTCCATCGAGGTGTCCAGGCGGCTGTGGGACTCGTGGGAGGACGACGCCGTGATCCGGGACGTCGCCACCGGCCGGTACATCGACGTGGACAAGCTGCATTACGCGGATTTCGAGACGCCTGCCGATTTTGCTGGCGCCGGGTATTCGATGAAGGGGCCGTCCATCATTCCGCGGCCGCTTCAGGGGCAGCTGCCGGTGCTGGTGCCGGCGTCGCTGCTGGATGAAGTGTCAGCGGACGCGGTGGATGGCGTGCTGGTCTCCGCGCCGGCTGCCGAATTGCTGGCCGCCGAGGTCCGGGACGTGCGGGCCCGGGTGGGTGCCTCGGTGGCGGTGATCGCGGAGCTGGACGTCGTCCTGGACGCGCGCGGGCAGGCCGCAGGTTCGCGGGTTGCACCCTTCGACGGCGGCCGGGCGGCTTTCGCAGGTACTGTAGCCGGTCTCACCGACTTCCTGGAGTCCCTGTTGGCCGAGGCGGACGGCGTGCGCCTCCATCCGGCGTCGCTCTTTGTGGACCTGGAGGAACTGGGCCGTCTGGTCCTGCCGGAGCTGCGCCGCCGCGGTGTGCTCCGCGCGCCGGTACAGGACGGGACCTTTCGCGACCTGCTGGGACTGGAGCGCCCGGCCAGCCGTTACGCATCTGCTACTGCTGCGCCTCACGGTGCAGGAAAGTAAGGGGAAAACCATGACGCAGCACAACCGTGCTAAATCCGACGTTTTTGTGCCGAGCGGCCAGATCCAGTTCGGCGCCTTCTTCCAGGGAGTCAACTCCGGCACCATCTGGAAGGCGGCGGAATCCGGCTCGCAGACGGACTTTGAATCCTTCCGCCGCATCGCCCAGACCGCCGAGCGCGGGCTCTTCGCAGCGTTCTTCCTGGGGGAGGGGCTGCGCCTCCGGGAGCACCTGGGCCGCCCGCACGCCCTGGACGTAGTGGGCCGGCCGGACGCGCAGACCATGCTCGCCGCCCTGGCGTCGGTGACCAGGAATATCGGGCTGGTGGCCACCCAGAACACCACGTACAACGATCCCGCTGACCTGGCGCACCGGCTCGCGTCCCTGGACCTGGTCTCCGGCGGCCGCGCCGCGTGGAACATCGTGACCACCGACAACGCCTGGACCGGCGCGAACTTCCGGCGCGGCGGCTACCTGGACCACGCCGACCGGTACAAGCACGCCGAAGCGTTCGTGGAGACGGCCAAACGGATCTGGGACTCGTGGGAGACATCTGACTGCCCCGCCCGGCGGGTGGTCCATGAGGGCCGGCACTACACGGTGGACGTCACGCCGAGGCTGCCGCGCAGCGCCCAGCACCGGCCGGTGCTGTTCCAGGCCGGCGATTCGCCGGAGGGCCGGAACTTTGCCGCCCGCCAGGCTGACGTGATCTTCTCGGCGCACCCCAAGTTCGACAACGCCGTGGAGTTCCGCAAGGACCTTGTGGAGCGGTCCATCGCCGCCGGCCGTGGGGCCAACGCCGTGCAGATCATGCCGGCCAGCGAGTTCATCCTCGCGGCCACTGCTGCGGAAGCGGCGGAGAAGAAGGAGTGGGTGCGGAACCTGCAGATCGGCCCGCAGCAAGCCATCGCCTACCTGGAGCAGTTCTGGGGCCGCGAGCTGTCCGGCTACGATCCGGACGGGCCGCTGCCGGAGATCGATCCCGTGGTGGAGGAGACCTCGGAGACCCGCGGCAGCGGCTTCCACGGGGCCAAGGCGCGGCAGCTGGCGGACCAGTGGCGGGCCGAAGCCAAGGACAAAGGGCTGTCCATCCGGCAGTTCGTCATCTCCAAGACGGCCCGCATCGATTCCACCTTCACCGGTTCCTACACGGCTGTGGCGGACCAGCTGGCCGAGTACGCGCGCGTCGGTGCGGTGGACGGGTTCAACATCTCGCCGTGGCTGATTCCCACCGGCCTGGACGACATCGTGAATCACCTCGTGCCGGAGCTGCAGGAACGCGGCGTGTACCCCACCGAGTACCGGGGCAGCACGCTGCGCGAGCACCTGGGGCTGGAGGCGCCGGAGCGCACCGCGGACCAAGCTGCCGAGGTGGTCCACGCCTGATGCGCTGGGCTGGTTTTGCTGCCTGGGCCGGCTTTGTTGGAAGGGCCGGGTTTGCTGGAAGGAACGACGACGGCGGCGAGGTGGGTGCCGTCGTCGCCCCTTCCGGGGGTGGTGCTTCCTTCGGGGCCGGCTCCGGGGACGCCGTCAGGCTCCAGCTGACGGTGGGGGAGCAGTGGGCGTAGGATCGGTGCCGGGCCGGCGCTGGGACCCCTAGTCGGTTTCCGGGCCTTGGCAGTAGAAACAGTCCCCGGCATCGCAGTCTTCCGCTGCGTCCTGCTCGGTTTGGTACTCGTTCATGTGGGGTCCTTTCGGTGGGGGGGGTTTTGAAGGTCAGGGGTGTGGCCGGCTAGAGGATGCCTGTAGGCACAAGGAGTGCCCATGCCATGGCAGGGGCAACCAGGACAACCGCCCCGGCATAAAACATGAGCTGGCGGTAGACCCGCTGCCGGTCGTCGTCCCGGGCGTTGGCCACCACCAGGGCGCCGTCGGTGGAGAACGGCGAAACGTCCACAACCGTCGCGGCGACGGCCAGGGAAGCGACGGTTCCGGAGGCGCTGAGGCTGCTGGTGGCCAGGAGCGGACCGGCCATGGGGATGAATGCCGTGAGCAGCGCGGTGGATGACGCAAAGGCCGAACCGATGCCGATGACGTAGCAGAGGACAAGTGCGATGAGCAGGGGTGCGCCCAGGGCCAGTGCCTGTTGGGCCAACGTGTCGATGACGCCGACGCGCTGCAGCAGCGAGACGTAGGTGATCATCCCCGCCACGAGCAGGACCGTGGACCAGGAAATGCCGCTGATGAAGGTGCGGTGCTCTTTGATGTTGACCAGCGCCAGCAGGAGGCCGGCGGAGAGGGCCACGAACCCAATCGGCATGTGAAAGCCCAGGGTGCACACCAGCAGCCCCAGGATCAGGACCAGGGTGAGGACCTGCTGGCCGTGGGGGCGGGTGACTGTGGCGGGGCCTTGAAGCATGCCGGCGCCGCCGTGGGAATCATGCTGCCGGCGCATGAGGACGAAGGCGATGATGGTCAGCACGGACAGGATGAGGTTGAGCGCGAAGCTGGCGGCGAACAGCGCCATCGGGGAAACCGGGAAGCCGTTCTTCGACGCAATGTTTTGGACCAGGACTCCCGCCACGGACAGCGGAGAAAAGCCGCCGGCGTGCGCGCCGTTGATGATGAAGGCCCCCACGAGCACGGGGTGGAGGCGCGACTCGTAGGCGAAGCCCATGGCCGCCGGGGCAAGGAGCGCGACGGCGGCGGGAGAGAAAGTGCCAAGGGACGTCAACGCGGCGGCCATGAGGAAGAAAACCCAGGGCAGCAGCATTGCCCGTCCCCTGACCAGGCGCACGAATGCCTGGACAATGATGTCGATGGTGCCGTTCCGCTGGGCCATGCTGAAGAAGTAGGTGACGCCGATGATCGTCAGGACGATGGTGGCCGGAAACTCGGAAAGGATTTCGCTGTCGGTCAGCCCAAGCATGAAGTAGCCGACGCCGAACGAGGCCACCAGGCCCATCACGCCAATGTTCAGCGGCCACTTGGTGGCAACGATGAACATCACCACCAGGATGACGAGCGGGATGATCTGGGTGGCTGTCATGGACTGCTCCGATCTGCCGTGCGGGCCGGAGCTCCGGTCACAGTGGTCTCTTTGCCGGCCGCCGATGGAGCGTGACGCCGTCGCTGTGCAGGAAGAGTGCGCGGTCGTTTCCGTGCTCTTTGCGGATCCACACCATGCTGCCGTCAAGGGCAAGCATATCGATCTGGCCAGCGGCGATGGGGAGGCCGTCCCGGCATACTTCCACTTCGTCTGAGCGCCTGAGCGAGCACCAGTTCGGGATTGGCTGGCCGCGTGGATGGCGGCGGGGGAATCCGTTGCGTACGTCATCTGCTTCCACTGCCCTTGAGACCTTCCGTTGCGCCCTTGCGTGCCATGCCGGCAGTCAAGTGTCACCCGCGCTGTGGATGAATTACAAGCAATCAAAATTTCAACTGTATGCACTTTTACTTCATCCAGTGGGGGAAATGGCAGTTGATTGATCCCGTCCCATCCCCAGTGTCGGTGGTCTGGCGAGTGCTCGTGCCGGCCTTCTGCCTTGGCCTGAACTGTGAACGTAGAATTGTGCAAGGTATTGGAAGTTTTACTTCAAGGGTTCAGCGATGCTTAACGTAAAAAGACTGGAATTGCTTCTTGATGTCGTCGAACTGGGATCGGTCACCGCTGCGGGAGCCAAACACGGATACTCCCCATCGGGCGTTTCCCAGCAGCTGAGGCGGCTTGAGGCGGAAGTAGGGCAACCACTGCTGCAGCGGCACACCAGGGGAATGGTGCCTACTGAGGCCGGCCACGTCCTGGCGTCGCATACCCGCCGGATCCTTCGGCAGTTGGCTGCGGCGGAGTCGGACCTGGCGGGAATCGCGGGGTTGGGCCGCGGCTCAGTCACCATGGGAACCTTCCCCACTTTGGGCGGTTCCTTCCTGCCGCTGGTCATCAGCCGCTTCAAGAAGCAATACCCCGCCATCGAGCTGCGCGTGCGCAGCAGCCGCTTTGAGGAACTCGTTGAGATGCTCGAAAACGGCCAGGTGGGGCTGTCGCTGTTGTGGGACTACGAGTGGGACAGGATCCAGCCGGAAACCTTCGCCCTCACCACTGTCTTTGAGGATGCAACCGTCCTGATCGTCGGTAAGGAGCACCGGCTTGCCCGCCGCAAGCAGGTGGCTATGGCCGACCTCTCGGCGGAGGAATGGATAGTGCGTGGGGACGAGCATCCCGTCGTTGAAGTACTGCATAGAAGCTCCGAGGCTGCGGGATTCACCCCGCGCATTGCCTTCGAGGCGAACGACTATCAGGAAGCCCAGGCGATGGCCAGCGTTGGGCTGGGGATCGCACTGGCCCCGCGGACGGCCGTCGTAAACAAACATCCCGGCGTGAGCATCCTCTCCCTTGGCGCCAGTGCGCCGTCCCGCCGGATCCTCCTGGCGCACCGCCACGAGAGGGTCCGCGCTGCCGCGGAGATTGCCTTCCAGGGCACGCTCCTGGACGTCGCCAAGGATCCGGGCGCGGCCTTCTAGTTCCGGACCGCGCCAGGCAAAAAACTGCCCGGGACCCCTGATGGGGTCCCGGGCATTCAGTGGGAGGTGGTGGCCTGCCCGCCGGCTAGTGTGCCAGGGCGGGCTCGGCCAGCTGCACCTTTTCCGCCTCGGTGGGCACGAAGCCCGCCTGGAGCTCGGAGCGGAGCTTGGCCATGTCCAGCTCGCCCTGCCACTTGGCGATTGCCACGCAGGAGACGATGTTGCAGACCGTGCTGGTGAGGGCGCGGGCCTCGCTCATGAAGCGGTCGATGCCAACGATGAGGGCCACGCCGGCCACGGGCAGGGTGGGCATAACCGTCAGGGTGGCCACCAGGGCCACGAAGCCGCTTCCGGTGACGCCGGCCGCACCCTTGGAGGTCAGCAGCATCATGCCGAGCATCAGCAGGATCTGGCCCCAGCTGAGGTGGATGTCGCAGGCCTGGGCGATGAACATGGAGGCCAGGGTGAGGTAGATGGCCGTGCCGGTCAGGTTGAAGGAGTATCCGGTGGGGACCACCAGGCCTACAACGCTGCGGTCGCAGCCGATCCGTTCGAGCTTGGACAGCAGGCGCGGCAGGACCGGTTCGCTGGAGGACGTGGCCAGGACGATCAGGAATTCGTCCTTGAAGTAGCGCAGGATCTGCCACAGGCTGAAGCCGGTCACCTTGGCCAGGATGCCTAGGCCCACCGCCACGAAGACGATGCAGGCGGCGTAGAAGGCAAGGATCAGCATGCCGAGGTTGCCGATGGAGTGGGCACCGTACTTGCCCACGGTGAAGGCCATGGCGCCGAAGGCACCCAGGGGAGCTACCTTCATGATGTAG
The DNA here is from genome assembly GCF_030323865.1 of Pseudarthrobacter defluvii. NCBI lineage: Bacteria > Bacillati > Actinomycetota > Actinomycetes > Micrococcales > Micrococcaceae > Pseudarthrobacter > Pseudarthrobacter defluvii. Next base: position 3,932,225 of record NZ_CP066362.1, on the reverse strand, counting down.
CCGAACATGATGAAGAGCAGCTTGTTGAAGCTGTTGACCACGTTCAGGGCCAGCTGGCCCGGTGCGCCGAGCTTGCTGAAGGCGAAGCCGCAGAGCATGGCGATGACCAGCACGGGCAGGACCTCACCGTCGGCGAAGGCGCCAACGAACGTGGTGGGAATGATGCTCAGGATGAAGTCCACAGGGTTGCTGCTGGGCAGCTGAGTGGTGTACTTCTGCGCCACCGAGGAGTCCAGGTGCGTGGGATCGATGTGCATGCCCGCCCCGGGCTGGAACAGTGTCACCGCGGCCAGGCCCAAGGCCAGGGCGAGTGCGGTCAGTGCGTAGAAGAGGCCCAGCGACCGGATCAGGGTGGGGCCCACCTTCTTGGTGTCCCGCAGGGAGGTGATGCCTCCCACGATGGTGCAGAACACGATGGGGGCGATCATGAACTTCACGAGTTTCACGAAGCCGTCGCCGATCGGCTTGAGGGAGGAACCGAGGTCCGGCCACAGTGCGCCTACAACGACGCCGAGGGCGACTCCGATGAGTACCTGGACATACAGGTGTCCGAGGATGGATTTGATCTTCATTGAACAACTTCCTGGTTGGTGCGGCCCCTTAATAATGGGGCAAAGAGATGGGGGTTTTAGGCGGACAGCTCGGCGGCCGGGGCCACATCGATGTCTGCGGTGGCGATGTGGCGGGCTGCCCGGTGGAGGGCCACTTCGCTGACAGCGCCGGTGTCATCGGTGATGATTTCGGCGGTGATCACGCCGGCGGGCGTCCCGACCCGCAGCAAGCGGGGGGTTCCGGTGCCGGTGGAGGGCGATTGGCCCGCCGCGGCGGCTACCACCGATGACGGCTGCGAGGCCGCCAGGGCGACTGCCACCGCTGAGGTGAGGCCGATGGCCGGGTGCGGCGCGAGCATGGACAGCATCCGCACCCGCACGTCGTGGCTGCCGGCGCTGATGGTTGTTCCGTCCGCGGCGGTGTAGTCGCCGGCAGGAGCCACGACCCCGACTTTCGGGACCGCGTTCTGCGGCGGATCCTCGGGCTTCCGCAGCCCCATGATGAGGCCGGCTGATGCCCGTGCCGCGATGAGGTCCGGCAGTTGGGCGGCGAGGTTGTCCGTCATTGAGGAAAGATCGACGCCGGCCTGGTCGGCTGCGAGGAGCACGGCAGGGGCGCCGGCGTCCACCATCGTTGCGTCCAGTGTCCGGCCGTTCACTTGGAGCTGCTCCACCGGGTTGCCGGTAGGCAGGAGTGCACCGGTGTTCTGGCCCCAGGGGCCGTGGAACGAGAGGCTGACGGGAACACCGGCCGCGCTGCTGCCGGGAACCCGGGCCAGGCCGGACTTGGGAATGCGGCCCCGGGGGGTGGGAACCGCCCCGCTGAGGACCGCGCCGGAAGTGACGTGGCGCATGCGGACCTTGGTCATGCCGTCCCGGGCGGGAACGATGCCCGTCTGGACTGCGAACAGGGCTATGGCGGTGGCGCAGTTGCCGCAGTTGGAACCCAGCTCAACGGTGGGGTCACCAATCCCCACCTGGGCGAAGAGGTAGTCGAGGTCTGCTTCGCCGCCGGGGGTTGCCCAGATGACTGCAGCCTTTGACGTGGTGGATGTTCCGCCGCCCACGCCGTCCAGCTGCCGCGCATCCGCTGCGCCGAAAGCGGCTGACAGCAGTGCGGGGATGTCCTCGCGGGTGGGGGCGTGGAGGGCCACGTCCCTGGCATCGAAGAGCCAGCACTTGCTGGTGCCGCCCCGGTACCAATGTCCTTTGAGTCCCACTGTATTTCTCCCTCGTAACTTTCAGGTGCTCTACTTCACAGCACCTTGTACTTCTACGATCCGGGATGAGAGCCTTCAGCACAATCGCAAATAAATGGACAACTATCTACTTTTGCTAAACTCAGTGCATGGCAATCCTCGATCTCCACCGGCTCCACGTGCTCCGCGAGGTGGGCCGGTCCGGCTCCCTGACCTCCGCTGCGGCCGCCCTTTCCTTCACCACCTCGGCCGTCTCGCAGCAAATCGCGAAACTCGAGCAGGAGATGGGCGTGGTGCTGATCGAGCGCCACCCCCGGGGCGTGGTGCTCACCGAAGCGGGCCACGCCCTGCTGCACTATGCCGATGACATCGACAGGACCGTGGAAGCTGCCCGCGCCGAAATGGGGGAGTTTGCGGGCCTCCGGCGGGGCCAGCTCCGGCTGGGGACCTTTCCCACCGGCGGGGCTTCCCTGATGCCGGACGTGGTGCTGGCCTTTCGTGCCCGCCATCCGGACGTGGCCGTGACCGTGGTCAGCGCCCGCCGCGACGGCCTGCTGGAGCGGTTGCGGCGGAGGGAAATCGAACTGACGCTGCTGTGGGACTATCCCTGGCAGCAGATCGAGGACCCCGACCTGGCACTGGTCCGGCTGACCAACGATCCCACGGTGCTGCTGGTGCCGCGGGAGCACCCCATCGCAAAACTGGGCTCGGTCCGCATCGGCGCCTTGAGTGACCAGGAATGGGTGGTGCGCGACGAGCACCCCGTGGCCGACGTCCTCAGCCGGGTATGCCGGGACGCCGGGTTCGAGCCGCGGATCGCCTTCGCCGCCAACGATTACCAGGAGACCCAGGGCATGGTGGCCGCCGGCATCGGTATTGCCCTGGCTCCCAGGCTGGCGCTCACGGCCCTGCGCCCCGATGTGGTGGCCGTCCCGCTCGCCGGGGCACCGAAGCGGCGCATCCTCCTCGCCCACTTGGAAAACCGGAGGCTGAGCCCCGCCGCGCAGCAGGCAACCAAGGTATTCCGGTCCATCGCCAAGGGCGCGGCTTCCTGACGAAGGCCGGTGCCGCCGTCGTGCATGGTCTTTAAGACGCCTACCGGGCAAGGGGACCGGCCACCAGCGCGCGGGCCAGGTCCGTGAATTCGGCGTGCGTGACCGGAGCCGGGGACGCCGCCGGGGCACCTACGGCGCGGGTGTTCCGGGCGATGGCAAAGCGGTCGCTGACGAAGCGGCGGTGGACGATGACGCTGCCGATGGCCGGCAGGACCAGGAGGAACTGGCCGTAGTTGCCCGCCGCCAGGAACGCGCCCTCCCATTGGGGGCCGGTTTCCCGGGGCAGCCACCACAGGTAGCCGTAGTCGCAGGTGCCGAAACCGGTGGCCGGCGCCATGTCCGCGCGCCTCACGTGCGGTGCCAGGCTTTCCCTGACCCACTCCCGGTGCACAAGCTGCCGGCCCTCCCATTGCCCGCCGGCCGCCATTAGCAGCCCGATCTTGGCCAGGTCCCGGGCGGAGAGGAAGAAGTGGTAGGCCGGAAAAGCGGACTTTCCGGGGTCGCCGAGCATCCGCTGGCGGCGGGGGTCGTAGTCGCTCAGCCCCAACGGACCGGCCAGGTACTTCTCGAACGCCTCGAAGACGGTCAGGCCGCCGGCCTTCTCGAAGATGGCGCCCGCGGCGTTGAAATCCCAGTTGTTGTAGACGAAGTACTGCCCCGGCGTCTTCGTGCCGCGTGGCGGAAAGGCGTCCTCATCACTGCCGGGGCTGGACGGTGGGTGGTAGACCCCCGACCGCGACGTCAGGAGGTGGCGGAGCCTCGCTGTCTTCTCGAGGGGGAGCAGGCTGCCGGTGTCATCGATCCCCAGCGCGCCCAACGTGTCATCCAGGCTGACAGTGCCGGCTTCCACCTGGATGCCGAAGAGGATGGAGAGCAGGCTTTTGCGCACCGAGGCGACGTAGCTGGCCCGGGCGGTGTCGCCGAGTTCAAGGACGGTTGCCCCATCCCGGAGGACCAGCAGGGCTGTGGTGTTCCGGGGGACAGGCAAGGCGGGGTGCGGGGAGGTCACGGGGCTCCTGGGGTATAAAAAACGTGCCTGGGGACCCGGCGGCTGCCGGGTCCCCAGGCACGGGAGGGATTTACTTGGTGTAGCCGAACACCTGGTTCCACTTGGCCAGGTCGTCCTTGCCGTAAGTGGTGGCGTCGCTGTTCTGCATGCGGTAGACCTTGCCGGAATCGACGGCGGGGAGGGTCACACCCATGATGGTGGGCGGTGCCACGTCGGTGCGGACCGGGTATTCACCGATCTGCGCGAAGACCTGCTGGCCCTGCTTGGAAAGGTTGTAGTTCATGAACACCTTGGCGGCTTCCACGTTCGTGGCTGTGCCCGTCATGCCCAGGTAGTAGTCGTAGGAGACCAGGCCTTCCTCCGGCACGATGAACTTCACGGGAGCCTTGTCCTGCACGGCCGAGATGTTGGTGCCGCTGATGGTGACCGTGCCGACGGCGACTTCACCGCGGGCCAGGGCGGTGGCTTCAGCACCCAGGGAGTCGTAGATCTTGGGCTTCTGCGCCGCATACTTGGCGAAGTAGTCGCCGCCCATCTTGGTTTCCATGAAGCGGTTCAGCGCAGCGGTGCTGCCGCCAGAGCCGCCCTGGACGATGCCCAGCTTGCCCTGCCACTTGCCGCCGACGGCGTCTGCCCAGGACTTGGGGGCATCAGCTTCCTTCACCAGCTGGGTGTTGTAGCCCAGGGTGTACACGGAGTTGAACATGCGCGTGAACTGGCCGCCGTCCACGGAGACGTCCTTGAGTGCGGAGGCGCCGGGGACGTCGTAGGCCTTCCAGACCTTGGCGTCCTCCATGGACTTGGCGATCCGGTAGTCGGAGGTGCGGATCACGTCGGCGCTGAGCTTGCCGGCACCCTGTTCGGACAGTACGCGTTCGGAGAGTTTGTTCGGGGTGAGCCGGACGACGTTGACCTTGATGCCGGTGTCCTTGGTGAAGGCGTCCACCAGGGCGCTTTCGGAGGAATCGGTGTAGCCGGAGTAGAGGGACAGGGTTTGGGTCTTGGCCTTCTCGTAGGTGGCCTTGTCCGCGATGGATTCGCCGTTGATCACCAGGCCGTTGTCGGTGTTCACGGCCGCGGTGGCCGTGACGACGCCGGCGCTCTGGGCGGCGCTTCCACAGCCGGTCAGGCTGAGGGCCAGGAGCACTCCGGCGGCGGTGAGGGCGGGGAGTTTGGACGCTAACTTCATTGTGGGTGTCCCTTTCAAAGGTGGGGTGGAAGGTCAGTTCTTGGTCTTGCGTTCGCCGCCGACTTTTTGGGCGATGACGGCGAGGATTCCGATGACGAGGCAGTACAGGACGCTGACGGCGGCAGCTGCCTGGCTCTGGCCGTTGTCGAAGTTGTCGAACACGAGGATGGACAGGATGCGGGTGTTGGAGGTGAACAGGAAGATGGAGGCGCTGAGCTCACGCATGGAGAGCATGAGGAACAGCAGGAAGGAGGACATGATGCCCACCCGCATCAGGGGCAGGGTGACGTCCAGGACGGACCTGGTCCGGCCGGCGCCGAGCATCACGGCGCTGTCCTCGAGGTCCTGGTCCATCTGGAGCATGGAGGCGGAGACGCCGCGGTAGCCCTGCGGCATGAACACTGCCACGCAGGCGACGGCGAGGATCGCCAGGGTGCCATAGATGGGCAACGGAAGCAGCAGCCAGGTCCAGAGCAGTCCGATGCCCATGACGATGGCGGGGACGGCCAGCGGGGTCATGGCCACCAGTTCGATCAGGCGCCCCACCTTGGACTTGGTGCGGTACCGGATGTAGGAGGCGATGAAGCTGAGGGTTGTGCCGGCGAAGGCCGCGATCAGGGCCACCAGCACGCTGTTCTTCAGGGCGAGCTGGAAGTCGTTGGAGCCCAGGACCTCGCCCAGCTTGGCGAAGCTGAGGGCATTCGCCTCCAGTAGCTGGGACATCGAGGACACGAACGGGGTGGCCTGCATCGACGCGGCCAGCAGGGCGAGCATGGGCAGGACCACGGACACTGCGAAGTAGGCCAGGGCAATGATGGTGAAAGGCCAGCGCATCTTGCGCAGAGGCACCTGGCGGGGACGGTTGCCCTTGCCGGTCATCGTGGTGAATTTGCGCTTGTTGATGATGCGCTGCTGGATGAGCGTCACGGCCATCAGCGCAACCGTCAGGATGACGGCGACGCTGGCGGCCTGGTTGCTCTTGGCCGGTGTGGCGCTCATCAGGCGGTAGATATAGGTAGGCAGCGTGTCCACGCCGGCCGGGTTGCCGATGACCTGGGCCACGGGGAAGTTTTCCATCGTCAGTGCGAAGACCAGGACGGCGGAGCCCAGGATGGCCGGCAGGGCCAGGGGCAGGGTGACGGTCCGCAGCATGGTGCGCAGCGGTGCGCCGTGGACGGTCGCAGCCTCTTCGAGGTCGGCGTTCATCATCGACAGGGAGCTGTGCAGCAGCAGGAAGGCGTACGGGGCGTAGAAGATTCCCAGCACGAAAACCAGGCCCGGAAGGCTGTAGATGTTGATCGCGGCATCAATGCCGAGGTCCCGGAGGAAGATGTTGATGTAGCCGGCGCTGGGCGAGCACAGCAGGGACCAGGCCAGGGCGCCGACCAGGGCCGGGATGAACATCGGGGCCATGCCGATGAAGAAGATGAACTTCCGCCACGGCGCATCGGAGCGGGCGCAGACAAAGGCCAGGAACGCACCGATCAGCAGGGCGATGACGGCCGAGCCTGCTCCCACCATGAGCGAGTTGACCAGAGCCCCGAGTGCCTCCGGGGTGGCCAGCAGTGCCAGGTTGGACAGCGTCAGGCCGCCCAGGGAGATGCTGCCGGGCCGCGGGACGCTGTCGGAGAAGGCTGCCAGCAGGACCAGGGCGAGCGGAAGCACAATGAGGATGCCGAGGATGACCAGGACGATCAGGCCCGGCGTGTTCTTCCGCAGGCCCGCAAGGGTCCGGGCAGAGCGGTAATCCTTGGGTGCGGGCTTCGGTGCCGGGCGGGTCTCGGCCCGGCTGGTCGCTACGGTCTTGAGGCTCATGCGAGGACCTCTGCCGGCAGGATCTGGACTTCACGGGGGTTGACGGTCACCCAGACGCGGTCCCCGACCTTGTGCTGTTCGCCGCGCTTGAGCCCGCCCAGGGCGTCCAGCTCGGGCCCTGATTCCAGCTGGATGGCGTACCGGATGTCGTTGCCCTGGAATCCGGCCACCCGCACGGTTCCCGGCCACGAGTTGGGGTGTTCCGTTGGCGCGGCCGTGATCTGCAGGTCCTCGGCGCGGATGCACACCTTGGGGGAGGTGCCCGCATCGGCGGTTGCCTGCGCCGATTGGACGGTGAGCTCACTGTCGGTGATGCGTGCGGTAGTGGACGCCGCGGCCGTGCCTTCCGGGGTGCAGTCCATGATGTTGGAGACGCCCAGGAAGTGGGCGATCGAGGCACTGGCGGGCGCCTCGTACATATGCTGCGGGGCTCCCATCTGCACAATCCGGCCGCCCTGGAGCAGGGCGATCCGGTCTGCCAGTGCGAAGGCTTCGTGCTGGTCGTGGGTGACGTACACGCAGGTGAGACCCAGCTGGAGCTGGATTTCACGCAGTTCCACCCGGAGCCGGTCACGCAGGCGGGCGTCGAGGTTGGAGAGCGGTTCGTCGAGCATGAGCACGCTGGGCCGCATCACCAGGCTGCGCGCCAGGGCGACACGCTGCATCTGGCCACCGCTGAGCAGGCTGGCGCCGCGGTCTGCGTAGGGCTCCAGACCGACCAACGTGAGGGCCTCCATGACGCGCTCATCGATTTCGCTCTTGGGAAGCTTCTTCTGCTTGAGGGAGTAGGCGACGTTCTGGGCCACGGTCATGTGCGGCCACACGGCGTAGGACTGGAAGACCATGCCGACGTTGCGCTTGTTCGGTGGCAGGTTGATGCCCTTTTCGGAGTCGAAGACCACCACGTCGTCGATGATGATGCGCCCCGAGGTGGGCTCCTCCAGACCGGCGATGCAGCGCATCGTGCTGGTCTTGCCGCATCCCGATTGGCCCAGGAGGACGAGCGCTTCGCCGTCCTCGATGTCGAGGTTGAGGTTCTCAATGGCAGTGAAGCTTCCGTACTTCAGCTGCAGGTTTTGAATGCTGATCTTCATGGCTGATTCCTTGGCTGGGTTTTTCCGGTAGGGGTTACTTCAGTCATTTGGCACCAGGATGGTGCTTTCGCTGATGACGCGGGCCGAGCGTTGAAAGGAGACCTCAGCCGGATCGGCTGCATCCAACGCCAGTGTGGTCTTGCCGTTCAGCAGATGGATGGACAGTCCGGCCTCGGCTGCCGGAACCATGCTGCGCCGCACTACGCTGCCTTCCGTCCCGGAAGCGGCAGCGACGGCGACGGCGCTGGTGAGCCCGATGGCGGGGTGCAGCGCGCTCATCGAGATCATCCGGGCTGACACTCCGGTTGTTCCGTCGGGCGGAGGCCCCACGACGCCCACCTTGGGGATGGAGCTGAGGTTCTGCGGAAGGTTCATCTTGCGGGCAGCCGCGGCACGCAACTGCGGTGCAATCCGGACCAGCGCCTCCAACGCTTCCTCACTGCCCGTCGCGTCCAGTCCCAGGTCCCGTGCATCGAAGAGCGCAGCCGGGGCACCCGCGTCGATCAGTGTCGCCTGGTACCGCCGTCCGTCAACGTCGATTTCATCAAGGGCCTTGCCGGTAGGGAACTGTGCTCCGTAGCTGGACCACGACGTCTTCTGGAAAACGACGTCGATGGGGACGCCGGGGTAGTGCTGGCCATCGAGCCGGCGGCCGCCGTACGCCGGAACCTGCGCGCCCGGTGTCGGGATTTCACAGATGAGGCGCAGTCCGGTGACCGTGTTCAGGATGGGGACCCGGGTGACGTCGCCGGTGGGGGTGACCAGCCCGGCGTGGAGTGCATAGAGCCCCAGTGCGGTTGCGCAGTTTCCGCAGTTGCTGGCCCATTCAACCGCTGGTTTATCGATGGCAACCTGCGCGAACCGGTAATGCACGGTTCCGTCCGGGCCGGTGCCACCCACGGTGATTGCCTTGCTGGTGGTTGAGGATGCGCCGCCCACCCCGTCGATTTGGCGAAGGTCCGGTGAGCCGAAGGTGCGGATCAGGAGCCGTTCGGTCTCCTGGGGGTCCGCGGGAAGGTCCTCGTCACGGAAGATCCAGCATTTGCTGGTACCTCCGCGGACCAGGGTTGCCGGGACTGCGGTGACGGGAAGGCTGCCTGCCTGCGGTTCTTCCCTGAATAGAAGCGTCATTGATTCTCCTGAAAACACCGAACCGCCGTGTGCAGCTGGTGGATAAATGTTCAGAGCCGCACGATCTGGAATCCGGAAACCCCTAGTCTGTATGGCGTTTGTCACAAACGGTATACCGTCGGAGTGACTTAAGCAACAGATTGGGAATTGTTGAATACAGATCTGCTTCAACAGCGTGCAGCCCCGCTCCATCGCGTGCTGCTCATCGTGCACGGTGTTCACAGCCGCGCGAAACGGTATGCAGTGCGTTAGAATTGCGGCTAAAGGTATGGCGCTGTTTGCGTCTTGCCGCTTGTTCCATGAAGACCGGAGGCCGCCCGTGGCGTCGCAAGCTGAGACAAGCCCCTACCTGATGATCAGGAACGCCATCATCTCGCAGGAGCTGCCTCCCCGTGCCCAGCTGGTGGAAAGCGCCCTGGCCAAGAAGTACAACGTCTCCAGGACTCCCATTCGCGAAGCGTTGCGCCGCCTCGAAACGGAGGGCTTGGTGGAGCGTTACGGGTCACGGATGCAGGTGCGGGAGTACCGGCCGGAGGAGATGCTGGACCTCTACGAAGTCCGGACCTTCCTCGAGGAAGCGGCCGCCAAAACCGCCGCCCTCCGGCATACGGACATGGACCTGATGCTCATTGACCGTGCGCACCAGGCCATGGTCACCCTCGACTTTGATGCCGCCACTCCGGCTGAGCTGGCCGCCGCCAACCGCACCTTCCATGAGCGCATCTGGGCTGCCAGCCACAGCGCAGCGCTCCTTGACCTGCTGGACCGGATCCTGGTGCACTTCATCCGCTACCCCGGCACCACGCTTTCCACCAGGGAGCGGTGGGACCGGGTGCTGAAGGAGCATGAGGAACTGCTGGTGGCCATCCGCGCGCGGAACGCGGAGGAGGCCGGCCGCATTGCCAGCGCCCATATGGACGAGGCGAAGAACATCCGGATCCAGATGTACATCGACGCGCAGGAAATCAGCCCTCCGCGCCTGGGCTAGCCGCAAGGCCCCACACCTCCGTCCGCTCCTGCGCACCCGAAAAAGGCAGCAACCACCTCATTGCATCCAACGGCATACCTATGTATACAATCGTGTACAGCGATGGAGCTGAGGAGATGATGATGAACAAGAGCGATGTTTTGGTAGTTGGCGGCGGCAACGCCGGATTCGCGGCAGCACTTGCGGCCGCCGAGCGCGGTCGCAAGGTTGTCCTGCTGGAAAAGGCCCGGGAAGCCGCATCCGGCGGCAACAGCTTCTACACCGCCGGCGCCACCCGCATCTCCCATGACGGGCTCGGGGAGGTCATTGAATTCGTGGAGCCTGATGACCGGCACGCCGTCACCGAAGTCCCCGCTTACACCGCTGCCGAATACCTCGCCGATCTGTCCAAGGTCTCCGAAGGCCGCAACGACCCCGAACTGTCCGCCGTCCTGGTCAGCGAAAGCAACCCGACGCTGCGCTGGCTCCAGGGCATGGGACTCAAATACCGCCTAATGTATGAACGCCAGGCATACCGCACCCAGGACGGAGGATACCTGTTCTGGGGCGGCCTGCACGTGGGCAACGTGGGCGGCGGCAAGGGGCTCATGGCCGACCACCGGGCAGCCGCGGAGCGCATGGGCGTGGAGGTCATCTACGACTGCGCAGCCACCGGCCTCATCCAGGAGGACGGCCGTGTAAGCGGGGTCCGGTACCGCACCTCAACCGAAGAGGGCGAGTTCCGGGCTGAGTCTGTAGTCCTCGCGTCGGGAGGCTTCGAGGCATCGCCTGAACTGCGTCGCGAGCACCTGGGTGAGGGCTGGCAGAACGCGAAAGTACGCGGCACGCCCGGCAACACGGGCGAGATGATCCTCGCTGCCCTTGAAGCCGGGGCGGCCAAAGGCGGGGACTGGTCCACCTGCCACAGCGTCGCCTGGGACGCCTGGCACCCGGAGAACGAGGGCAACCTGGAACTCACCAACCAGCTCACCCGCGGCGGGTACCCGCTGGGCATCGTGGTAAACACCGAGGGCAAGCGGTTCGTGGACGAAGGCGCCGACTACCGCAACTACACCTACGCGAAGTACGGCCGCGACATCCTTGCCCAGCCGGGCTCGGCCGCCTTCCAGATCTTTGACGCCTCCTCCCGCCCAATGTTGCGGGCCGAGGAGTACGACATGCCTGGAGTCTCGGTGGTTACCGCGCCCACCCTGGCTGAGCTGGCCCAGAAAGCCGGCATCAGCCCGGACGGCCTGGAGGAGACGGTGCAGGGCTTCAACAACTCGATCGCTGAGGACGCGCCGTTTGACCCCAACGTCAAGGACGGACGCCGTGCCGACACCCAGCCCCCGAAGAGCAACTGGGCCCGCAGCATCGCCACCGGACCGTTTTACGCCTTCCCCGTTACCTGCGGCATCACCTTCACCTTCGGCGGCCTGAAGACTGACACCTGGGGCCGCGTGCTCACCGAAGACGCGGAGCCGCTCGAAGGGCTCTATGCCTGCGGGGAAGCGCTGGGCGGGCTGTTCAGCGGAAACTACCCCGGCGGCTCCGGGCTTGCGGCAGGCGCGGTCTTCGGCCGCCGCGCCGGCTCAATCGCCTAGACGCCAACACAGCAGTCCCACAAGCAAAGGAAAAGAGGAAAACGTGGCCAGTCCCGTCCATCAGCGGCTTCGCGAAGACGTTCTCGCCAGTGTCTTTGCGCCTGACGAGCCGCTCACGGAAGCCAAGCTCACCGAGCGGTACGGGGCATCCCGGACGCCCGTGCGGGAAGCCCTGCAGCGGCTGGAGCAGGACGGGCTGGTGGAAAGGCGCGGCAAAGCGGTGGTTGTCCGCACGCATTCGGCCGAGGAGATCATCGACATCTATGAGTCGAGAATCATCCTCGAGCAGGCCGCCGCGGCCAAGGCCGCCGTCAAGGCCACCGCCCTGGACCACCAGCTGCTCAAGGGACTGCTGCTGCAGATGCAGCAGCTGGATCCCACCGACGGCCGGGCGCTCGCAGAAACCAACCGCGCCTTCCACGCGCAGCTGTGGCACGCCACGCACAGCCCGTCGCTGATCGGACTGCTGGAACGCCTGGACCAGCAGGTGCGCCGGTACACCCTGACCACGCTTACCTACCCCGGCAGGTGGCCGGCAGTGCTGGCGGACTACGCCGCCATGCTGGCCGCCATCGAGGACGGGGACTCCGGGCGCGCCGGGGAGATCGCCGCCCACCACATGTCGGACGCTTTGGCCATCAGGCTGAAGATGTACGCCGAAGATCCCAGGACGCTTTAGGCCGCATTGGCGGCCCCGAGGCGTTCCTTTTCAAGCCCGCCGGCAGATGTTCCTGCATACTCCATCGCAACAGGTAACCCGAAAGTCGGGCGCAGGACATTCGCCGGCGCAAGAGGTGGGGCAGGCTCCAATGAGCCTGCTCCACCTTGCCTTTCCCCTCAGCCAGCCATGGTCCAACGTACGACGACGGCGGGCAGGTGAGTACCGCCGTCGGCCCTTCCGGGGGTGCTTCCGCTGGGAGGAACTCCCCGGGACACAAGGCTCTGGCGGTGCAAGGCCGGCCGAACTATGCTCGCTCGCAACACCCAGCACGTCGTGAAGGGATTAATGATGAAACTAAGCCACATTCCCCTCCGCCTGGCCACCGGAGCTTTTATTTTCAACGCCGGCTACAGCAAGCGGAACCTGGACAAGGACAGCGCCGCTCGACTGCAGGGCATGGGGGCCAAGGTGTACCCGCAGGTGGCCCGGTTGGAGCCGGAAAAATTTGGCAAGCTTCTTAGCTATGCCGAGATGACCCTGGGGGCAATACTCCTGGCGCCGTTCGTGCCGAGCAGGCTGGCGGGGCTGGGCCTTGGTATCTTCTCCGGGTCCCTCCTGACCATGTACCGGAGGATTCCGGAAATGACCCTGGAGGACGGGATCCGGCCCAGCCAGCAAGGCACCGTACTGGCAAAGGACATCTGGATGTTCGGCATTGCCCTGGCGCTGATCCTGGACCGGAAGGGTTCTCCTATGCGGGGTGCACAGCGTTCCACTCCAGGAGCCGCGCGTCGGCCAGCCCTTCGGTGACGAAAGGGTCGCCGGCGACGAACCGTTCCGCTTCCTGGCGGGACGTGAAGATGCCCATCGAGCTGGCGGCCGGGTCGGGGTCCTGGAACGGGCCGAGGGCAACGAGGCCTCCGCCGTCTGCGTGGAAGGCCTGGTAATAGGCCTTGTGGCGCGGGTAGATCTCCATGATCCTGGAGCGATCCACGCCCTCACGCACGGTGTACAGCACAACGCATTCCATGCGCCCGAACTTACCACTTGAAGTGTGCGTGGGGGCCTGAACGCCGAGGGCGCCGACCTCGGTGATTAGGTCGCCTCCTACTCGAGCTGCGTGACCTGAAGGCTGCTGATCGTCGCTGTACCACCCACGGCGAAGACCGCGAGGTCGGTGCTGTCCTCGGCCGGGAAGATCAGTTCAGTCATGGTGACCTGGCCGCCCTGGGCGAACACTTCTATGGAGCAGCGGTCAACGAAGATGCTGAGGTCGTAGGAACCGGACGTTGACCGGACGGGCGCGGTGTCGACGGAGGGGAAGGATTCGTGGAAGTCAGTCTGCCCGGACTGCCGCCGATCGACGAACAGTCTGCCTTCGTCCGGCCGGATGCCCACATGGGTGCCCTTGGCGCCGTCCCCCCGCAGGACAAGTCCGAATTCCTTAGCACTTCCGGGAGCGAAGCTGACATCAATGCGCTGAACCGTGCCTGCCGCGCCCGGCAGCACCTGCTCGCCGTCGTCAATAGTGGTTTCAGCAAGGGAGAAAGGCTCCTGCGTCACCAATGCAGTCCAGTCGCCTGCGGGTCGCTGGACCAGGCACAGGTTTCCGTCGATGGTCTGAAGGGAGACTTCGCGGGCCAGGCTCATGGGGCTGCGCCAGGGTGTGGTCGGGATGTGGTTGGCGTACTCCCAGTTGTTCATCCACCCGATCATGAGGCGACGGTTGTCCGGGGCGTCGTTGAAGGAGACGGCTGCGTAGTAGTCCCGGCCCCAGTCCAGCCAGTGGTAGGCGCCGTGGTCGTCAGGGCTGTGGAGGCCCGCGGTCTCCGCACTGGTGGAGGTGAATGAAGTTCCGTCGAAGTCGCCAATGAAGTATTGGCCGGCCGACCCGCGGTTGGGGCCGCCAGGGTTGAGGTTCACGGTCAGCACCCACTTGACGTTTTCCGGGTCGCCGTCCAGAGGCAGCGGGAAAAGGTCGGGGCATTCCCAAATGCCGCCGGTGGCGTTCGCGGGGCCGAAGCTACTGAGGAATTCCCAATTCTTCAGGTCTTCGGACTTGTAGAACACCACCTTGAAGTCTTGCGCCTCAACGGCGACCATCACCCAGCAACTGCCCTCGCCGCCGTCGTACCGGATGACTTTAGGGTCGCGGAAGTTGGCTGACCGGCGGTCCAGTACGGGGTTGTTGGCGTGTTTTGTCCAGGTGTAGCCACCGTCCAGGCTGTACGCCAGGGACTGGGCCTGGATTCCCTCGTGCTCGGAGCCCGGCTTGTAGGCGCTGGTGTAGATGGCCACGAGCGGGGCAACGGAACCGGTGCCGAAGCCGCTGGTGTTGGTCCTGTCATAGACGATGCTGCCGGAAAAGATGTCTTCGTTGTCGTCGCAGGGGATGGCGACGGGGTGTTCGGTCCAGGCCAGCAGGTCCGTGGATGTCGCGTGTCCCCAGGACATGTTGCCCCAGACGTTGCCCAGCGGGTTGTTCTGGTAATAGAGGTGGTAGACGCCGTCATGGAAAATCAGGCCGTTGGGGTCGTTGAGCCAGGTGTCCCGGGCTGCGTAATGCAGGGCAGGCCTGTAAATGTCGGTGGCTGCGGCATTGTTCGTCGTGAGGGTTTCCATGGGTTCCTTTGGAAGTCTGGGCTATTTGCTGGCGCCGGCCGTGAGGCCTTCCCGCAGGGTTCGTTGACCGAAGATGAAGACGACCAGTGCCGGCAGCATGGACAGGATTACGCCGGCGAGGACCACGGAGATGCTGCCGGTGCCGAGGTTGCCTTGGAGCGTGACCAGGCCGAGGGGAAGGGTGAAGTTCTGTTCGCTGATCGTCAGGATCAGTGGCCGGAAGAACTCGTTCCAGTGGAAGTTGAAGGCAAGGATCCCGACGATGGCCATGCCGGGGACCGCCAGGGGGACGTAGACCGACTGGAAGATCCGCCATGGTCCGGCACCGTCCAGGGCGGCTGCTTCGGCGAAGTCGTTTGGCAGGCCCAGGAAGTACTGGCGCATCAGGAAGGTGCCGAATGCTGTCGGAATAGCCGGCAGGATCAGGGCCAGCAGGGTATCGGACAGGCCCATGCCCCGGATCAGCATGAACACCGGGACGATAGTGACCTGCACCGGGACCATCATGGTGGCCAGCACCAGCGAGAAGATGGCGTTCTTGCCGCGGAAGTCCAGGCGGGCGAAGGCGTAGCCGGCCAGGGTGGCCGACGCCATCTGGCCAAGTGCGATCAGCCCGGTCACCAGGGCGCTGTTCAGGACCAGGAGGCCGACGTTGATCTGCTTGAACACCTCCTGGTAGGCGGTGAAGTCAGGGTTGATGGGCAGAAACGACGGCGGCAGGTTGAACGATTCCGACGGCGTCCGCAGCGAGGTGGACAGGGTCCACAGGACAGGGCCGAGGGTCAGCGCCGCTGCCACGGCCAGGGCGGCGTACCTTCCGATGGTGCCGGCTGCGGGCAGGCGGCGGGTGCGGTACGGCTTGGGGGTGGCGGGCGGTTCGGCGGTGGAACCGGAATGCTTGCCGGTCCTGGTCTGCAAAGTCTGGCTGGACATGGGGGGCCTCACTGGTAGAAGACGAAGCGGCGGCTAAGGCGGAATTGGAGAGCGGTGACGGCAAGGATCAGCACGGTGAGCACCAGGCCGATTGCAGAGGCTTTGCCGAACTCCAGCTGCTGGAACGCGGATTCAAAGATCACCATGACGGCGGTCCTTGTGGAGTCGCCGGGACCGCCGTTGGTCAGGACGTACGGCTGGTCGAAGACCTGCAGGGCACTGATGATGGCCATGACAGAGGCCACGAGCACAGTGGGGCTGATCAATGGAAGAGTCACATTGCTGAACTGTTTCCAGCCCGTGGCGCCATCCAGGTTCGCTGCTTCGTGCAGTTCTTTCGGGATGTTGGTGAGGGCGCCGAGGAAGAGCAGGAAGGAGAACCCGAAGTTCTGCCAGACGTAGACCAGGACAACGACGGCGGCAGACGCCGTGGGACTTGTCAGCCACGGCACAGCGGGAATCCCGACGAGCGACAGGAGCCAGTTCACCACGCCGAACTGTTCGTTGAACATGTACCGCATGAAGATGGACACCGATGCGGCGGACAGGACCAGCGGGAAGAAGAAGGTGGAACGGAGGAACACCCTCAGCCAGGACGGCATCCTGGCCTGCAGCATGGAGGCCAGGCCAAGCGCGATGCCCAGTTGAAGGATTACTGCAACAACTACGAACCCGATGGTGTTCAGGAAGGACACCCGCACGGTGGGGTCCTGTGCCAGTGC
Organism: Pseudarthrobacter defluvii; assembly: GCF_030323865.1. NCBI lineage: Bacteria > Bacillati > Actinomycetota > Actinomycetes > Micrococcales > Micrococcaceae > Pseudarthrobacter > Pseudarthrobacter defluvii. The sequence continues at coordinate 3,915,673 of NZ_CP066362.1, read as the reverse complement.
TGCGAAGTTGGCGAAACCGACGAACTGCGGTGCGGAGATGATGTCCCAGCGGAAGAAGGCCAGGACCAGCGAAGCGATGATCGGCAGGAACGTGAACAGGGCCATCCCGAGCACTGTGGGAGCAAGGAAGATCCTGGCCAGCCATCGCTCGACAAAGGAGCGGCGCACGGCCGGTGGTTTCACGGTTTGCCGCGGGGCGGCGGAAGTGGTGGTCATGAGTTCCTCCTCAGAGCCAGTTCAAGGTCACGCTGCAGGTTGCCCATGGCTGCCCGCACATCGGCGGAGCTGCCGCTGACTGCGGTGGAGACGTTCTTCATCAGGGCAGTCTCGACGGCCGCCTGCTGCGGCGGCGCGGGGATCGGACCGGAGGTGGGGAACCTGTCCAGGGTGTCGTAGAAGACCTTCCAGTGCCGCGGCCCGGTGGCTGCGTAGAAGGATTCGTTGACCATCGAACGGCGGGTGGGCGTGGTGTTGGGCTTGGGAATGGCCAACTGCATCGCTTCGCGGCTGGAGCAGAACTTCACCCATTCCCACGCCGCGTCCTTGTCTTTGGCCGTGCGCATGATCGCGTAGCCGGCAGCGCCGAACTGATGGCGCTGGGTCCGCCAGCGGGGGAAGAACTGAACGTCGAATTGATCGGCGGTCATCCCGGCCTCGTGCAGGCCCTGCGCCCAATAGCCACCGGCCGGCGTGGTGCCGATGCGGTTGTTGCCGAACAGGCCCACCAGGGCGTTTCCGCCGCCGGATTCGGGACGGACGCCGAGTCCTTCGGCCACCAGTTCGCGCAGGTAGTCGAAGGTTTCGACAACCCGCCCGTCCTCGGCGTTGGGGGCCAGCCACTGATACCCGCCGCCGCGGGTGCTCCGGGCAGGATCGTTTGCGTAGAAGCGGTCCCAAAGCCAGTCCCCGCCGGGAGCCTTCGTTTCGGACAGGAAGCTGGTGTCATTGGCGTAAAGCCACGGCACGACGCCGCCGAAAAGCCGGTTGGTCCAGTAGTACGGGGTGAAGTCAGCCGGGCGGGCCTTGCGTAGGGCCCGCAGGGTGGCGGTGAAGTCGTCCTTCGTCCAGTCGTCTTTTGGCCGCTCAAGCCCGGCCTGGGCGAAGGTGGTGGTGTTCAAATACATGTTCGCCGCGTTCCAGTCCAGTGGAAGCTGGTAGAGGCTTCCCTGGTACATGAAGGCTTCCAGCAGGCTCGGGTGGACGTCGGCAAAGTAATCGCTCATGGCGGCGGCATCCCGGCGGACATAACTGTCTAGAGGCTCGGCGAGCTTGTCGGCAAAGAGCTGGGCGCCTTCGGTGGCTACATAGACGACATCCGGCGGCGTTCCCGCGGCCACCATGGTCAGGATCTTGGAAAAGAAGTCCTTCCAGTCCGCACCCTGAATGGCCTGCAGTTGCACCGGGATGTCGGGGTGCGCGGCGGTGAAGGCCTGGATGAGGCCCTGGCGTCCCGCGGCATCCGCTGCCGTCCCCAGGATGGCGATGTTCAGGGCCTTGCTGCCGCGGCCCGGGATATCGGCGCCAGTCAGTCGGGGCCACGCCCCCACGGTGGCTCCCGCCAGGGCGAGTCCGCTCAGGCCAAGCATGGACCGGCGGGTGAGTTGTGAGAGTTTGCTGCTGGACGGCAGCGGATGCGAAGGGGCTGGTTGCCCCGGTGTCTTTTCAGACGTCATTGTCGGCTCCTCCTAACACGTGTTAAGTAGATTAGAAGCGGCACCTAACACGTGTCAAGGGATTTTTTTACTCAGCTGACCCCGTTGGTGCGGGAGCCGCCGTCGTCCTAGGAAGAAGGGGGAGCGCCGGTGGATGCCCGGGTGATCACCCGGCAAGGCACCAGGAGGATTTCGCCCTCATCCTTTTCTGCTTCGGGCGCTTTCCCCTCAACCTCATCCAAGAGCATGGACATGGCCGTTTCTCCGATTTCGGCGTGCGGAAGTGCCACGGTAGTGAGGGCGGGAACAAGGTTGGCGGCCACGTGCTGCTGATCGTCGTATCCCACAACGGACAGGTCCTGCGGTACACGCAGTCCTGCGGATGCCGCAAACAGCAAAACGCCGGTGGCCACCCTGTCGTTGGAGCAGATGATCGCCGTCGGCCGGTCTTCGCCGCCCAGGACGGCAGACGCAGCCCGGTAGCCGTCGTCAATGTCCCAGCCGGTCGGGTGGACACGTTGTTGCTCGCGGCCCAGTCCCGCCGCTTCCATCGCCTCGCGGTACCCCTGTTCGCGCTGCGGGGCAGCAGGCGAGCTGAGGGTCCCGGTCAGCAGGGTGATGCGGCGGTGGCCCAGGTCGATCAACAGCTGTGCGGCGGCGCGCCCGCCGTCCACCTCTGCCGGGATGACCGAGCGGAACGGGGAGGCGGCGTCAGTGCAATTGGCAAGGATGGCCGGCAGAGTGCGCATCGTAGTAGGGGTAGTTACTTCGCGCAGGCTGCCGGTGGCATACATGATGCCGTCCACCTGCCGGTGTACCAGCTGCTGTGCTGCAGTGCTTTCACGGGACACGTCGTGCTCCGAGTCAATGACAAAGAGCATGTATCCACGGGTCAGGGCCGTGCGTGAGGCGCCACTGATCAGCCGGCCGGCGAACGGGCTGGTGACGATGTCGTCCGTGATGACGCCGATGGTTGACGTCTGCTGGTTGCGCAGGCTCAAGGCGACTGAATTGGGTGTGTAATCCAGCTCAGCGGCAGCGCGGAGGACGCGCTCTTGTCGTTCCGCCGTGACATTGCCCTGAGCCCTGCCATTAAGCACCAGCGATACAGCGCTGCGGGACACGCCCGCGCGCTTCGCCACGTCCAGTGCGGTCGCCTTACGTTTCGCCATGCTCATCCCCTTGCCTCTCGGACCAGCTTAGCTAACTCGTGTGAGGCACTTTTACCGAGGCCCGGCGCCTTCGCTCGTTTCGTGCTTGGCGACTCGATACTCATCGACCGACGAATTCTCCGCAGGGTCATGAGACCGCATGCAAGAATGACCGCATGACGCACCCCAATGAGCCGTCCGCCTCGGCAGGAGCCGCACCCTTCGACCCCGCTTTCGAGGCCGCTTACCAGGCTGCGCAAAAGAGCCTCGACGAGGGCGGCATTCCGATTGGGGCCGCGCTTGCCCGTGACGGTGTGGTCATCGCGAGCGGCCACAACGAACGGGTCCAGAGCGGCGACCCCATAGCGCACGGGGAAATGTCCGCTCTCCGCGCCGCAGGCCGGCAGAAGAGTTACCGGGACACCACGCTTTACACGACGCTGGCTCCCTGTGCCATGTGCACGGGAACCATCATTCAGTTCAAGATCCCGCGCGTGGTGGTGGGTGAGGCGCGAACGTTCGACGGCGAGTTCGACCTTTTGCGGTCACGTGGCGTTGAGGTGGTGGTCCTGGACGATCCGCGGTGCGTGGAGATGATGCGGACGTTCCAGGAGGACAACCCGGATCTGTGGGCAGAGGACATTGCGGAGGAACCCGCCGGGTAGGGGCCGGTGCTCGCCGGCACCGTCCAGCCGACTCACAGCCAGGGCACAGCAGCGAACGGTCCGGGCCATAGCCTCGTGCGGTTTTGTTGGAGCCATGACCACATCACGCACACACCGCCAGCCCGACGTCGACCAGCCGCATCCCGACCACGACCGGGGGCTGGAGTTTGACTTGAACACCTTGGTGAGCCGCCGCTCGCTGGGGTTGTTCCTCGGTCTAGGCGGGGCCGCCGCCGCGCTCGCCGCCTGTGCCCCGGCCGGAAACACCGGATCCACTTCTTCTGCGACCTCCACGGCTACCAGCGCAGCCTCGTCCGCAGCAGGCTCCTCCGCGGCTGCCTCTGCCACGGACGCCGCCACTGCCACCCCGACCCTCACGCGGGCCATCGCTGAGTGCGGCGTGGAAATCCCACAGGAAACCGCGGGCCCGTATCCCGGCGACGGCTCCAACGGACCGAACGTCCTGGAAGCGTCCGGAGTGGTGCGCCGGGACATCACCGCGAGCTTCGGAAGCGCGTCCGCCAAGGCGGAGGGCGTTCCGCTGACGTTCACGCTGACCCTCCTGGACAACGCCAACGGCTGCGCCCCGATGGCTGGTGCCGCCGTGTACGCGTGGCACTGCGACAGGGACGGGAAGTATTCGATGTACGACTCGAGCCTGAAAAACGAAAACTATCTCCGCGGCGTGCAGGAGGCGGATGCCAATGGACAGGTCACCTTTACGTCGATCTTCCCGGCGGCCTACTCCGGGCGCTGGCCGCACATCCACTTCGAGGTGTTCGAGTCGATGAACAACGCAACGGCGGCCGGGCAGGTCCTGGCTGTTTCCCAGATCGCGCTGCCGCAAGCCGCCTGCGACGACGTGTACGCCGCTCCGGGGTACGAGCGCAGCATCACGAACATGAGCCGTACTTCGCTGAAGTCGGACAACGTGTTCGGCGACGACGGCGGCATCTACCAGCTGGCAACGATGACGGGTTCAGCTGCCGCCGGCTACACGGCGGGGCTTAACGTGACCATCTAGGACGACACGGCCCACGCGGGCTACGACCGCGGCGGGGTGGGCCCGCCGTCGAACTCATCCACTTAACTGGGCGTTAGAGTGTGCAGCAGGCAACCCGTTCCAACCGCGTTGTGCTTGCAGTTCCCATCCCGATGTCAGGAAAGGTAATAAAGAGATGTCCCACGATCCGTATGCCGCACTTCCCCAGCTTCCTGAATTCTCCTTGTCCAGCACCGATATCCAGGACGGGCAGGCGCTCCCCGCGGCCCAAGCGAGCGGGAAAATGGGAGTCGAGCGTGGAGAAGACCGGTCGCCGGCACTTGCCTGGGAGGGGTTCCCGCCGGAGACCAAAAGCTTTGCCGTGACGGTCCTGGACCCGGACGCTCCCACCGGCAGCGGGTTCTGGCACTGGGCAGCCTTCAACCTGCCGGCGTCCACTACCTCCCTTCCGTCGGGTGCTGCCGAGGCCGGCCTGCCCGGGCCTGCGGTGCAACTGATGAACGACGCCGGCTTCAGGGGCTTCGTCGGCGCGGCTCCTCCCGAAGGACACGGTCCCCACCACTACCACTTCGTGGTGCACGCAGTGGATGTGGAACAACTCGACATCCCTGCCGATGCAAGCCCCGCCTACCTCGGCTTCCAGCTCTTCAGCCACGCCATTGGACGGGCCAGGCTCACCGCCACTTTTGAAATCCAGTAAGGGAAGATCCGGCCACATTCTCTGGCACAGTCGGAGAAGGTGTTGCCAGGAAGACCCTCCCGCTGGAAGGGCCGACGACGGCGGCAAGGTGAGTGCCGCCGTCGTACCTTCCGTGTGGGCCACGGCGTACCGGTCAGAATCCGACGCTGTCCCTGCCCTTGAGGCCCAGCATCTGGCGGGCTTCATCGGGTGTGGCAATCTCGAAGTTGAGTGCTTCGAGAATGGTGCGGATGCGGGTGACCTGTTCGGCGTTTGAGCGTGCCAGCTGGCCTGGCCCGATCCATAGGGAGTCCTCCAGCCCCACCCGGACGTGGGAGCCCATGGCTGCGCCGATGGTGGCAAGCGGCATCTGGTTCTTGCCGGCGCCAAGGATGGACCACTGATAGTCGTCGCCCAGGAGCCGGTCCGCGGTGCGCCGCATGTGCATCAGGTCCTCGGGGTGTGCGCCGATGCCGCCGAGCAGGCCGAAGACGGACTGGACGAACAGCGGTCCCTTGGCCAGGCCGCGGGCGTGGAAGTGGGCCAGGTTGTTCAAATGGGAGATGTCGTAGCACTCGAACTCGAAGCGTGTCCCGTTGGCATTGCCGATCTCCAGGATGGTCTCGATGTCCTGGAACGTGTTCTTGAAAACCAGGTCGCGGCTTTTGACCAGCCCTTCGCGTTCCCACTCGTGGGTGAAGTCCTTGAACCGGTCCAGCATCGGGTAGAGCCCGAAGTTCATGGACCCCATGTTCAGCGAGGCGAGCTCGGGCTTGAACAGGGCCGCCGGCTGCATGCGTTCTTCGACGGTCATGTGCGGTGACCCGCCGGTGGTGATATTGATGACCGCGTCGGTGTTCCGCTTGAGCTTGTCCAGGATGGGCTCGAAGTGCTCGGGATTCTGCGATGGGCGCCCGTCCCGTGGATCGCGGGCGTGCATGTGCACGATCGCGGCTCCTGCCTCAGCGGCGCCGATGGCCGCATCAGCGATTTCCTGGGGTGTGACGGGCAGGTGTTCGGACATGGAGGGGGTGTGGATGGCGCCGGTAACGGCGCTGGTGATGATGACCTTGCGTGTTGCTGCCATGGGACGTTTCCTTTCGGGGTCTTAGTAGAGTTTTTCGGTGTTTCCGTCGACGGCCAGGGCCTGGCCGTTGACGTTGCGCGCCATGTCGCTGGCGGCGAAGAGGGCCATGTTGGCGATGTCTTCGGCTTCGATCAGCCGGCCCAGCGACGACTGGTTGTGGTACAGGGCGGAGACGGTCTCCACGGGCTCGCCCAGCATGTCCGCTTTGGCCGCGATGACAGCGGCGATCCTTGGCCCATTGACGGCACCCGGGCAGATGGCGTTGACCCGGATTCCCTCCGCCCCGAGCTCAATCGCCAGAGTCTTCGTCAATCCGACCACTGCCCACTTGGATGCCGAGTAGGCGCTCCGGCCGGCCATGCCCAGGCGGCCAGCCGCCGAGGAGAGGTTGATGATTGATGCCTCCGGGGTGGAGCGCAGGAGCGGCAGGGCGTGCTTGATGCAGTAGAACTGTCCGTGGATGTTGACGTCGAACGTCGCCTTCCAGTCCGCGCTGTTGAGGGATTGGATTGGACCGGTTGGTCCGGCGATGCCGGCGTTGTTCACCAGGACATCAAGGCCGCCGAAGTCGTCCTGGATCCGGGCCATGAGGTCCTGGACCTGCGATTCATCCGATACGTCGCTGACAGCGGCGTGGAAGCCCTCGGCACGCGCTTTTTCGACGGCGTCGGGGTCGATGTCCGTCACGAAGACGTTCGCCCCGTGGGCCTTGAATTTGGTGGCGATGGCCAGGCCGATGCCGTTTGCGCCGGCGGTAACCAGGACGCGTTTGGAACTGAAGTCCATAGGGTTTCCTTTGTTGGGTGGGTGGGAAGACGCTTTTTGGGCGTGCGGGATCACGGCGCCGGCAACAGATGCCGATGCCCTGGCTGGTGAAGCGGAGGGGCGGTTAGGCGGGCGGTGCGTTACACCCGCACGTTCTTCCGATGTGAATGCGGTGCGGACAAATCGAAGAACTGTAGGTGTTGGACGGGGATCCGATCCTGCGCAGCAGCATGGCAAATGCCTCCTGGGCCATCTCCTGCTGCGGCTGGACAATGCTCGTCAGGTTGATCAGTCCGGAACGGCTGTGGGCCAGCCCGTCGCACCCCGCAACCGCCACATCCTCCGGGATGCGCAGGCCCTGCGCAAGCGCGTATTCCATGACGCCGATGGCGAGTTCGTCGCTGCCGCACACCACGGCCCGGGGCGGGTTGGGCGAGGAAAACAGCCGTTCGGCTGCCAGCCGGCCACCTTCGTTGTTGACGCAGGTGCTGATCTTCCACTCGCCGCCGATGGTGACGCCGGCAATGGCTGCAGTGCGGACGAAGGCCTGTTCGCGGGTAAGGGAGGCGGTGGAGAAGCGCGGTCCCACCACGGTGGCGATGTCCCGGTAACCGTGGCCCAGCATGTGTTCCATCAGCAGGGTTGCCGCGGCGTCGTCATCAATGCCAACGAAGTCGCCCTGCAGGAAGTCCGCCCTTCGGGACAGGCAAACGTAGGGAATCCGGGCGGTTCGCAGAGTGCGTAAGGCGGTGGCGTCCTCCCGCAGGGCGGCCGCAAGGATGACGCCGTCCACGTTGCGGTTCGCCAGTGTCGCGGTGACCTGTGCCAGTGTGGCCGCATCGTCCTGCGTGGTGGCCACGAACACTTCGTAGCCGGATTCGGCGGCTGCGGAAATGATGCCCTGGGCCCACCGGGGATACATGGGATTGATGATGTTGGGCAGGATCAGCCCAACCACGCGGGTCCGCAGCGGGTCTGCGGATGAAGACGACTTACGGGGCCTGAAGCCCAGTTCGTTCGCGACGCCGATGATGCGGCGCCGGGTCTCGACCGACACACCACCCTTGCCGTTCAACGCGTAGGACACCGTGGCAGGGGAAACGCCGGCCGCACGGGCAACAGCAGCGGCAGAAACCGTTGTGGCGCGGGGCCCGGCGGCTCTGCTGACTTTATGGCCGCTCACCCACCGCCCCCTCTCCATTGACGTGCCCTCACAGTGTCCTTGTGACGTCAATTACAGTAGGAGCGCGCTTGAGCGTTAAGCAACGTTAAGTAATTTGAGGTGCTGCTGCTGGAAGGCACGACGACGGCGGCATGGTGAGTCCCGTCGTCGTACCTTCCGCGGGAGGTGCTTGGGGGACCGTCAGCTGCCGGCTACCCGCTGGATGAACTCGACCGTTTCGCGCTCCGTCTCGGCGCGGGTGCTGGGCTCGTTGTGCACCTCGTGCCGGACGCCGGGGAAGACTCGGGTGCGGACGTTCGCGTGGCCCGAATCGGTCAGGCGGTTGGCCACGTGGTAGGCGCCTTCGCCGTAGTTGGTGACGGGGTCCTGGTCGCCGGCGAGGATCAGGACGGGGAGTTCCGCGGGGAGCTGTTTGTACCACTCGTCGGAGGTGACCTGGTCGTAGAGGTCCACGAAACCCTGCAGGAAGCGGGCGCTGAGCGGCGCGCCGAAGTTGTTGAAGGGGTCCCGCCCGTGGTCGGTCACGACGTCGGCGTCCAGTGCCACCCAGGCGGTGGGTCCGGCGCCGTCGCCGAAGCGGCCCAGGAAGCCGTCGAACAACTGGGCCACCAGTTCCTGCGGCGCGGGCTCGGCGCCGCGCTCGCCGGTGGCAAGCCGGGCAAGTTCGGGACGGTCGATCATTTTCTCGATGCCGCGCATCTGGGCGGCGATACCGCAGAGGATCAGGCCGGAGAGCTGCGCCTTCGGGTCGGTGGCCAGGGCACGGGCAATCATGGAGCCCCAGCTGTGGCCGAACACCACGTACGGAAGGTGGGGGAGTGCTTCCCGGGCCTTGGCCTGCAAGGTGACCTCGTCGGCGACCACCACGCTGGCGGCGTCCTCGCCGGCGTCGCCCCAGGTGCCCTGCTGCATCGCCGTGCGCCCGTGCCCGGAGTGGTCGCCCGCCACCACGATGAACCCCGCGTCCACCAGGGTGGAGATGAGGTGGAGGTAGCGGCGGGAGTGTTCGCCGAGCCCGTGGATCAGCTGCACGATGGCCTTGGGCTGCCCGATGGGTTCGTAGACCCACGCCTGGATGGTGTCGCGGCCGTTGGCGGACGTGAACTCGATTTCCTGCAGTGACATATCTTCCTCCCGTGCCGGCGCCGTCGCTGGCTTGAGGCGAGCCTAACCGCAATGCCGTCATGTGCGTCAATGATTGCTGGTTCATTCAAGGGGCTTCCGCCTAGTCTGAAACCAACCCCGTCCGCCGCTTTGAAGGAAGCCGATGCCGCACCCCGACCGTCCCCTGCGCAAGCTGGGGTTCCTCACCATTGGCTTGTTTGATCCCGCCAATCCCGCTGCGGGCCACGAGTCCACCCTGCAGATCATTGAGCTGGGGGAGCGGCTGGGGTTCGACAGTGCCTGGCTGCGCCACCGGCACCTGCAGTTCGGGATCTCTTCTCCCGTGGCGGTGATGGCTGCCGCGAGTCAGCGGACCTCCCGCATTGAGCTGGGCACTGCAGTGACGCCGCTGGGCTGGGAGAACCCGCTGCGCCTGGCCGAGGACCTGGCCACCGTGGACCTGCTCGCCGGAGGGCGCATCAATCCTGGCGTGAGCGTGGGGGAGCCGATGCAGTACGACACCGTGAAGCATGAGCTGTATCCGGATACCGCTGACGTGGAGGACTTCAGCTATGCCCGGGTGGAGCGGTTTGCCCGGCTGGTTGCCGGGGAGCCGGTGCGTGAATTCTCGGGCAAGCAGGGTGTGGTGGAGGAGTTCTCCAACCGGGTGGAGCCGCATTCGCCGGGGCTGCGGGAGCGGCTTTGGTACGGGGCCGGCAGTACGAAGTCAGCGGTTTGGGCGGGTGCTCATGGCTTCAACCTGCTGTCCAGCAGCGTGATCTTCCCGGACAAGGACCAGGAGCCGGACTTTGCCTTGGTCCAGCAGTCGCAGATTCGGGCTTTTCGGGAGGCTGCTGTTGCAGCGGGGCATGCTCAGGCGCGGGTTTCGCAGGGGCTGGTGGTCATCCCGACCGACTCTGCGTCGCCGGCCCAGCGGGAGAAGTACCAACGCTACGTGGACGAACGCACCCCGCGAACTGCTGCTCCGCAGGGGCCGCGGGGCATGATGTTCGCGGCGGACCTGATCGGCAGCAGCGAGGAGATCGCCGAGCAGCTGTACGCGCACGCAGGCTTCCAGGAGGTGGACGAAGTGGCCTTCGCCCTGCCCTTCAGCTTCGACCACGAGGACTATGTGCAGATTCTCACTGATATCGCTGTAAAGCTGGGGGCGGCGTTGGGGTGGACACCTTGAGAATAGCGTCCTCGTAGTACTTCGCGTCGGGAAATTCGATTAGCGTTGTGAGGGGCGCATCTCGGAAGCGGCAAACGTGCTGCAGCCCGTGCTATCTCGGCAGAGCAAGTGCTCGAGTTGCTGCAGATTGACAGAGTCTGCCGACCCTTCCGCGTCTCCTGTGCCCCGTTTGGGCGCGGGCGGCTGCTGTTCGGAAAGATTAGATCGTATGCGCCGTACAGCTGTACCCAACGTAGTGAGAGGCCACCGCCGGAGTCCCCTAGTGAACCTCTGCAATAAGTTCAGTTGGCTCCTCATATATTTAACTCAACTGTGCTGCTGACCACGGAACCTATCATGGAATTTGCATCAACGGGAAGGTGAGCAGATTCGCAAGGAACCAGAGGTCGCGAATGATCGGTGACAGGAACTTACAAGATTTTAGAGTCCTCAAAAGCTAAGCAGTAACGTTGGCGTAATCGGACGATGGTGAATAAACTCTCGCATCCTGATTTCATGAATGAGGCGACATCTGCAAAAGAAATGTCTGGTGGAGGCTGACGAGTTAGACGACGCCATAAAGCAAGTGCTCTCTGGCTCGTCAGCCTCCATTGCAGAATACTAGGAGAGCTACTCCGAGGTGACCATGGCATCAAGTTCCGGCGCTGGCAGCTTATGGCTCAATCGGAAGTCCTTGAGTCGCTCTGACAACGACTTAGTAAGCCTATCGATCTGCAAATCTATGGGCTTACTGCGATCGATCGTGAAGCCCCCGTATTTCCGCGAGGCCTCAAAAACTCCAGCCGCGACGGGCTCGAACCACACAGGTATCACCGCATTGTCTCCGAAGCGATTCTCGAACTGCTTACTTTCGAAACGAGTCCACAGCCTGTCCGGATAATCCTTACCCATAATGGGTACGACGAACGACGCCTCGCTCTGGTAAATGGGGGCAAGGTAGCTTTCTACATCAATGCCGAGAATTTGAGCTTGTTCATCAAAGTCATAAAAGACGCTAAATTCTTCTTCTTGCAACGCTCGCGCTACCTTCTCAGCGACGTCGCGGTCAGCTCCGGCAAAGGAAAGGGCAAAGTCATGGGAAGTTGAAAACGTGACGTCAAAGTAACCTAGTCGTTCAGAAAACTTATTCCACTGTAGATGCCGTATAAAGAAGAAGAATTGCGGATCTTCGACGGCAAGTATGCGAGTTTCGGGGTCGTAATGGACGAGGTCGCCAAGTTGGTCGTGGTTTTTGATTAGGTGATCTTCTAAATGTCCACCCTTTATAACCTGCCCCACGCTACCGCGAAGCTCGGGATTCTTAGAAATCTCTCTATCAAGGTCAATCGTCCATTCGTCGCTCATGGACAACCAGCGTAGGATTTGCAAATACGGAGCGCGCCCAGCCCGGCTGCGTCGTTTGCCGGTTGCAAATATTTCTGCTTTCTTGTGGAAAGTTGTGGCGAGCTGATCGATAACCGTTTCGCGAATTGACGTGAAAGTCGTGGTAACACTTTTCGGATCGCTGACAGTGATAGTGACTTCATTACTTATGCAAGCCTCAAAGCATATCATTTGTGCGATATTGAAACTTCCAGCACTTGCATCAACTATAGATTCACGGGCGGTGAAGTCTATGTTGAGAGCATCACATCCCTGATCGATAAGTTTTCGGACTTTATCCGGAGGATTGACGCCTAGCTTCACAACTTCGATGCGACCAGCGAGGTCGGGCGCAATCGCAAGAAGCGACTCTCCGACCTTGTTGATGCCGACGATCACGATCTTTGCATCGGTGCGTTCCTCGTCAGCAAGAATTTTCATGAAGTCCGAAATGGACTCCCTCACCTTCGCGTCTAAGCGGTGAAAATCGTCAATGATTACAATCCCGAGATCCGTCTGTGAGGGGATGTCCGCGATGAAATCTCTGTGGCTCGGGTCTCGGGCCGTGAGCGTAGTGACGCTTCCGGGAAGCGTGCTATCAATTTCCGACAGAACTTTCATCACCGAACTCGTCTTGCCTATTTTGGACGGTCCTTCCACAACCACGCCCTTGCCCGGTGATCGCAGGGCGACGAGGAGTCGTGTGTACTCCTTCGGTTTTACATACGTAAGCGTTGGAACGCCTGATCGCTTGAAAACGTCTTCGACTTTATAGATCTCCACATGTGCCCCCAGATATTCCGACAATTCTTAGATTGTAAGGGGGCGGAGTCCCGCGAACTGGACGGGGTTCAGCGTTGGGGCGCACTCGCCGCCGTAGCATCCAGACATACAGCGCAACTCAGGCGCCCCCGCCCGTAACCTGTTTAAATGCCTCGTTTCGCACTGGACATCGAGTCCGTCCCCCGCCCCGCCCGTTCGCAGGAGCTCCTGGACGCCGTGAACCACCGGGTGGTCATCGCCGACGGCGCCATGGGCACCATGCTCCAGGGCCGCGACCTGCAGCTGGACACGGACTTCCAGAACCTCGAGGGCTGCAACGAGATCCTCAACGACACGCGCCCGGACGTCATCGCCGACATACACGACGCTTACTTCGCCACCGGCATCGACGCCGTGGAGACCAACACCTTCGGCGCCAACTGGTCCAACCTCTCCGACTACGGCATCGACGACCGCATCGAGGAGCTCGCACAGAAGGGCGCGAAGATCGCCCGCGAACGCGCCGAGGCCGCGGAGGGAACAGACGGCCGCATGCGCTGGGTCCTCGGCTCCATGGGCCCCGGCACCAAGCTCCCCAGCCTCGGCCACACCAGCTACGACTACCTCAAGCAGACCTTCGCCCTCCAGGCCGAGGGCCTGATCGACGGCGGCGCTGACGCCTTCCTCATCGAAACCAGCCAGGACCTCCTGCAGACCAAGGCCGCAGTCAACGGCTGCAAACAGGCCATCGTCTCCAAGGGCATCCGCCTCCCCATCTTCGTGGAGGTGACGGTGGAAACCACCGGAACCATGCTCATGGGCTCGGAAATCGGCGCCGCCCTCACTGCCTTGGAACCGCTCGGCGTCGACGCCATCGGCCTGAACTGCGCCACCGGCCCGGACGAGATGAGCGAGCACCTCCGCCACCTCGCCAAGCAATCCTCCGTCGCCATCGCCTGCATGCCCAACGCCGGCCTGCCCATCCTCGGCGCCAACGGCGCGCACTACCCGCTCACCCCCACCGAACTCGCCACCGCGCACGAACAGTTTGTGCGCGAGTTCGGCCTGGGCCTGGTGGGCGGCTGCTGCGGTACGACGCCGGAACACATGGCCGCCGTCGTCGAACGTCTGGCGCCCTTCCGCGCCAAAGCAGTGGACAACAAGGAAGCCAACGCACCGGCAAGAATCCCCGAGGAACGCGAAGCCGGCGTCGCCTCCCTCTACCAGCACGTGAACTTCGACCAGGAGTCCGCCTACCTGGCCATCGGTGAGCGCACCAACGCCAACGGCTCCAAGGCCTTCCGCCAGGCCATGCTCGAAGAGCGGTGGGACGACTGCGTGGACATCGCCCGCGAACAGATCCGCGTGGGCGCGCACCTGCTGGACGTCTGCGTGGACTACGTGGGCCGCGACGGCGTGGCGGACGTCAAGGAGATCGTCTCCCGTTTCGCGTCGGCCTCCACCCTTCCGCTGGTCATCGACTCCACCGAACCTCCCGTCCTGAAGGCCGGCCTGGAACTCATCGGCGGCCGCCCCGTGGTCAACTCCGTCAACTACGAGGACGGCGACGGCCCCAACAGCCGCTTCGCCCGCATCATGCCCCTGGTCAAGGAACACGGCACCGCCGTCATCGCCCTGACCATCAACGAAGAGGGCCAGGCCCGCACCACCGAGGGCAAGGTGGCCATCGCCTCCCGCCTGGTCGACTCCCTGGTGGGTGAATGGGGCATGCGCGTCGAGGACATCATCGTCGACTGCCTCACCTTCCCCGTCGCCACCGGCCAGGAGGAAACCCGCCGCGACGGCATCGAAACCATCGAGGCTATCCGCCAGATCACCACCAAGTACCCGGGCATCAACACCACCCTCGGCGTCTCCAACGTCTCCTTCGGCCTGAACCCCGCCGCACGCGTCGTCCTGAACTCCGTGTTCCTCCACGAGGCAGTGCAGGCGGGCCTGACCAGCGGCATCATCGACGCCGCCAAGATCGTGCCGCTCGCATCGCTGCCCGATGAGCAGCGCAAGGTGGCCCTGGACCTGGTGTGGGACCGCCGCGAATACGACGACGACGGCAACACCACCTACGACCCCCTCGCCAGCATGCTGGACATGTTCGCCGGCGTCGACACCGCAGCACTCAAGGACCAGCGCGCCGCCGAACTCGCCGCGCTGCCCACCGGCGCTCGGCTGGAACGGCGCATCATCGACGGCGAAGGCAAAGGCCTCGAAGCAGACCTGGACCTGGCCCGCAGCGAGGGCATGACCCCGCTGGGCATCATCAACGACCACCTGCTCGAAGGCATGAAGGTGGTGGGCGAACGCTTCGGCGCCGGTGAAATGCAGCTGCCGTTCGTGCTGCAGTCCGCCGAGGTGATGAAGAACGCCGTGGCCCTCCTGGAGCCGCACATGGAGAAGTCGGACTCGTCCGGCAAGGGCACCATGGTGATCGCCACGGTGCGCGGCGACGTGCACGACATCGGCAAGAATTTGGTGGACATCATCCTCACCAACAACGGCTACAAGGTCATCAACATCGGCATCAAGCAGGGCATCGCCGAGATCATCGCCGCCGCGGAGGAACACAACGCCGACGTCATCGGCATGTCCGGCCTGTTAGTGAAGTCGACCGTTGTGATGAAGGAAAACCTCGCGGAGCTGCAGTCCCGCGGGCTGGCCAAGAAGTGGCCGGTCATTCTGGGCGGCGCGGCCCTCACCCGCGCCTACGTGGAGCAGGACCTGGCGGAGCAGTTCGACGGCGTGGTCCGCTACGCCAAGGACGCCTTCGAGGGCCTGTCCCTCATGGAGCCGCTGGTGCGCGTTGCCCGCGGTGAATCGCCGGACGACGTCGGCCTGCCGCCGTTGAAGAAGCGTATCCACAAGGGCGGGGCGAAGTTCACGATCACGGAACCGGAAGCCATGCCCGGCCGGTCCGACGTCGCCACCGACAACCCCGTTCCCGTGCCGCCGTTCTGGGGTACCCGCATCGTCCGCGGCGTCTCGCTCCACGACTACTCCGCATTCCTGGACGAGCGCGCCACCTTCATGGGCCAGTGGGGCCTCAAGCCCGGCCGCGGCGAGGACGGCGCCTCCTACGAGGAACTCGTGGAACGCGAGGGCCGGCCGCGCCTGCGCTACTGGCTGGACCGCATCCTGGGCGAGGGCATGCTGGACGCCTCCGTCGCGTACGGCTACTTCCCCGTGGTCTCCGAAGGTGAGCAGGTGGTAGTCCTGCACCACGGCGAGGATCCCGACGGCGTCCTGGGCCAGGCGGGTCTCCTCGCCCCGGATGGTGGTTCAGGCGGCCCGATCGGCACTGATCGCCTGCGGTTCGACTTCCCGCGCCAGCGCCGTGACCGGCACCTGTGCCTTGCGGACTTTGTGAAGTCACGGGAGTCTGGCCAGATCGACGTGCTGCCGGTGCAGCTGGTCACCGCGGGGTCCAAGATCGAGGAGTTCACCTCCAAAATGTTCGCGGCCAACCAGTACCGCGACTACTACGAGCTCAACGGCCTGGTCATGCAGCTCACCGAGGCACTTGCCGAGTTCTGGCACGCCCGCATCCGCAAGGAGCTCGGCTTCGGGGCCGAGGAGCCCAATGACACGGCCGGGTACTTCAAGCTGGACTACCGCGGTGCCCGGTTCTCCCTGGGCTACCCCGCCTGCCCTGACATGGAGGACCGCCGCAAGGTCACCGAGCTGCTGAAGCCCGAACGCATGGGCGTCATCCTGAGCGACGAGCTGATGCTGCACCCCGAGCAGTCCACCGACGCGTTCGTGTTCCACCACCCGGAGGCGAAGTACTTCAAGGTGTGAGGTGGGCCGGGCCCGGATCGGCACGACTGTCACTCCCGGGTCCGCCTCCCTGTCATTCCGTGTCCGGCAGGGAGATGCCCGGCAGGGAGGCCAGCTGGGTCAATGAACCGTCGCGGTCCAGGCTGAGGATGAGGTCCAGGTCCAAGCGGCCCAGGAACGCGTCGTCGTGGCTGACCACAATCACGGCACCCCGGTACGCAGCGAGTGACTCCACCAACTGGTCCACACTGCTGATATCCAGGTTGTTGGTGGGCTCGTCCAGGATCAGCACCTGTGCCGGCGGGTCCGCGAACAGCAGCGTGGCCAAGGAAACCCGGAACCGTTCACCGCCGGAGAGCGTCCGCACCGGCCGGTTCACGCTGTCCCCGCGCAGGAGGAACCGTGCCAGCCGGTTCCGGATATCACCGGGAGGCACCTCCGGAGCGGCGTCCTGGACGTTTTCGAGCGTGGTGGCCTCTTCCCTGAGCCCATCGAGCCGTTGGCGCAGGTACCCGGCCCGGTCCGTCAGCAGGCTGCCGCCGGCTTCACCGTCGGCGCACGGAAGGCAACCCGCCAGCCTCTCAAGGAGCGTGGTCTTACCGGCTCCGTTCGGGCCAATGATCGCCACCCGTTCGGGGCCCTGCACCACGTAGGAACGGTTGGTGCCCCACAGTTCCGCGATCCGCCGGCCGCGCGGGACCTGCGGGTCGGGAAGATCCACCGATATCCGTTCCTCCTCCCGGACCCGCGAAGCGGCGGCGTCCAGGGCATCCTTGGCCGCCTGCACCTTGGAATCCATCCCGGAGCGCATTTTTCCTGCCGCCACCTGGGCATCGGAGGCCCGTTGGTTCATCAGGATCTTGGACCCCTTCTTGTTCTCGTAGCTCTTCCGGCCTGTCCTGGCCCGGCTGGCCAGCTTCGTCTCCGCCTCCTGCTTCTGGCGCTTTTCCTTCTGCACTTGCTGTTCGGCCGAGCGGGTGGCCTGCACCGCAGCGGCCTGCTGTTCATCCAAGTAATCCCGCCACTCGCTGTAGGGGCCGCCGAACACCGTGAGCCCTCCCTCATACAGCTCTGCCGTTTCGTCCATAAGCTCCAGCAGTGCAAGGTCATGGCTGACCACCAGCAGGCTTCCCGGCCAGTCACCCAGCATCCGGCCCAGTGTCGAACGGGCATCCCGGTCCAGGTTGTTGGTGGGTTCATCCAGCAGCGTGATGGGTGTCCGCCGGATCCGCAGTCCGCTGATGGCGGCCAGCATCGCCTCCCCGCCGGACAACTCACCCACGCTCCGGTCAAGCCCGGCCCCGGAGAGCCCGATATCCTGCAGCGCTTCAGCAGCGCGGGCTTCAATGTCCCAGTCGTCACCGAGGACGTCGAAGTGCTCCACTGCGGCATCTCCGGATTCGATGGCGCGCAGGGCGGTGACCTTGTCCTTGATTCCCAGCAGCTCCATCACCGTGGCATCGCGGCGCAGCGTCAGCGTTTGGGGCAGGTAGCCAACGTCGCCTCCCGTGGAGATAGTGCCGGCGGTGGGCGTGAACGTCCCTGCTGTCAGGCGCAGCAGGGTGGATTTTCCGGAACCGTTGGTTCCCACCAGCCCGGTTTTTCCCGGCCCGAAACTGCCGGAGATCCCGGACAGCGCCGGTGAGCCGTCCGGCCACTGGAAATGGACGTCCGTGAGGACGACGGATGGAGTATGTGATGTAGGCATGGTGCTCCCAATAGAAGATGCCGGGCGGCCGGGCCGCGGTTCGCCAAAAAGGTCAGGTGTGGAACGCGCGGGAAGTCCTACGGGGGACGGGCTGCCACGGAAGCCGGCCAGGGCGCGCGGGGATAAGCACCAGGCTGTGCAGGGTGGCGGGAAATCAGTGCAGGGCAAAGGAAGCCATGGATTGGCATTGGGCTCCGGGTGGTTTCAGCGGTAAAAGCGCTGAGATCCACCGGCCCTTAGGGCATCAAGGAAGTGTCAGCGCGCGGACTGCGTCGCGAAACCTGAAATGCCCGTCAAAACATTGCCTCACACTGGGGAACAGAGGACATCAGTGTCACAAATTCAGTACCGGAAGGCAACCCGTCAGCACCGGTGGGCGTCGGCCGATTCCCTGGGCACCGATTCGCCCTGCCCGGCGTGCCGGGACCGTCCGCTGGTAGTGGGCGTAGCTCCGGACACCGGCTTCACCCGCCGCAGCGAGGCGAGCACGGCCCGGCCCACCACCGCGACGCCGATGACGGTGGTGACGGCGCGCAGGGTATCCCAGCCCGCCGTCGACGTCAGCAGCGAGTACAGCAGGAAGCTGCTGAGGTTGGTGGCCAGCGGCGCGCCCGGAACGTAGGAAATCCCAGTGCCGCCGCCCACCGCAAAGGGCCAGAACCACAGGTTCAGCAGCAGCCCAAACACGTAGGACGCCACCACTCCGTACGCCGCGAGCATCCGCAGCTCGGCCCGGCCGCGAACCCGCTTGGGGAGCAGACCGGCCCCGGCGCCCACCCAGGCACAGGCGAAAATCTGAAACGGCGTCCACGGGCCGATGCCGCCCCATAGCGCGCTGGAAACGGCAATCGTGGCGGCACCGAGCAGCAGCCCGAACCGCGCACCGAACGCACGGCCGGCCAGGATCAACAGGATGAACACCGCCTCCACGCCGCCGACGCCGGTGCTCGCCACCCGAACGGCGGAACCGACCGCAGCCAGCACGCCGAGCAATGCAACCGTATGTGCCGAGCGGACGGACCCGTCCAGGGAAAGCACGACGGCGACCGCGGCCACGGGTGCCATGGCCAGGGCAATGTACGGGGTTGCGGCGGCAGCGTCCTGGGGGAGCGCCGCGGCAAGCAACGGCCAGCAGAACGCCGCCAGAGCAGCCAGGTTGGCAACGGCGAGGACAGCAAGCTCGGCGCCGCGCGGCATCCGTACCCGGTGGGGCTTCCAGGCACGCGGGTCGTCTGCCTGTTCAGCGGTGGACACCCCCGCCTGTGCTCCGGCAAGAGCGGGCCCGGATGTTTGGACGCGGGGCGCCGGGACATACGGTTCCGGGGCAGGCGCTGGTTCCAGGGACGGCGCAACGCCATCGCGCATCGGGAGGATCCGGGCGCCCAGGCTGTGGGCGAAGTCGAGGTCGTGCGTGGCGATCAGGACCGCTTCGCCGTCCTCTGCCGCGGTGCGCAGGGCCGCGGCCACCGCAGTCCGTGCGGCAGGATCGAGCCCGCGCGTGGGTTCGTCGATGAGCAGTACATCCGGGTCATCCATCGTCTGCAGGGTGATGGCCAGGATTCTGCGTTCGCCGGCGGAGAGGTCCCGCGGATGCCCGTTCCCGACGGGAATGCTGCTGCCTCCCCGCAGCCGGGACAGCCGTGACGCCGCGGTGCCGGCAGTAACCGCTGTGCCCTTGTTCCGCCGCGCCTGCCGCCGCTCCGCCGACCGCAGCTCGCCCGTTACCGTGTCCCTGGTGAAGAGGTCGTCCGACGCGTCCGGCACCAGGGCGACCCGGCCGCCGTCGGACGTTGCGCCGGTACCTTCACCCAGGGCCAGCGCCACCAGCAGGGACGACTTCCCGGCCCCGTTCGGTCCCACCAGCGCCACGATCTCGCCGTGGTGCAGGGCCAGGGAGGCGTCGCGGACCAGCGGTCCGCCCTTCCGACGCACCTCAAGGTGGGTTGCCGTCAGCACAGGGGCGCGACCGTGATCCGGAACAGCCGCTGGCCGGGCCTTGGCGGGAGTTGCGGGGGAGGGAGGGGCGCCCGGCACCAGCGCGCCGCCGTCGATAGTCCACCAGGAACCAGCCACGGGAACCAGCGCCGCGGCCCGGTGCTCGGCGACGAGGACGCACACGCCGTCCTCGCGGGCCAGGGTGTCCAGGACAGCGACGACGCGGCGGCGGTGTGCGGCATCAAGGTCGGCCAGGGGCTCGTCCACCAGGAGAAGCTTGGGATGGTCCACGACGGCGGCGGCAATGGCCACGAGCGTGGCCTCACCTGCCGAGAGGGTGCTGACGTCCCGGTCCAGCAACGCGGAGACCCCCACGCGATCAGCCACCTCCCGCACCCGGGCCTTCGCGTCGGCAGAGGGCACGGCGCGGAGTTCAAGGGCCAGGGCGATGTCGTCCCGCACCCGGGTGGTGGCGAACGCTGCCCGCGGGTTCTGCAGCACGACGCCCACCAGGCGCGCCGTATCGCGCGGGGGAGCGGCGGCGCGGTCAACCCCGGCAACCAGCACGGTGCCGGACAGTTCCCCGCCGTCCACGTGGGAAAGGAGTCCAGCCAGGCCGCGCAGGATGGTGGACTTGCCGGAGCCCGTGGGCCCGGTGATCACCGCGACGGACCCGGCCGGCGGTGCAAACGAATCAACCTGGATGCGCGTGTCAGCGATGCGGAACTGTGCGTCGCGCACCTGAAGCGGGCCGCCGTCGTCGTGGTGTCCTTGGCGGGATGCCCGGCTGCCGAAGCCGCGCAGCTCCAGGGCCGCGGCAATGCGGCCGGCGTGTTCCAGGGTGCGTTCGAGGATGGGAACCAGGGCGCGGGGGCCGAAGCGTTCGCCGCGGAGCCGGAAGGCCAGGCGCATGGAGGCCACGGCGTCGGCCAGCGCGGGGAGCGCCGCCCAGGCCACCACCAGCATTCGGGCCACCCCCTGCAGGGGACCGCCCCGGGCCAGGCGGACAAAGCCGCGGGACACATCCACCCAGGCATTGAGCAGGCCGAAGCCGAGGATCGTCGCGGCGATCGGGAGCGCTGACAGCACGGCCGCCCAGAGCCCCGGGGCGGTGATGGGGCCCAGGAACACCACATGGGCGTACGGGGCGGGAAGCCGCAGCGGCGGCAGGTCCAGCAGGACCGGGGCACCGGTGGCCGCCCCATTGAAGAGGACCCGGTAGGCGACCCGCGCCGCGATGAACACAGCAGCGAGAACCGCGGCTGCGCGCAACGGCGCGGGCCGGAAGGTCATGACGCGGGAGCTGCCGGTTCGTTGTCCACGGTGTAGAGCAGTTCAAGGCTCTCGCCGGGGTTGAGCTTCAGGCTGTCCAGGCCCTCCTGCGCGTAGGCCCACGTGCCGGCGGCGGGCTTCACCCAGAGGGCCCAATAAGAGACGGTGTTTTTGTCATCGCACGCTTCGCGGGTGGTGCCGCCCTTGTGCTTGATGTCGAAGTCCGCAGCGGGCACGCCGTTGACGCGGCACGCGAAGCTCGTGGGGTACTTGGCGGTGCCCTCGGTCTTCACGTTGGCTTTGCTCAGCACGTCCGATGCCACGGTGGGTCCGTCCACGGACACGCAGCTGGAGGTGTTGGCGGCGGGCTGCTTAAGCGCGCCCGAATCGACGATGACCTTCACGCCGGCGCAGGGGGCGGCGGAGGTTGAAGCGGCGCTGGCGCTCGACGAAGCCGCTGCGGAAGTGGCAGGGGACGAGGAGCTGGGCTGGGTGGAGGCCGGCGTGGAACAGGCGGCGAGGGTAAGCAGGAGGCCGGCGGCGGCCAGGGAGCCCGCGGACGCGGTGCGAAGTTTAGACAATGTCACCTGTCAAGGGTAGGGCGTGGGCGCCCCGGAGCGGATGGCCGTTCCGTTGTGTGACGCGGGGCCCTCACCACGGGCAGGCGCCGGGGACGCAAAAGGGGTCGACGACGGCACTCGAGTGAGTGCCGTCGTCGACCCCTTCTGCTGTGGTGTTGCTAGCTTTCGGTTGCCATGACCGCGTTGGCCGGCACCGCGTCCTCCGCGGCGTGGTACCGGGGGTCGTTGGACGCCGGGTGGGCGGCCACGGCCGCGGCGTGCTCGGCCAGCACGCCGGTCTGGTGCCGGATCTTCAGCCGGTAGAGCAGGGCACCGCCGATCACCACCGCGGCCACGAACATCACGCCGCCCCACTGCAGGTACCACTCGAACGGCGGCACCGAGTTGTAGATCTCAGGGCGGGGCCACACCAGGTTGATGGTCATGGCGGCGCCCCACAGGACGGCGACGATGTTCACCGGCAGCCCCCACTTGCCCATGCAGAACCCGGGTTCGGAACCGTCATCGAGGATGGGCCACTTCCTGGCGAGCCGCTTGCGCAGCAGGGGGACCGTGACCAGGAGGTAGGACAGGTAGATCAGCACGATGCTGATGCTGGACAGGATGGTGAAGATGGCCGGCTGCATCACGTTGACCAGCAGCGGGATAACGGCCAGGATGCCGATGACGATCGCGGCCACGGTGGGGGTCCGGCGGACCGGATCCACCTTGCTCAGCTGCCGGCTGAACGGCAGGTTGTTGTCCCGGGCCATGGCGAACATCATGCGGATAGCGGCAGCGTGGACGGCCAGGGTGCACACCACCACGGCCACCACGATGCAGGCCAGGAAGGCCTTGCCGAACGGTCCGCCCAGGACGGAGAGCACGATGTGCTGCAGGCCGCCGTCGGGGGAGCCGATCTGCGGGTCCGTGAGGTCCGGTGCGGCCAGAATGCCGAACAGCAGGATTCCCCCGCCCAGCAGGAACGAAGCAGTCACAGCCCGCAGGATGGCCTTGGGTGCGGTCTTCTTGGGATCCTTGGTTTCCTCGCCCAGGGAGCTGGCGGTGTCGAAGCCGTACATGACGTAACCGGAGGCCATGGCGCCGATCAGGAAGACGCCGAAGAAGCCCAAATCATTTCCTTCGCCGAAGCCGTTGGTCTGGAAAAAGACCTCCGGGCCGCGGACCACGTGCCAGGCCAGTGCCAGGATCAGCAGCACGGCCGCGATGAGCTCCACGAACACGCCGATGCTGTTGATCCGGGTCATCAGCTTCACGCCGAACGCGTTGATGAGGGTGGAGATGGTGATCATGATGGTGGCCAGCACCACGCCGTTCATGGCGAAGTCGTACGGCCCGGTGCCGTCACCGACGAACTGGAAGCCCTCCCAGAGCTGGGGGAGGGTGATCTGCAGGGCCAGGGCCACCGAACCAAGCGCCATGATGGAGGACAGCAGCAGCAGCCAGCCGGCAAGCCAGGATGAGGTTCCGGAGGACAGCCGCTTGGCCCAGTTGTAGACCGAGCCCGCAACGGGGTAGCGGCCAGCCAGTTCGGCGAAACACAGGGCCACCATCAGCTGGCCGACGAACACGATGGGCCAGGACCAGGCGTACGCCGGGCCGGCCATGGAAAAGCCAAAGTAGAACAGTTGGAAAACACCGGTGAGGATGGAGATGTAGCTGACACCCGCTGCGAAGCTGGCGAACTTGCCAATGCTTCGGTCGAGGGTTTGGGTGTAGCCGAATTCGTCCATGCCGCTTGAATCAATACTCTTGCTGGGTTCCAATATGGACTCCTAGTTCAGAAAAGCACGATGGGAACGGCCGCCCTGGGGTGCGGCGAGATAAACGTTCTGCGGGGGCCGGCGCTGTTGGGAACGCGGCTCCCGGATGACCCGCCGCTCAGGCGAGGGACGTGGTGAGCTCCTTCTCTTTCAGGGCGTCGGCGCCGGCGTAATCCGCCTTGATGAGGTCGGCGCAGCGCTCGCCGATCATCATGACGGTGATGTTGGGATTGACGGTGACGTGTTCGGGCATGACGGACGCATCGGCGACCCGGAGGCCGGTGACGCCCTTGACCCGCAGCTCGGGGTCCAGTGGCGACATGTCGTCGTCGGCCGCGCCCATGCGGACCGTGCCCACGGGGTGGTACACGGTGTTGTGGGTCTTGCGGATGTAGTCCTGGAGCTCCTCGTCGGTCTGTGCTTCGATGCCGGGGGACAGCTCGCGTCCGGTCCATTCCGCCATGGCGGGCTGGGCGGCGATTTCGCGGGCCTTGCGGATGCCGGCCACCATCACGCGCATGTCATGGCCTTCCGGGTCCGTGAAGTAGCGGGGATCCACCATGGGCTTGTCGCGGAAGTCGCGGCTGCGCAGCCGGACGGTGCCGCGGGAGCGGGCGTGCGTGACGTTGGGGGTGAGGCTGAAGCCGTTCTCCGTGGTGGGGTAGCCGTGCCGAAGCGTGTTCATGTCGAACGGGACAGAGCCGTAGTGCATCATCAGGTCCGGGCGGTCCAGGCCGTCCTCGGTGGGCGTGAAGATGCCGATCTCCCACCACTGGGTGGAGGTCTGCACCATGGGCTGCTTGGCCTCGAACTGCACCACGCCCTCCGGGTGGTCCTGCAGGTTCTCGCCCACGCCGGGGGAGTCCACCAGGACCTCGATGCCGTGCTGGGCCAGGTGCGCCGCCGGGCCGATGCCGGAGAGCATCAGCAGCTTGGGGGAGTCGATCGCGCCGGTTGACACGATGACTTCCCGGTGGGCGGTGAGCCGGTGGGTCCGGCCGAACGCGCCGTCAACCACGTCCACGCCGGTGCAGCGCTTGTCCGCGTCGAACACCAGCTGGCGGGCGCGGAGTCCGGTCAGCAGGGTGAAGTTGGGGCGGTCCACGATGGGATGGATGTAGGAGACGGAGCTGGACGAGCGGGTGCCGTCAGCGCGGCGGTTGATCTGGAAGAAGTTGGCGCCGTTGACCACCGTGGTGCCGCTGTTGAACTTGGCGCGCGGGATGCCCGACTGCTCGCACGCGTCCAAGAGCGCGACGCCGGCAGGATCCGCCGGGGGCACGTTCATCAGGTGCACGGGGCCGGAGTCGCCGTGGTGGGGTGCGTCCGGGCCGGCGTCCTCATTGGTTTCCAGCCGCTGGTACAGCGGCCAGGCGTTGGCGGCGTTCCAGCCCGTGGCGCCGTACTTGGCCTCCCATTCGTCCAGGTCCTCGCGCGGGGCCCAGAAAGCGATGCAGGAGTTGTGGCTGGAGCAGCCGCCCATCACCTTGGCGCGGGCGTGGCGCATAAACGAGTTGCCGTTCTCCTGAGGCTCGATCGGGTAGTCCCAGTCGTACCCGGATTCCAGCAGCTCCATCCAGCGGTCCAACTGCAGGATCTCGGGGATATTGCGGTCATCCGGTCCCGCCTCCACGAGGGCCACGGTCACGTCCGGGTCCTCGCTCAGCCGTGCGGCCACCGCCGCCCCCGCGGACCCGCCGCCGATGACGACGTAGTCGAATGCCCGTTGCGTGGCGTCGTCGATGTTGTCGTAGTGCATCTAGTTCTCCTTGCCGTGGTCAGCAAACCAGCCGGTGACCTGCGGGCTGGTGTTCTGGTAGATGTGCTTGGCTTCCTGGTACTCGGCCAGGCCCGTGGGGCCCAGCTCGCGGCCGACGCCGGACTGGCCGAAGCCGCCCCACTCGGCCTGGGGGAGGTAGGGGTGGTAGTCGTTGATCCAGATGGTGCCGTGCCGCAGCCTGCCCGCAACGCGCTGGGCCTTCCCGGCGTCCTGGGTCCAGACGGCGCCGGCCAGCCCGTAGATGGTGTCGTTCGCGGTGGCGACGGCCTCGTCCTCGGTGCGGAACGTCTCTACCGTGACCACCGGGCCGAACGCCTCGTCGGTGACCACGGACATGCCGCGCTGCACCTGGTCCAGGATGGTGGGCTGGTAGTAGAACCCGGCGTCGTACTTTTCGCCTTCCGGAGCCGCGCCGCCGGTGCGCAGCCGTGCGCCCTCCTTGATGCCGCGCTGGACGTAGGCGTCCACCTTGTCCCGGTGGGCGGCGGAGATCAGGGGGCCGGTCTCGGCGTCGTCGTCGAAGGGGCCGCCGATCCGGATCTCCTTCGCCCGGCGGACCAGTTCATCCACGAAGCGGTCGGCGATGGATTCCTCCACAACCAGCCGGGCGCCGGCGGAGCAGACCTGGCCGGAATGGACGAACGCGCCGTTCAGGGCGTTGTCCACGGCGGCGTCGAAGTCCGCGTCCGCGAACACCACGTTGGGGTTCTTGCCCCCGAGCTCCAGTGCCACCTTCTTGACGGTGGCGGCAGCGGCCGCGGCGATGCGCTTGCCGGTCTCCAGGCCGCCGGTGAAGGAGACAAGGTCGACGTCGGGATGTTCCGAGAGAGGGGCGCCCGCCTGGGCGCCGGCCCCGGTGACGAGGTTGGCCACGCCGTCCGGCAGGCCGAGGTCCTGCAGCAGCTGCATGGCCAGGATGCTGGTGGACGGCGTCAGCTCGGAGGGCTTGAGGACGAAGGTGCAGCCGGCGGCCAGAGCGGGGGCGATCTTCCACGCCGCCTGGAGCAGGGGATAGTTCCACGGCGTGATGAGGCCGCAGACGCCGACGGGTTCGTAGACGATCCTGCTGACGACGTCGGCGTTCCCGGCGTCGACAATCCTGCCCGCCTGCTGCCCGGCCAGCCTGCCGAAGTATTCGAAGCAGGCGGCGATGTCGTCCATGTCGATGCGGCTTTCCACCATCCGCTTGCCGGTGTCCAGGGACTCGGCGCGGGCGAACTTTTCGCGCCGTTCGCGCAGTCCGGCGGCGACCTTCAGGAGGAAGGCTCCACGCTCGGGTGCCGGGACATTCGACCAGACGCCGGAGTCGAAGGCGGTGCGGGCTGCGGCGATGGCGCGTTCGGCGTCCTCGCGGCCGGCCTCCGAGACGGTGGCGACCAGCTCGCCGTCGGCCGGGTTGCGGATTTCACGGACGGCGCCGGAGGCTGCCGGTTCCCACCTGCCGTTGATGAACAGCGAGGAGGCGGTGCTGGTTTCCGGGTTCTTGGTGACGTCCTGTACTGCTGTGGCGTAAGTCATACGGAGGACAGTAATGCACGTTGAACGAGTGTTCAATACTTTTCTTGAACACTTGTTCAATGCTACGCAGGAGGCTACCTTTGTTCTGGCGGGAGCCGCATTACTGCTGGTTCAGCCCCGTGTCCCGGCCCGCTTCGTCCGGAAGGGCGCCTTGGACGGGCGCGAAGGCTATCTCTTCGGTCCGCGTGATACTTCGTTGAATGGAGGCTTTGTCCACCCCGAGGAGCGCCGTCAGCCACATGCCGTTCTGGATAACGACGATGTCCGAAGCCCTCTCCCTGCATTCGTTCCATGACAGCTCCGGCTTGGCGCTGGATACCAGCGCCGCGAGCCCGTCGATGTACCGGTCGAAGGCGGCGGCGTTGATCTGCGCGTAATCCTCGTCTGCTTGGGCCAGGGCCCAAAGGTGCAGGCGCAGGGACAGATAGCGGGTGGTGAGGAGGTCGGCGGCTGCCACTCGATGGAGCGCCTTCCGAAGTTGCTCATCGGGGGACACCGACGGGTCCGGCGCGACGAGTAACAGGTCATGCTCGTCCACGCGGCTCAACGCAGCGCGGATCAGGGTGGTTTTGTCGTCGTAGTAGTAGTTGACCAGACCCAGCGCCACGCCGGCCTCCCGCGCCACCGCGCGCATGCTGACGCCCGAAATCCCGTGACGGGACAGCAGGTCCATCGCTGCGTCAAGGATGCGCGATTGCCTGTCAGTCTGTTCGCCGGAGTTCACGGCACTGGTCCCCATCTGGTCAGACTATTGCCTAACCGGTCAGGAGTGCACTTTGGGGGAACCGGGCGGCCGGGTACCTGCGATGTTTGAAGCCTTCTTGAACAGGGCACCTTGATCATGTACCCCGTTTATCTACCCCGCTCATGTACCGGGGATTTGTCTGTTCGGCTGGAGATTGATGGAAAGCGCAAGCCTTATTGCCTTCTTGTTCGCTGGTGCCGTGGGTAGCGTCAGGAGCGCAGAGCCCAATGCCCCTCAAATAATTGCGAAACCCGGGTGGGGAAGGATTGCTTGGCTGGCTTTCAGGAGCAAGACGGCCACCTTCCTGCATCGGCTCGCGTGGGCGGTTGAACCGGACCCGCGCTGACGCAGAAGAACCCGCCGGGAAGTGCAGCTGTCAGGATTGGGCGTGGTCCGCACGCTCCAGCAGGCGGGACACCCCGTAGCCAATCACCAGGCCCCAGAAGGCTGCGTGGATGTTGAAGAGGTTCATGCCCGAGATGGTCACCACGAAGGTGACCAGTGAACCCAGGGTGAAGCTGGCGGCGAAGGCGGTC
Organism: Pseudarthrobacter defluvii; assembly: GCF_030323865.1. NCBI lineage: Bacteria > Bacillati > Actinomycetota > Actinomycetes > Micrococcales > Micrococcaceae > Pseudarthrobacter > Pseudarthrobacter defluvii. The sequence goes on along the minus strand of NZ_CP066362.1, from coordinate 3,887,438 downwards.
ACGAAGGCCTGCTGCAGGGCCCGCAGCATCGCGATGCCGCCCAGTGCCAGCACGAATTCCTTGGGCGCGGCGAGCATCAGCCGGGTCAGGGTGGGGGCGAACGCCGCGAACACCAGGGCCAGCAGGCCGTACGCCACGGCGGCCGTATATTGGCGCTCCCTCTTCCCGGACGAGGTCAACAGAGCGTTGGTGGGGCCGGTAACGCACGCCGAAACTGCGCCGAAACCGGCATTCAGCACCGAAAAGGCGCCGGAGGCAATAGCGAAGGCATTGACCGGCGGCTGATGGCCGGCAGCGCGGAGGACGGCGATGCCCTGGCCGTTTTGGACGAACAGGACGGTCAGGGTCAGGGGAACCACCAGTTCGAGCTGGGCGGCCCACGTGAAATCAGGGGCGGTGAAGACCGTGGTGGCCAGGAGCGGTCCGCCGGGTGGCAGGTTGAACTGGCCGCTGGCCGCCACGGCGATGCCGCCCGCCACCAGGGTGCCCAGGACCGGCGGCAGGTACCGGCCCAGCCTGGGAACCGCGGTGAGGACCAGGAACGCAGCCACCATCGGGGCAGCCACGGCCGGGTTGTCCTGGGCGGAGGCAACGATGTCCGTGCCGAACTTCAGGAACACCGCAGCCACCATGGCCATTACGAGCGGCATGGGCACCAGTGCCATGGCTTTGCGCACCACGCCGGTTGCGCCCAGGGCGAGGATCAGCACGCCGGAGGTGAAGAAGGCCCCGACGACTTCGGGGAAGGCCAGGTGCTGCAGGGACGGCCCCAGGAGTACCGTCCCTGGGATGGACCAGGCGAAGCCCAGCGGCTGCCGGTAAATCAGTGACATCAGCAGGGTGGCGGCCCCGCCGGAAAAGAGGATGCCAAAAACCCAGGACGACAGCTGGCCCTGGGTCAGGCCGCCCGCGGTCCCGACGGCCAGCGTGACGGCGATGGGCCCGGACGCCGCGAAAATGAGCCCAATGGCGCCGTTGGAGACATACGACAGGCCCAGGTCGCGGAGGATCCGGCGGGGACCCGCGGGCCGGACCCCCGGACGTTCCAGCAGGGGTTCCGGCGCCGGCCGGCCTGGCTCGACGGAGCTGGCGGTCGGATGGTGGCGGGGGTGGCTCATCGGGGCTCCTGGCTGGGGGGCGGAAAAACCGGAAGCGCTCCGAAGCATCAGCTCCGGAGCGCCTCCGTGCGGGGGTATCTCCCAGTTTGCGTGCTACTTCTTCTGGCCCTGCTTTGCCAGGACGTAGTCATAAACTACTTCCTCGCCCTTTCCGTCGGTACGGGGGCGGGGGTCCAGCATCAGTTCAGGCTTCACTGCCGAGGCGATGTCGTCGGCGTTGTGCGGATCGCCGGGGAAGTAGAGCTGCTGGGTGACCGGCTCGTAGCCCGGTGCGGACACCTTGATGTGGATGTGCGCCGGACGCCAGGCGTGCCAGCCCGCCGCACTGATCAGCTGCCCGCAGGCCCCGTCCGTGGGGATCTGGTAGGGCGCCGGACGCATCGTGTTGATCTCGAACCGGCCATCGTCGGAAGCCTTGACGGTGGCGCGGAAGAGCCACTCGGGCAGGCCCGGGGCGTACTGGGAGTAGAAACCGGCGGCGTCCGCGTGCCAGATCTCCACCTGGGCGCCCTGGATGGGGTCGCCGTCGGTGTCGGTGAACTGGCCGCTGAAGCGCAGCGGGGTGCCCTCCTCGCCGTCGCGCATTTCAACCGTGGCGGGCGTCTGGAGTTCCGGGGAATTGGGAACGTAGTACGGGCCCTCAATGGTGCCCACGGTGCCGGGACGGTCCTGGGAGTTGACGTCCTCAACGGTGTGCTCAAGCCAGACGTCGAGGAACAGCGGCCATTCACCGTCCGTCCCGACCTTGATCAGCCACGCTTTGAGCGCGTTGTATTCCTCGTAGGTGACCTGGTGTTCCTCGACGATGTCGTTGGCGGCCTTGATCAGCGCGCCGGCCAGCAGGCTCACCCGTTCCTTGGATACATCCACCTTGGAGAGCTTGCCCGACGCTGCGAACCGCTCGGTTGCCTTGGTGCCTGCTTCGACGGCGGTGCCTTCGTTTTCCGTGCGGCTGTCCGTTGGGGTTTGGGTCATGACAATGTCCACCTTCCTCATTGAATGGGGACAGGAAGGGCTCCTGCACCCGACGCGGGCTGCCGGGCCAGTCGTCATGCCCTGCGCCGCACCGCGTGATGTCGGTCTCAATCGTAGGCCCGCGGATAAGGACGCTACAAATATCAACTAGGCGTCTTTTGAGTCATTATCGATACATAAAGACACCCTTGGTGGAACCTAGGTATTTGCCTGATGTGAGGCCAATCACGAGCGGCAAGAATTGCTGGACAACGTCCGCCGCCGAAGCCCCTTCCCGAGTGGACCTCCGACCATCCGTCCAGCAATCTCCAATGAAGGAGCACGCCATGACCGAGAACCTGATCCATGCCCGCGAGGTCCTTGCCGACGCCGTGATCGACGACCGTGAGAACGGCGTCATCCGGGCCAAGCGCGAGATCTTCACCGACCAGGAGATCTTCGAACTCGAGATGAAGCACATCTTCGAAGGCAACTGGGTGTATCTCGCCCACGAGTCGCAGATCCCCAACGTGGGCGACTACTTCACCACGTACATCGGCCGTACCCCGGTGATGATCACCCGGGACAAGGATGAAAACCTGAACTGCCTGGTCAATGCCTGTTCGCACCGCGGCGCCATGCTGTGCCGCCGCAAGACGGACAACCGCACTACCTTCACCTGCCCGTTCCACGGCTGGACCTTCAAGAACTCCGGTGAGTTGCTGAAGGTCAAGGACTCCCGGAACGCTGGCTACCCCGAGACCTTCAACAAGGAAGGCTCACACGACCTCACCAAGGTGGCCCGCTTCGAGTCCTACCGCGGCTTCCTGTTCGGCTCGCTGAAGGCCGACGTGCTCCCGCTCGAGGAGCACCTGGGCGATGCCACCAAGGTCATCGACTCGATCGTGGACCAGTCGCCCGAGGGCCTGGAAGTGCTGCGTGGATCCTCCACCTACACCTACGACGGCAACTGGAAGGTCCAGGCCGAGAACGGCGCCGACGGCTACCACGTCACCGCCGTGCACTGGAACTACGCGGCCACCACGGCCCGCCGCAGCGCCGGGGATTCGGCCAACAAGACCAAGGCCATGGACGCCGGCAAGTGGGGCAAGGTCAAGGGCGGGTTCTACTCCTACGACCACGGGCACCTGCTGCTGTGGCAGGAGTGGACCAACCCCCAGGACCGTCCGCTCTGGGACCGCCGCGACGAGCTTGTGGCCAAGTACGGGGAGGAGATGGCGAACTTCATGATCAACATCTCCCGCAACCTGTGCCTGTACCCGAACGTCTACATCATGGACCAGTTCTCCTCGCAGATCCGGCACTTCCGGCCCATCTCCGCGGACCAGACCGAGGTGACCATCTACTGCATCGCCCCCAAGGGCGAGTCCCAGGAGAACCGTTCCAAGCGCATCCGCCAGTACGAGGACTTCTTCAACGCCACGGGCATGGCCACGCCGGACGACCTGGAGGAATTCCGCTCCTGCAACAAGACCTACTGGGCCACCAGCGCCCCGTGGAACGACATGACCCGCGGCTCCGCCCACGAGATCAGCGGCCCGGATGAGCAGGCACAGGCCCTGGGCATGACCCGGGTGATCGCCTCCGGCATGCGCACCGAAGACGAAGGGCTCTACCCCATCCAGCACGGGTACTGGAAGGAAGTCATGGACCGGGCCCTGGCGGAGGAAGAGGAGCGTTCCGCCCTGGAATCCGTTCCCGTCTCCGCCTGAGAGCCCGCCGAACCACAGAGAGCGCAGAACCCATGACCAACCTGACCCACACCGCCCCGGCCCTGAAGACCGCGGAGGAGATCGCAACCCTCGAAACCGTCCGCGCGTTCCTCTACCGGGAAGCCCGCCTGCTTGATGACCGCCAGTTCGATGAATGGCTGGAGTGCTACCACCCGGACTCCGAATTCTGGATGCCGGCCTGGGACGTGGACGACCAACTGACCCAGGACCCCCAGAACGAGATCTCCCTGATCTACTACGACAACCGGGGCGGCATCGAGGACCGGGTGTTCCGGATCAAGACCGACAGGTCCTCGGCCACTTCCCTCCCGGAGCCCCGCACGGGCCACAACATCACGGACGTCGAGGTGCTGGCGAACGACGGCGGCACGGTGGACGTGCGCTTCAACTGGTTCACCCTCTACTTCCGCTACAACACGACGGACACCTACTTCGGCACCAGCTACTACACCCTGGACCTTTCAGGTCCGCAGCCGGTGATCCTGAAGAAGAAGGTGGTCCTGAAGAACGACTACATCCACCACGTGGTGGACGTCTACATGATCTGACCTGCCAGCAGCCGGCGCCCGGGACCTGCGGGCGCCGCACGGCATTTTCCACCCTGTGCCCACCGGGCACGCCATAACTTTTTCCGGACCGCGATGGCGCGCCCGGACAGTCAGGAGGACCCCATGGGCCACAAAGTAGCCCTCAGCTTCGAGGACGGCGTCACCAAAGTCATCAAGGTCGGCGACTATGAGACCGTCATGGATGCCGCCTATAAGGCACGCATCAACATTCCATCGGACTGCCGGGACGGCGCCTGCGGCACCTGCAAGGCCTTCTGCGATTCCGGTTCCTTCGACCCGGGCGACTTCATCGACGACGCCATGACGGAGGAGGAACTCGAAAAGGGCTACCTGCTCACCTGCCAGGCCGTGCCGGAGTCGGACCTCGCCATCCAGATCCCGGCCACGTCCGAATCGGCGAAGACGGCAGCCGCGTCCTTCACCTCCACCATCAAGGAGCTCAACCGGCACACGGACACCACCGTCTCCTTCACCCTTGAGGTGGACAACCGCGACGCGCTGGCCTTCCTCCCCGGACAGTACGTCAACCTCAAAGTCCCCGGCACCGACGCCGAGCGTTCCTACTCCTTCAGCAGCGGCCCCGAGGTCCAGGACGCATCCTTCATGGTCCGGGTGACCCCCCAGGGCGCCATGTCCGAGTACCTCCGCGACCGCGCCGCCGTGGGTGACACCATCAACTTCACCGGCCCGTACGGATCGTTCTTCCTGCGCGAGCCCAAGCGGCCCCTGCTGCTCCTGGCCGGCGGCACCGGGCTGGCCCCGCTCCTGTCCATCCTCGAAAAGCTCGCCGAAAACCCGCCCTCCACCCCGGTCCACCTGATCTACGGGCTCACCCGCGAGGCCGACATCGTGGGCCTGGACTGGCTGCGCGCCTACGAGGCGAAACTGCCCGGCTTCACCTGGGACTACATCGCCTCCGAGCCCGGCACCTCCGCCCCGCACACCGGCTACGTCACCCAGATCATCGAGCCGAAGCACCTCAACGACGGCGACGTGGACATCTACCTCTGCGGCCCGCCGCCCATGGTCAATGCCGTCTCCAAGTGGCTGGACACCGAAGGCATCAAGCCCGCCAACTTCTACTTCGAACGGTTCGCGCCGAAGGAAACCACCGGCGGCGACGCCGAGACGGGCGCACCGGCTCCGGTTGAGAAAATCCAGGCCGATGGCGACACCATGACCCGCGGCGAGGCCGTGTCCTCGCTGGAGACCGGCCGGCTGGATTTCCGCAAGGAGGACAGCTTCGCCCAGTTGGATGCCCGCATGGGCCTGGAGCTTGCAGTCAGCGAACTGCTGCTGGGACGGCTCAGCCAGGAGCAGCTGCGCCAGTTCCGCCGCCTGGCCGAAGCCACCACCGGTTCGGTGCAGGGCGGAAACATCACCGATCCCGACGCGTTTGCACGCACCAACGAGGAATTCCACGAGTACCTCTTCACGATCTGCGACAACCCGATGCTCCTGGAGTCCTACCGCCGCCTGGACGTCCACGCCCAGATGGCCGCGGCGTTCGACGCCGGAACGCCGATCTTCGAACGCGTCACGCAGGACCACCTTGACGTCGTCGACGCCTTTGAACGCGGGGACAAAGCCAGGCTGCGCGAAGTCATCATGGCCCACGCCCAGGATGCCAAGGGCACCATGGTCGGTGCCATCGACGCCAAGGCCGCCCACTGATGGCCGCGCCGTACGCAGGGCAATACGTGACCCCGGGCAGGTTCGGCGGCAAGGTCGCCGTCGTCACCGGTGCCGCCCAGGGGATTGGCCAGAAGGTGGCCGAACGTATCGGCGCCGAAGGCGGCGCCGTGGTCCTGGTGGACCGCGCGGACCTGGTCCACGATGTTGCCCGCGGCATCGGGGAGGCCGCCAAAGCGTCGGGTTCGGGCGGCTCGGCCACGTCCGTCACCGCGGACCTGGAAACCTTCGCCGGCGCCACCCAGGCCATCAAGGCCGCCCTCGCCGCTCACGGCCGCGTGGACGTCCTGGTCAACAACGTGGGCGGGACCATCTGGGCACGGCCCTACCAGGAGTACGACGAGGACAAGATCGAGAAGGAAATCCGCCGCTCCCTCTTTCCCACGCTCTGGACCTGCCGGGCGGTCCTGCCGGCGATGATGGAGCAGGGCTCCGGCACGATCGTGAACGTCTCCTCCGTAGCCACCCGGGGAATGCACCGGGTGCCCTACGCCGCGGCAAAAGGCGGCGTGAACGCCCTGACCCAGTCGCTGGCCATGGAAGTGGCCGGGCACGGCATCCGCGTGGTGGCCACCGCCCCGGGCGGCACGGAAGCCCCGCCGCGCAAGGTCAAGCGCGGGCCGGACGCCGAATCCGCCACCGAGAAGGACTGGTACCAAACCATCGTTGACCAGACGGTGGAGTCCTCGTTCATGAAGCGCTACGGCACCCTGGATGAGCAGGCAGCGCCCATCGTGTTCCTTGCCTCGGACGAGGCCTCCTACCTCACCGGCAGCATCCTCCCTGTGGCCGGCGGCGACCTGGGCTAGTGCATCCGGTGGATGCGCGCAATGGGGGCGCCCGGGCCGCTCCGGTAGGATGGCGGCCATGACGGCGGGCTCCACCCAGGGCGAGATGGCGGAGGACTTCCCGCTGGCGGGCCGGGCCGCGGCGTTCGAGCAGCTGCTGGAAATCCTCCGCAGCGTCCGCAAGGGCAACGTGGGAACCGTGGTCCTCTCCGGGCCCTCCGGCTCCGGCAAAACCGCGCTGCTGGAACTCTTCCTTGACCACTGCCGGACCGCCGCCCGCGGCGTCCGCGTGCTGTCCGCCATGGGGGACGACTGGGAGGCGCAGTTCGCCCTGGCCGGCTACTCCCAGCTCATGCGGACCCTGCCGCTCCGGACGGCAAAGGATTACGACGGCGGCCCGGCCCTGGCGCCGGGGCCCGTCGCCTCCCTGACCCCCGACCAGGTGGTCAACTACGCCTCCACCCTCAGCACCCATCTCGAAGGCCTGCAGACACACGGCAGCGTGGTGGTCGCCGTCGACGACGTCCACAAGCTCGACGAGGCGAGCCTGCGCATCCTCACCTTCGTCATGCGCAGGCTGCACGAGAAGCGGGTCCTGTTCCTGCTGACCCTCAACCCTGTAGACGCGCCCCGGGTCCCCGCCGGCGTGCTCGACTTCCTCACCGGCCACCAGGTGGTCCGCATTCCGCTCGAACCCCTCTCGCCGCAGCAGGTCCAGGACGTGGCCCGGAGCCTGTTCGGCCTGGACCTCAGCGCGACGGCGGCCCACGGCCTGGTGACGCACACCGGCGGAATAGCCCGGTCCGTCGTGGAGCTGCTCCGTGAGCTGCCCCCGGAGACCTGGCAGTCGTGGTTCCCTTCCCTGCCGCCTACTTCCCGGGTGCGCGCCAGGGTCCGCAGCGTCCTGGCCGCCGCGTCCCCCGCCCTGGTGGCCGCCGCGGAGGCCGCAGCGGTGCTCGGCCCCGGCGCGGGCCTGGTGGAGGTGGCCCGGGTGGGTGGCCTGGAAGCCGTCATGCCGGCCCTCGATGAGGGGCACCGCGCCGGGCTGCTGGGACTGTCCGTGGACCAGTCCCGCTCCGCCGTCGCCTTCCTCGAACCCGGAACCGCGGAAGCCGTCTACGAACAGATCGTCCCCAGCCGGCGCATCGCCCTGCACCGGAGGGCCTCAGAGGTTGTCCAGTCCGAGGGTGAACAGCTGGGCCACCGCGTCGCGGCCACCCCGGCCGCAGACGAAACCCTGGCCGTGGAACTGGAAGAGTTCGCGCGGCGGCAGGCCACGGTGGGCGCATGGCAGGACGCCTCCACCGCGTTATTCTCCGCCTCGAGGCTCTCCCCTGACATCCGCGCCCGCAACCTCCGGCTCCTGAAAGCCGTCGACGCCCTGGTGGGCTCCGGCAACGTGGCCCAGGCGCAGGCCTGGGCCGGCGCGGTGGACGCCCTGCCGCCGTCGCCCCTGCGCTCCTCGGTGCTGGGGTACCTGTCCACGGTGTCCGGCCAGAATGACAGCGCCCAAAGCCAGCTGGAGATGGCCTGGCGGACCAGCAATCCGCAGCACGAACCCGCCGCGGCGGCGCAGGTGGCCCAGCGTTTCGTCCTCCACGGGGTGGCCTCCTGGAATGGTCCGATGATCACCGGCTGGGCCGAACGCGCCATGGCCCTGACGGAGCCTGGAACTCCGGCGCACATCGAGTCGGAGGCCATCTACGGCCTGGGCCTGTACGCCCAGGGCCGGATAGCGGACGCCGAGGCCTCCTACCAGCGGGCCTCTGCCCAGGCCGCCGAGAATGCCCAGAAGCAGCGGGTGCAGATGGGCGCCGGCTGGCTGGCCCTGCGCCTGGACAACGCCGAATCCGCGCTGGTGAATTTCGAGTCTGCCGCCCCCACCGAGTACCGCGGGGGATCGCTGCGGATCTCCCTGTGGGCCGAGGCCTGGCTGGCCCGCACGCACCTGGTGCTGGGCAACTGGGACGCGGCCGCCGCCACCATCTCCCGGGCAAGCGTCCGGCTGGAGACCTCGCGGATGCCGCTGATCCGGCCGCTGCTGTACTGGACGGCCGCCGAGCTGTGGTCCATGCGGGGCGATTGGGACCGGGCACGCTACTACGTGTCACAGGCCGCGGTGCAGCCGGGAACATACCGGGCCATGCAGGTCCCGGCCAGCCTGGCGCGTGCCCGCTTCCACGAGGCGCGGGCGGACTACGAAAGCGCCCTGGCGGCCCTGCAGCCGCTGCCGGAGCTGGACCCTTGGACCGATCAACGGGTGTCCTTCTGGCCGTGGCAGGACACCTATGTCAATGCGCTGGTCATGACCGACAAACTCGACGCCGCAGAGACGTTCCTTACCGCATTCGAAGGAGTGCACCGCGAGCGCGAAGTCCCCTCCGACCTGGCCCGGGTGGCGTGGGCCAGGGGCCGGCTGCTGGCCGCCCAGGGGGACCCGGACACGGCGAGGGAGTACTTCGAGGCGGCGCTGGGTCACCTTCGTGGGCTCAACCGCCCCTATCTGCGGGCGCGGATCAGTTTCGCGTTCGGGCAAAGCATGCGCCGGGCCGGAAAGCGGCGCCTGGCCTCATCGGTGCTGCGGGCGGCGCGGGACCTGTACGACACCCTTGGCGCGACCACCTATGTGGAACGGTGCGACCGCGAGCTGAAGGCCACCGGCCTGGACATCGGGAACCTGCCGGACCCGGCGGACCCGGCGGACCCGGTGCTTTCGTCGGTGGGTAGCTACCATCAACAGCTCACGGCCCAGGAACAGGCCGTGGCCGAGTTGGTGGCGACGGGCGCAACCAACAAGGAGGCGGCCCGGGCCTTGTTCCTGGCCGAAAAGACGGTGCAGTACCACCTCACGCGGCTGTACCGGAAGATGGGAATCCGGTCACGCAGCGAACTCGCGGCCGCGTTCCGGGCCAAGGACTGAGCCGGCTACTTCACGTCCGAGGGGTGCTTGGCCAGCGGCACCACGGTGATGTCCATGTACGGGAACAGGGGAAGGCCCTGCAGGATCCCGTGCAGCTCGTCGTTCGATTCGACGTCGAAGACGGAGTAGTTGGCGTATTCACCCACCACCCGCCAGATCTCGGGCCATTTGCCGGAGCGCTGCAGTTCCTGGGAGTAGGCCTTCTCCTTTGCCTTGATTCCGGCGGCTTCTTCGGCAGGCATGCCGGCGGGCAGGTTGACGTCCATATGGACCAGATACTTCATGGTGACCTCTCGGTGGAATTGGAATGGAAGGGTGTCAGTCGGTGCGGTAATGGGCGAGCTTGTCCTCGTCCACGTCGGTGCCGGCGCCGGGGCCTTCGGGAACGTGGATCCGCCCGCCGGTGATGGCCAGCGGCTGGGCCAGCAGGTCATCGGTCATGTCGAGGTAGTTGGAAAGTTCCGCCGCACGCTTGGCGGTGTGGGCGAAGGCTGCGCCGAACACCACGGAGGCCACGGTGCCTACCTGGGTGTCGATCTGGTTGCCGATGTAGACGTCGATGCCCATGCCCTCGGCCATGCCAACGATCTTGCCGGCTTCGGTGAAGCCGGACCGGGCGGTCTTGACGGACAGTAGGTTGGCCCCGCCGGTGAGGATTTCGCGGGCCGCCTCGCCCAGGTTGGCGGCGGACTCGTCCGCTGCAATGGGGATGGGGGAGTTGGTGACCAGGCGGCGGCGGCCCAGGACTTCGCGGGCGTCGTCCGGTTCCTCAAGGAACTGCAGGCCGAGGTCGGCGGTGCGGCGCAGCACCTCGGTGGCCTCGTTGGCGGTCCAGCCGCGGTTGGCGTCCATGTATAGCTCGGCGTCCTCGCCGAGGCCTTCCCGCAGCACCCTGGCGGCCTCGATGTCCAGGTTCAGCGGGCGGCGGCCGGTCTTCAGCTTGAAGGTGTTGATGCCGTAGGTTTCCCGGAATTCCAGGGCCAGGGCCAGGAGTTCCTTGGCGGGTTTGAAGCCGAGCATGTGGGAGACGCGCAGCGAGTCGGTGTAGCCGCCCAGCAGCTTGGTCACGGGCTGCCCCAGGGTCTTGCCGATGACGTCCCAGACGGCAATGTCCACGGCGCCCTTGGCTGTCTGGTTGTGGATGGTGCGTGCCATTACGGCCTGGATCTTTTCCCGGTCAAAGACGTCAAGGCCCACCAGTTGCGGGGCGAAGACGTCCTGCATGACCGCGACGATGGACTTTTGCGTCTCACCGTAGGTGTACGGGCGGGGCGGGGTGTCTGCGGTTCCCACCACGCCGTCGTCGGTGTGGACGCGGACCAGGACGTGGTCGGCCTCGTGCACGGAGCCTGAGGCGAAATGGAGCGGGTGGCGGTACGGGATCGAGTAGGGGATCGCCTCGATGGCTGCGATCTTCATGATGGCGGGAGCCTTTCATCAGCAGGAGCGGGGGTGGCGGCGTCAGCGGTTGCCGTGGCCACGATGTCCAGGAAGTTTTGCAGCAGTGCGGACGGGTGGCCGCGCAGCCAGGCGACGGCGAGTTCCACCGGGGGAACATTGTCGATTTCCCGGTAGGCGACGCCGTCGAGCTGGAAGGCGCGCACACTGGACGGCATGACGGCGACGCCGCCGCCCGCGGCCACGAACGCCAGCATGGTGGAGGTCTCACCCACCACTTGCGTGATCCGCGGCTGGAAGCCTGCCTGGCGGCAGAGGTCCGAGGTGATGCGGTTCAGCACGGACTCCGGTGAGTAGGCGATGAAGTCCTGGTCCTGCAGTTCGTGCATGGCCACGGGGCGGTCCACCGCCAGGGCACTGAAGGAGGGGAGCGCGACGACGAGTGGCTCCTGGGTGACCACGCGGTAGTCGATTTCCTCGGAGGCAACGGGAGGACGCAGCAGTGCCGCGTCCAGGGTGCCGTTCCGCAGCCCCGCTTCCATGGACGGCGTCAGCATCTCTCCGTTCAGCGCCAACGACAGGCCGGGAAGGACCTGCTTAGTGAGCCGCGCGATCCGGGGCATGACACCGTAGGTTGCCGAGCCGGAGAACCCCACCCGGAGGACGCCGGTGGCGCCCTTGCCCACCTGGTAGACATCTGCGCGGAGCGTCTCGACGTCGTTGACGATCTGGCGGCCGCGGTCCAGCAGGAGCTGGCCCGCCGCCGTCAGGTCCACCCGGCGGGTGGTGCGGTTGAGGAGCTGGACGCCCAGCTGGTCTTCGAGCTGGCGGATCTGCTGGGACAACGGCGGCTGCGCCATGTGCAGGCGCTTTGCCGCCCGGCCGAAATGCCGCTCCTCCGCGACCGCGATGAAGTAGTTCAGCTGGCGGATTTCCATCCTGTGCCACCTTTCCACGGGCCGGGAGGAGGCGCGGCGTGGCCTCATTGATTCATAGAGTAACCATAAAAGGCCTTACTTAGATAGTTTTTCGACGTAATCTTGTGGCTCTTCAACGACCGGCAGGGCTTCCTCCAGCCTGTGCTGGCGCGGCACCAGGATGGTGACGGCGCCGCCGAGCAGGGCCACCGCGCCGTAAATGTAGAAGGCTGTTGCCCCGCCGATCCCCGCGGCTTCCAGCCAGCCGCCGATGATCGGACCCAGGACCCCGCCGAGCCGGCCCACGCTGGCGCACCAGGCGACGCCGGCGGCACGGGCATTGGTGGTGAAGTAGTTGGACTGGAAACCGTAGACCAGCACCTGGGTGCCCAGGGTTCCCACCCCTGCGGTGGCGATGAACGTGAAGAGCAGCGGCAGCGGGAAGCTGAAGGTCATCAGCCCCAGGGAGAGGGTGGCCAGGGCAAACGTGGCAGCGATGACCCGCTGGGGTCCGTTCCGGTCTGCCATCCGGGAGGCCACCAGTCCGCCCACCACGGCACCGAGGTTCAGGGCCAGCGGGAAGAACAGGGCGTAGGTCCGGCCGTAGCCGTAGCCCTCCATGATCTTGGGCAGCCAGGTGTTGAGCCCGTAGGTCAGGAGGAGGCCGCAGAAGGACATCAGGCCCAGCAGGATGGATGCCACGGCGAACTGGCGGGAGAAGACGGCGGCGAACCCGGACTTCCGCGGAGCGGCGCCGGCCTCCCTGATCACCTGCTCTTCGCCGAGCGGCACCCCGGTGCGCCATGCTGCGGCGAGGGCTTCCTCTTCCCGACCCCGGGCCAGCAGCCAGCGCGGGGATTCCGGGAGCTTCCGCCAGGCAATGGGCAGGATGACCAGAAGGGGCAGGGATCCAATGATGAAGAGGCCGCGCCAGCCGATGCTGTCCAGGAAGGCGATGCCCAGGACGGATGCCAGCACGCCGCCCGCGGGGACCCCGGAGTACACGACCGCGTTGTAGAACTGCCGCCGTCCCGCGGGTGCGAACTCGGCCATGGTGGCGCCGGCGCTGGCGATGACGACGCCCAGGCCCAGCCCGGTGGCAAACCGGAGGGCGCCGAAGGCGGTGACGTCCGTGGCCAGGGCGGTGGCGAACATGCCCAGGGAGAACCAGGCGATGCCGGCGAGCATCAGCCGGCGGCGGCCGAAGAAGTCACCGATCGCCCCGCATGCCAGCGACCCCACCAGTACGCCGATGAGGGCCCAGGACCCCAGGAGCCCGGCGGTGGCAGCATCGAAGTGCCCGATTTGGCCTGCGTCTGCGAGCAGTCCCGGAAGGACGGTGCCGTAGACCACCAGGTCGTAGCCGTCGAACAGGAGGGCGGCGCAGATGACGAAAGCCACCCAGTTGGCTGTCCGTGTCTCCTTTCCCGGGTTTCCGGAGATCGTGGGTTGGGGGTGCGGCAGCGTCATGGCGCAGGTCCTTTCGGGGGAGCGGGTGGAGAGGCGTTTGCGGTATTCGGATGGATCCGCGCAGGGGGCCTCGGCACCCCAGCGTGACAGGCAATGTGACGCACGGCATATGAGGGGAATTCCCGGTTTCGCGCCGGGGGTGCATTGTGCCGTTCCTGCGTATCAAAGGGGCTGTTTTTGCGATGGATCCCGCAGGAACAGGCTCAATGCACCCGGCGGCAGGGGCGTCCGGCCGGTGCTGGCAGACCGCGTCTTATTCCATAGGCGGACGGTATGAACCAGGCGGCCCGTAACCGTGGCCGGGGGCATGGCGCCGCGGTTAGGCTGGCGGAATGATCAATCCAGCACGGCTGCACTCAGACCTGTCCCGCCTGGGCCGGGAGACGGACATGTTCCTTGCCACGGTCTCCTCCTTGTCCGATGAAGAGCTGGCTGCTCCTTCGCTGTGTGAAGGGTGGACCCGCGCCCACGTCATCGCGCACGTCGCCTCCAGCGGGCGCGCACTGGTTGGGCTGATCGACTGGGCTACGTCCGGGGAGGAACGCCAGCTGTACGCGTCCCCCGAAGCGCGCTCGCAGGCCATCGCTGCCCTGGCGGCCCTGCCGCGGGAGGAGCTCCTGGCTGAAGTGCGGGACTCGGTCGCCGCTTTTGCCGATGAAGCCCGGCGGTTGACCGGGGAGCTTGCGGCGCCGGAAGTTAAGGTGGGTGGCCGGGAGCTGCCGGCAACGTCCATTGTGGCGCTGCGGATTGCCGAGGTGGTGGTGCACCATCATGACCTGGACACCGCCTGGACCATTGAAGAGGCCGACCCCGATTCACTGCTGAACGCCATCGAGGCCGTGGTCCGTGCCATGCGCGCCAAGGGTGCACCCGGGATGACGCTGGTGACCGAGGAACGCGACGAGTGGATCATCGGTGACGGCGGCCTGCGCATTGAGTCGGACCGGGAAGGCCTCCTGAAATGGCTGGCACGCGGTGACGCCGAAGATATTGAAGCGGGGGGTCCGGTGCCCGCGCTGCCGGCCTGGTAAAGCCAAAGAATCCCCGCCGGGCGCCAGCGATTGCTGGGACCGGCGGGGATTCCTTCGTCGGCAGGCCGCTACTTCTTGGGCAGGCCCGCCGGGTTCAGTTCGGACTTCTGGATGGCCTCGGAGGAAAGGCCCCAGCGGTCCAGGATCTTGGCGTAGGTGCCGTCGTCGATCAGGTGGTTCAGCGCAGCTTGCGCGGCGACTGCCAGTCCGTTGCCCTTCTTGGTGGTGAAGGCGATCTGTGCCGTCAGCGGCCAGCCGCCATTCAGCGTGCCCACCTGCTTCGTCTTCCCGTCCTGCGCCGCCTTGTACGCGGCGGCGGCGTTGGGCCCGAACGTCAGGTCCGCACGGCCTGACTGGAGCGCCAGGCTCGAGGCGGAGTCGTCGTCGTAATACTGGAACTGGACCGGCGCCAGGCCGTTCTTCTTGTTCTCTTCGTCCCAGCGCACCAGGATGGCTTCCTGGTTGGTGCCGGAGCCCACGATGATCCGCTTGCCGGCCACGTCCTTGGCTTCCTTGATCTCGCCGATGCTGGAATCACTCTTGGCGTAGAAGCCCAGCAGGTCGTTTCGGTAGGTGGCGAAGTCGAACTTCTCCTTGCGCGCCTCCGTGACGGTGACGTTGGAGAGCACGGCCTCGTACTTGGATGACTCAATGCCCAGCGGCCAGTCCGCCCACGCTACGGGCAGGACCTCGACTTCCAGTCCCAGCGTCTCGCCCACCGCGTAGGCGATATCCACCTCGCTGCCGATCAGGGTCTTGTTGTCCGTGGCGAAGAGGCTGAGCGGAGCCGCCCCGCCGGTGGTCACCACGGTGAGCTTGCCGTCGGCCTTGATCGCCTCCGGGACCAAGGCGGCAGCGGCGGGGTCGGCGGAGACCTTGAAGCGGTCCTGCTGCGGGGAGAGGTTGAAGGTCTTGCCGGCTGAGTTGGCAGCGGACGACGACGGTGCTTCCGCCGCCGAGGCGCCGGGATCGGAGCAGGCAGCCAGTCCCAGCAGCGCTGAGACGGCAAGGGCCACGACGGCGGCCGGCTTGGTTGTGAAGGCCATGGTTCCTCCTGGGAAAGGGGCGAAAGATGCAACGGAATGTGCGCGTTGCAGCAACTATCCGGCACCCCCGGAGGGGGAACCAAAGGCCCTCGAAACCCTGGGATACAGGGAGTAACGGCGGTTAACCGGAGGACCGCGGCGGTCACATTTGGGCTTCCCTCCGATCCCTGTTCCTGCAGTCAAGTAGGGCTTGTCACACATTCAGCAGAAAGCGAGTACTTGGGGAAAAAAGACAAGTGGTGATTACGCGTGTTCTCCCCATACCCGGGAAATTACGGTGGGGCTGTGAGGCGGCCAGAGAGGTCCGCCGCAATGGTCTTATCAGGAGCTCGCATGCGCACTTCCCCGTCCAAATCCCCCCTACCCCGGCGCCTGGCTGCAGCTGTGGTCCTGCCCGGACTGCTCACAACAAGCCTGGTGCTGGTCCAGCCCGCGGTGGCAGCCCCCGGCACGGCCCCCGGAATCTGTAACGGCGTGGTCAACCAGCTGGCGCACCGCGGCGCCGTCCAGGAGAACCTCCTGAAGGCCGCCGCCAAGAAGAACGCCGACGCCATTGCTGCCCGGCAGGCGGAGAAGGCTGCCCTTCAGGCCCAGGCAGATGCACTGGCGGCACAGAAGGCGGACGCGGAGAAGGCGCTGGCTGACCTTGCAGCGCAGGAGACGCAGCTGGACAGCCAGGAAGCAGCAGCGCTGGCAGAGGTGGACAAGCTAACTGCCCAGCAGACGAGCCTGGCCTCCCAGGTGACGGCAGCGGAAGCCGCCCTCGCCGACCTACAGGACCAGCAGGCAAGCGTGGCGGGCCAGCTGGCGCCGCTGCAGGATGAACTCGCCGCGGCCCAGGCCGCCTCCGCCGGCTTGAAGGACCAGGCGGACAAGCTCGGCGCAGAACTGGTGGCCAACAGCACGGCGATTGCGGCTGCCCAAACCGAGCTTTCCCGGCTGCAGCAGGCCGCGGACCAGGCGGCTTCAGACGTCACTGCCAAGAATGCACAGATCCAGCTGGCCAAGGAACAACTGGCCACCCTGACCACTCAGGCGCAGCAGGCCGCAGATGCCGTGAACGCTGCACAGACGGAAGTCACTGACGCCGAAAATCAGCTGAAGGTACTTGAAGCTGCCGGAACCACCGCGGTCGCGGACCTTCAGGCGCAGCAGGACAAGGTGGATGCGGCCAAAGCCGCACTGGCCACACTGCAGGAAACCGCTGCCGCCGCGGACGCCGCTGTCAGCAGCAAGAAGGATCAGATCGCGACGGCCCAGACGGAGCTTACGGCCCTGCAGTCCGCAGCCTCCACTGCCAAGGCGGCACTCGATGCCAAGAACGCAGAGATCACCGCAGCCCAGTCGGACCTGCGGACCCTTCAAACCAACGCGGCGGCCGCTGCAAAGGCGGTCAGCGACAACAACGCGAAGATCTCTGCCGTGAACACTGACATCGCCAACCTCCAGAGCCAGATTGACAGCGTGAAGAGCCAGATCGCCACGAAGCAGGCCACCCTTACCCAAGCCCAGTCCGACCTCGCAACCCTGGTTACGCAGAAGAACACATTAACTGCGCAGATTGCCGATTTGGACAGTCAAATCGCCGCCATCAACGGTAACTCCAGTAAGAAACGGACGCTTCAGGCCCAGCGCGACGCCGCCGCGGCCCAGCTGGTAACTGTAAACAGTCAGATCGCTGACAAGAGCGCTACCATCTCCGGCCTTCAGGGCGACCTGGCTACCCTCCAGAGCCAGGTGGACAGCCTGAACTCCCAGCTTGTGGCCAAGCAGCAGGAAAGCAGCGCCCTGCAGCAGCAGGCAGCCCCGCTTCAGGCAGCGCTCGATGCAGCCAATTCAGCGGTCACGGCAAAACAGAACGACATCGCCACCCTCAAGGCGCAGGTGCCCGGGCTGCAGGATGCCGTGAACCAGGCAAACGCCGCTGTTGCCGGCAAGCAGTCCGAGCTCAGCACCCTGCAGGGGCAGCTCCCGGCGCTGGAACAGGCGGCGAAGGACGCTGCCGGCGCGGTGACCGCCCAGCAGCAGGTGGTGGCGGACCTCGAAGACGCATTGCCAACCCTCACCGAAAACGTTGAGCAGGCACAGCAGGCCATCACGGACCAAAAAACGGTCCTCGACGCGAAAAATGCAGCATTGACGGTCGCGCAGGGGGCGCTCACTGCAGCCAATACCGCCGTTCAGGACAAGCAGACAGAGCTTTCCACCCTGCAGGGCCAGATCAGCGGACTCCAGGCCACCCTTGATGCCGCGAACACGGCCGTCGCCACGAAGACCGGTGAAATCAACTCGCTCAATCAGCTGGGCGACGACTTGGTCGCCCGCATCAACGATCTCAATGGCCAGATCGCCACCGCCGAAGCCAACGTCCTTGACCTTCAGGGCCGGGTGACGCCGCTGCTGGATCAGCTCAATGGCCTCAATGGCGAGATCAGCGCCGCTGAAGCCAACCTCAAGGCGCTGCAGAGCCAGCTGAGCGCGGTGGACACCCAGCTGACCGCGGCGCAGGGCCAGCTCCGAACCCTGCAGACACAGAAAAAGCCAAGCAAGGACGCGGTGGAGGCGCAGAAGCTGGTCGTAGCCAGTCTGCAAACGCAGCTGGCGGACATCCAGAAGCAGATCGCCGCGATCGATCCCACCATCGCGAACGGGGGCTGCGCCGCCTGATCAACGAGGCATGAAGACCGGCGTCCAATGGCGTGCGCCGCAAGGAGGGGACCAGTTCTTTTGCGAACTGGTCCCCTCTGTTACTGCCTGAAAGACGTGCCGGCTAGCTCAGCGCGGTAAGCACTTCCTTGGCCACGTCCTCGCTGGACTGCGGGTTTTGCCCGGTGATGAGGTTGCCGTCCCGGACCACATTGGAGGACCAGGCCGCGCCGTTTTCGACGACGGCGCCCTTCTCCTTCAGCGCGTCCTCCACCAGCCACGGCGTGTTCTCACCGGTGCCGCCGCCAAGCTCTTCCTCGTTGGTGAAGACCGTGAGGCGCCGTCCCTTGAAGGCGAATGCGCCGTCGTCGTCCGTTGCGCTCAGCAGCCCGGCGGGGCCGTGGCAGAACGGCGCAATGATCTTGCCGTCCTTGTTGGCTGCCACCAGGATGCGGCCCAGGTCGGCGTCCTTGTACAGGTCGGCCATGGGACCGTGGCCGCCGGGCATCACCACGGCGTCGTAGGAGGCAACGTCGACGTCGGCCAGGACCAGCGGGTGCGCCAGCTCGCCGTCGATCTTCGCGATGTAGTCCTTAAACCCCTGCGCCCGCTCGTCCCCACCTGCCGACTCGGCAGCCAGGCTCACCTGGTCCACCGTGGGCTTCCGGCCTCCCGGGGTGGCGATGTGTACCGTGTTGCCGGCCTCGGTCAGGGTCTGGTGGGACACCACCAGTTCCTCTGCCCAGTAGCCGGTGGGGTGTTCGCTGCCGTCCTTCATGGTGAGGGAATCTGCGGCCGAGACGACCATCAAAATGTTTGCCATGGTGTTTCTCCTGTCCTTGCTGACGTGAGTGTCTTTGCTGACGTGAGTGGCTGGAAGCCGCTTGCTACTTGCCGGCTGCTTCAAGCTCAGCGTACGTGTCGTCGTCGAGCGTGATGCCGGCGGCGGCCATGTTCTCCTCGAGGTGCTGCACGGAGCCGGTGCCGGGGATGGGCATCATCACGGGTGAGCGGCGCAGCAGCCAGGCCAGGGCTACCTGGGAGGTGGTGGCGCCCAGGCGCTTCGCGGCCTCGTCGAGCGGGCCGCCCGGCTGGGCGAGCTCGCCCGCCGAGATCGGAGCCCACGGGATGAAGCCGATGCCGTTTTCCTCGGAGTAGCGCAGCACGTCCTCGGAGCTCCGGTCGGTCAGGTTGTAGCGGTTCTGGACGGTGGAGACCGTGAAATGCCTGCTCGCAGCCTCCAGGTCCTCAACGCTCACCTGCGACAGGCCCAGGGCGCGGACCTTGCCTTCGTCCTGGAGTTCGCGCAGGACGCCGAACTGTTCCTCGGCGTCCACCTTGGGATCAATCCGGTGCAGCTGAAGCAGGTCAAGGGTGTCCACCTTCAGCTTCCGCAGGCTCAGCTCGGTCTGCTGGCGCAGGTATTCGGGCCGGCCAACGGGAATCCACTTGTTGGGCCCGGTGCGGGTGAAGCCCACCTTGGTGGCGATCTTCAGCCCCTCCTTGTACGGGTGCAGGGCCTCGGCGATGATTTCCTCGCTGATGTTGGGGCCATAGGAGTCGGCGGTGTCGATGAAGTCCACGCCGAGTTCGACGGCGCGGCGCACCACGTCGATGGCGGCCTGGCGGTCCTTGGGCTCACCCCAGACACCGTCACCCACGATGCGCATGGCACCAAAACCGAGCCGGTGCACGGTTCCCAGGTCCTTGAGGTCGATCGTTGCGGACAGTTCCAGCTGGTTCCTTGAATCATGGCTCATAGGGGCGGCAACATCGTAAGCGTGCTGAGTATTCCGGCGGAGACGAAATAAGCCGGGCTCCGCCGTCGTTATGCCTCAAGTGCCCGCCGCAATCCGGCCGGCGATTCTTACGAAACGTTCCTGAAAGGCCGCAACTGACGTGACTCTTCCCCTTTCCATCCTTGACCTGGCAACCATCGGCAAAGGCCAGACGGCGGCGGAGAGCTTCGCGGGCAGCGTGGCCATGGCGCAGAGCGCCGAAAAGCTGGGCTACCGGCGCATCTGGTACGCCGAGCACCACAACATGTCCTCCATCGCCTCCTCCGCCACCAGCGTGCTGATCGCGCACGTGGCCGCGCACACCGAAAGCATCCGGCTGGGTGCCGGCGGCGTCATGCTGCCCAACCACTCGCCGCTGACCATCGCAGAACAGTTCGGCACCCTGGAAACCCTGCACCCGGGCCGGATCGACCTGGGCCTGGGCCGGGCGCCCGGCAGCGACCAGAACACCATGCGGGCGCTGCGCCGCGACCCGATGTCCGCGGACAGCTTCCCGCAGGACGTCCTTGAGCTGCAGGGCTACCTGACCGGCCCCACCCGCATCCAGGGCGTCGAGGCCACCCCGGGTAAGGGGACCAATGTCCCGCTGTACATCCTGGGCTCGTCCCTGTTCGGCGCCCGCCTGGCCGCGCAGCTGGGCCTGCCCTACGCATTCGCCTCGCACTTTGCCCCGGCCGCGCTGCAGGATGCGGTGGAAATCTACCGCCGCGAGTTCAAGCCGTCAGCCCAGCTTGACGCCCCGCACGTGATCGCCGGCGTCAACGTGATCGCCGCCGACTCCGCCTCGGAAGCGCAGGCGATGTTCCAGGCCACCAAGCGCGCCCGCGTCTCCCTGTTCTTCGGCGGCGGCCGCGAGTTCACAGACGACGAAGCTGACATGATCCTTGACTCGCCGCAGGGACGGCACATGGCGCAGATGATGACGTACTCCGCGGTGGGGACGCCCGACGTCGTCATCGATTACCTGGAGAGCTTCGGCAAGCACGCCGACGCCGACGAACTCATCGTGGCGCACCAGAGCCCAGGAACCCAGGACCGCCTGCGGTCCGTCGAGCTGCTGGCGCAGGCCGCCGGCCTGGTGGCGGTCTGACATGGCAAACGCGGCGAACGCCAAAGACGGCGTAGGGTTCCGGTCCGAGCGCGGGCCCATCCTCATTGCCCTAATGCTGTCCACGGGACTCGTGGCCATCGATTCCACCATCGTGGCCACGGCCGTCCCGTCGATTGTGCGGGACATCGGCGGCTTCTCCTCCTTCCCCTGGCTCTTCTCCGCGTATCTGCTGGCGCAGGCCGTGTCCGTGCCGATCTACGGCAAGCTGTCCGACATGGCGGGCCGCAAACCCATCATCCTCACCGGCATCGGCCTGTTCCTGCTGGGTTCGGTGCTGTGCGGCGTGGCCTGGAGCATGCCCTCGCTGATCGCCTTCCGGGCACTGCAGGGGCTCGGTGCCGGCGCTGTCCTGCCGGTGGCCGTCACCATCGCCGGCGACATTTACACCCTTCAGGAGCGCGCCAAGGTCCAGGGCTACCTGGCCAGCGTCTGGGCCATTTCCTCCGTAGTGGGCCCCAGCCTGGGCGGTGTTTTCTCCGCACTGGGCATCTGGCGCGGCATTTTCCTGGTCAACGTCCCGCTCTGCCTCCTGGCCGGGTGGATGCTGGTCCGCACCCTGCACGAGAACGTGGAACGGAAGAAGCACAAGGTGGACTACGCAGGCGCCGTGCTGCTGGCCGGCTCACTTGGCCTGCTCATCCTCGGCGCCCTCCAGGGCGGCCAGGCGTGGGCTTGGAATTCGCCCATCGGCATCGGCGTGTTCGTGGTGGGCGCAGTCCTGCTGGCGGCATTCCTCCTGGTGGAACGCCGGGCAGCGGAGCCCATCCTGCCGGCTTGGGTGGTGTCCCGCCGCCTGCTCGCCACCACCGCGCTGGTGTCCTTCGGCGTCGGCACGGTAATGATCGGCCTGACGTCCTACGTGCCCACCTTCCTTGAAGGCGCCCTGTCCTCCTCGCCGCTGGTGGCCGGCCTGGCGCTCGCCGCCCTGACCCTCGGCTGGCCGCTCAGCGCCTCGCAGGCCGGGAAGTTCTACCTGCGAATCGGGTTCAAGACCACGGCGCTGATCGGCATTGCCATCTCCGTGGTTGGCCTGCTGATCCTGTCGCTCACGGCCTCTTCGCCCAACGTGGCGCTGATCGCGGTGAGCTGCTTCGTCGTCGGGCTCGGCCTGGGCCTGCTGGCCACCCCGACGCTGATTTCCGCCCAGTCCAGCGTCCCCTGGCACGAACGCGGCGTGGTGACCAGCACCAACATGTTTGCCCGCTCCATCGGGAGCGCCCTGGGCGTGGCCGTTTTCGGTGCCGTGGCCAACGCCATCTACGGCGGCAGCACTGGTGGCGACGCCGATCCCGCCACTGTTATTTCCGCGTCCGGGGCCGTCTTCCTGGCCGCGCTGGTGGCCGGGCTGCTGACCGTTGTCGCCGTATTGACCATGCCTGCAGTCAAGGCTGACAGCGTGGAGCAGGCGGGCGACGGTGCAGGTGAAGCAGGCCAGGTTCCCAGCCGGGCGGAAGGCCGCAGCAGCTAGCGCGACGCCCGGAAGATCGACGGTGCCGGCCGGGTCCCCGTGGCCAGGTCCGCCAGGATCCGCCCCACCACCGGCGTGAACTTGAAGCCGTGCCCGGAGAAGCCCGCGCCGATCACCACCGGCCCGATCCGGTCCAGGATGAAGTCCTCGTCCGGGGTGGTGGTGTAGGTGCAGCTGATGGCCTCGAACGAGTCGGCATCCACGCCGGGCAGCCACTGCCGGGCATACTCCTGAAGGGCGGCGAGCTGCGTTGGCTCCGGCAGGAAGTCGCGGTGGTCCGGGTCCACTTCCGGGCCAACCCCGTGCCAGCCTGCCTTGATGCCCTCGCCTGGGGTCTGCATGCCGTAAACAGGGGAGTACCAGCCCTGGTAGTCCGGGGCGGGGTAGTGGTTGAAGCCGGGCCACACGGCGCCGGCGTCCGTCACCCGGAAGTGCGCCGGCTGCTCCTGGGTCACCCTGAGGCGGGGAATCCTGATGCCCTGCGGGCCGCTAACCTTGCCCAGCAGCTTCTCGGTCCAGCCGCCTGCCGTCACCACGGCCTGGGCTGCGGTGACCAGCTCAGTGCCTGCGGCCGAATCAAGCGTCAGCCGCACGCCGTCGTCGAACACCTCGAAGCCCACCACTCTGGTGTTATGCCTGACTTCGGCGCCCCGGGCGGACGCCAGCCGCTGGAAGGCGGGGAGCGCCGCTTCCGGGTTGAGTTGGCCGCCGTCGGGCATGTGCAGGACCTGCTGATCGAAGTGGATGCCGCGCCACTGTTCGCCGGCCTCGGCCGGGTGCAGGAACTCGGCGCGGATGCCGGCGGTGGTGAGGGCTGCCGCAATTCTTTGAGCGTCGAAGCCCGGGCCGTGGGTGACGACGCCGGTCCGCGTCAGCAGCCGCTCGCCGCTTTCCTGCTCCAGCTCCTCCCACAGCGCCAGCCCCTCGGCCAGCATGGCCACGTAGTCCGGCTGGTGGTAGCCCGGGTTCAGGTTCCGGGTGGCGCCGTGCGACGCGCCGATTTTGTGTCCGGGGCCGAACTGCTCCACCAGCGTCACCTGCCGGCCACGCCGCGACAAGGCCCACGCGGCCGCGGAACCCATGGCCCCGCCGCCGATCACCACGGTATCCAGCACAGTATTCATCAGCCCTCCAAGCTGCGGTTATGCCTGCTCAATGCCTATGCCAGGAGCAGCGCCACACCGATCATCGCCGGTACCGCCACCACGGTGGTGATCAGCACGGTGTCCTTGGCCACGGTAAGCCCTGTCTGGTAGCGGCTGGCCGCAACGAACACGTTCTGCGCAGTGGGCAGGGCCGAGGTGACCACCACGGCGAACAGGGCATGCCCGTCCATCCCCAGCGCGAAGCGGGCAAAAAGGTAGGCAAGGGCCGGCTGGACTCCCAGCTTGAAGCCGCTGGCCAGCAGGGTGTCGAGGCGCCGGTTGGCGGATGCCTGCAGCGGCCGGGTGCCGTTCAGGCTCATGCCGAATGCGATGAGCATGGCGGGAATCGCCGCGCCGCCGATCAGGTGGATGGGCTCCATGACCAGCTCCGGGACCTGGAAGCCGGTGCCGGCCACCAGCAGCCCCAAGCCGGACCCCACGATCATGGGGTTGCGCAGGATCATCAGGAAGAAGCCCAGCACGGTGGTGCGGTGCGTGCTGGTGCTCGAGTCAAGGATCATCAGGAACATCGGGGTGAAGAACGCCAGCTGGAAAATCAGCAGCGGTGCCACATAGCTGGCATCGCCCAGAACATATACCGCAATGGGAATACCCAGGTTTGCCGAGTTGGCCAGGGAGGCGGACATTGCCGACATCAGCGATTCCGGGAGTGCCCGTTTCAGCCAGAACCTGGTGATGGTGAAGAAAATGGCCGCCGTAACAATTGCTGCGACCGCCGTGACCAGCAGCGGTTCAGCGAAAACTTCCTGCAGCCGCGCCTTACTGAGGGTTTCGAAGAGCAGTGCCGGGCTGGCGACGAAGAAGGTCAGGCCGCTGAGGACGGGCCGGGCGTTGTCGCCGAGGATCCTTTGCCGGCCCACGAACCAGCCCACCAGGATGATGCACCACACCACGAAGAATCCGGCCAGCACCCCTAGCAAAGGATGCCTCGCGGGGCATGGAAGAAGGGTCTACCGGAGTTCACGCTCCGGGATCAGACGGTGGCGTTGTTCAGCGCGAACGGCGGGCGCACTACGCCAGGGGTAAGGCCCTCGGCGGGATCATTGCCCAGCTGGATCACGCGGTTGTTCTCGTCCACATGGACCACTCGGGGTTCGAAGGACTTGGCCTCTTCTGTGGTCATCTGGGCGTAGGTGATCAGGATGATGATGTCGTTCTCGTGCATCAGGTGCGCCGCTGCACCGTTGATGCCAATCACGCCGGAGCCGCGTTCGCCGGCGATGGTGTAAGTTTCAAGCCGCGCGCCGTTGGTGACGTCCACGATGGACACCAACTCGCCGGGAAGGATGTCGGCGGCCTCAAGCAGGTCGAGGTCAACGGTGACCGAGCCTACGTAGTGCAGGTCGGCGTGCGTGACGGTGGCCCGGTGGATTTTGGACTTGAACATTGTTCGATTCATAACGGGTCCAGTCTAGACCTGCGGTTCCTCACCTGCAGTGACGCACGAAACACAGGCCCACAGATGACGCCGCTGCGCACTGAGTCCGGCCGTCAGTGCGCAGGGGACGCACCTGCGCAACCACGAGCTCCCTGGGTGCGCAGTAAGGAGGCGTACGACGGCGGCCGGTCACCCGGCGTCGTCCGTTGCCACTGCGGCGGCGGCAGCAGCCAAGGTTTCCCGGGCGGCGAGGATGGCAGGGCGCTGGGCGCTGGAGCGGCGGACCGAGGTGAAGATGGTGCGGTGCGGCTTGCCGGGCAGCTCCAGCAGCTGGGCGGTGGTGCCGCGGCCGGTCCACACCAGGTCCGGCATCAGGGCCACGGCATTGCCGGACTCGATCAGCCGCGCCTGGGCCTGGAGGTCCGCTGTCTCGAAGCGCACGTCCGGCTCGAAGCCCGCGCTGCGGCACGCCTGCTCCGCCCAATGGCGCGATGCGGCACCCCGCGGTTCCATGACCCAGGCGAGCTCCGCGGTGTCCACCAGTGAACGGATGGCGGGTGCGCCGTGGGACGCCGGGGGAACGGCCAGCCGGATGGCATCGGTGGTCAGCTTCACCCGGTCCAGCTCCGGGTACCGCGGTGCCGCATGGCCGGGGTACTGCTCAGCGATCACCAGGTCGAAGTCGCGCGCCCATGTTTCATGCAGCGCCGTTTCCGGCTCCCGCTGGATCATTTCGATCCGGACTTCGGGGTACGTGCTGGCCATGCGCGTCAGGGTGTCCGGCATCAGGGCGAGCGCCGCGGACTGGAACACCGCGATGCGCACCGTGCCCGTGACGGTGGTCAGCGAGGCTGCCAGATCCGCCTCCGCCTGTTCCATGGTTTCCAGCAGCTGGGCGGTGTGGGCCACCAACACTTCCGCCTGCGGGGTCAGCTGGACCCGGCGCCCCGTTTTGCGGAGCAGCTCCACGCCCACTTCCTTCTCCAGCAGGGCCAGCTGCTGCGAGACCGACGACGGGCTGTACTGCAGGGCCTCCGCCACCTCAGCCAGCGTCCCCCGGATGCTTAATTCGCGGAGCAGCCGGAGCCTGCGGACGTCGAGCATGGCATATTCCTAACTGAAACTAACGAATATAGGTTAGAAGTAGTCACTTTATCTAACGCAAACCCGCACGCATACTGTTGAAATCGAGTTACCCCCGTCACAGCCAGGTCCCTTGGCGTGCCGCGGCGGGGTCGCCCCCCAAGCAGGAGTTCCTGATGAGCACCAAAGATTTGAGCCAGTCGATCATGCGGCGCAAGCCCATCGATGACATCGAAGAAGAGAGCAAGCACAGCGGACTGTTTAAGTCCCTGGGACTGTGGCAGCTCACCGCCATCGGCGTTGGCGGCATTATCGGCGTCGGCATCTTCTCCCTCGCGGGACTGGTGGCCGCCGGCAGTGAAGGCAACCCGGGAGTGGGGCCCGCGGTACTGATTTCCTTCCTGATCGCGGGCCTGGCCTCTGCGGCCGCGGCCCTGTCCTACGCGGAATTCGCGGGCATGATTCCCCGCGCCGGTTCCGCCTACACCTACGGCTACGTGGCGCTCGGCGAGGTGATCGGCTGGTTCATCGGCTGGGACCTGCTGCTGGAATACATCGCCATCGTGGCCGTGGTGGCCATTGGCATCTCCGGCTACCTTGACGCCTTCCTGTCCGGCATCGGCATCCACATGCCTGCCTGGATGACGTCCACGGTGGACGAGGGCAAGGGCGGCATCATCAACATCCCCGCCATCCTGGTCTGCCTCCTGGTTACGTGGATCCTGTCCCGCGGCACCAAGGCGTTCGGCCGGTTCGAACTCGTCGCCGTCGCCATCAAGATCGTCCTGATCCTCTTCATCATCGGCCTCGGCGTGTTCTACATCGACACCAACAACTACAACCCGTTCATGCCCAGCGGATTCGGCCCGGTTGTTGCAGGCTCCGCCACCGTCTTCTTTGCCGTGTTTGGATACGACGCCATGAGCACCGCGGCCGAGGAAGCCAAGGACGGCAAGAAGCACATGCCCAAGGCCATCGTGCTCTCGCTCATCATCGCCATGCTGCTCTATGTTGCCGCCACCCTGGTCCTTACCGGCATGCAGAACTACAAGGACATCGACCCCAAGGCCGGCTTCGCTTCCGCCTTCACCTCCGTGGGCCTGCCTGTGATCGCCACCATCATCTCGGTGTTTGCCGTGCTGTCCATCCTCACCGTGATGCTCACCTTCCTGCTGGGCGTCACCCGCGTGTGGTTCTCGATGAGCCGCGACGGGCTGCTTCCCGGCTGGTTCTCCAAGACCGACCGCCACGGCACCCCGCAGCGCGTCACCTGGATCGGCGGCATCGCCTCAGCGTTCCTGGCCGGCGTCTTCCCGATTAAGGCCGTCGCGGATCTGACCAACATCGGCATCCTGGCCGCGTTCGTCGTCGTATGCCTGTCCGTCATCATCTTCCGCTACAAGCGCCCCGATGCTCCCCGCACCTTCCGCTTGCCGCTGATGCCTGTGATCCCTGCCTTCGGTGTCCTGGCCTCGGCCTTCCTGATGCTCCAGTTGCACTGGGAAACCTGGCTGCGGTTCGTGGTGTGGCTGATTATTGGTTTGGTCATCTACTTCGGCTACGGCCGCAAGCACTCGCTGATGAACCCCAACAGCCCCCGCCACCAGGAACTGGCGGACCTCCACCGCCCGCTTTCCTAACCCCAACCCCCGCACGCCCGCTCACGTCTCGCGGGTTTTCCTGAAACGCCCGCTCACGTCTTGCGGTTTTTTCTAAAACCCTCGCTCACGTTCCGTCAGAACAGGAACCCTCCTGCACATCACGTGCAGGAGGGTTCTTTGTTTAGCCGCTGAAAGTGAGCGGGCGTTTGGGTTTTAGCCGCCAAAAGTGAGCGGGCGTTTGGAGTTTGCAAAGCATTGGTTTTTCTAACCTGTATTAGTTGGAAAAGATCGCTTTATCTTATGTGATTGGAAGCTCATACTGATGGAAAGACCCCTCCCTCAGTAAGAAAGATCGGGAACATCATGACCCACGTTGCAATGGAACCGGCAGTCGCCAAAGCGGCCACCCCGCAGGCGGTCGACGTCGACGTCCCCCAGGCAAAGGCCCTCGCCGATGAGGCAGTCGCACTGGTCCGCCACTGGCTTACCGAGGCCGCCAAGGTGCCGGTGGACCCGTCGGCCCAGCAGCTTGCCGGCGTCCTCAAGGATCCCAACGGCCTGGACTTCACCGTGGGCTTCGTGGACGGTGTGGTCCGTCCCGAGGACCTGAACGTCGCAGCCCGCAACCTCGCCGCACTCGCCCCCAAGGTTCCGGCCTTCCTGCCCTGGTACATGCGCAGCGCCGTGGCACTCGGCGGCACCATGGCTCCGGTCATGCCCCAGGTGGTTATCCCCATCGCCCGCAAGGTACTGCGCGAAATGGTGGGCCACCTGATCGTGGACGCCACCGACGCCAAGCTGGGCCCGGCCATCGCAAAGATCAAGAAGGACGGCATCAAGCTCAACGTCAACCTGCTCGGCGAGGCGGTCCTCGGCGAGCATGAGGCCTCCCGCCGCCTCGAGGGAACGCATACCCTGCTGGCGCGTCCCGACGTCGACTACGTCTCCATCAAGGTCTCCTCCACCGTGGCACCGCACTCCGCCTGGGCCTTCGACGAAGCGGTGGAACACGTCGTCGAAAAGCTCACCCCACTCTTCCAGCGCGCCAACTCCTTCGCCGCGGGCGGCCGCAAGGCCAAGTTCATCAACCTGGACATGGAGGAGTACAAGGACCTGGACATGACCATCGCGGTCTTCACCCGGATCCTGGATAAACCCGAGTTCAAGAACCTCGAGGCCGGCATCGTGCTCCAGGCCTACCTCCCGGACGCGCTGTCCGCCATGATCCGCCTGCAGGACTGGGCCGCAGAGCGCTGCGCCAACGGCGGTGCCGGCATCAAGGTCCGCGTGGTGAAGGGCGCCAACCTGCCCATGGAACAGGTGGAAGCCTCCCTCCACGACTGGCCGCTGGCCACCTGGGGCAGCAAGCAGGACTCCGACACCAGCTACAAGCGGGTCATCAACTACGCGCTGCACCCGGACCGGATTAAGAACATCCGCATCGGCGTGGCCGGCCACAACCTGTTCGACATCGCCTTCGCCTGGCTGCTGGCCAAGGAGCGCGGCGTGGAGTCGGGCATTGAGTTCGAGATGCTGCTGGGCATGGCGCAGGGCCAGGCCGAGGCCGTTAAGAAGGACGTTGGCTCCCTGCTCCTTTACACGCCCGTGGTGCACCCTGCCGAATTCGACGTGGCCATCGCCTACCTGATCCGCCGCCTGGAAGAGGGCGCAAGCCAGGAAAACTTCATGTCCGCGGTCTTTGAGCTCAGCGAAAACGAGGGCCTGTTCGAGCGCGAAAAGCAGCGCTTCCTCTCCTCGCTGGAGGCCCTGGACAACACCGTCCCGCTGCCAAACCGGCGCCAGGACCGGAGCCTCCCGCCGGAGCCGATGCCGCACACCGGTTTCCGGAACACCCCTGACACCGATCCCGCGCTCCCCGCCAACCGCACCTGGGGCCGCGCCATCCTGGGCCGTGTCGCCTCCTCCGCCCTGGGCGAGGACTCCGTCAAGGCTGCCTTCATCAACGACGAGGAAACCCTCAATAGCGCCATCGACAATGCCCTTGAGAAGGGCAAGGCCTGGGGCCGGCTCTCCGGCAACGAGCGTGCCGAGATCCTGCACCGCGCGGGCGAGATCCTGGAAGCCCGCCGCGCTGACCTGCTCGAGGTCATGGCGAGCGAGACCGGCAAGACCATCGACCAGGGCGATCCCGAGGTCAGCGAGGCCGTGGACTTCGCCCACTACTACGCCGAATCCGCCCGCAGGCTGGAAACGGTCGACGGCGCCACGTTCGTCCCAGCTAAGCTCACCGTTGTCACCCCGCCATGGAACTTCCCGGTCGCCATCCCGGCCGGGTCCACCCTTGCGGCACTCGCCGCCGGCTCCGCCGTCGTGATTAAACCCGCCAAGCAGGCCGCCCGCAGCGGCGCTGTGATGGTCGAAGCGCTGTGGGAGGCTGGCGTGCCCAAGGGTGCGCTGACCATGGTGCAGCTGGGGGAGCGGGAGCTCGGCACCCAGCTCATCAGCCATCCTGCCGTGGACCGCGTGATCCTCACCGGCGGCTACGAAACCGCTGAGCTGTTCCGTTCCTTCCGTAAGGACCTGCCGCTGCTGGCCGAAACCAGTGGCAAGAACGCCATTATCGTCACCCCCAGCGCGGACCTGGACCTCGCTGCCAAGGATGTGGCGTACTCCGCGTTTGGCCACGCCGGGCAGAAGTGCTCCGCCGCCTCGTTGGTGATCCTGGTGGGCTCGGTGGCCACTTCCAAGCGGTTCCACAACCAGCTGATCGACGCCGTCACCTCCCTCAAGGTGGGCTACCCGCAGGATCCCACCAGTCAGATGGGCCCGATCATCGAGCCCGCCAACGGCAAGCTGCTAAACGCCCTCACCACGCTGGGCGACGGCGAAAACTGGGCCGTGGAACCGAAGAAGCTGGACGAAACCGGCCGGCTCTGGAGCCCGGGCGTGCGCCACGGCGTCAAGCGGGGCTCCTACTTCCACCTCACCGAGTTCTTCGGCCCCGTCCTGGGCGTGATGACCGCCGAGACGCTGGAAGAGGCCATCGCCATCCAGAACCAGATCGAGTACGGCCTCACCGCGGGCCTGCACTCGCTCAACACCGAGGAACTCGGCATCTGGCTGGACACCATCCAGGCCGGCAACCTCTACGTCAACCGCGGCATCACCGGCGCCATCGTCCAGCGACAGCCCTTCGGTGGCTGGAAGAAATCGGCAGTCGGCGCCGGCACCAAGGCGGGCGGCCCCAACTACCTGGCGGGGCTGGGGGATTGGGCGCCGGCCGAGAGCACGGCTACTGCCTCTGTCACCCACGCTGGGGTGCGCCGCATCCTGGACGCAACTGGTTCCGCCCTGCAGCCCGCCGAGCTCGAGTCCGTCCAGCGTGCCCTGGCGTCCGACGCCGAGGCCTGGGCTGAGGAGTTCGGCACCGCCAAGGACGTCTCCGGGCTGAGCGCGGAGCGCAACGTCTTCCGCTACCGCAGCCTGCCGGTCACCATCCGCCTCTCTGAAGGTGCGCCGCTGGCACACCTCGTCCGGACTGTGGCAGCCGGGGTGCTGGCGGGTTCGGCACTCACGGTGTCCACCGCCGTCGAACTTCCCGCCCAGCTGCGCTCCGTGCTCACCGCGCAGGACATTGACGTGAAGGTGGACTCCGACGCCGACTGGCTGGCTTCGGCGGGGCACCTCGCCGCGGCGGGCAGGCTGTCCGGGGCGCGCATCCGCCTGATCGAAGGCGACGCTTCCGCACTGGCCGAAGCGACCGGCGGACGCCCGGACCTGGCCATCTACGCCCACGCCGTTACCGAGGCCGGCCGGGTGGAGCTGCTGCCGTTCCTGCACGAGCAGGCCGTCAGCATCACCGCCCACCGCTTCGGTACCCCAAACCACCTGTCGGACACGCTGATCTAGGGCAGGCAGGCGGTAAAAAGGTCCGGTGGTTGGGCTTGTTTACACAAGCCCAACCACCGGACCTTTTCTATGTCCTTTAGCCCAGGTACCAGCCGGGTGGTGCCCAGGTGGCCGGGACGCTGTGCGCGGAAAAATCCTCGCAGCGGGTGCAGGTGTAGGCTACCTCGCCAAGGGTGGCCACGCTTCCGTCACGCCGGTACGTGGGCGGAATGTACGACTCAAGGTAGACGAATTCGTCAGTACGGCATTTGTCGCAGGTTGGTTTTCCCACGTAACCGGAGTCAAGGGAGGCGTGTCCGGTTCCGAGGGTGTTCTGGCGCGTGGACGGCCGCGGTGCAGAGTACGGGCGTGCGTGGGCAGAACCGAGATGGATGTTCCTGGCTGTCGTCATTGGCTGCCTGTCCCAAGCGTTTTCCCATGCAGGGGACGCGCTTGATTTAGTGAACTGGCCTGCTGCTTGACCTTGAAAATTCAGCATAGGCCATGCCAGTTCCCCTATCAATGGACACGGACCCCCTAACTCCCCCAAATGCTGGAAATCGTGCCGGAAGAGAGTTAGGTTTGCCGGTTAATGGTCCGGCCGACGATCGATTGGGTAAGGGCGTCGATCACCTCGGCGTTTGCCAGCGGGTTGCGGATCAAAGTGAAGTCCACATCCCCCACGGGGGGAAGATCGAAGCGGCGGGTGATGATCTTCAGGTCTTCGGGCACCAGTGATGTCGGCATCACCGCAACGCCGATCCCGGCCCGGACCGCTGCCAGTACGCCACTGATCTGCCGGGTGGTGCAGGTGATCCGCCACGTCCTGCCATGCGCTTCGAGTGCATCGATGGCGAGCTTCCGGCTGAGGCTGGGGGCGGGGTAGGCAATCAGCGGTACAGGGTTGCCCGGCTCCATCACAGTCTGCTCCAGGCCCACCCAGGAGAAGGAATCGTGCTGAACCACAGTGCCGTCCTTTGCCCCGGCCACCCATTTCACGAAGACCAGGTCCAGTTGTCCGGCGTTGAGCTTGCGGTACAGCTGGTCGCTTTGCCCCACCGTCAGTTCCAGGTTGATCTGCGGATAGATCTGCCGGAACTCGCGCAGGATCCGGGGCAGCCCGGTGATGGCGAGGTCGTCCGCGGTGCCGAACCGCAACCGGCCCCGCATCGCGGAGCCGGAGAAATAACGGGCGGCGGCGTCGTGGGCGGACAGGATGTTCCGGGCGAATCCGGCCATGGCATCGCCGTTGTCCGTGAGCCGGACGTCGCGGGTATCGCGCGTGATCAGGCTGCGTTTGGCTGCCGCTTCCAGCTTGCGGATGTGCTGGCTGATGGTGGGCTGGGCCAGCCCCAGGCGCTCGGCGGCCTTGGTGAAGCTGAGGGTGTCGGCCACGGCCAGGAAGGAGCGCAACTGGGCTGGTTCGAACATGGGGACTCCGGTGTCTCTGGGGCTGCGGACCTATTGCGTATTGCAATACGAGTTATAGGGACCATACGCCTCCATAATCTGCTCTGCCAGCCTAGCGTTAAGGACATCCCAGACCGCCCCGCAATTTTGAGGACATCCCTGTGGCACCCCCACCGCCTTCGTCGGCCTCCATCTCCCAGCCAATCATCGACGCGGCGGGCTCAGCGCCGCCGGACAACCAGACCCAGCCGATTCCCGTCGTCGCAGACCGGCTCCCATGGAAGCACACCTTCATCTCGCTGAAGGTGCCCAACTTTCGGATCTTTGCTGCCGGCCACTTCATCGCGGTCATCGCCATCTGGATGCAGCGGATCGCCCAGGACTGGCTGGTGCTCCAGCTTTCCGGCTCCGTAACAGCCGTTGGCGTCACCGTGGCGCTGCAGTTCCTGCCCTCCTTGCTGCTGGGCCCCTGGGGTGGCATGATCGCCGACCGGTTCGCCAAGCGGAAGATCCTCATCCTGTGCCAGAGCATGGCCGCCGTCCTGGCCGCAACGCTGGCCACCCTTGCCCTCACCGGTGTCATCATGGTTTGGCATGTCTACGGCATTGCGCTGATCCTGGGCCTGGTGACAGTCCTGGACCAGCCCGCACGCCAGGTGTTCGTCAACGAACTTGTGGGCCCCACCTACCTACGGAACGCTATCAGCGTCAACTCCACCACCTTCCAGCTGGGCGGCCTGATCGGCCCGGCCATCGCAGGCCTGCTGCTGACGGCGGTGGGTGCCGGCTGGGCCTTCGCAGCCAACGCCCTGGCCTGCTGCTCCACCGTGGTGATGCTCCTGGTCCTGCGGAAGGACCAGCTGTTCGTCAGCGCCCCCACACCCAAGAGCAAGGGAATGCTGCGGGAGGGGCTCCGCTATGCCCTGAGCAAGCCCACCATCTACTGGCCATGGCTGATGGCCGGATTTGTCTCAGTCTTTGCCATGAGCCTGCCCGTAATCCTCGCCGCCTTCGCGGACCATATCTTCCAGGTGGGCGCCGGCGGCTACGGCGTGCTCAATGCCCTGGTGGCACTCGGTGCCCTCTCCGGCGCCGTGGCATCCACCCGCCGTCGTCAATTGCGCCTTCGGTCCGTGGTGTTCTGCGCCGGCATGTACGGCCTGATGCTCTGCCTTGCCGCGCTTGCCCCGTCGATGGTGACCTTCGGGGCGGTGATGGTGCTGTCCGGATTCTGGTGCCTTATGTTCCTGACCGGCTGCAACCAGCTGGTGCAGATCAGTTCCAACCTAGGCATCCGCGGCCGTGTGATGAGCCTGTACATCATGGTGCAGATCGGGGGCCAGGCGCTGGGCGGGCCCATGTTGGGTTCGATCGCCGAACATGCCAACCCCCATGTTGCCCTGCTGGTCTCCGGCGGCGTCCCGGCGCTGGCGGCCGCGACGGTGGCGGCAATCCTCGCGCGGAAGGGCTCGCTGCAGCTCAAGGTGGACTGGCGGGACCGGCGGCATCCGGTGCAGATCGCGCGGCGGGCGGCGGCGTAACAGGGCCGTGCTGGCAGGGTCAGGGAAGAGGGGAGGGGGCCTGGTCCGGCAGGAAGGGGTTGGAGCGGCTGACGGGAATCGAACCCGCGTATCAAGCTTGGGAAGCTAGCGCTCTACCATTGAGCTACAGCCGCAGCGCCCTCGCTTGAGCGGGGCAGAACTTAGCTTAGCGCAGATCTCCGGGCTCCCCGCCAACCCGGCAAGCAGCGGCGTCGTGTCCTTGAAACAGGCCATGCAACCCGCGGCGTCATCCAGTAACTCTTCAATAACGTCCGCGCTGCCTGCTAGGTCCGGGCGGTGAGCGCTGGCTAACCTGATCCGGGTAGCGGCCGCATTTGGGGGAGGCAGCTATTGCGGCAGCCGACGTCAACCACAGGAACTTTTTTCATGGCAATCGCAGAGCACGAGGTCCTCATCGAACGCGACGCCATGGCCGTGTACCAATACCTCCTTGACGCGACCAATCTTCCCGCCTGGCGCAGCGATGTCCGGAGCGTGAAGCTCCTGCACGGCCCGGCCGATGCCAACGGCGCGCTGTACCGCAAAATGGTGGCCGGCCGCTCCGGCCTGAGCATCCCGGCCGAGCTGGAGATCACCAACGTGCGGCCCGGGGCCGAAATAGAATTCCACATTGTCTCCGGCCCGGCAACGCGCTGGGGCGGCTACTACCTCAGCACCGAGGACGCCGGGACCCGCGTGCGGTTCTCCATGGAAGCGAAACGCGGCGGCCGCTTCGGCTTCCTCAGCACGTTCACGTTTCTCGACGGGATGCTGCAGCGCCGCGTCTGCTCCGATGTGGCCCAGCTGGACCGGCTGAAGCACGTACTGGAACTGCAGCCCGCAATCTGACGCCGGCTGAGGGGCGCCAGGGTTCCGGGTTTCGGTTGCCGGCTTTGGCCTATTGCGCCAGCCGTTGCCCGGCCCAGGGGCCGGCGATGTTCGACGGCGACGCGAGGCTTCCCGAGGTCAGGTCCCAGTACTGCACGGTGTCGTTGGCCCGCCGAAGCGCTATGCCAGTGGAATTCAGTCCGGTGACATTGCGCAGCGCCCGGATTCCCGTAACATCTGTCCACCCCGTCGCGACGGTGGGCCGGGCCTCAGCGCGAACGGCGGTGGTGCCCCACCCGCGGTAGAGCTGCACGGTGCCGTCGGTCTTCAACGCCAGGACGTCCTGGAAGCCGTCAGCGTCGTAGTCCACCATGGAGAGCCGGGAGGCGTAGACGCCCGTGGCAATGGTGACCCGGTCCGCGATATCCCCCGTGCCCTTGTTGGCATACATGAACAGGTTGCCG
This sequence comes from Pseudarthrobacter defluvii, assembly GCF_030323865.1. NCBI lineage: Bacteria > Bacillati > Actinomycetota > Actinomycetes > Micrococcales > Micrococcaceae > Pseudarthrobacter > Pseudarthrobacter defluvii. The sequence goes on along the minus strand of NZ_CP066362.1, from coordinate 3,851,437 downwards.
GCGCCATCCAGCGCCAGGATCTGGGGCATCCGGTTGTTGGCGCACCACCCACCGACCGCCAGGGTCAGGGTGTTCCAGCCGCCTGTTCCGAGGGTGATGGGCGCCTGGAACCCGCCACTGGCGATGCCCCTGTGCAGGGTCAGGTTGCCGCCGGTCCACTGCGTCAGGACGTCATAGGCGCCGTCCCGGTCCCAGTCGGTGACAAAGACTTCCTTGGCTCCGCCAAAGCCGGATCCGATGACCTTGGCTGCGGCGTAGGTGCGGGGCCCGGTGGACGCCCGGTTCAGCAGCTGGCCGGCGGAGTCGACGGAAACGAGGTCGGCCGGGCCGGTGATTGCCGCGGCGGCGAGGTTGAGGGTGGGCGGCATGTGCTTGACGGGTGCATCGCACAGACTTGGCGGCGGCGGCGGGAAAGCCCCGCCCGACCCGGCGCCGCCCGGGGAATCGAGCGTACCTGCCGGCAGTGTGGTGTATCCGAAGAAGTTCACTACACCCCAGATCTGGTAGGTGGAGTTCGTGTAGGAGATCCCGGCGCCCATTACGTTGAAGCGCGGGTCGAGAAGCATGGCGTTGTGGCCCGGCGATCCCTTCCACCACTCCACGAGCTGGGCGGCGTCGCGGTCGGTGCGGATGGCAATGACTTCGCCGGCGCCGTTGTTGGGGTTCAGGGCGCGCGGATCGGTCCAGAAACTCGCCCGGTGCTCGATCACTTCACGCGAGGCAATGCTGTCCGACCATTCCTGCGACATCCCGGCCACCGTGGGGTGGTACTTGACCTTGTTCAGGCCGTTGGCCACCCGGTACTCGTTGATCTTGTTAAAGACGGTAAGGACGGCGGACGCGTTGCTGTCCGGTACCAGTGCCTCGGTGGAAAGGGTAGCGGATTCGGGAGCCGGCAGCTGTGTTGTGGACGGTGATGCCAGTTCCTGGTCTGGTGCCCACAGCGGTGGGATGGACGCCGTTTGGGGTGTGGGCTGCGTGGAAGCGGCAGTGGCCTCCGGAGCCGACAGCGTTTCCGTGGCAGGCGCAACCCCTGCCTCGGACGAACGGGCGACGTCGGGGCCGGGCGTGCCGGTCGAGGGAGCAGGCTGCGGTGCTGGGGTTGGCCCGGTCAGGGGGGAAGCGATGCGAATGTCCGGGTCCACGGCAGGGGTGAGTTTGCCTGCCGGGTCCGCCTGAGCTGACGTTCCGCCGCTGCGGACCAGCGGGGTCTGCAACGTGATGCTCGCCGTGCCCGACGCCTGGCCGAACGGCAGCGGTTCGGGTGGTGCGGCAGCGGACGAAGAGACCAACGCCAACGCACAGAGCACGCCAATAAAAGACGGTGCCACTAATTTATTCACAACATCCCCAGCTCTGTTACGCCATCCGGGAGACCATTCCGGCGGCTTTCATTCGCAACATTAGCCCCAGGAGGCCACAGCAACAACGGGAAAGTGTGGCTGTGGATAACCGATACGGTAATTTGGGACGGTGCTGATCTCTGACCGCGACATTCGTGCCGAAATTGATTCCGAGCGGATCGTGCTTGAACCGTACGATCCGGCGATGGTCCAGCCGTCGTCCGTGGATGTCCGGATCGACAAGTTCTTCCGGTTGTTCGACAACCACAAGTACGCGCACATCGATCCGGCACAGGAGCAGCCCGAGCTGACGCGGCTGGTGGAAGTGGAGCAGGACGAGGCCTTTATCCTGCATCCGGGGGAGTTCGTCCTGGGTTCCACCTATGAGACCGTGACGCTGCCCGATGACATCGCGGCCCGCTTGGAAGGCAAATCATCGCTGGGCCGGCTGGGCCTGCTGACGCACTCCACTGCAGGTTTCATCGACCCCGGCTTTTCCGGCCACGTCACCCTTGAGCTGTCCAACATGGCAACGCTGCCCATCAAGCTGTGGCCGGGCATGAAGATTGGCCAGCTCTGCTTCTTCCGGCTGAGTTCGGCCGCGGAGTACCCGTACGGCCAGGGGGAGTACGGAAACCGGTACCAGGGCCAGCGCGGCCCCACCGCCAGCCGCAGCCACCTGAACTTCCACCGCACCAGCATCTAGCAGCACCACCCGGTAGCGGCGCGCCTAAAGCTACGGCGCTTAGAACTCCTGCGCGCCCTAAGGCCCTCGGCCGCCTAAAGCTGCGGGGCCACTTGGGCCGGCCGGATGAACGGCTTGGCCAGCGGTTCCACGTACCGCGCGGCCAGCGGGCCCAACACCGCCATCAGCAGTACGTAGGCGGTGGCCAGCGCCGCGAGGTCATGCGGAACCGCCCCCGAGGCAACAGCCAGGCCGGCAATCACAATGGAGAATTCGCCGCGGGCCACCAGGGCGGCGCCCGCCCGGAAACGGCCGGGCCGGGCGATCCCGGCCTGCCTGGCGGCCCAGATCCCGGTGATCATCTTGGTGCCCGCCGTGGCCACCGCCAGGACCAGGGCCCAGCCCAGGACCGGCGGAATGGAGGTGGGGTCCGTGTTGAGCCCGAATGCCACAAAGAAGATCGCGGCAAACAGGTCCCGCAGCGGCTCAAGGATCCGGGTGGCGTTGTGCGCGGTGGCGCCTGAGATGGCGATGCCCAGCATGAAGGCACCCACTGCCGCGGAGACCTGCATGGCGGACGCTACGCCCGCCACCAGCAGGGCGGCGCCCAGGACGTTGAGCAGGAAGACTTCGGAGTTCTCGCTGTGGACGGCCTTGGACACGTGGTGCCCGTGCCGCAGCGCCACCATCAGGACCACGCTGACCACCGCCAGGGCAATCCCCACCGTGGTCAGCCCGCCCAGGAAACTGACCCCGGCCAGCGTGGCCGTGAGGATGGGCAGGTAGACCGCCATGGCCAGGTCCTCGAACACCAGGATGGAGAGCACCACGGGTGTTTCGCGGTTTCCGAGCCGGCCCAGGTCCGTGATGACCTTTGCGGCGATGCCCGAGGAAGAGATGTAGGTGACCCCGCCCATGACCATGGCACCCACGCCGCCCCAGCCCAGGAGCAGGGCGAGCCCGGCCCCGGGCAGGAAGTTCAGGACTAGGTCCAGGATGCCGGCCTGCCACGAACGGCGCAGCCCGGTGAAAAGTTCAGCAGCCGTATATTCCAGCCCGAGCATAAGCAGGAGCAGGATGACGCCGATCTCGCCGGAGAGATGGGCGAACTCGTGCATGCCCTCGAGCTTGATGATGCCGCCGGCGCCGAAGGCCAGTCCGCCCAGCAGGTAGAACGGGATGGGCGACATGCCGATCCGTCCGGCCAGCCTGGCCAGGAGGCCGAGGCAGAACACAACGGCCCCCAGTTCAACGAGGGTCTGGGCCAACGGGTCCATGGGAGCTAGCCGTGGCGCAGGATATAGGCCGCCGAGTCGAGGCCTTCCTGGGTGCCCACTGCCACCAGCAGGTCACCGGGGTGGAGGACGACGTCGGGCCCGGGCGATGGCAGCACCTCACCCTCGCGCATGATGGCAACGATGGAGACGCCGCTCCGGGTGCGGATGGACGCCTTGCCCATGGGCTGGTTCTGGAACGGCGAGTCGGCGGCGATGGAGAACTGCCGGGTGACAATCCCCGGGACGTCCTTGTGCTCCTCCGCGAGCTTCATGGCCAGGTGCGTGCCGCCCAGGAGGTTGCCAAGGGTGGCTGCTTCGTCGCTGGTAAGCGGAATCGACGCCTGGCAGGTATCGGGATCGTCCCAGGTGGAAACGATGAGTTCCGTCTGGCCTTCCCGCCGCTCCACTACGCCGATGCGGCGTCCGGAGGCGGTCATGAAGTCCTTCCGGAGGCCCAGGCCCGGAAGGTTCGTTTCGTCCACGTTCATGGGTCCAGCCTAGTCTGCGTTGCCCTGCTTGGCGGAGTGCCGGAGCCGGACTGGAACGGTCCTCTTAGTTGGCGGGTACGACGGCGACGGGCGCCTTTGCTGGTGACTTCACCGGGAGCAGCACCAGGAGTCCGGCCAGGAGGACCAACATGATGCCCAGGATGCCCCACCGCTGTGCCTGGCCGGCAGGCACCAGCGGGGTTGCCAGGGTGATGCAGAGTGTGAACAGGGCGGGCGCCAGGAAGCTGACGGCCCGGCCGGTGGTGGCATACAGGCCGAAGAGCTCGCCGGATTCCCCGTGTGGCGCGAGCCGAGCCAGGTACGCCCGGGACGAGGACTGGGCCGGTCCCACGAACAGGCAAAGGAACAGCCCGAACACCCAGAACGTGGTGCTGCCGGCCCACTGCATTCCAAAAAGGGAATATGTTCCGTTGCCAAGGACCAGGATGGCGGTGCCGGCAATGAGGAGTCCCACCAACGAGCCGGTGATGACCGCCTTGGGACCCGCCTTGTCGTCCAGGAACCCGCCGAGCATCGCGCCGATGGCCGCCACCACGTTCCCGAAGATGGCGAAGAAGATCACCTGGGACAGGGCAAAGCCAAAGGTGCCGGCAGCGATGATCCCGCCGAAGGTGAAGACGGCGGCGAGCCCGTCACGGAATACGGCGCTGGCCAGCAGGAAATAGATGGTGTGCGGGCTGGTGGCGTAGATGGCCTTGATCCGCCGGAACAACAGGCCGTAGCTGGCAAGGAAACCCAGGCGCGTGGCTTGGGTGGTCCGCGGAAGCTCTGGGACGGCGAACAGGACAGGAAGGGCGAAGACGAAGAACCACAGGGCGGAGAAGACGGCCACGAGCCGGATGTTGAGGCTGTCCCGGGTGGACGCACCGAACCAGTCAAAGGCGGGCTGGACGAACAGTTGCAGGACGATCAGGAGGGCCACGATGCCGCCCAGGTAGCCTGCGCCCCAGCCGAAGCCGCTGACCTTTCCGATGTTCTGCGGCGTGGAAACCTGGGCCAGCATGGCGTTGTAGTTGACGCCGGCGAATTCGAAGAACACGTTGCCCAGCGCGATCAGGCATGCGCCGAGGAGCAGGAACTCCGGGCGCGGGAACACGAAGAAGCACAGGGCCGTGAGGACGGCGACGGCGGCTGAGTTCACTCCCAGCCACAGCTTTCGCCTGCCGCCCGCGTCGGAGCGCTGGCCCGTCACGGGTGCCAGCAGCGCGATGGCGAATCCGCCCACGGCCAGGGCCGCGCCCAGCACGGCGGACGCGCTGTCCTCGCCGCCGAAGGCCTTGGACGTCAGGTAGACGGTGAAGACGAAGGTGGTCATCACTGCGTTGAAGGCCGCCGAACCCCAGTCCCAGGAGGCCCAGGCCAAGATGCGGCCCTTGCTGGACGAGGGGGTTTCGGCTTCGAGTTCCGAGGCCGGCTGCATTGCCCCCGGCGCGCTGGCGCTGTTCATACGATGCATCGTATCCGCCGACGGCGAACACCCGGGGGAGCGTGGGCCCGTGCTGCCGGGGATTCTGCCCGTTGCGGGCCAGTGAGGGGTGAAGGATAGCGCACCTACCTTGGTAAACTGGGCCCTCCCGAACCTTACTTTTTTGCCGCCTGCTCCAACTTTTGACAATCGAATCCCTGACGTTGCGGAGAATCCAGTGATCACAGTCCTTGCCGTGCACTTTTCGGTGGCTGTCCTCGCGCCCTTCCTTTTCCGGGTTTGGGGCCGCAACGCCTTTTACGCGCTGGCGGCAGTTCCCGCGGTTTCCTTCGGCTGGCTGATGTTCCAGCACGGCCCCATCTATTCCGGTCCGGGAACCATCACCGAGACCTTCGAATGGATCCCCAGCCTCCACTTGGAACTGGCCTTCCGCATGGACGCGCTGGCCTGGGTAATGTCCCTCCTGGTGCTCGGCGTCGGCTCCCTGGTGCTGGTCTACTGCGCGCGGTACTTCAAACGGAGGGACCAGGACCTGGGTGCGTTCGGCGCCCAACTGCTGGCCTTTGCCGGCGCCATGTTCGGCCTGGTCACAGCGGATGACCTCCTGCTGCTGTTCATTTTCTGGGAACTGACCACCATCCTGTCCTACCTGCTGATCGGCTTCGCCAGGACCAGGCTTGCCGCCCGCCGCTCCGCCCTCCAGGCCCTGATGGTCACCACCGCCGGAGGCCTGGCCATGCTGGTGGGCCTCATCATGCTTGGCTACACCGCCGGGACCTACCGCATTTCCGGCATCCTGGAGCAAGCTGCTGCGCTCGCAACCGGCCCGTCGGCCGCCCTGGTGAGCGCCGCCGTCGTCCTCATCCTGGTGGGTGCCATCACCAAGTCCGCGCTGGTCCCGTTCCACTTCTGGCTGCCCGGCGCCATGGCCGCGCCCACTCCCGTCAGCGCCTACCTGCATGCCGCCGCCATGGTTAAGGCCGGCATCTATCTGGTGGCGCGGCTCGCGCCAGGCTTTTCGGAGACTGCCTATTGGCAGCCCGTTGTCCTGGGGCTGGGCCTGGCCACCATGCTGGTGGGCGGCTACCGGGCGCTGCGGCAAACCGACATCAAGCTGATCCTTGCCTACGGCACCGTCAGCCAGCTGGGCTTCCTCACCATGGTGGTGGGTCTGGGAACGCCCGACGCCGCGCTGGCGGGCCTGGCCATGCTGCTTGCCCACGGCCTGTTCAAGGCCACGCTCTTCCTGGTGGTGGGCATCATCGACCACCAGTCCGGAACCCGGGACGTGCGCAAGCTGTCCGGCGTCTTCCGCTCCTCACGCGCTTTGGGCATCGTGGCTGCAGTCGGTGCCGCGTCCATGGCGGGCATTCCGCTGCTGGGCGGCTTCGTGGCCAAGGAATCGGTGCTGGAAGCTTTCGTGCACCACGCCAAGGAGCCGCACTCCGGACCGTGGGGCCTGGTGGTCCTGGTGGGGCTGGTGCTGGGTTCCATCCTCACCTTTGCCTACAGCGCCCGCTTCATGTGGGGTGCCTTTGCCGTCAAGCCAGGCATCGACCCCACCCCGTTCAAGGCGATCACGCCCTCCTTCCTTGCCGCTCCCGCCATCCTCAGCCTCCTCACCATCGTTTATGGGCTTTGGCCGGTTCCGGTGGACGCATGGATCCAGCCGTACGCCGCGCTTTTCGCGTCCACAGCGCCCGACGCCGGCACTCCGGCCGAGCAGGCAGGGCACCTTGCGCTGTGGCATGGCCTCACTCCGGCGCTTGGGCTGACAGCCCTCACCTTCGTGCTGGGCGCCGCCATGTACTTTGGCCGCAACGCGGTGGCCCGGGCCCAGTCGCTGGTCCCGGCGTGGGTGGACGGCGACCGCGCCTACCAGCTGACCATCGGGGCCCTGGACGATGTTGCAGTGTGGATCACCGGGCGCACCCAGCGCGGTTCCCTGTACTTCTACCTTGCCGTGATCCTCAGCGTGGCCTTCGTCCTGCCGCTCGTGGCCATCCTGCTGGGCGGCAGCGCCATGCCGCAGAACATCTACCTGGTGGATCCCAACTCCCCGTTGCAGCTCGTGGCGGGCGCGGGGATCGTGATCGGCGCGCTTGCGGCCGTCAAGGCGAACAAACGCTTCCTTGCAGTCCTGATGGTGTCAGTGACCGGGTATGGCATCGCCCTGGTGTTTGCCCTGCAGGGCGCTCCGGACCTGGCCCTGACCCAGATGCTGGTGGAGACCATCATCCTGGTGGCCTTCGTCCTGGCCATGCGCAGCCTGCCGCCCGAACTGCGCGACCGTACCGGCGGCAGGTACCGGGTGGTGCGCGTCATCATCGGCGTGGGATTCGGCGTGACCATGGTGTTCGCCGCCATCTTCGCCATGGGTGCCCGCACCGCCATTCCCATTTCGCTCCAGTTCCCGCAGCTTGCCTACGAGGGCGGCGGCGGGCTGAACGTGGTCAACGTCACCCTGGTGGACATCCGCGCCTGGGACACGTTCGGGGAAATCAGCGTGCTGGCGCTCGCCGCCACCGGCGTGGCCAGCCTGATCTTCGTGCGGGGACGCGGCGACCGCCTGCAGGCATCGGCGTCCGTTGCCGAAGGCACGGTGGGACGCTACCGCGGCGTGGACCCCGGATCCCGTGACGGGGCCGCACTGGCCATCAGCCGGAAGTTCGCAGCCTCCGCCCGCGACGCCTGGATCGTGGCAGGGCGGACGCTGGCCCCGGAACGCCGCTCCATCATCTTCGAGGTGATCACCCGCCTGATCTTCCACTCCATGATCATCTTCTCGCTCTACCTGCTGCTGGCGGGCCACAACCTGCCAGGCGGCGGCTTTGCCGGCGGCCTCACCGCAGGCCTGGCCCTGACCATCCGCTACCTGGCCGGCGGGCGCTTCGAACTCCGGGAAGCGGCACCGATCAGTGCCGGCGGCCTGCTGGGGACAGGCCTGGCCCTGGCGGCCATCTCCGGGGTGATGCCCCTGCTGCTGAGCGGCCAGGTGTTCCAGTCCGCCATCATCCAGGTGTGGCTGCCCGTGTTCGGTGACATCAAGTTCGTCACCTCAACCATCTTCGATATCGGCGTGTACATCGTGGTGGTGGGCCTGGTGCTGGACGTGCTCCGCAGCCTCGGGGCTGAAATCGATGAACACATGGAGGAACGGTCTGCCGGAGGCGGGCACGAACCGGACCACGACCGGCACGGGCAGGAACCTGACCGCACGCAGGTCCAGGGCCAGCAGGAACCGGTCCAGCAGGAACAGGAACCGGACGGGATTCCTGCCGAGACCACCGCAAAGGGCCACGCATGAGCGTCAACCTGACCCTGCTGATCGTGATGGGCGCCCTGTATGCCTGCGGCATCTACCTGATCCTGGAACGCAGCCTCACCCGCGTGCTGCTGGGGCTGATGCTCCTGGCCAACGCCACCAACCTGCTGATCCTGGCCACCGGGGGCTACGCCGGCCTGGCGCCGCTGTTCGCCAAGGACACGGCCGCCCAGGAGTACAACGACCCGTTGCCGCAGGCCCTGATCCTGACCTCGATCGTGATTTCCTTCGCGGTCACGGCGTTCATGCTGGGCATCATCTACCGCACCTGGGTCCTGGCCCGCCAGGACGAGATCCAGGACGACCTCGAGGACCGCCGCGTGGCCGCCACCCCCAGCTTTGACGCTGAGGACGACGCCGAGATCCCCGCGGAAACCTCCGAGTTCCCGCTCACCATGCTCGGGTCCGACGGCCGGGACATCTCCAACCACGGCGCTTCCAGCGCCGATGCGGGCCTCGCCGACGGAGGCCACGAAACGGACCAGCCCGTGGCCACGCTGGTGGCCGGCGGCCGGGAAATGCCCGCCGAACACGCTGCCGCGGAGGAAAAGCCCGGCTCGCTCAACGTTGACCCCAACCCGGAAGGAGGCGGCAAGTGAACATCGCAAGCCTGGCCCCGCTCGCCGTCGTCCTTCCCATCCTGGGCGCGGCCCTCACTTTCCTGCTCATCCGGCACTCCCGGGCCCAGCGTGCGGTGAGCATCGGCCTGCTGTCGCTGACCCTGCTGCTTGAGTGCCTCCTGCTGGCGTCCGCCTGGAACGGGGGCACTGCCGCGGTGACCATCGGCGGCTGGGTGCCGCCGTTCGGCATCGTCATGGTGGTGGACCAGTTCTCGTCGCTGATGCTGGTGGTGTCTTCCGCCGTGAGCCTGGCCGTGCTGGTCTACGCCACCGGGCAGGGCATGGCCGACGGCGACGAGGACGCCCCGGTCTCGATCTTCCACCCCACCTACCTGATCCTGGTGGCCGGGGTGTCCAACGCGTTCCTGTCCGGGGACCTCTTCAACCTTTACGTCGGCTTCGAGATCCTGCTGACCGCAAGCTACGTGCTGATGACCCTGGGCGGCACCGGGCCGCGCATCAGGGCCGGCGTCACCTACGTGGTGGTGTCCGTAGTGTCCTCCGTGCTGTTTCTGATCGCCATCGCCATGGTCTACGGCGCCACCGGAACGGTCAACATGGCGGACCTGGCCCTCAAACTCGGCGACCTGGACCAAGGCACCAAGACCCTCCTGCACGTGATGCTGCTGGTGGCGTTCGGCATCAAGGCAGCCGTCTTCCCGCTGTCCTTCTGGCTCCCGGACTCCTACCCCACGGCCCCGGCGCCGGTCACCGCTGTGTTCGCCGGCCTGCTCACCAAGGTGGGCGTGTACGCGATGGTCCGCACCGAGACCCTGCTGTTCCCCGGCGACACCTTGAACACGCCCCTGATGGTGGCGGCTCTGCTGACCATGGTGGTGGGCATCCTGGGCGCTCTGGCCCAGAGCGACATCAAACGACTCCTGTCGTTCACCCTGGTCAGCCACATCGGCTACATGGTGTTCGGGCTGGCCATGTCCTCCGCGGTTGGCCTGGCGGCCGCAGTGTTCTACGTGGCCCACCACATCACCATCCAGACCAGCCTCTTCCTGGTGACGGGGCTCATTGAACGCCGTGGCGGCAGTTCCTCCGTGGACCGGCTGGGCGGCCTGGCCAAGCTGTCGCCCATGCTGGCCCTGCTGTTCTTCATCCCCGGCATGAACCTGGCCGGGATCCCGCCGTTCTCAGGCTTCCTTGGCAAGGTGGGGCTGCTGCAGGCGGGCATTGAATTGGGCACGCCGCTGGCCTACGCGCTGGTGATCGGCGGGGTGGTCACCAGCCTGCTGACGCTGCTGGCCATCGCCAGGGTCTGGAACCGCGCCTTCTGGCGCCGCCCCACCGACGCCGAGCATCCGGATCCGGTGCTCCTTGCCAGTCCCGCGGCGAGGGTGTCCGGCCCCGGGGCCAAGGTCAACAACACGGTGACGCTCCTGCCGCGCACCATGGTGGGTTCCACGGCGGGCCTGGTGGTCCTGGGTGTCGCCCTGACCGTGTTCGCCGGGCCGCTGTTCAGTCTTTCGGACCGGGCAGCCCGGGACATGCTCGACCGCACCCCATACATCCACGCGGTCCTGGGAGAGGGCACCGCCGTACCGGGAGCCATGGGCGGGACAAGCGCAAGCACCGGGGGAGGAGCGCGATGAGCCGCAAACGCATTTCCCTGCGCCAGGAACTGCCGCTCCTGGTTTGGCTGGTAATTGTATGGGGTGCCCTCTGGCAGGATTTCAGCCCCGGCAACCTCCTGTTCGGTGCCCTGCTGGCCGTAGGCGTGGCCCGGCTCTTCTACCTTCCGCCCGTGGAGCTCAGCGGCCGGTTCAACATCCTTTACGCCGTGCCCTTTGCCCTGGTGTTCCTGTGGAAGGTGGTGGTGGCCAGCGGCCAGGTGCTCTACCTCGCAACGGTCCGCGGGTCCAAGGTGACCAACGCCGTCGTCGCCGTACGGCTGCGCAGCCACCAGGACCTGATCGTCACCGCCACCGGGCATGTCATTTCCCTCATCCCGGGGTCGCTGGTGGTGGAGGTGGACCGCTCCACCTCCACCCTCTACCTGCACGCACTGAACATCACTTCCCCGGAAGACGTGGAGGGCCTGCGGAACGAGGTGCGGTCCATTGAGGCCGGCCTGATCCGCATCATGGGCAGCCGGGAAGAACTTGAAGCCGTCCGCATGGAGGCCGCCGCATGATGAACGTAGTCCTGGCTGTTACAGCCGTCATCTTTTCGCTGGCCGCGGCCGCAGCCATCATCCGGATCGCCCGCGGACCTTCGCTGCTGGACCGGGTGCTCGCCACCGACGTGCTGCTGGCCATCCTGGGCGGGGCGCTGTGCATCGACATGGCCGTGAACCGGCACCTGAACAACCTGATGCTGGTGGTGGCCATCTCCGTCATCGGCTTCATCGGGTCCGTGACGGTGGCCAGGTTCGTGGCGGACCGGAGGGTGAAGCCTGATGAATCCTGACTTTTCGGGCCCTGACGCCTGGATCGACCTTGTGTCGGCCGTGTTCATGGTGGTGGGGGCGCTCATGTCCCTGGGCGCCGCGATCGGCCTGCTCCGTTTCCCGGACCTGCTGAGCCGCATGCACGCGGCCACCAAGCCGCAGGTCCTGGGCCTGTTCCTGCTGCTGGCCGCGATTGGGCTGCAGATGCGGACATGGTGGGTGTGGCCGGTGCTGGTGGTGGCCTGGATCTTCCAGCTGCTGACGGTGCCCGTATCCGCGCACATGGTGGGCCGCGCGGGCTACCGGACCAAGCACCTGCACCGGGAGCTGCTCACCGCCGATGAGCTGGAGGCCGTGGTGCAAAAAGCCGCCGCCGAGGCTGCCCGGAAGGACAGCCCCGACGACGGCCGGCAACGCTAAGGAAGAGCTAGACGATGTCCTGGGTCTTGGCGAACCGGGCAATGGCGCGCTGGGTGCCGCGGTTTGCCAGGACCTGGATGATGGCGCTGACCGATGCCGAGATCAGTGCAAAGGTCAACGCCGAACGTAGGCTGGTGGGGACATCCTCGTGCTTGCCGGTGGGCGGCTTCTGTCCGGTGGTCTTTTCCCAGATGGTGTTGACCAGCTTGGTGCCGGCCAGGCCTGCGCCGAGGCTCACCCCGGTCCCGAGCAGCTTGATGAGAAGGTTCATTCCTAATACTCCTTGCGGACGGAAAACGGACTGCCTCCAGCCTAGCCGTACACCCGTCGCGGTCCCGGCAAGAGTCGGGGCAAGGGCGTGGCCGGCCGGCGGGGCTTGTTGAACTGGCTAGCCCGCCGGCTGGCTAGGTGGCCTGGGGCTCGGTGCGGAACTTGATCATCTTGTGCGTGCCGTCGCAGTAGGGCTTGATGGCGGACGCCCCGCACCGGCACAAGGCCACCGTTTTCCGCTCCCGGGGCACGGCACCGCCGGATGGGGTGACGATCTCAAATTCGCCCCGGACAATGAGTGGCCCGTCCGGGCAAACCACGATCGAGCTCGCGGCAGGTTCCTGCTCCTCGTGTACCTGGTCCATGTCGGCTCCTGTTCCCTGCTGTTCCAGGCTCATGCCTGCACCGCATCCATCGTTGTTGTTTCTGGCCGGCCCGGGACGCCCTGGCCCTGCCGCGGCGGCGCCTGTCACGCTGCCGCCGGCACGGCCGCCCGGAGTGAAGTCTGCCCGGCTTCCCAGGACGACATCAGGTGGGCGGAAAGGCGGCTGTCGATGGCCATGACGGCCGTGGCCCCGAACAGGACGTCGGCCAGCAGTTGGGGTTCAGCTTCCACCAGGCCGCCGGCGAGGTCGCGTCCGGCGATCTGTTCGTGGACGGCGTCGGCCTCCACGTGCTCGTCAAAGTAGTGCGTGATTTCCGGGCCGAAGCCGTGCCGGCGGAATCCGTTGCCGTAGAAGCGGTTGGGCTGGGAGGACGTCATTTCGTAGATTGCCAGGTGCCCGGTGATGGCACCGCGGAGCCGCCGGTTCAGGCCGCAGAGCGACATGAGGTTGACCGAAGCCAGGGAGACCGCCGGTACGGCGTCCACGTAGGCGCCGTAGCTGTCGTCCAGGCCCAGGCCGCGCATGGTCCGGGCAAACAGCGCGCTGTGCATCCGCTCAGGCCGGCCGCCGCCGTATTCGTCCGCCTGGATTTCCACCAGGGCCGCCTTCGGCCGGCCGCTGAGCCGCGGAATGGCCCATGTGTGCGGATCGGCTTCCTTCAGTTGGTACATGGACTTGTGGACCAGGAACTCTTTGAGCTGGTCCAGTGTGGCTTTCCTGGCCACGTAGCGGGACACGCTGGGACCGGTATCCGTGGCGGCCAGGCCAAAGAGGACGTCGGCAACCGCGTCGCTGGTCATGGCAACCCCGCCGGGCAGTTCGAAGTTCCCGGCGGTTTGGTACGCGGCAGCGCGCAGTGCCGCTTCGAAGGGTTCCTCGATCAACCGCCGGACGCTGATCAGCGCCGGCTCCCATTCCCAGAGGTCTGAAACGCCGTCCAGGCCGGAGTAATGGAGTTCGTAAAGGCAGAAAAGCGAAAGTTGGATGTCCTCGTCGGAGATGATGTCGCCGGACCCGGCCAGCTGCCGCACCACCAGGGAGTACAGCCCGTCCAGGCCCGGCCCGGCGGTGTCCGGAGCCTGCGCCAGGACCTGGAACAGTGCGCTGCTGACGGGTCCTCTGGGTTCCGGGATTCTCATGGTGCTCCTTGGTCTGCCGCACTGCTGACGGGAACGAACGGGGGGCCGCCCATGGTGAGTCCCATGCCCGTCCTCCTCGAAACCCGGGAGACAACATAGTAAGCATGATTACTAATAAAAGCTAAGCGCACTGACCTCCAGGCGTCACGCCATCACAAAGCGGCCGGTCACATCCGGTCCGCTTGGCGCCCGCAGCCCTCAATCCTGCGCCGGCCGGTGTAAACTGGAGCACGCCCGGAAGGGCAATCACAAGCCTTACCCAAACCAAAAAGCAACACTAAAAACGACAGGGGAGCGCCGCCGTCGGGCATCCTGGCACAAGCCGGGCACCGCAGGTGGGCGCTGAGAGTGCGGACAGCCGCAGACCCTCGAACCTGATCCGGTTAGTACCGGCGCAAGGGAGTCGAGTTCTCAAAGTGTCGCGGCTGCACGGCAACGGGCCGTCAGCCGGGTCCACTTTCCCCTCCTGTTTCCCAGGAGGATCACATGAGCACTGCAGCAATCAAGAAGACCACCAGCAGGTCCTGGCGCGTCGTGGACATCGTGGTGGCTGCGCTGGTGGCCATCGCCGGCGGCGTCATCTTCTGGGCGTGGGACCAGGGCGCGGCAGCGCTGTCGGCCCCCATGAACGCCGCCTACCCACCCCTCACCGGGCTGCTGGCCGGCGGATGGATGATCCCGGGCGTGCTGGGCATGCTCATCATCCGCAAGCCCGGCGCCGCCCTGTTCTGCGAAACCGTGGCCGCCACCGGGGAACTGCTCATGGGCTCCCAGTACGGCGCCTCGGTCCTCTTCTCGGGCTTCATCCAGGGCCTCGGCGCGGAAATCATCTTCGCAATCTTCGTGTACCGCAAGTTCAACCTGCCCGTATCGCTGCTCGCCGGCGCCGCGGCCGGATTCTTCTGCGGCCTGAATGACTCCTTTGCGCCGTGGGGCTGGAACATCGCCTACTCGGGCGCGGACAAGTTCGCCTACATCGTCCTCACCACCATTTCCGGGGCAGTCCTGGCAGGTGCCCTGGCCTGGCTCGCCACCCGCGGCCTGGCCCGCACCGGCGTCCTGAGCTCCTTCGCCTCCCGCAAGGCTGCCACGGAGCCAGTCTTCTCCTGATGGCACCCTCCCAGGGCGCCGGCGGCCCCGTCCGCCCAGCCGCCGTCACCGCCCGCGGCTGGGGCTGGCGGCACGCCGGCAGGGCCAAGCCCGCCGTCCATGCCCTTGACCTGGACATCCGCCCCGGCGAGCGGGTGCTGCTGCTTGGCCCCTCGGGCGCCGGAAAGTCGACGCTCCTCCATGCCCTCGCCGGCGTGCTGGGAGACATCAACGACGACGGCGAGGCAGGCGACGCCGACGAGTCGGGTTCGCTGCTGGTTGACGGTGCCGTGCCCCGCTCCCAGCGTGGCCGCGCCGGCCTGATGCAGCAGGACCCGGAGACGCAGGTGGTCCTTTCGCGCGTGGGGGACGACGTCGCCTTCGGCGCCGAGAACCTTGCCGTGCCGCGGGATGCCATCTGGGCGCGCGTGCACGAGGCGCTTGCCGACGTCGGACTGTCCCACCTCCCGCTGGACCACCCGACGTCGGCCCTGTCCGGCGGGCAAAAGCAGCGCCTGGCGCTGGCGGGGATCCTGGCCATGCGGCCGGGGCTGATCCTGCTGGACGAGCCCACCGCCAACCTGGACCCGGACGGGGTGCTGGAAGTCCGCGACGCCGTGGCGCGCTGCCTGGACAAGACGGGGGCCACGCTGGTGGTGGTGGAGCACCGCGTGTCCGTGTGGAAGGACTTGGTGGACCGGATCGTGGTCCTGCAGCCGGGCTCGTCCAGCGAGCCCGCCGTGCTCCTGGACGGGCCGCCGGACCGGGTACTCAGCGAGGCACGGACCATGCTCGCCACCGCAGGGGTATGGGTCCCCGGGTACGTCCCGGCCACCCGGGCCCGGGCTGCGGTGCCGGCGCCGGGAACGGGCAACCTCCTGCTGGCCGCCGAACAGCTGGGCGTCTCCCGCGAACGTTCCCGCCGCCATGGCTTCCGCAAAATCCCGCCCGTCCCCGTCCAGGAAGGTGTAGCCGCCCAGGTCCGCGCCGGGCAGGCGCTGGCCATCACCGGTCCCAACGGCGCCGGCAAGTCCACGTTCGCGCTGACCCTCGCCGGCCTCCTGGAGCCGGTGTCCGGAAAGGTGTCCGCCACCCTGGACCTGAGCCGCGGTGCGGGCATCGACCCGGTCCGGTGGAAGGCCGAGCAGTTGATTTCGCGCGTGGGGACGGTGTTCCAGGAGCCTGAGCACCAGTTCGTGACCGGCAAGGTGCTGGATGAGCTGCGCTTTGGTCCCCGGCACCTGGGCCACGGGGAGGGCCGGGTTGACGAGCTGCTGGAGAGGCTGCGGCTCACCCAACTGGTGGACGCCAACCCTTACACGCTCTCCGGGGGTGAAAAGCGGCGGCTGTCCGTGGCCACCGTCCTTGCCGCCAGCCCCCAGGTCCTTGTCCTTGACGAGCCCACCTTCGGGCAGGATGCCAACACCTGGGCCGAGCTGGCCTCGTTCCTGTCCGAGCTGCTTGACGCCGGAACGGCGGTGGTTTCCGTGACCCACGACGCCGAATTCACGGAGGCGCTGGGCGGCGAGGAGCTGCGCATGGCCGCTGCGGAAGCGGTGGCGCCATGAGGCAGCAACTCACCCTCAGCGGCAACCGCGCGCTCCTGACCCGCGCCAATCCACTCAGCAAATTCGCGGCGGTCCTGCTCATCACGGCCGTCCTTGCCCTGTCCATCGACTGGGTTTCGGCCTCCGTGGCACTGGTCTTTGAGCTGCTGCTGTTTCCCCTGGCCGGGCTCACCCTGTCCCTGCTGTGGCAGCGGGGGTGGCCGCTGATCCTTGCGGCGGCGATTGGCGGGTGGAGCACGTCCATCCTGGCGCCGGACAGCGGCAGGATCCTGCTCGACGCCGGCATCTGGACCATGAGTGAAGGTTCCCTCCAGCTGGGGATCGGCTTTTTGCTGCGCGGCTTTGCCATCGCCCTTCCGGCGGTACTCCTGATGAGCTGCACCGATCCCACGGACCTCGCCGATGCGCTGGCGCAGAAAGCACGCCTGCCGCACAGGTTCGTCCTGGGAACACTGGCCGCGATGCGCCTGGTGGGACTCATGGCCGAGGAATGGCAGACAATCGGCATGGCACGGCGTGCCCGCGGCGTGGGTTCCCGCGGCAGTTTGGCCCAGCGGGTGAAGGCCACGCTGGGGCAAAGCTTCGGGCTCCTGGTGCAGGCCATCCGGCGCGCGTCGAGGCTGGCCGTCACCATGGAAGCGCGGGGCTTTGGCGGTGCCACGCGGACCTGGGCGCGGGAATCAACCTTCAGCCTGCTGGATCTCGGAGTGGTGGCCGGCGGCATCGTGGTGGCCGGGCTGGCTCTTTTCGCGGCTGTCACCGCCGGTACGTGGAATATGGTGTGGCTGGGTAGCTGAGCGTCCGGCCCAGGAACTACGTATGCTTCCCTATCGCACCCGATGGGTACAGCCGTCCCGTAGCCCCCATAAGCGCCGTTGGGTAGTCTCACGGGAGGCCCGATAACTCATTTATGATATATTCGCGGTATGACCCAGGAAACCGCTGAACACGTTGCCGCCATGCTGAGGGACGCCCGGAGCGAGAAAGGGTGGACCCAGGGCCAGTTGGCCGCCGAACTCGGCACCAGCCAGAGCGCTGTGGCCCGGATGGAACAGGGCAAGCAAAACCTGAGCCTGAAAATGATCCAGCGGCTGGAAAACATCTTCGACCGCAGCATCGTCAACGTGGGCAAGCCGCAGATGACCCACCTCCGGGTGGAGGGTGGCCGCACCCTGTCCGGGGCCGTGGACGTGAACAGCAGCAAGAACGCCGGCGTCGCCCTGCTCTGCGCCAGCCTCATCAACCGCGGCACCACAGTGCTCCGCCGGCTGGCCCGCATCGAGGAAGTCAACCGTATTGTCGAGGTGCTGACCAGCATCGGCGTGGAATGCACCTGGCTCAACGACACGGACCTGCGCCTGCGCCGTCCCGCCGTCCTGGACCTGGAAGCGATGGACGTGGACGCGGCACGCAGGACCCGCAGCGTCATCATGCTGCTCGGCCCCATGCTGGACGAGTCCCGGGAGTACCGGCTGCCCTACGCCGGCGGCTGCGACCTGGGCACCCGCACGGTGGAGCCCCACATGCAGGCCCTGCGCGAGTTCGGCCTGTCCGTGGAGGCCACTGCAGGTTTCTACACCGTGCAGGCACCCCCTGCCGACACCCGGGACCGTTCCTTCGTCCTCACCGAGCGGGGCGACACCGTCACCGAGAACGCGATCATGGCCGCGGCGCATCGGCCGGGAACAACCGTGATCCGCAACGCCAGCCCCAACTACATGGTCCAGGACCTCTGCTTCTACCTGCAGATGCTCGGCGTCACCATCGAGGGGGTGGGCACCACCACCCTGAAGATCACCGGCCGGCCCGAAATCGACGCCGAGATTGAATACTTCCCCTCCGAGGACCCCATCGAAGCCATGAGCCTGATCACGGCCGGCATCGTCACCAACTCCGAGGTCACGGTGCGGCGCGTTCCCATCGAGTTCATGGAAATCGAATTGGCCACCCTGGGCCAAATGGGGCAGAAGCTTGAGGTTTCGGGCGAATACATGGCCCGCAACGGCCGCACCCGCCTGGTGGACGTCACCACCAAACCCTCCGAGCTGCGTGCCCCCGAGGACAAGATCCACCCCATGCCCTTCCCCGGGCTGAACATCGACAACCTGCCGTTCTTTGCCGTCATTTCGGCGAACGCCCACGGCCAAACCATGATCCACGACTGGGTCTACGAAAACCGGGCGATCTACCTGACGGAGCTGAACCGGCTCGGTGCGCAGGTGCAGCTCCTGGACCCGCACCGGATCTACGTCAACGGGCCCACCAAATGGCGCGCCGCCGAGGTGGGCTGCCCGCCCGCACTCCGCCCGGCCGCCTGCTTGCTGCTGGCGATGCTGGCTGCCCGCGGCGTCTCCGAACTGCGGAACATCTATGTGATCGAGCGCGGCTACGAGGACCTGGCGGAGCGGCTGAACACCATCGGCGCCAAGGTGGAGTACTTCCAGGACTAGGCTTTCACGGTTCGTCATGAACCGCGTCTGACAGTTCCAATGCCCCGGCGCTGCCGCAGAATGTTCGTATGCGTACGTTCGGCGTAGAGGAAGAACTCCTGATCGTTGATCCGGAGTCCGGAGAACCGCTTGCGCTGGCTGACGCCCTCCTTGCCAGCCATCGCGTTGCGGCGGACGATCTCCCCGTCGATCCTGACGCCCATCACGCCGGGACCCACAGGGATTACGACGACGAGATGGGCCTGAGTGCCGAGCTGAAGCTTGAGCAGATCGAGACGCAGACCCGGCCTTGCGTGGACTATGGCAGCCTCTTGGAACAGATCCGCGCGGGCCGTGCCCTGGCGGACCAGGCGGCCCGGAAGCATGGTGCAAGGGTGGCGGCCCTCGCCACGTCGCCGGTGGCATCTCCCAGCCACACAACGCCGGACCCGCGCTACGCAAGGATGCTGGAACGCTTTGGCCTCACTGCGCAGGAGCAGCTGACCTGCGGCTTCCACGTCCACACCTACATCGAATCGCCGGAAGAAGGCGTGGCCGTCCTGGACCGCATCCGCGACAAGCTGGCCGTGCTGACGGCACTGAGCGCCAACTCGCCGTTCTGGAACGGCGTACCCACGGGGTTCGAAAGCTACCGGACCCAGGCATGGAACCGGTGGCCGACGGCCGGACCGGCAGGCATTTACGGAACGTACCCCACCTACCGGCGGGTGGTGGCCCGGCTGCTGGAAACCGGCGTCATGCTCGATGAGGGCATGGTCTACTTCGACGCCCGCTTGTCCCGCAACCATCCCACCGTCGAGGTACGGGTGGCGGACGTCTGCCTCCGGGCCGAGGACGCGGCCCTCATTGCGGTCCTGGTCCGGGCGCTGGTGGAATCAGCAAGCAGGGAGTGGCGCGAGGACGTTGATCCTGCACCCGTTCCCACGGTTCTTTTGCGGATGGCTTCCTGGCAGGCCAGCAGTGAAGGGCTCAGCGGCGAACTCCTGGATTTCGGCAACTTCCGTCCTGCCCCCGCTGCGGACGTGGCCCGTTCACTGGTGGACTACCTGGCTCCCGTCCTGCAGGAACAGGGCGAGCTGGCCCTTGCCCGGCAGGGTGTAGAGGACATCATCGCCCGCGGGACGGGGGCAGCCGAACAACGCCGCGCCCGTGACAATGCCCTGGCCGGTCCGCCGCCCGGGGACATGGGGTTCGGGGCCGTGGTGAGGCAGGCCGTGAACGTGACCATGCGCGGAGCGCTTGATCTCTCCGAAGTGGCGGCCACTCCCGAGCTGCTGCGGGTCCGCCAATCCTGACCGGCCGCCTGGCGCATCGCGACGCGCAGCTTCCTTTTCGACGCGCTTATTCCCTTTCGCGGCCCGCATTTGGGCCGCGACCGGGAATCTGCGCCGCGAAAACGGGAAAGCGCGTCGAAAACCTAGATCTGCTTCAGAGCCTGTTCCAGGTCGCGGATGAGGTCGTCCGGGTCCTCAAGCCCCACGGAGAGACGGACCACGCCGTCGCTGAGCCCAATGGCAGCCCGTCCCTCCGGTCCCATGGCGCGGTGGGTGGTGGTGGCGGGATGGGTGATCAGGGACTTGGAATCGCCCAGGTTGTTGGAGATGTCGATGATCCGCAGCCCGTCCAGCAGGGCGAAGGCGGCCTCCTTACCGGAGCGCCCACCCGAAGGAGCAAGCTCCAGCGTCAGGACGGTCCCGCCCGCGCTCATCTGCTTCGCCGCCAGCCCGTACTGCGGGTGCGACTTCAGCAGCGGATACTTCACCCAGCTCACGGCCGGTTGCTCCTCCAGCCACTCGGCCAGCCGGAGGGCGGTGGCGGAGGAGTGGTTGACGCGGAGGCCCATGGTTTCCAGGCCCTTGGTCAGGACCCAGGCATTGAATGGGGACAGCGCGGGGCCGGTGTGTCGCATCAGCTGCTTCACGGGTCCCTCGATGAACTCCTTGGTGCCCAGGATGGCACCGCCCATCACCCGGCCCTGGCCGTCGATGTGCTTGGTGCCCGAGTAGACGATGACGTCGGCGCCGAGGTCCCCGCAGCGCTGCAGTAGGGGAGTGGCGAAGACGTTGTCCGCCACCACGGTGGCCCCGGCGGCGTGCGCCAGTTCGCTGACAGCGGCGATGTCCACGATTTCCTGCATGGGGTTGGACGGGGATTCGAAGAAGACAGCCGTGGTGGGCTTGGAGAGCGCTTCGCGCCACTGGTCCAGGTCCGGCCCGTCGACGAACACCGTCTCCACACCCCATCGGGGCAGGATCTCGTTCAGGACTACGAAGCAGGAACCGAACAGCGAGCGTGCGGCCACTACCCGGTCGCCGGCTGCCAGCAGGGCACCCAGGGCCGTGAACACCGCGGACATGCCCGACGCCGTCGCGAAGCATGCTTCAGTGCCTTCGAGCAGCCGGAGCCGTTCCTGGAAGGTGGCCACGGACGGGTTGCCATAGCGGGAGTAGACGAAGCGCTCATCCTCGCCGGTGAAGGCGCGTTCAGCAGCGGCCGCGGATTCGTAGACGAAGCCGGAGTTGAGGAAGATGGCCTCCGACGTTTCCTGGAAGTTGCTGCGGTCCAGCCCGCCGCGGACTGCCTGGGTGTCGGGGTTCCAGCCGGGGGCGTCTTGGTTGAAGCTCACTTAGTTCTTTCCGAGGTTGGTGGGCAGGCCGCGGTTTTTCCAGCCATTGACGGTCCGCTCGCCGAAGCGGTCGGGATCGCCTTCGAAGCCCTCGAGGACGCTGTAGGCGGTGAAACCCGCCTGGGTGGCGGCGGTGGCCGCGGCGATGGAGCGCTTGCCGGAGCGGCACAGGAACACCAGTTCCGCCTGGGGATCCTCCGGTGCCTGGTTCGTCAGGTCCTTGATGAAGTCCGGGTTGGGGATGCCGCCGGGGAAGGTCCACTGGATGAACAGGGGGTCGTTGTCTGTGGCCTTGGTGTCGGGGATGCCGATGTGGGCCCATTCGCCCTCGGTGCGGACATCCACCAGGACGGCGCCCTGCTCCAGCTTGGCCCAGGCTTCCTGCGGCGTCAGGTCTCCGGCGTAGCTCATGCGTGGCCCTCGCCGTCGAACTCGCCCTCGAGCTCGTCCACGGCAGTGGCCACGGCGGCATCCGCCGAGGCGATGGCGGCCGGAAGGACGATGGCCTGCGCCACGATGACGGTGGTGCCGTTGAAGGTTGCCGCAGGGCTGCCGTGCAGCACGTACCCGTCGGCGAGTGCAGCGGAGATCCGCTCGCAGAACTCACGGGTGTCCGCGCCGGTAATCAGGCGGTAGGACAGTCTTTCGTCAGGGGCGGGTGCGTCAGACACGACGGATCTCCTTCTTTCACGCTTGCAGCTCGAATGGGTCGATATGCCGAGTATTCACCTGAGGCACCCCGCCGCGAAAGGGAGGGTTGCCGACCGGCCAGTCAGGGCTTGGCGCCGGTACTCATTACTCCCCAAAAACGTAACACCTGCGCTCCCGAGCCGCACGGCCGCCGTCGTCATGTTCCGTAATTCGCCGGACGCCCAGGCGACACGCGAAGGCCCGCCGCCCGATAAAGTCTTACCGGGGGCACCGCCCCGTCGCCTAAGCAACGGGCAGCAGAGCAATGAGTACCGGGGGGTCCTTGCAACATGCGGGCAGTGACATCGCACCACCACGCCATCTGGCGGAACCGTCCGCGTTCTGCCGTCGCCTATCTGGCAACCATCGTCATCGCCTTCCTGGCCGTTCTGGCGCCGGCAGGTCCGGCGCAGGCGGCCCAGACTGCACCTGACAACGGAAAGCCGTGGTTGGGTGCCGTCCTTGAGTGGGGCGAGGATACCGCCGCAGGCTTCAGCGACCGGCTGGGTGCCAGCCCCGCTGTCTTCGGACACGACATCACCATTCCATTCCGTGACTCGGAACGGAATGACATCGACGGCTTCCTGCAGCAGGCCGCAGCCAAAGGCTCCCACGCCCTGCTCACGGTGAAGCCGTCGGTGCCGCTGGACCAGCTCGGCACCAGCGAGGCCGAAGCCTTCGCACAGCAGGTGCACGGCCTCACCTCCGGGTTCAAGGGGCAGCTGCTGATCCGGTTTGCCCCTGACATGAACACCAGCTGGGTGGGCTGGGGCCAGCAGCCCGCCGCGTACCGCCAGGCCTTCCAAGCAGTGTCCAAGGCATTCAAGAAGGACGACGGCGGCCGGGTCGCCATGGTGTGGTCACCTTACCTGGGCAAGGACTACCCCTTTGACCGGAGCCGGAACGCGCCGCAGCCGGGAAGCGACGGGTTCGCTTTGCTGGACACGAACGGGGACGGGGCCTGGAACGGGAGCGATAACGCCTACGCACCGTATTACCCGGGCGACGACGCCGTGGACTGGGTGGGTCTTGCCGCCTACCACGACGACACGGCCGGCGGAGCCGCCGTCAACACCGTGCCCCGGGCCGGTGAACTCCAGGAGATGCTGACAGCCTCCGGGGGCGAAAACTTCTACGGCACCTATTCAGAGGGGCGCCGGAAACCCTTCCTGCTCCAGACGTCGGCCTTCTACAGCCCTTCAACGGGCGGCGCACCCGAAGCCGACATCAAAACCGGCTGGTGGGACCAGGTGGTGGGAACTGCCACCTCCCCGGGATTCGGCCGCACGGCCGCCGTCGTGTGGGATGAGCGCACCAGCACCAGGGACACCGGGGTGGCGAGCATCAGCTGGCTGCTCACCGGAAGCCCGGAGATTGCCAAAGCGGCGGCGGATCGGCTGAAAGCCTCGCCGATGGTCACCGGCCCTGTGACCGATCAGGCATCCACCGGCACTTATGTCCGCGCCAACACACTTTCCGGGCCTGCTGCCTGGACTGTTGCCGCTGCCATGCTCATCCTTCTGGTGGCCCTGTGGCAGGTTCCGCGCAGGATCAATGCAGCCACGGCCTGGAGCTACCAGGATCCTTCCACCAGGGACTCGCGCGTAGACTTGTTGCGCGGCATGGCCATCGTCTTTGTGGTGGTCAACCACCTGGGCATGGCCTCGCTGTTCCAGTTGCTCACGCAGGAGGCAGTGGGCTTCGTGTCAGGCGCAGAGCTGTTTGTCCTCTTCTCCGGACTGGTGGTGGGCATGGTGTACGGGCCCAAAGCCAAGGAGGACATCGGACGGGTTGTGGACCTCACCTCACGCCGGGCCGGCAAGCTCTACCTGACGGCGCTCGCCGTGCTGATCGGCGTCTTCCTGTTGTCCCTGCTCCCGTTCTTCCACACCGAGGCGCTGACCACCTTTGTGGACCAGGGAACCGGCGGCGCCGGGCACAACGGTGCCGGCAGGACTTACGACCTCTACGCGGGCATGTCCTCGCTGTTCCAGTTCCCCGTGCCGCCCCAGGTGCTGCCGGCCATCATCCTGCTGCAGTTCGGGCCGTGGCAGTTCAACGTCATGGGCCTCTACGTGGTGCTTCTGCTGATCAGCCCGCTCATCCTGGCGGCGCTGAACCGTGGAAAGGCCGTTTGGGTGCTGGCGGCGACCCTCGCCGTGTACGCGGTGGGTACGGTGACCAGGTTCCGCGTCCTGCCGTCGCAGTTCGAGGATTCGTTCCCCCTGCTGGTGTGGCAGGTGCTGTTCGTGCTGGGGCTGGTTGCCGGTTATCACCGCCGTGCCATCATTTCCTGGCTGTCCAGGCACATCTGGGTGGTGGTTGCCTGCACCGCCGCGGCGTTTGCGCTGGCCTTCCTGTCCTGGGGCAACCCCTACCTGGCCAACAACTACGACGTCCGCCTGGCGCTCATGCCGGACGCGGCATACCGCGGCATGTACGACGCCCTCTTTGGCCGCACGTACCTGGCTCCCGGCCGCCTGCTCAATGTCATGGTTTTGGTGGTAGCGGCCTACGCATTCCTCAGCGCCTACTGGAAGCCGGTGCAGCGGGCCCTGGGCTGGTTCCTGATTCCACTGGGCCGGGCCACGCTCTACGTGTTCATCATGCACGTGCTGCTGATCGCCGTCGTAGCCAACATTCCGGCGCTGCAGCAACAGAGCATTTTCCTCAACACCGCGGCCTATGCCGTGGTCCTGGGACTGCTGTGGGTGATGGTGCGCACCAGGTTCCTCTTCCGGATCATCCCCACCTGAGCCGGACATGAAAAATGCCGTGGCACCGGAGTGCCACAGCATGTGTTCGTGCGCCCGCGGGTTGCCCCAAGGCGGCCCGGGGAAGCTAGACAAGCCCCGGATAGCTGGCGAGGATATAGTCTGCGGCGGCTGGGCCCTTCATGCGGAGTCCGTTGTGGCCGGGGTTGATCCTGTGCTTCATGGCTGACCAGAAAGTGGATTCGCTGCCGAGCGGCTGCTGATTGATCATGCACCAGCTGGTGTACAACCCATAGAGCCGGTCCCGGTCCAGGGTGAAGCCGGAAGCGTGGTCGGAATAGGTGGCTTCGTTCAAGAAAAGATCGAACTGCGAATTGGCCATGACGGCGTCCCTTCGCTCGGTGCCTGGTGCCGCCGGTAGGCTACAGCGGCGAATCTCGATGCCCTGCACAAGATGGCAAAGGATTTTGTAGGCGTTCCCCTCGACTTTCGGGGAGCGCATGTGCTCTCACCACGACGTCTACACTGTAGACTTTACCTGTAGACCAAATATGAGGCAACCGGCCCGGCGCCTATCAGGACCACGGCCGGCAGTGAGGATTTTTCGATGGCTTCCGCCGATACTTCCGGGCCCGGCTCGCCCAAAACGAGGCTCAGCAGGGACATCGTGCTGGCCAAAGCCCTGGAACTGGTTGACGCCGAAGGCCTGGAAGCGCTGAGCATGCGGCGGCTGGGGCAGGAACTCGGCAGGGATCCCATGAGCCTGTACCGGTATGCCGAAAACCGCGCCGCCCTGCTCGACGGCGTGGCAGAGCTTGTCCTCGACCAGCTCTCAATCGATGCCGGGGACCCGGACTGGAAAGCGCAGCTGCGGGTCCTTGCCCACGAGCTGCGCGGCCTGGCACTTGAGCACCCCAACGTTGTGCCCTTGCTGGTGACGCGGCCCCTGTCCACTCCGCTGGGCCTGCGGCCGCTGGGCACGCTGCGGCCGCTGGAGCAAATCCTGTCCCTGCTGGTGGCGGCAGGATTCAAGCCGGCCGATGCGCTCCACGTCTACCGCGCCTACTACGGCTTCCTCTACGGGCACATCCTCAACGAGCTGCAGGAGTACGTGGTGGACCCGGAAGAAAACGAGGTGCTGCTGCGGCTGGGGCTCCACCGCCTGCCTGCCAAGGAGTTTCCCAGGCTGCGTGCCCTGGCTCCGGCCCTGGCGGAATACGACGGCGCCGCGGAGCTTGATCAGGGACTCACCATCCTGCTCTCCGGGCTGGAGGCACAGCTTTCACGGCAGGCGGCCCGTTCCGGCGCCTGACGCAGGCGCCTGCTACTCGAACGAGGCGCGGCGCCGGTCCTGGACCCGGGTGTTCCAGACGTCCGGCCGGTTCACCTGGAACCTACGCCCTGTCAACGCCTTAGCTCCCAGCCTGACATAGTTGGCCTTCTCGCCGGGCTGCCACGGCTCCAGGCCAAGGCCGTCCACTGCATCCCTGACGGCCTGGTCCTCAATGATTTCCGTGTCGCCCCGGACCACCACGCTCCAGGCCCGTTCAGTGGAGGAGTCGTAGCCGTCGATTTCCAGCGCGGCCGGCCGTTCCATCCTGGCGCCCCAGAGCTTTGACCCAGGAGCCGTGCGGAAGACGATGCTGCGCAGGTGCACGACATAGTTCACAGGGAAGATTTCCGGATGCTCGTCCACCACGATGGCCAGACGGCCCACCGTGTCATTGTCGAGCAGTTCCCAGCAGTCGTCGAAGGACAGGTTTTCGATCGGCAGGTTTCGCGAGTCCATGGTCCACACCTTACGGGTGAACCGGGAGCGGGAAAAGGGATTAAGCGCCTGTTGCAGGGGCCTACTGGATGCCCGCGAAGAGCCCGCTCAACTCTGCAGTCAGCTCCTTCTGGAGGGAGGGGCTGCCGATCTGCTTTCCGTCGATCGTGTTCACGGGAGCAAGCAGGCGGACGCTGGAGATCAGCCAGACCGCATCCGCGTCCAGGAGGTCCTGCGGTTCCAGCGGGCCGTAGCCCAGCTCCCAGCCCGCCGCCTTCGCGGCAGCGAAAAGGGCGCCCTGGGAGGTTCCAGGGAGGATGCCGCTGTCCAGCTGGGGTGTGATGAGGCGCTTCACCGGCGTGCCGTCGTCGGACTTTCCCGCATGCGCCAGCAGGACCGTGGACGTGGGGCCCTCCAGGACGCGGCCGTCGGAGGACAGGAAGATGACGTCGTCCGCGCCCTGCTTGTGCGCATAGCGGAGCGCTGCCATGTTGACGGCGTAGGAAAGAGTCTTGGCGCCCAGGAGCAGCCAGGGTGCCCGTTCGGCCACGTCGCTGTCGTAGCCGCGGTCAAGGAGGATGACGTCGATGCCCGTTTCGCGCTGCCGGCGGCCGGCTGCCCCGGCGGGCGATGCCTGCACCCAGGCCGTGGGAGCGGGGGCGCCCTCCACGCCGCGGGTCACCACCAGCTTGACCACCAGTTCATCGGCGGCAGGGTCTGCCGGCGGGTTCTCTGACCGGTGCCGGGCCACGGCAGCGGCAATGGCACGCCGCCACGCGTCCTGGTCCGGGATGTCCAGGTCCAGGGCTGCGGCGGAGCCTGCCAGCCGGTCCAGGTGGGCCTGCATTTTCCGCACCGACCCGCCCACCGCCAGCATGGTTTCGAAGACGCCGTCGCCCCTTGTAACCCCAAGATCCGTGACCAGCAACTGGGGTTGGGACGCGTCGGCCGCCCTGCCGTCAGGAAATGCGGGATCGAGGAAAAGGAGAACCACTGGGGCTGGAGAGGTCATGGCACCAGCTTAGTGCGGCACCGCGGATAAGCTGGGCAGAGCGCCCCGGCCGGAAGCAGTCCTCCGGAGCCCAATTTCCCGGGAGTTATAGACGTGTTGTGGCCTTTTTCGCTTGCCGGCACCGCGCCCACGTGGGTGGTGGTCCTCCTGGGCTTTGCCGACCTGGCCATCAGGGTCCTGGCCCTGGGCATCATTCCCGGCAACAGGCGCCCCACCACGGCCATGGCCTGGCTGCTGGGGATTTTCTTCATTCCTTTCGTCGGCATCGTCCTGTTCCTACTGTTCGGCAATTTCCAGCTGTCCCGCCGGCGGCGCGCGCAGCAGCAGCTGGTCAACGACCGGGTACAGGCAGGCATCACGGCGCTGTCGGATGTAGAAAGCGACTACCCCGGCCCGGAGTGGGTCAAGTCCGCCTCTGAGCTCAACCGCACCCTGGGGTCGCTGCCCATGGTGGACGGCAACACGGTGGACCTCATTCCCGGTTACCCGGACTCCATCCTGGAAATGACGAAGGCTGTGCGGAAGGCGAAGAAGTTCGTCAATGCCGAGTTCTACATCATGAGCTCGGACCACGTCACCAACGATCTCCTCACCGCCCTGGAGGAAGCGGCCGAGCGCGGCGTCGAAGTGCGCATCCTGTTCGACCACATCGGCACGCTGCGCATCCAGGGGTACAGGAAGCTGCTCAAGCGGCTCAAGGCGGGCAAGATCCAGTGGAAGCGGATGCTGCCCCTCCTGCCCATCCACGGTCAGTGGCGCCGCCCGGACCTCCGCAACCACCGCAAGATCATGGTGGTGGACGGTGAAATTGCATTCACGGGGTCGCAGAACCTGATCGAGCCCTCCTACAACAACCCCCGCCACCGCAAGGCAGGCCGCGAATGGGTGGAGCTGATGGCATGCCTGCGCGGACCCATCGTCACCACCCTGAACGTCGTGTTTGCCACGGACTGGCTGAGCGAAACCGACGAATCACTGGAACACCAGCTGCAGCTTCCCTCGGATCCGCATCCCGGTGGCATCACGGCCCAGGTGGTGCCCAGCGGCCCGGGGTTCATCACCGAAAACAACCTGCGGCTGTTCAACACCCTCATTTACTCGGCGCAGCACCGGATCTCCATCTGCAGCCCCTACTTCGTTCCGGACGATTCCCTGCTGTACGCCATCACCACGGCGGCCCAGCGGGGCGTTGACGTGGAGCTGTTCGTGTCCGAAAAGGGCGACCAGTTCCTGGTCCACCACGCCCAGCGGTCCTATTACGAGGCCCTCCTGGAAGCCGGCGTGCGCATCTACCTGTACAAGGCCCCGTTCGTGCTGCACGCAAAGCACTTCACCATTGACGACGAAGTGGCCGTCCTGGGCTCCAGCAACATGGACATGCGGTCCTTCTCACTGAACCTTGAGGTGTCCGTGATGCTCCTGGGCGAGGACATCGTGAACAAGATGCGCGCGGTGGAGGACACCTACCGGGACATATCCCATGAGCTCAAGCTGGCGGACTGGCTCAACCGCCCGCTCGCTGCGCGCTACGTGGACAATGTGGCCCGGCTGACGGCCACCGTGCAATAGCCACCGTCCAATAGAGGTACGTGCACTAACTGCCGCAACCCCTAGTCGTCGGCACTTACCCGCTGGCCGTCGTCGCGCCCTGCATGTTCCGCCCAGCCGCCCTTCCGGTAGGCGGGCGTTCCCACGGCTAGCACCGTCACCGCCAGGGCGCAGCTGCCGATCATGACGATGACCATCGACAGCGAATTCCCGCCCAGGACCCCCACCAGTGGGCTGACGAGTCCGGCCACCCCGGACTGAAGGGCGCCGATCACCGCTGCCGCGGTTCCCGCCATGTGGCCGTAATTGTGCAGTGCCAGGACTGAGGCGTTCGCCGGGACCATGCCCTGCATCGACAGCACCAGCCAGAGGCCTGCGACTGCCCCGAATGCTCCGCCGGCACCCGTTGCCACCACCACGAGCAGCAGCAGGGCCAGGACCAGCTGGACCAGCAGTGCGGTGCGCAGGAGGCGTACCGGCGGGAATTTCTTGACCAAGGCGGCGTTGAGCTGGGCCGACAGGACAAGCGCGGCGCCGTTGAGTGCGAAGACGAGGGCAAACTGCTGGGCGGTGAGGCCGTACTCGTTTTGGAAGACGAAGGGCGACCCCACCACATAGCTCATGATCAGGGCCAGCCCCAGCCCGGGAATGACGGCCAGCGCCATGAAGTGCCTGTCCCGCAGCAGCGCCCAGTAGGCCCTGGCAACGTGCTTGGGGTGGCCGGGACTGCGCCGGTCCTCCGGCAGCGTCTCCGGCATGAACTTCAGGACGATTGCCACCAGGACCACCCCGATGAGTGCCAGCGCGTAGAAGACGGCACGCCAGTTCCAGGCCCCGGCGATGGCCTGCCCCACGGTGGGGGCAAGGAGCGGCGCCACGCCGATCACCAGCATCAACCGGGAGAGCAGCTGGGCGGCAGCCGAGCCAACAAAGCGGTCACGGATCACGGCGAGTGCCACCACCGCGGCGGCCGCATTGAAGAAGCCCTGCAGCACCCGCAGCCCCGTCAGCGTTTCGATGTTTGGGGTCATGGAGCACAGCAGCGAGATGGCCACGTGCAGGGTAATGCCGATGATGAGCGGAAGCCGCCGCCCGAACCGGTCCGAGAACGGGCCGATCACCAGCTGGCCGAACCCTGCCCCGACCAGGGTTCCGGACAATGTCAGCTGGGCCGCGGTCTGGGTGGTGTGAAGATCGGCTTCCACGGCGGGCAGCGAGGGCAGGTACATGTCCGTGGTGAGTGCCGGAAGCGCGGCCAGGGCGCCCAGCATGAGGACATATTTGAAGCTGCGCGGTGCCTGCTTGCTGGTGGTGCGGGGATGGGAGGAGTCCGTCACGCGGCAAACCTAACTCGTTGAAGCGCCTTGGAGCCCGCCGCATGGCTTGAGCGGTTCAGCTGACGCTCTGAGGCCCTACCCCCGGTGCCGACTTCCTAAACCGGCGTCCGCAGTGTGGATGGAAGGCACGATGGAGGCCGCGTGGCAGGGGCGGGGCGGTCCCTGTGTCAGGCTTCGGGGAAGGTTGTGCCCAGGGTTGAGAGCACACCGTAGGCCTTGGTGCGAATCTCTTCATATTCCTCGTCAGGAACGGAGTCCGAGGTAATGGCGCCGCCGACGCCGAGAGAGAGTTCCACGGTCCCGTCCCCCTCCGTGTTGAGCACCAGCGTCCGGATGGCGACGGCGAGGTCGGCCGCCCCGTTGAGCGAAAAGTAGCCGACGGCGCCGGAATAGAGCCCCCGCGGCCCCGCCTCCAGCCGGTCCAGGATGGCCATGGTGCTGATCTTGGGGGCCCCGGTCATGGAGCCCGCCGGGAAACAGGCTGCCACCGCCTCTGCCCGTGGTGCCCCCGGGAGGAGCTGCGCGTCAATGGTGCTGACCATCTGGTGCACGGTGGCGTAGCTTTCGATCGCGCAAAGCCGGCTGACCGTAACGGAGCCGGGTTCGGCGAAGTGGCTGAGGTCGTTACGCAGCAGGTCCACGATCATGATGTTCTCGGCCCTGTCCTTCAGGGAGGTGGCCAGGTCCGTGCGCAGCCTGCCGTCCTCCTCCGGGTCGGCGGCCCGGCGCCGGGTGCCCTTGATCGGTTCAGCGCGCATCCCGCCGTCGGACGCTATCTTCAGGAACCGCTCGGGTGAGGTGCTGGCCACTGTGAGGTCTCCCAGCCGGAGGTAGCTGGCAAACGGCGCCGGGTTCCTGCGGCGCAGTGCCAGGTAGGTGGCCCACGGGTCCAGCGAGCCGGCCGGGATCCGGGCTTCGAGCGTGGTGGTCAGGCACACCTCGTAGGTGTTTCCCTGGGCAATCTCGTGCTGGGCGGCGGCGATCTTTTCCCGGTACCCGGCGCCGGTGTCCCGGCTGAGGAAGGCCGGCGGCGGGGAAGGTACGACGCCGGTGCTGCCGCCGGCTTCCACGGTTGCGCCCGCTTCCACGGCTGCGGCGGCTTTCACGGCCGCCCGCGCCCGGGCCAGCCACTCGCCGGCGTCGGGTGCCTCCAGCGCCAGCAGCCAGGTGGCCTTTTCGGCATGGTCCAGGACCACGGCCCGGCCGGCGAAAACCAAGGCGGCGTCCGGGGTGGGGGCGGACAAGTCGCTGCCGCCCGTTTCGCGCTTCAACTCATAGCCCAGGCAGCCCAGCCAGCCCAGCGTGAATTCACCGGGGTAGCCCTCCGGGCTGCGCACCGCCCGACGGCCCCAGACGCTATCCAGCCACCGGAAGAACGGGCCCGGGACTTTCGCGGTGCAGGAGCCGGCGCTGATCCGGCTTACCCCCGAACGGTGCGTGACGGACTGTCCGAACGTGCCGCCGTCGTCCGCCATGATGCTGAACCGGCTGCGCCCGGCGGCAGTACGCACCGCCGGGTCCGGTTCGTCCTGTCCACCTGTACCCGCGTTCGAGGAGTCCAGCCACACGGCATTGCCCGATGCTCCATAGAGCGACTGGAACAGTGCAGGCGCGCCCGGCGCGGTATCCAGCCGCTCGGCGTGCAGCCGGAGGCCCCGGCGTGCGGAGAGTTCAGGCGCGAGGACCTGTGCCAGGGCAGGCAGGTAGGGGAGGAGCTGCAGCAGGTCGTACGGGGCCGATCCGTCTGCAAGGTTCTGTACGCGGAGGTCAGCGTGTCGGGGCACGTCGTCGCGTCCCAGCCACTCTTCCTCCTGCGCAGCCCAGCGGTCCCAATGTGGTTCAAAGGTTGCGCCGTCCCGGTCCAGCGCCCGGGTCCGGCGGACGTCGTCCGGCGACTCGGCCCAGACCACTGCGTCAATCAGGGGGCGGGCGGCTTCCGCGGCGGCCCCTACGCCCTCCACGATGACGATCTCCGCGGGCAGCGTCACCCGGGCGTCGCCGTCGTAATGGTTTTCCCAATCCCAGCTGGTCCAGGCGGCAGCCTCGCCGCGGCTCAGCGGCGTGAGGACCGTGGTGACATAGCGTTCGATGCCGGCGGCCAGTCCGTCCCAGCCGGGGTAGATCTCCTCCAGGTGGAACAGCGAGACTTTGTGGTGGGCGCGGAGGCGTGCCGCGAGTTCGACGGCGAGGGTGGTTTTCCCTGCGCCGGAGCGCCCGTCGACGGCGATGATGACGGGGGCTGGGCTCATGGACTAGAGCGTACCGTTTTCCGTTGTCCGCTTTCAGGCATGAAGCACACCCTGCCGTGACGCATGGCGGCCGCTGCTGAGGTGGCCGCCCAGGAACCCGCTCACCAGCAGAAGGACTGCTCCGGCCCGCCCCAGCCGCACGCCCAGCCGGTGGTTGCCGCGGGAGCGGGCACGCCAGGAAGCGGTGTAAACAACGGTGGCTGCGGCATTGGCGCCGGCGTGCACGATGCCCACACGCTTCAGGGGCCGGTCCTTGCCGGACCAGGTCGCCCAGCCGGACAGGGCGGTGGGAACGGCGGCAATGACGCCGAGGGCCACCAGCCGCTGGGCGGAGCGGCGGGAACTGTCGTCAGCAAAGAAATCCAGGAACACTGCCGACCACCAGGCGCCGAAGGGCCCGTCGGTGAGGATGGTGTGCAGCGGTATGCCGGTAATGTCGCCGCGGACAATTGACCGGATCCGGGGCTGCGACATCAGCCTGGATGCCAGTGGCTCCGCTGCTTCGACAGCGGCGTCCAACGTCGTGGCATCCTCAAGGCTGCCAAGGAAGCGGGTGTACCTGCCGGGGCTGGAAGCGGCGCGCATGAGCACAAAATACTCCTGGTGCCGCCGTGCCGCACCCGTTTTTGCACCCGCAGCCTCTGCCGGGCGCTTTCGGCTAGTGCGGTTGAAGCTGGGTGTTCTGCAGGACCGCGCCCTTGATGTGCTGGACCAGGCCCGGCAGGGCGGCGTGGATCTGATGCCAGACTGCATCGAAATCCGCGTGCCCGCCATACCAGGGGTCCTCGATGCCCTGGTCCAGCCGGTCAAGGTCCGCCATGGCCGGATCAAAACTGCGAAGCATCCGGATTTTGTCCAGCGCTTCCCGGTCAGGGGCGGCTTCGGTCAGCCAGGCGTAGTGGTCAATGTCCAGCGCCAGGATCAGGTCGCGCTCGCGGAACCACTCAGGCTCCCACTCCCGGGCCACATGGTGCTCCGAGGCCAGCTGGGTCACGGCCAGCCGGCGTGCCGCGCGGGGATCGATGGGCCGGCCGGCCTCATAACCGGTGATGCCGGCGGAGTCCACCTCCACCAGTCCGTCAAGGCCCTCGCGTTCCAAGGCCGCCTTGAGCATAAGCTCGGCCATGGGAGACCGGCAGATGTTGCCCGTGCAGACGGTGATTACGCGATATGCGCTCGACGTTGAGTTCATGGAACCAAGCATGCGCGCTGGCGAAGCCTCTTGGCTACCCGCCTGTTCACATTGTTTTACAAGCTTGTAAAGATGCATTACCGGGTGGGAAATGGGTACGTACCATGCTGGTGGCGAACCGGCAAAGAGCGCTTGTCAGTGGATCAGGGCCAGCAGGATGCCCACGCCTACGAACAGGACGCCGAAGACCCTGCTGAGCACTGTTTGGCCCTGCTCGGTGCTGGTAAAGCGCTGGAACGAACGCGCGGCGGCCGCAAAAAAGAACCACATCACAAGGATGTCGATGGCCACAATGGTGGCCGTGAGGACGGCGTACTGGGTGAACAGGGGTTGGTCCGGCCGGATGAACTGCGGCGTGAAGGCAAGGAAGAAGACTATTGCCTTCGGGTTCAGCAGGTTGACCCAGAAGCCCCGCCGGAAGATGGACCACGTGGGTTCGTTGCGCAGGGCGGCCGCCTGCTCCTGCTGGGCCGTGGGCTTGCTGAGGAACTGGCGGATGCCCAGGTACACCAGGTAGGCGGCGCCGGCGTAGCGGATCACGTTGAAGGCGACGGGGGAGCTTGCCACCAGCACGCCAACGCCCAGGGCCACGATCAGGACGTGCACTACGAGGGCCGCCTGCTGGCCCAGGATTCCCCATATGGAGCGGCGGAAGCCCGCGTTGAGCGAGTTGCTCATGGTGTTGATGGCCCCGGCCCCCGGGGTGAAACTGATCAGGACGCCGGCGCCCGCCAGGGCCAGCCACAGGGAAAATTGCACTAACCAATCTTACGCGGGCAACAGCAGGCCCCTGCGTTGCTACGCCCGTGCGATGACCTCACCGTTGGGGATCAGGAACCAGCCGTCGTCCGTGGATCCCCAGCGGTGCCAGCCGGCCGAGATCCGCGCCAGGTCCGCGGGCTCCGCGAACCCGTATTCCAGTGCCTGCTCGGCGAAGGCGGAATGCAGCACCCGCTCACCCCAGACGCGTGCCTGCCAGCGGCGCTGCTGCGCCGTGGCGTAAAGCCAGTTGCTGCTGGTGGGTGCAACATCGGTGAAGCCCGCGGACTGGGCCCAGCTGACCAGCCGCCGCCCGGCGTCGGGTTCTGCTCCGTTGCGGCGGGCAACCCGCTGGTACAGGTCCATCCACTCGTCGAGTTCGGGGATT
This sequence comes from Pseudarthrobacter defluvii, assembly GCF_030323865.1. Lineage (NCBI taxonomy): Bacteria > Bacillati > Actinomycetota > Actinomycetes > Micrococcales > Micrococcaceae > Pseudarthrobacter > Pseudarthrobacter defluvii. The sequence continues at coordinate 3,816,249 of NZ_CP066362.1, read as the reverse complement.
TCGGGGTACCAGCTCATGCCGTGGAAGTCGGCATCCCGCACCGCGACGATGCCGCCCGGTTTGGCCACGCGTCGCATCTCCCGCAGTGCCTCAACGGGATCGGTCAGGTGCTGGAGCACCTGGTGGGCATGGACGACGTCGAAGCTTTCGTCGGCGAAATCCAGGTCATAGATATTGCCCGCCACGAATTCCACATTGGGCACTTCGCGCTCGACGGCGAGCGCCTGGGCCTGGGCGATGATGTCCGGTGAGCGGTCCAGGCCGGTGACCTTGCCCGGGCTGACCAGGGCGGCGAAGTCGCAGGTGATGGTGCCTGGCCCGCAGCCGACGTCCAGGAGGGGGGATCCGGGGGAGAGGTAGGGCCGAACGAAGGCCGCGGAATTTTCCGCGGTCCTTGCGGCATGGGCGCGGACCACCGATTCGTGGTGGCCGTGCGTGTAAACGTCGTCCCCGGGCTGCTGCGCACTCATAACCAAACGCTACCCCCGGCGCGGGCTTCCTATTCGGATTCCGTCCGTGCCGCCACGGTTGCGTCAATCATTGCCGTCATGAAGCGAGTGACCGTGTCCAGTTCATCCTCGGAGAACCCGGCCATGGCGCTCCCCATACGCTGTGCCAGCGGGGCGAAGATGGCGCCGCCCTCCTGGAATGCCTTGGGCGTCATTTTCAGCTGGACCTGCCGCCGGTCCGTGGCGTGGCGTTCCCTGACCACGTGCCCGGAATGGTCCAGCCGGTCGATCAGTGCGGTGGTGGCGGGTGAACTCAGGTTCAGTTCCTTCCGCAGCAGCCCGGGCGTCACAACGTTGCCCCTGGCGGTATGGCGCATGATCACGGCGAGGGCGTTCATGTCCGTGCGGTGCATGTCCTTGCGGTCCCCGGCCGCGTCCACATACCGGTTCGCCTCGATGGTGAACTCCTGCAGGATCCGGAGCAGCGGGTGCCCGAACTCCGGGCCGCCCTGCTCGAAGGGGGAGGCACCCGGAGTGTTGTAATCCGCCATCTCCACCTCCCAGCCTTCGCTCCTGCGCCGTGTTTTTGCCTAGGCGTCCTGACGGATATTACTCCAGGCTCCATGGAGCCAACTGCACCACCGGCCCATTGGTACCTGCGATAGAGAAAAGCTTGACTGGCACTTATCTCTGTCATGGAGATAATCTATGCTGGAACAAATACTACTCCTCCTGCTCATCCACGGAAGGCATCATGAAACGCACAAATGTTGGCAGGGAACGTGTCCCGTTCTGGCTGCGCTGGCTGGTCCCCGTTGTCCTGGTGCTGACCTGGCTGGGACTGGCCGGGGTGGGCGGCCCCACCTTCGGCCGCTTGGAGGAGGTCTCGTCCAACGACCAGGCATCCTTCCTGCCCGCCAGCGCCGAGGCCACGGAGGCACAGGACTGGCAGGCGAAGTTCCGCGACTCTGACGAAGTTCCCGGCATCATCGTCATCGAAAAGGGTGAGGCCTTCACGCCCCTGCAGCTGGGCGAACTCGCCACCCTGAAGTCCGATCTTGAAAACCTCAAGCTGGGCAGCGCGGTCATCGGCCCCATTCCCTCTAAGGATGCCAAGGCCGTGCAGTTCGTCGTGCCCATCGGATCGTCGGCCGAGCTCAAGGAGGCCGTCAAGGAACTCCGCGACACGGTCAAAGCGGCAGCGCCGCAAGGTGCACAGAGCTTCGTGACCGGACCTGCCGGGCTTGCGGCGGACCTTACCGCTGCATTCGGCGGCATCGACGGCATCCTCCTGCTCGTGGCCCTGTCCGCCGTGTTCGTGATCCTCCTGATCGTCTACCGGTCCCTGCTGCTGCCCATCATGGTGCTGCTGACCTCGGTGTTTGCCCTCTGCGCGGCCATCCTGCTGGTGTTCGGCATGGCCAAGGCCGGCTGGATCCAGCTCAACGGCCAAAGCCAGGGCATCCTCTCCATCCTGGTGATCGGCGCCGCCACCGACTACGCGCTGCTCTTCGTGGCCCGCTTCCGCGAGGCCCTCACCCACACCACCAACCGCACCGCGGCGGTCCTGACCGCCTGGAAAGCGTCCTGCGAGCCCATCCTTGCCTCCGGTGCCACGGTGATCATCGCGCTGCTGTGCCTGCTCTTCTCCGACCTGAACTCCAACAAGGCCCTGGGCCCGGTTGCCGCCGCAGGCATCCTGTGCGCCCTGTTCGCCGCGCTGACCCTGCTGCCCGCCCTCATGGCGCTGCTCGGCCGGGCCGCGTTCTGGCCCTTCCGGCCCAAGCTCCTCCCTGCAGACCAGCGCGAACCGGAACTGGTCACCGGCCTGGAAGGCCAGAAGGGTCTCTGGCGCGCCACCGGCTCCCTGGTGTCGCGGCGGCCCCGGACCGTCTGGGTTGCCTCGGTCCTCCTGCTCCTCGTCGCCGCCGGCGGCCTGTTCCAGCTGAAAGCCAACGGCGTGCCGCAGACGGATGTCATCCTCACCGCCTCCAACGCCGTTGACGGCCAGGACGCTCTGGCCCGCCACTTCGACGCCGGCAGCGGCAGCCCCGCCGTCGTGGTCGCCGACCAAGGCAAGGCGGCAGAGGTGCTGGACAAGGTGAAAGCGGACGACGGCGTGGGCGAGGCCTACCTGCTGGGCCGCGGCAGCGTGCCGGTCACCGGCGCCCCCGGTGCTCCCACCACGCCGGACGTCCGGGACGGGAAAGTCCTCATCAATGCCACCCTGAAGAATGCCGCGGACTCGCTGGAGGCGGAGGAAACCATCAAGTCCCTGCGCACCGAGGTGAAGGCCATTGATCCCGGTGCCCTGGTAGGCGGCGTCACCGCTACGGCGCTGGACACCAACACCACCGCCCAGCGCGACCTCCTGGTCATCATCCCGGTGGTCCTGGTGGTGATCCTCTTCATCCTGATGCTGCTGCTGCGCTCCGTCGTGGCCCCGGTCCTGCTGGTGCTCTCGGTGGTCCTGTCCTACGCGGCCGCACTGGGAGTCTCGGCCTTCGTTTTCAACAACCTCTTCGGGTTCCCGGGAGCCGACGCCACCGTGCCGTTGTTCGGCTTCGTGTTCCTGGTGGCCCTGGGCGTGGACTACAACATCTTCCTGATGAGCCGCGTCCGCGAGGAATCGCTCAAGCACGGCACCCGGCCCGGTATCCTGCGCGGTCTGGTGGTCACCGGTGGTGTGATCACCTCGGCCGGCGTGGTCCTGGCGGCGACATTTGCTGCCCTGGGCGTCATTCCCATCATGTTCCTGGTCCAGTTGGCCTTCATCGTAGCGTTCGGCGTGCTGCTGGACACCGTGCTGGTGCGCTCGCTGCTGGTTCCGGCGCTGGCCTACGACATTGGGCCGAAGATCTGGTGGCCCAGCAAACTGGGCCGGACGGATGGCCGCGACGCCGCCCGGCCGCGGGAGCCCGGCGTCGAGCCGCTGGAAGAGGTTCCCAGCCGCTAGCCCTGCTTTCGATGGCACTAACCCTGTTGCCGCCACCAGTCCACGGTGGCGGCAACAGCCGTTTCCAGCGGGGTAGGGGTAACGCCAAGGGCGGCCTCGGAAGCGGCCGAGTCCATGACGAACGGCCGCTCGAACTGGTACAGCATCTCCGCCAATTCGCGGGCGTCACCTGAGAAAAGTCCCGCCGCCCGGAGTGCCCAGCCGGGGAGGACGCGCACCTTGGGGGATGGCCGTCCTGCGGCTGCAGCGAAAGCCTGGGCAAGTTCCTTTTGGGTGAGCGCCGGTCCGGTGGGCGCGTGCCACACGGCGTTCCAGGCGGACGGCCGATCCGCTGCCGCAATCATGGCGGAGGCCAGATCGGGAACGTACGTGAACGAGTGCGGCTGCCGGGAACTGCCCACCACGCTTACGTTCTTTCCCGCCAGGATCGGCGCCACCATGCGTTCGCCGGCGTGGGCAATCCGGGCCCGCGGGCCGAAGAAGTCACCGGACACCACACTCACCGTGGGCGTGGCCGAGGCGGCGCGCGCCCGAAGCAGGGCCGTCCGTACGCCGCGTTTGCCCCCGGTGGCCCGGCGCGGGCTGCCCTCCGCCATGACGCTGTCCGGCTCGCTGTAGGAGTAGAGGCTTTCGGGGAAGACGACGACGGCGCCCACCTCCTGCGTGGCATCAAGGACCGCCTGCTCGGCGGCGGGAAGTTCTGCCTGCCAGACCGATGCGTTGTACGCCGAGCCGTGGATGCAGTGGAACACCGCCTGGGCGCCGGCAAGGACCGAGCGAAGGACCGCAGGATCTTTCGCGTCCCCTCTTATCCGCTCGATCAGCTCGTGCTCCGGTCCGCTGCCCGATCGCGTCAGGACACGCACCTGGCGCCCCTGCTCCGCCAGTTGTTCCGCCACAGTCCACCCCACGGGTCCCGCTCCGGTCACGACGTATACCTTCGACATCTCGGTCTCCTTATTCGAATGAGAGAGCAGTGCTCTCAGAAATAGAATGAGGGTTTGGTGCGGCAAAGTCAAGAGCAGCGCTCTCTTTTGCTGCCGCCGCTCTTGCTTGTGGCATGCTGGACCCGTGACTGAAGCCAGCAATACACCCGCCGCGGCTGCCCGCCCCTTGACGCCCCGGCAGCGGGCCAGGACCCGGACCGTGGCGGACATCGTCCGGCTCGGCCGGAAGCACTTGGCAACACATGGCGCAGCAGCGCTCTCCCTGCGCGCAGTGGCAAGGGACCTGGGTGTCGTGTCCTCCGCCGTCTACCGGTATGTGGAAAGCCGGGACGAACTGCTGACGCTGTTGCTGATTGACGCTTTCGGTGAGCTCGGGGACGCAGTGGATGCCGCCGTCGGGGAAGTGTCCGAAGATGACCATGCTGGACGCTTCATGGCGCTGGGCCGGGCTGTCCGCGCTTGGGCCCTGCGCGAGCCGGCCAGCTACGCCCTCCTGTTCGGCAGCCCGGTGCCGGGCTACAACGCCCCGGCCGAGCGCACGACAGGTCCGGGCACGCGGGTCATTGTCGGCCTCATCGGCATCCTGGATGCTGCCTCCCGGGCCGGGCAGCTTGCAGTTCTCCCGGGGTCCGCGGAGCTGGCGCCCACCCTTGCTGCCGACCTTCACGCCATCCGCTCCGAGTTCGGGCTTGCCATCCCGGAGGAACTTGTGGCGCGGGGTGTCCTTGTGTGGAGTTCCCTTTTCGGCGCCGTCAGCTTCGAGGTGTTTAACCAGTACGGTTCGGACACCTTTAAAGCGCCCGAAGAGCTTTTCGACCACCATCTCGCCGTTCTGGCCAGCGTCGCGGGGCTGCAGGTGGCGGCCTCCTGACGCCGCCTGCCGGGGCCTGTTGGAGTGCCTGCCCCGTCGGTAGACTGCCAGTGCGCCCGCACGGACGCGGAGCCTCGAAGGAGAGATGCACCATGACTGAGAACCCGGAATTTGCAGCCGAGGAACCCCGCAGCGGCAGCAGCGGCGCACCTGGCCTGGAAGGGGAAGGCGGCCAGTACGTCGACGGGGATTATGGCGACGCCGGCACCATTAGCGAGGCGGAGCGGGGCCCGGCGGACGGTGAGTACGAAGAAGGCAACTATGGTGCCGCCGGGGCTGCCCGTGCAGACAGCTTGGATGAGGGCCAGTACGCGGATGGCAACTACGGGAAAGCGGGCAGCCTCAACGAGCCCGCTCCGGGGCCGGCCGACGACGAGTACGAGGAAGGCGATTACGGCGACGCCGGAACCGCCGGCGGCGCGAGGACCGAGGACGCCATCCGCGAAGGGCTCACGGACGGCCAGGTCCAGACCACTGCGGAAGAGCGCGGGCCGCTGCACGGGGATCGGAACACGGAACGCTAAGCAGTCCGGCGGCACGTTCTCGCAGAGCGAACCGGCGTGCCGCCGTCGTACTTTCCCATCAGGTTCCGCGTCGTTTCAAGCAATGTGGCGGCGCACGTCTGTCCTCGGGCTCAAAGTTGAGCGGACCTCACTCAACTTTGGATTGACATCGCCGGCGCCCTGAGTAAAGTTGAGTGCAGAACGCTCAATGCTTAGGGCGCCACCCAGTTTCCAAGGAAAGAAGGAAGCAACACATGTCACGTGCAGTAGGTATCGACCTCGGAACCACCAACTCCGTCGTCTCCGTTCTCGAAGGTGGCGAGCCCACCGTTATTGCCAACGCCGAGGGTGGCCGCACCACGCCGTCGGTCGTTGCATTCTCCAAGTCCGGCGAGGTCCTGGTTGGCGAGATCGCCAAGCGCCAGGCCGTCAACAACATCGAACGCACCATCGCGTCGGTCAAGCGCCACATGGGCACCGACTGGACCGTTGCCATCGATGACAAGAAGTACACCCCGCAGGAAATCTCCGCGCGTATCCTCATGAAGCTGAAGAACGACGCCGAGTCCTACCTGGGCGAAAAGGTCACCGACGCCGTCATCACCGTCCCGGCCTACTTCAACGACGCCGAGCGCCAGGCCACCAAGGAAGCAGGCGAAATCGCCGGGCTGAACGTCCTGCGCATCGTCAACGAGCCCACCGCCGCAGCACTGGCTTACGGCCTGGACAAGGGCAAGGAAGACGAACTCATCCTGGTCTTCGACCTCGGTGGCGGTACCTTCGACGTCTCGCTGCTGGAAGTCGGAAAGGACGAAGACAACTTCTCCACCATCCAGGTTCGCGCCACCGCCGGTGACAACCGCCTGGGCGGTGACGACTGGGACCAGCGCGTCGTTGACTACCTGCTGAACCAGCTCAAGGTCAAGGGCATCGACCTCTCCAAGGACAAGATCGCCCTGCAGCGCCTCCGTGAAGCTGCCGAGCAGGCCAAGAAGGAACTGTCCTCCTCCTCCAGCACCAACGTCTCGCTCCAGTACCTCTCCGTCACCCCTGACGGCCCAGTCCACCTGGACGAGCAGCTGACCCGCGCCAAGTTCCAGGACCTCACCAAGGACCTGCTTGAGCGCACCAAGAAGCCGTTCCACGACGTCATCAAGGAAGCCGGCATCAAGCTCTCCGACATCAACCACATCGTGCTGGTCGGTGGCTCCACCCGTATGCCCGCCGTCTCCGAGCTGGTCAAGGAACTGGCCGGCGGCAAGGAGCCCAACAAGGGCGTCAACCCGGACGAGGTCGTGGCAGTCGGCGCAGCCCTGCAGGCAGGCGTGCTGAAGGGCGAGCGCAAGGACGTCCTCCTGATCGACGTCACCCCGCTGTCCCTCGGCATCGAAACCAAGGGCGGCGTGATGACGCACCTGATCGAGCGCAACACCGCCATCCCCACCAAGCGCTCCGAGACCTTCACCACCGCCGACGACAACCAGCCGTCCGTGGCCATCCAGGTCTTCCAGGGCGAGCGTGAATTCACCCGCGACAACAAGCCGCTGGGCACGTTCGAACTGACCGGCATCGCCCCGGCACCGCGCGGTGTTCCGCAGGTTGAGGTCACCTTCGACATCGACGCCAACGGCATCGTGCACGTCTCCGCGAAGGACAAGGGCACCGGCAAGGAACAGTCCATGACCATCACCGGTGGCTCCAGCCTCTCCAAGGAAGACATCGAGCGCATGGTCCGTGACGCCGAGGAGCACGCAGCCGAGGACAAGGCCCGCCGCGAGGCCACCGACACCCGCAACACCGCCGAGCAGCTGGCCTACTCCGTGGACAAGCTGATCGCCGACAACGCGGACAAGCTGCCCGAAGAGGTCAAGACCGAGGTCCAGGGTGACGTCGACAGCCTCAAGAAGGCCCTCGAAGGTACCGACGACGCCGCTGTGAAGTCTGCATTCGAGAAGCTGCAGGCTTCCCAGACCAAGCTCGGCGAAGCGATCTACGCCCAGGCCGGTTCGCCGGACGGCGCAGGTGCTGCCGGTGCTGAAGGTGCCGCCGGAGCTTCGGCCGGTTCGTCCGACGAGGACATCGTCGACGCCGAGATCATCGACGAAGACGAAGCGAAGAAGTAACCCATGCCGCACCACGGTAACGAGGAAGAGCACAACGCATCCGCCGGCCAGGAGCGCGGGCAGAACGGTGAGCCGGTCATCCGGGACAACCGCAAGGTTGACCCGGTGACCGGGCAGGCCCGGCACCCCGAGAGCGGCCAGTCCGCCCCCGGGGCCGGTGCCCAGGCCGGAGCAGATTCCGACGGCGACGCGCTGGCCCAGGCCGAGGAGATTCTCAACGGCGTGGACGTGCCGGCCGAGGAATCCGTGGCCCAGGGGGCTCCGGCAGGTTCCGGCGGCAACGCCGAGGCAGCCGAACTGCGCAACGACCTGCTTCGCCTCCAGGCTGAGTACGTCAACTACCGCAAGCGCGTTGAACGCGACCGCGCCGTGGCAGGGGAAATGGCCGTCATTGGCGTCCTGAACTCCCTGCTTCCGGTCCTGGACGACGTCGACGCCGCCCGGCAGCACGGCGACCTCACCGACGGACCCTTCGCCGCGATCGCCAACAAGCTGGAAAACGCGCTGAAGACCTACGGCCTGGTCCGCATCAACGAGACGGGCGTGGAGTTCGATCCCACAATCCACGAGGCCCTGATCCAGCAGCCCGGCGAGGACATCGAGGTTGACACCGTCAGCCAGGTCCTCCGCTCGGGCTACAAATCAGGAGACCGCGTGCTCCGCGCAGCGCAGGTCATCGTGGCGGTCCCGGCCTAGTCGGGGTTGGCTCGCGCTACGCCGGATATGGGGCGGTGCCCGCTTCGCGGTGCCCTCCACACCGCCGCCCCATATCCGGCCTCCGCGCCGGCGGTCATCTCGCCTAAGGTGAGGTAACCACGAAGCTCGCAGCGGTACAGGGGCCCCGGGAGTGGCATCGGGCCTGCCGAAGCTGGGTGGCTGGGGATCGTAGATCCTCAGCCACCCAGCGTAGGGGCGGGGGCCCCTGTACCGCGGAGAGCTATTAGTTAAGAGACTTGAAAGGAAACGCCATTGGCTAGCCAGGATTGGGTGGACAAGGACTTTTACAAGATCCTTGGTGTTGCCAAGGACGCTTCCGATGCCGATATCAAGAAGGCCTACCGGAAGCTTGCGCGGCAGCACCACCCTGATACCAACGCGGGGAACGCCGCTTCCGAGAAGAAGTTCAAGGACATCTCCGAGGCTTACTCGGTGCTCTCGGATCCCGATGAGCGCCAGCAGTATGACGCCATCCGGGCCATGGGCAGCGGGGCCAGGTTTGCCCCCGGCGGTGCCGCCGGCGGCAACGGCGGGTTCGAGGACATGTTCGGCGGCCTCTTCACCGGCAACACCGGACGCCACGCGGGCGGGTTCAACCCCGCAGGCGGCGGCATCCCGCCCGAGTTCGCCGACCTCTTTGGCGGTTTCGGCGGAGCGCCCGGATTCCAGCGCACCCCGCAGAAGGGTGCCGACCGGACCGCGTCCACCAGCATTTCGTTTGCCGGTTCCATCCGCGGCACCACCATCGGCCTGCGCGAGCCCAGCGGCGAGGTCATCGACGTTCGTGTCCCGGCAGGCATCAAGGACGGCCAGAAGGTCCGGGTGCGCGGTAAGGGCCAGCCCGGTGCCGCCGGCAATGGCGACCTGGTGGTTTCCGTGTCCGTACAGCCCCACGCTTTTTACACGCGCGACGGCGACAACCTCCGCATCCATGTCCCGGTCACCTTCCCGGAGGCCGCTTTGGGCGCCGACATCCAGGTGCCCACCATCGACGGCGAGACGGTGAAGGTCCGCGTTCCGGCGGGAACGCCGTCGGGCCGCACCCTGCGGGTGAAGGGCAAAGGCGTGAAGACGTCCAAGGGCACCGGCGACCTGCTGGTGACCATCGACGTCGCAGTTCCCAAGAATCTCAACAAGGACGCCGAAGCTGCGGTCAAGGCGTTCGCCGAGGCAACGTCGTCGGCGGACGTCCGCGAAGGCCTGGCAGCCAAGGCCCGGCTTTAGGGCGGAGGTGAGCCGTGGACATCAGTGCTGACCAGCCGATCTTCGTGATTTCCGTGGCGGCCGAGCTGGCGGACATGCATCCGCAGACCCTGCGGCAGTACGACAGGCTGGGCATCGTCAAGCCCAGCCGCGCCCCCGGGAAGTCGCGGCGTTACTCCCAGCGTGACGTGAACATGTTGCGGGAAGTGCAGCGTTTGTCCCAGGAAGGCGTGTCGCTGGAGGGAATCAAGCGCATCCTGGAACTCGAAAACCAGGTGGCGGCCCTCCAGAGCCGCATCAGCGATCTTACCGAGGAACTCGGGCGGAGGCCCCGCGCGGTGGACTCGCGGATCTTCGCAGCTGGCGCAGCCGGTGACGTGGTGAGCCTGGCGCGCGGTCAGCGGCCCCGGCCGAGGTCGCAGGCCGTCATGCTGTGGCGGCCGCGGGCCATCGGACAGTAAGTACCGCGTCCGGCTGCCTGGCCAAAATAGAGTACCCACTACTCGTGACCGAAAAGCCCCCTGAAACTTGAATGGAACCATCGCCGGATCAGCGGCGGTGGTTCCACAAGTTCTGGGGGTTTTTCGTGTTTAGAGTTCTCAGCAAAGGTCTTATCAGCAAGGCCCGGCCATGAGTCCGGGAATGGAATCCGTGGCCGCTTTCAGCCACTCCCTGCCGGGCCAGGTCCTGCTGGCCATCGGACAAACCATCGTTGTGGTCTGTGTCTGCTTTGATATGGTCCGCGAGTTGTCCGTCCCACGATCGCACCGGCGCTATGTGGCCAGCACCGTGTTCCGGACGTTGGCCATCCCCTCGATCATGGCCAACGCCTTGACCGTCTTCATCGCCCTGGTGCTCTCCTCCTGGGTGGACGTGGTGATGGGAATGTTCGTGCTGGTGGCCATTGTGTTCCGCTTCCACCACAACCAGGACGAGGACAACTGGTGGAAGGGCAAAGGCAAGAAACTCGCGCGTTGGGCCCGCCGCCAGTTCGCCGGCCGGACGTCCACCGCCCCGGCCATGGGCTGAACCCAGGACCGGAGCGGCGGCATCAAAGCGGTCAGCCGTTGATGACCTGTGGTACGCCGAGGGCCTTGAGGCCTTCGACGCCGAACTCCACCCCGTAGCCGGACTGCTTGGCTCCGCCGAACGGGATGCGGGGGTCCACGGCGCCGTGCCGGTTGATCCACACCGTTCCAGCCTGGATGCGGGCGGCGACTTCCCGGGCCGCAGCCAGGTCGGGGGACCATACGGAGGCGCCCAGGCCGACGTCGAGCCCGTTGGCCTTTTCCACCGCCTCATCGACCGTGCTGTAGCGGATGATCGGCAGCGCGGGCCCGAACTGTTCCTCGGCCACCAGCGGGTTGTCGTTATCAATGTCCGCCACGAGGGTGGTGGGGTAGAAGAAGCCGGGCTGGCTGGTGTCCGGGTTGCCGCCCAGGAGGATGCGGGCGCCGGAGTCCTTGGCGGCCTGAACGAGGTTGGCAAGGATGTCGTACTGCGCCTTGTTCTGCAGCGGGCCCAGGACGTTGTTTTCGTCCAGCCCGTTACCCATAGGCATGGCTTTGGCCACGGCGATCAGTTCTTCGCAGACGGCGTCGTAGATGGAGTCGTGGACGTAGAGGCGCTTGAGGGCTGCGCAGGTCTGGCCGGTGTTGAGGAACGCGCCCCAGAAGACGTCCTGGGCGATGGCCTTGGGGTCGGCGTCGGGCAGGACGATGCCGGCGTCGTTGCCGCCCAGTTCAAGGGTGAGCCGCTTGACCGTGTCGGCAGAGGATTTGATGATGGCGCGGCCGCCGGCGGTGGAGCCGGTGAACATGATCTTGCCGATTGCGGGGTGATCGGTCAGGCGGGCGCCTACTTCGCGGCCGCAGGAGACGGCGGAGAGGATGCCTTCGGGGAGTTCCTCGTTGAGGACCTTGACCAGGGCCAGCACGGACAGGGGAGTGTTGCCGGAGGGCTTGACCACCACGGCGTTGCCCATCCGCAGGGCGGGGGCGAGCTGCCAGACGGCGATCATCATGGGCCAGTTCCACGGGCCGATGGCCGCGACGACGCCGATGGGCCGGTAGTGCAGCTCGGCCCGGGTCTCGCCGTCGTCCACGATGGTTTCCGGTTCCAGTGGAAGGCCGGCCGTCGCGCGCAGCCAGGCGACGCAGGCGCCGACTTCGAAGCGGGCGTTGGGGCCGTTCAGCGGCTTGCCCTGCTCCCGGGAGAGGAGCCGGGCCAGTTCCTCGGCGGACCGTTCGACGGCGTCGGCTGCTTTGAGGAGCGCGGCGGACCGGGCGGCGTGGCCCAGGGCAGCCCAGGCCGGCTGGGCGGCGACGGCGGTGGCCACGGCATTTTCCAGGTAGTCGAGGTCGTGAATGGGGGCCTCGCCCACTGCTTCGCCGGTTGCCGGATCAAAGATGGTGCGGCCGGTGCCGGCTGCGGGGGCAATGGACGCGAGGAGCGCATCGTAGGTTTCCAAGGGATACTCCACTTCGAGTAGGCAGGACGCCAGCCGGTCGGCGTAGCGGGTTACTTCAAGTCTGGTTTGCACCCCGTCCGGGCTCTTGTCTCTGGGCGCAGGACAGTTGTGCGGGAGCGAAGGCTGAGCAGCCGGACGGAGCCGGACGGGTGCCAGCAACGGAGCACCAAGAGAACGCGAATTTCGTCCTACCCCTTGTGAAAGCGCTTTCCGACTGCTTGAATCGATTCATCGTCGTGATGGTGCCGGATTCTGACTCCACCCATGCTGGGGGTGGCTGGGCGCCAGGGGGCCGACGCCATGAATCGACATACAAAGGAGTCATGTCCGTGAAAAACTCAAAGCGAGCGGCTGTAGCAGTGGCCGGCGTCTGTGTCCTGGGAGCCTTCGGCATCACAGTCCCTGCCCATGCGGCGTCAGTGGACCGTACCCAGGATTCGGCACTGTCGGTGCTGGGTGCGTTGAAGGTGGTCCCCTCTCCAGATGCCCACGTTTGGTTCATCTCGCCGGAAGGAAACGACGACAACGCGGGTACGCAGGACGCGCCGTTCAAAACGCTGATGAAAGCGCAGGCAGCAGCAGCGGCCGGAGACACCGTCTATATCCGGGGCGGCAGCTACAACCAGTTCGAAGTGCGCGAAACCGATAACCCGTTCGAAGACGTTTATCACTACGTCAATGACATTTATAAGAGCGGGATCACTTACGCCGCGTTCCCGGGGGATAATCGGCCCGTCTTTGATTTCAGCAGTGTGCCCACCGATCAACGTGTGGCCGCGTTCTACGTGGAAACGCAGGTGACCGACGTGAACTTCGTCGGCTTTGACGTAACGGGCGTCAAGGTGGGAGACCAAAAGCAATCAGAGGCTTTCAGGATTGCCGGTGGTGCCAACTTCGTAAACATGGCCGCCCATGACAACGAAGCCATCGGCTTCTACTACACCATGGACGGGACCGGGGTGGTACTGAACAGCGACGCCTACAACAACATCGGTCCCACGGCCCGGTCAGCGGGCAATACGGACGGGTTCGGTGCCCACGCAAAAGACGTGTGGTTCATCAACGACCGGGCATGGCATAACAGCGACGACGGCTTCGACAGCATCACATCGGAGGGACGGGTCGCCTACGTCAACGACTGGTCCTTCGACCACCATGGCAACCAAAACGGGGTAGGCGACCAAAATGGATTCAAGGTTGGCGGATATGCCTACCGCACCACAGGGCTTCCCCAGCCCATCCCGCTGCACACGGTCATCAATTCCATGGCTGCGGACAACGGTGCCAACAACTTCTATGCCAATCACCAGCCCGGCCAGTCGGCCTATTGGATCAACAACACAGCCTACAAGCCAGGGTACGGCGCCAACTTCAACATGCTGGAGCGCGTAAGCCCCACAAGCCCGGACAACATTCCCGGCTACCGGGAGGTCCTGCACAACAACGTGGCCTACACCGGGGCGCCGACCTCGAACGACAACACTCCGGCAGAAAACGAGACGAACAATTCGTGGACGATTGACGGTGGTCTCCAGGTAGCTGCAGGTGACTTCGAAAGCCTCGACATGCAGCAACTTATGGCACCACGGAAACCAGACGGTGCTCTCCCCGATGTTTCCTTCATGAAGCCGGTGGCCGGCAGTGCGTTGCAAACCCATGGCCTGGGCTACCTCGCTGACCAGGGCAATCCCTATGCAACCTTGCAGAAGCTCGTAGATGTCTATGGCAGCTCAGGTGACATCGACAACCAGGGCCTGCGGGACAGCCTCCTGAACAAACTGGAAGACCACCAGTTGGGCGCGTTCATCCAGGAGTTGAAGGCCCAGTCGCAAAAACACGTCAGCCAGTACGCCGCCAACACCTTGATCCTGGTGGCGAACGCGCCGGCGGGATAGGCGAAACCGAAGGCTGCGAACGTCAGGAAGGCCCGCACTGGCCCAGTTTTGGGGCGCGGCAAACGGCGGGAACCCGGGGTTTCCGAGTTCCCGCCGTCAAAACTGGGCCAGTTTGGCGCTAGTGGCCCGCGTAGGGGTCGGCGATGCCGATGTATTGGGTGGTGGTGTATTCGGCGATGCCTTCGGATCCGCCTTCCCGGCCCAACCCGGACTGTTTGACGCCGCCGAAGGGTGCTGCGGCGTTGGAGATGACGCCGGCGTTGAACCCGACCATGCCGAACTCGATCTGTTCGGCTACGCGCAGGAGGCGGTTGAAGTCGCGGCTGTAGAGGTAGGACGCGAGCCCGTATTCGCTCGCGTTGGCGAGTTTGATGGCCTCTTCTTCGGTGGTGAAGGTGGTGATGGGGGCGACGGGGCCGAAGATTTCCTGGCCCAGGATCGCCGCGTCGTTGGGGACGTCGGCCAGGACGGTCGGCTGGTAGAAGTAGCCGGGCCCGTCCACAGGGGCCCCGCCGGTCACCGCTACCGCCCCGGCATCAACTGCAGCCGTCACGAGGGCGTGGACGTCGTCGCGGGCGCCCCCGTCAATGAGGGGCCCGACCTTGGTGTCCGGGTACGTTCCGCGGCCGGTGGCGAGGGCGCCCATGGCCGCGGCGAACTTCCGAATAAATTCCTGCGCCACCGACTCGTGGACCAGGAACCGGTTGGCGGCGGTGCAGGCCTCGCCCATGTTCCGCATCTTCGCGGCCATGGCGCCTTCGACGGCGGCATCCAGGTTGGCGTCCTCGAACACGATGAAAGGGGCGTTCCCGCCGAGCTCCATGGAAGTGCGGAGCACGTTCTGCGCGGCGTCGGCCATCAGGCGCTTTCCGACCGGGGTGGAGCCGGTGAAGGAGACCTTCCGCAGCCGGGAGTCTTTGAGCAGCGGACCGGAGATCCCGGAAGCAGAGGAGGAGGCCACCACATTCAAAACCCCGGCGGGGAGGCCGGCGTCGAGCATGGTCTGCGCGAAGTACTGCGCCGTCAGCGGGGTGAGCTTGGCGGGCTTGAGGACCATGGTGCAGCCGGCGGCGACGGCGGGGGCGACCTTGCGGGTGGCCATGGCGAGCGGGAAGTTCCAGGGGGTGATGAGCAGGCAGGGCCCGACGGGTTTGTGCTGGACCAAAATCTTGTTCTTGCCCTCGGGGGTGGTGAGGTAGCGGCCGTAGTCGCGGACGGTTTCCTCGGCGAACCAGCGCAGGAACTCCGCCCCGTAGGTGACTTCGCCGCGGGCCTCGGCCAAGGGCTTGCCCATCTCCAGGGTCATCAGCAGCGCGAAGTCCTCGGCCCGTTCGGTCACCAGGTCGAAGGCGCGGCGCAGGATCTCCGACCGCACCCGCGGCGCGGTCCGTGCCCAGGACGCTTGCACGGCGTCGGCCGCGTCCAATGCCGCCACCGCGTCGTCGCTCGTGGCGGACGCGAGGGTGGCCAGCACCTCCCCGGTGGCGGGATCATGCACATCGAACGTGCCACCGTCGGACGCGTCCCGCCACTCGCCGTTGATCAGCAGGCCGGTGGGCACCCACGCGAGCAGGGAAGCCTCGCGCTCCGGTGAATGGGCAGGGGTAACCGCAGAAGTGACTGTCATTGCATAAGTCCTAAAAGTTGGTCAGTAGCTGGGCGGGGTGTCGCCGTCGGTTGGCTTCACGAACTTGGCAGCAAGGGCTTCGGAGCCGCGGGCGAGGAGGGCGACGTCGGCGCCCACCAGGATGAAACCGGCGCCGTTCGCGAGGTAGCGCTTGGCGGTGTCGGGGTTGAAGGCGTTGACGCCGGCGGGCTTGCCGGCTGCTTTGGCGGCGGAGAGGCAGTGCTCGACGGCGGCGCGCACCTCCGGGTGTTCCTGCTGTCCCAACAGGCCCATGGAGGCGGCGAGGTCGGAGGGTCCGACGAAGACAGCATCCACTCCGTCCACCTTCAGGATGTCCTCCACTGACTCCACTGCGGAGGTGGATTCGATCTGGACGGTGACGCTGATGGTCTCATTGGCGCGGGCCAGGTAGTCCGGGACCCGATTCCAGCGGGCGGCCCGGGCCAGGGCGGAACCCACCCCGCGGACGCCCTGCGGCGGGTAGCGGGTGGCGGCCACCGCGGCTTCGGCCTCGGCCACCGAGTTGACCATGGGGATCAGCAGGTTCTGCACGCCCAGGTCCAGGTACTGCTTGATCAGCACGGTGTCGTTCACGGGCGGCCGGACCATGGCATGGACCGGGTGGCCGTGGATGGCCTGGAGCTGGGCCAGGATGGATTCGAGCCCGTTGGGGCTGTGCTCGGCGTCCACCAGCAGCCAGTCCAGGCCGGACCCGGCGCAGAGTTCGGCGACCAGCGGGCTGCCGGAGCAAACCCACATGCCGGCGAGGGGCCGGCCCGCCTGGGCTAAGGCGTCCCGGAAGGTGTCCTCTATTCGAAGCGGCATGTCACACTCCCCAGGGGGCCGTAGTCGGCGTGGACGGTGTCGCCCTTGTAGACCCACATGGGCCGGGTGAAGGACCCGGCCAGGATGATGTCCCCGGCCTTCAGGGCGTCACCGTGGGCGGCGATCTTGTTGGCCAGCCAGTGCACTCCGTTGGCGGGGTGGTCCAGGACGCCGGCGGCCACGCCGGTCTCCTCCACGGTCTGGTTCTTGTAGAGGATGGCCGAGACCCAGCGCAGGTCCACAGCGTCCGGCTTGACCGGGTTTCCGCCGATCACCATGGCACCCATGGCCGCGTTGTCGGAGATGGTGTCCACGATGGTCCGGCCCTCCATCTCGATCCTGGAATCCAGGATCTCGAGGGCCGGAACCACGTAGTCGGTGGCATTCAGGACATCGAAGATGGTGACGCCCGGGCCCTTCAGCCCGTCCTTCAACACGAACGCCAGCTCCACCTCCACCCGCGGGTGCGTGTACCGGTCCCACTGCACCGAGCAGCCGGTGTCCAGCACCATGTCATCGAAGATGGCGCCGTAGTCCGGTTCGGTGATGCCGGTGGCGGCCTGCATGGCCTTGGACGTGAGGCCAATCTTGCGCCCCACCAGGGTCCGGCCGGCGTCCTCGTTGCGGCGCCGCCACAGCTGCTGCACCGCGTATGAGTCCTCCACCGTCATCTCCGGGTAGCGGGCGGTCAGGCGGGGAACAGGGGTGCGGGTCCGGCCGGCTTCCACCAGCTCGTCTGCGATGGCCTCAATCGTCGTCGGCTCCAGCATGGCTAGACCTGGACTCCCAGCTTGAAGCCCGTCCGGTCACCTTCCGGCGAGCCCTCCTTGCGGGTGTAGGAGAAGCCATCGGCGCCCACGGTGACTGCCATCTCGGACTTTTCCTCGCGGACGATCACCGGCTGCGGGTTGCCATCCAGGTCCAGGACCAGGGAGGCCTCGGTGTACCAGGACGGGACCACGGGGTTGCCCCACCAGTCGCGGCGCTGGTTGTCGTGGACGTCCCAAGTGATGGTGGGGTTGTCCGGGTCGCCGGTGTAGTAGTCCTGGGTGTAGATCTCGATACGGTGGCCGTCGGGGTCCAGGATGTAGAGGTAGAAGGCGTTGGAGACGCCGTGCCGGCCGGGGCCGCGTTCGATCCGGTCGCTGATGCGCAGGGCGCCCATCTTGTCGCAGATCTGGATGATGTTGTGCTTCTCGTGCGTGGCGAAGGCAACGTGGTGCATCCGCGGGCCGTTGCCGCCGGTCAGGGCGGTGTCGTGGACGGTCTGCTTGCGGTGCATCCACGCGGCGTAGGTGACGCCGTCGGAGTCCTTGATGTCCTCTGAGACGCGGAAGCCCAGGTCTTCCAGGTATTTGCGGCCCTTGGGGACGTCCGGGGTGACTTGGTTGAAGTGGTCCAGCCGGACCAGTTCACCGGCGGAGTAGAGGTCGTAGCGCTGGGTGAGGCGTTCCACGTGCTCCACGTCGTAGAAGAACTCGTAGGGGAAGCCCAGCGGGTCCTCGACGCGCACGGAGTCGCCGATGCCCTTGGTGAAGCCTTCCTTGCGGCGCTCCACCCGGCAGCCGAGTTCCTTGTAGTAGGCCTCGGCGGCGTCCACCTCGGCGGGGGACTTCACCCGGTAGGCGAAGGCGGCGACAGCGGCGATGGGGCCCTTGCGCAACACCAGGTTGTGGTGGATGAACTCCTCCAGGGAGCGTAGGTAGATTGCGTTCTCGTCCTCTTCGGTGACGTGCAGGCCCAGGACGTCCACATAGAACTCGCGGGACTTGGCGAGGTCGGTGACCACGATTTCCATGTAGGCGCAGCGGACGATGTCCGGAGCCGGGACGGTGGGGGTGGGAACGAAGTTGGTCATTGGATTCTCTCTTCTTTGAAAGGGGGCTTGGAAAGTACGACGGCGGCCGGCTGGCTTAGGCGCCGAACTTAGGGGTGTGGACGGAGCCGAGCGTGATGTGCACGGCCTGCTGGTCGGTGTAGAAGTCGATGGAACGGTAGCCGCCCTCGTGGCCCAGGCCCGAGGCCTTGACGCCGCCGAACGGGGTGCGCAGGTCGCGGACGTTGTGGCTGTTCAGCCAGACCATGCCGGCCTCCACGTTCTGGGAGAAGTTGTGCGCCCGGGTCAGGTTCTGGGTCCAGATGTAGGCGGCCAGGCCGTACTTGGTGTTGTTGGCCAGGGCGAGGGCCTCGTCATCGTTCTCGAACGGGGTGATGGCCACGACGGGTCCGAAGATTTCCTCCTGGAAGATCCGGGCGTCAGGGGCGACGTCGGCAAACACCGTGGGTGCGATGTAGTTGCCTTCGGGCAGGTGGTCCGGGCGGCCGCCGCCGGCCAGGAGCCGGCCCTCGGACTTGCCGATCTCCACGTAGGATGCCACCTTCTCGTAGTGCTCCGGGTGGACCAGGGCGCCCACCTGGGTCTTGGGGTCGTGGGGATCGCCCACCACGATGTTCTTGGCCCGGGCGGCGTATTTCTCGCAGAACTCGTCGTAGATGGCGCGCTCAACCAGGATGCGGGAGCCGGCGGTGCAGCGCTCGCCGTTGAGGGAGAAGACGCCGAACAGCGCGGAGTCAATGGCGGCGTCCAGGTCCGCATCAGCGAAGACGACGCAGGGGGACTTGCCGCCAAGCTCCATGGACAGGCCCTTGAGGTTCGCGGCGGCGTTGCGGAAGATCGTCTGGCCCGTGGTGGTCTCGCCGGTGAAGGAGATCAACGGAACGTCCGGGTGCTTGACCAGCGCGTCGCCGGCTTCCTCGCCAAGGCCATTGACCAGGTTGAAGACACCGTCCGGGAGGCCGGCGTCCTTGAAGATGGTGGCCCACAGGGAGGCGGAGAGCGGGGTGAACTCGGCGGGCTTGAGAACCACAGTGTTGCCGGTGGCCAGTGCCGGGGCGAGCTTCCAGGACTCCAGCATGAACGGGGTGTTCCACGGGGTAATGAGGCCGGCGACGCCGATCGGCTTGCGGTTCACGTAGTTGATCTGCGAGCCGGGGACCTTCATCGCGTCATCGAACTGGGCCACGATCAGGTCCGCGAAGAACCGGAAGTTCTCGGCTGCGCGCAGGGCCTGCCCCTTGGCCTGGGTGATGGGCAGGCCGGTGTCGAAGGTTTCGAGTTCGGCCAGGCGGGCTTCCTGCGCTTCGACCGCGTCGGCGATTTTGTTGAGGACGCGGGCACGCTCACGCGGCTTCATCTTCGGCCAGGGGCCGTTGGTGAAGGCTTCGCGGGCAGCGGCGACGGCCAGGTCGATGTCTTCCTTCTGGCCTGCTGCGGCGGTGGCGTAGTTGCGGTTGGAGACCGGGTCCAGGACGTCGAACGTCTTTCCCGAGACCGAGTCCACGAACTGGCCGTTGATGCAGTGCTGGATGTGCGTGGGCAGATCCTCGGGAACGTAGTGCTTGGCGGTTTCTACAGAGGCAGTCATCGTTGAAGTCCTTACTGTGTTCTTTGCGTACAGGTGGTGTGTGCGTTCTGCCGGGCAGAGCGGCTAGGTGGTTTGGGCGAGGTAGGCGTCGAGAGTGGCGGTCCGGTGGAGGCGGGCTGCTTTTTCGATGGCGTCTGCGTCAGCTCCGGTTTCGATGAGCTTCAGCAGGTTCTCGTGTTCGTCCACGGAGTCGCGGGCGCGGCCGGGGACGAAGCGGAAGGTTGAGGAACGGATGGCTGCGAGCCGATTCCAGCCGCGGTGGACGAGGTCCAGGATGTGCGGGTTGGGGCAGTGCTCGAACAGGACGCTGTGGAAGTCCTGGTTGAGCTGGGTGAACCGGACGGGATCGAAGTGCTCAAGGCATTCGCGCATCTCCTGGTTCACGGCGCGGGCCCGGGCTACAGCGCCGGAGTCGATCAGCGGAGCGGACATTGCGGTGGCGGCACCCTCGACGATGCTGAGTGTCTGCATCGTGTACAGATACTCGGTGGGGTCGATCCCCGCCACCGTGGCGCCGACATTCCGTTCGAAGGTCACCAGGCCCTCGGCCTCGAGCCGCCGGATGGCTTCCCGGACCGGGACCACGCTGAACCCCAGGTCCTTGGCGATCGAACCCAGGACCAGCCGGTAGCCGGGGGTGTACGTGCCTTCCACGATCCGGGCCTTGACGGCCTGATAGGCCTGCTCCGCCTTGCTGCCGACCGCGGCGTTGGAAACCGGCACCCCGGTCAATGTTGTGTCAGTCATTGGTGTTCCCTGCCCACTGCTTGTACCTGTTCTGCCATTCGGCGTTCATCGGGTAGAGGCCGTCCACGCTGTTGCCCTGCTTGACCATCTCGAAGATGAAGGCCTCTTCCTTCTCCTGCTGGATGCAGTCGTCCACCAGTTCCTCGGCGACGGCCGGCGGGATCACCAGGATGCCGTCCGAGTCGGCCACGATGATGTCGCCGGGCTGCACGGTGGCGCCGCCGCAGGCGATGGTGATGTCCGTGTCCCAGGGGATGTGGCGGCGGCCCAGGACGGCTGGGTGCGGGTTGGCGAAGTAGGTGGGCATCTCCAGGTCCGCCACGGCTGAATAGTCGCGGACGCCGCCGTCGGTGATGATGGCGGCTGCGCCGCGGACCTGGGCGCGCAGGGCCAGGATGTCCCCTACCGTGCCGGTGCCCTTTTCCCCACGGGCCTCCATGACCAGGATTTCGCCTTCGTTGACGGAGTCGATGGCCTTCTTTTGCGCGTTGAAGCCACCGCCGTGGGTCTTGAACAGGTCCTCGCGGTTGGGGACGTAGCGCAGCGTGCGGGCCAGGCCCACCACGCGCCGGTCCGGTCGGGTGGCCTGCAGCCCGTCGATACTCACGTTGTTAAGGCCGCGTTTGCGCAGCTGCGAGGACAATGTTGCGGTGGCCACCGACTCAAGCTTGGCCTTCAGCTCGGGGGAGAGGGCAGGAGAAACTGTGGCAAGTCCTGCGGCTTCGCGGGACCCGTAGGCCTCCTCCCGCTGCAGGTCATCAACCTTGGGCCGGGCACCAAAGTCAGCGAACGGCGTCGTGCCTTCCTCAACAGTGGTGACCAGGCGGCCGGTGGACAGCGCACCATCAAAAGTGTCCACCTCCACCTCCAGGATGTCTCCGGGCTTTGCGACGGAGGCGCCGGCTGGGGTGCCGGTAAGGATGATGTCCCCCTCTTCGAGGGTGAGCAGCTGGGACAGGTCCGCCACAAGGCGGGCGAACGGGAAGAGCAGGTCTTCCGTGGTGTCGTCCTGGACCGGCTCGCCGTTATGCCAGGTGCGGATGCGCAGCTTTGAAGGGTCGACGGCGTCTGCCGGAATCAGTGCCGGGCCCACCGGGGTGAACCCGTCCCCACCCTTGGACCGGAGGTTGGAACCCTTGTCCGCGTAGCGCAGGTCGTAGACGCCGAGGTCATTGCTGGCGGTGACGGCGGCGACGTGGCTCCAGGCGTCCTCGATCGAAACGCGGCGGGCGGCCTTGCCGATCACCAGGGCAATCTCGCCCTCATAGCCGAGCAGTTCACAGCCGGCCGGCCGCTCAACAGGGCTTCCGCTCACGGCCAGGGAGCTGGAAGGCTTGAGGAAGTAGGAGGGCTGCGCCGGGGCACGGCCACGCTGCGCCGCCCGGCTGGGGTAGTTGATGTGCACCGCGATCACCTTGCGTGCTGCTGCCAGGGTGTCGCCGTTGACCTGCTCCAAAGCCTTCTCCTCATCAGGTACGAAATCGTATACGATCACTATTACCGCTTTCGCGGGATCCGTCAACCCCTAAATCCCGGGAGATTTCAGGCCTGATTGTTGCCACTTGTCGCCCTCGTCACATGCGGCGTACAGTGGAAATCAAGTTAGTTTTCGATTATCGAATCGTCTGTTCAGATATAGAACACGCTCTGCTGAGAACAAGCCACAACGAAGTGAGGAAAGCCCGTGCAGTTCCACCACCACGGATACGTATCCGGAGACCCCCGCGTCCAACCGGCCGCCGGCGTCGGACTTAACCGCCCCGAGGAGCTCCCGGAGGAAGTGGACGTCCTCATCGTCGGCTCCGGTCCGGCTGGGATGCTCGCCGCCGCGCAGCTGTCCATGTTCCCCAACGTGACCACGCGCATCGTCGAACGCCGTCCCGGCAGGCTTGCCATCGGCCAGGCCGACGGCATCCAGGCGCGCAGCGTGGAGACGTTCCAGGCCTTCGGTTTCGCGGAGCGGATCATCGCCGAGGCGTACCGCATCACCGAAATGGCGTTCTGGAAGCCGGACCCGGCCAACCATGCCAACATCATCCGGACCGCCCGCGCCGTCGACGACGAGATGGGCATCAGCGAGTTCCCGCACCTGATCGTCAACCAGGCCCGCGTCCTGGACTACTTCGCCGAATTCGCCGCAAACTCACCCACCCGCCTCAAGCCCGATTACGGCTACGAGTTCCAGGGCCTGGAGGTGGCGGACAGCGGCGACTACCCGGTGACCGTCACGCTCCGCCACACTGCCGGACCCAACGAAGGCCGGGACCGGATTGTCCGCGCCAAGTATGTGGTGGGTTCCGATGGTGCCCGCAGCAAGGTCCGCCAGGCAATCGGCTGCACCCTGGCCGGCGACCAGGCCAACCACGCCTGGGGCGTCATGGACGTGCTCGCCGTCACCAACTTCCCGGACATCCGCACCAAGTGCGCCATCCAGGGCGAAAAGGGCAGCATCCTGCACATTCCACGCGAGGGCGGCCACCTGTTCCGTATGTACGTGGACCTGGGCGAAGTTGATCCCAACAGCCAGCACTCGGTGCGGGACACCTCCATCGAGGAGATCATCGCCAAGGCCAACGAGATCCTGCACCCCTACACCCTGGACGTACGGAACGTCGCGTGGCACAGCGTCTACGAAGTGGGGCACCGCCTCACGGACAGGTTCGACGACGTCCTGCCGGCGGAGCGCGGCACGCGCACCCCGCGCGTGTTCATCACCGGCGACGCCTGCCATACGCACAGCGCCAAGGCCGGCCAGGGCATGAACGTGTCCATGCAGGACGGCTTCAACATTGCCTGGAAACTGGGCCACGTCCTGGAAGGCCGCAGCCCCGAGAGCCTGCTGAGCACCTACTCCGAGGAGCGCCAGGTGGTGGCCAAGAACCTGATCGACTTCGACAAGGAATGGTCCACCATGATGGCCAAGAAGCCGGAGGAGTTCGAGCACCCCTCCGACCTCGAGGACTTCTACGTGCAGACGGCGGAATTCCCGGCCGGCTTCATGACCCAGTACACGCCGTCGCTGATCGTTGGCAGCAGCGACCACCAGGACCTGGCTGCCGGGTTCCCCGTGGGCAAGCGCTTCAAGTCCGCACCCGTGATGCGGGTGGGCGACACCAACCCCATCCACCTGGGCCACCACGCCACCGCCGACGGGCGCTGGCGGATCTACGTCTTCGCCGATCCCGCCTTGCCCGGCACCAACTCCGCCACGGACAAGCTTGCCGACTGGTTTGCAAACTCGCCCGAGTCCCCGCTGGCCGCCACCCCCGCCGGCGCGGACCTGGACGCCTGGTTCGACCTTAAGGTCATCTACCAGCAGCCGCACACCGCCGTCGACATCAACGCCGCGCCCGCCGTCTTCAAGCCACAGGTGGGCCCGTTCAAGCTGACCGACTACGAAAAGGTGTACGCCACAGATCCCAAGGCCGACATCTTTGACCTGCGCGGCATCGACCGCAACGGCGCCGTAGTGGTGGTCCGCCCGGACCAGTACGTGGCCAACGTCCTGCCGCTGACGGCAACTGCTGAGCTGGGGGCGTTCTTCGGCCCCCTGCTCAAGAGCGGGGAACCGGGCGCGCAGCCGCGTCAGGCGGTGGCGGCCGCCCGGTAGTCCGCTGCCGGGTACACGCCGAGGATCCGCACCTCGGTGGTGAAGAAGTCCAGTTCCTCGAGGGCCAGCTTCAGCGGCAGGTCCTCGGGGTGGCCTTCGACGTCCGCCATGAACATGGTGGCGGCAAACTCGTTGCCCACCATGTAGCTTTCCAGGCGGGTCATGTTGACCCCGTTAGTGGCGAAGCCGCCCAGCGCCTTGTAAAGGGCGGAGGGAACGTTGCGGACGCGGAACAGGAAGCTCGTCACTGCCGGGCCGGGAAGTTCATCCCGGGCCGGCAGTGCCGTTTCCCGGGCCAGGACCACAAAGCGGGTGGTGTTGGAGGGGTCGTCCTCAACGCGGGACGCCAGGACATCGAGGCCGTAGATCTGTGCGGCCAGCGGGGGAGCGAGGGAGAGCTTGCGGGGATCGTTCCACTCGGCCACCTCGCGGGCGGACCCGGCGGTGTCACCCGCGATGACCGGCTTGAGCCCGTGTTCGCGGATCAGCTTCCGGCACTGGCCCAGCGCGTGGATGTGGCTGTGCACCTCGGTGGCGCCGTCAATGGTGCTGCCCGGGATGCCCAGCAGGTCGAAGTGGATGGGCAGGAAGTACTCGCCCACAATCTGCAGGTTGGACTGCGGCAGCAGGATGTGGATGTCCGCCACCCGGCCGGCGATCGAGTTCTCGATGGGGATCATGGCCAGCTCCGCCTCGCCGCTGGTCACCAGCTCAAAGGCGTCCTCGAAGCTGGCGCACGGGACGCTTTCCATGTCCGGGAACATCTGCTGACACGCGATATTGGAGTTGGCGCCGGGCTCACCCTGGTACGCAATCTTGGAGTTGGCGCCGGGCTCACCCTGGTACGCAATCTTGGAGGCCATGATCCGTATGGTTTCACGCGCCGGCGTCCGATACGAAAACAGGCCCCGTGATGCTACGCGGGGGTGACGCGCAGCCAGAGGTATTGCCGGGGAAGGAGCGTCACGCCGTCGTCCAGCTGCAGGGCTGCCTCGGAGAGAAGGTCGACGGCGGCAGGGGAGTACCCGCCGAAGGTTTCCGCCGGGAGCGTCTGGGCTGAGTCGCTGAAGTTGGCGAGGGCCAGGACGTTGCTGCCGCCCTCTTCCCCACCCGGCCGCTGGTACGCCAGGACCGACCGGTTGTTCGTGGCGAAATCGATAAGCGTGGTCCCGGCGAGCTCCGGGGTGGCGCTCCGGACTTCGATCATCCGCTTCAGGCCCGCGTAGACGGCACCTTCCGGCGTGGCCGGGTCCAATCGGCGGGCGTATTGCTCCGTGGGGAAGTGCGGGCGGTGCACCCATCGGCTGTCCTCGCCGTGGCCGGGTTCGGATGCGTAACCGTAGTCGTTGACCTGCCCCACCTCATCACCCAGGTACAGCAGGGGGATGCCGCCGGTGCTGAACGGCACCGAGTGGGCCAGGAGGATCCGCTCCACCGCCTCAGCCGGGGCAACCTCCATGCCGCACAGGGACGCCGTCGTGCCCGAAATCCGGCAGTCGCCTGTCTTGGGGTTGTCCTGGAAGGGGACGCCGCGGGCGAAGCTGCCGGGGAACCGGTTGACGTAGAAGGAGTTCAGGAAGCGCCTGTGGTCGAAGCCGTTGATGCCCAGCTCGGCGGCGTCCTCGTCCGCGAAGGTCCAGCCGATGTCGTCGTGGCTGCGGACGTAGTTCACCCACGCCGTGCCGTCCGGGATGTTGTGCCGGCGTTCCAGTGCCTGGGCCAGGAGTGAGCCGTCCCGTGTGGCCAGCGACTCCCAGATCAGGGCCATCTGCAGCGGGTTGTAGGAGAGCTGGCACTCCTTGGGGTCGATGTAGAGAGCCACCTCGTCCGGGTGCACGATCGCCTCGGACTTGAACAACAGCGACGGCGCCGCCAGCCTGCACACGGCGTTGAAGGCGCGCAGCAGCGTGTGCGCCTGCGGAAGGTTTTCGCAGGGCGTGCCCAGCTGTTTCCAGATGAAGGCCACGGCGTCCATGCGCAGGATGTCCACGCCCTGGTTGGCCAGGAACAGCATCTCGGCCGCCATGGCCCGGAAGACCTCAGGGTTGGAGTAGTTCAGGTCCCACTGGTACGTGTGGAAGGTTGCCCACACCCACCGGCCGTCGTCCATTTGGATGAAGGAGCCCGGGTGGTTTTCCGGGAAGATTTCGCGGACGTTTGCCTCAAAAGCATCCGGCATGGTCCGGTCCGGGAAAATCCAGTAGTAGTCGCTGTACTCCGGATCGCCTGCCGCTGCCTTCCGCGCCCAATCGTGCTCGTCCGAGGTGTGGTTGAAGATGAAGTCCACCACCAGGCTGATGCCGTTGTCCTTGAGCTCCGCGGCCAGGGAGCGCAGCTGCTCCATGGTGCCCAGTTTGGGGTTGACCTCGCGGTAGCTGGACACCGCGTAGCCGCCGTCCGAGTGCGGTTCGGGTGCCAGGAACAGGGGCATGAGATGCAGGTAGGTCAGGCCCAGCTCCTTGAAGTACGGGATCCGGGCCCGCACCCCTTCGAGGCTTTCGGCGTAGCGGTCCACGTAGCAGACGCCGCCCAGCATCCGGTTGGACTGGAACCAGTCCGGGTTGCCTTCCCGCTCTGCATCGGTGGCCTTCAGCTCGGCGGAACGCTCCTGCCACGACCGGGCGCACTGGAGGACCAGGTCAGTGAGCTGGTCCAGCCAGTCGTTGCGGTCGCCGTACAGGGAGTGGAACAGGCTGCGGAGCGTGGGGAAGTGCTCCTCAAGGCGCCGGTCGAAGTCCGGGTCCGGGTGCAGCCCAAGGCCCCGTTCGCGGGATACGGCGGACAGCACATGCCGGCGCGCTTCCTGGTCCTCGTTCACCGTTTCCTGCATGTTGACCGGCCTTTCCGCACTTCCACCGGCCTCCCTGGCCGCGCACCTGTAGGGAAGTATTCCACGTCACAAGCGGAAGGCGTTC
Source organism: Pseudarthrobacter defluvii (assembly GCF_030323865.1). Taxonomy (NCBI): domain Bacteria; kingdom Bacillati; phylum Actinomycetota; class Actinomycetes; order Micrococcales; family Micrococcaceae; genus Pseudarthrobacter; species Pseudarthrobacter defluvii. The sequence continues at coordinate 3,788,966 of NZ_CP066362.1, read as the reverse complement.
GACGGCGGCGGGACAGTTACGTTCATTGGATCCCGGGCGGGCCGGAGGCAGGGGATGCCCGCCCCGGGCCTAAGCTTTACCCAGACCCACGAACGCCGGAAAAGACAGGAAAAACATGACGCGCACCTACACCATCGATTCCATTCCCGGTGACGGCATCGGCGTTGATGTCACCGACGTGGCCATGGAGTGCGTGGACGCGGTAGCCGGGCTGCACGGTTTCTCTGTTTCGTGGCGGGTCCGCGACTGGAACAGCGACCTGTACGTCAAGACGGGCCGGATGATGCCGGTTGACGGCATCGAGCAACTGAGCAGCGGCGACGGCATTTATTTGGGAGCCGTGGGAACGCCCGACGTCCCGGATGACGTGACCCTGTGGGGACTGCTGATTCCCATCCGCCGCGAGTTCGACCAGTACATCAACCTTCGCCCCATGAAGCTGCTGCCCGGCGTGAAGGGGGCGATGCCAGGGATCGAGGACCTGGACATCGTGGTGGTGCGGGAGAACGTTGAGGGCGAATACTCTCAGATCGGCGGCCGCTTCGGCGCGGGGACGGATGCCGAATTCGCCGTCCAGGAGAGCGTGTTCACCAAGGCAGGCGTTAGAAGGGCGGCTCGCTACGCTGCGGAGGTCGCTGCCGGACGCGGCGGCACGCTGGTCTCAGCCACCAAATCCAATGGCATCATCCACACCATGCCGTTCTGGGACGAAGTGGTGGCCCGGACGGTGGCAGAGTTCCCGGGCGTCACCGTGGACAAGGTGCTGATCGATGCGCTCGCGGCACGACTGGTCATGAAGCCCACCAGCGTCCGCACGATTGTGGCGTCGAACCTGTTCGGCGACATCCTGTCCGACCTGGTGGCCGGAGTTGCCGGCTCCATCGGCATCGCTCCCAGCGCCAACCTGAACCCTGAACGCCGATACCCTTCAATGTTCGAGCCGGTCCACGGTTCTGCCCCGGATATCGCCGGCAAGGGCATCGCGAATCCCGTGGGGGCCCTGTGGGCCGCGGCCATGATGCTGGACCACCTGGGGGAGGAGGCCGCGGCGCGATCCCTGAGCTCCGCTTTCGAGTCCACGCTCGCGGAAGGGATTGCGACGCCGGATCTTGGCGGTTCAGCCACCACGCTGGAGTTCGCCAAGGAAGTACGCAGCCGGTTGCGGTAACTGCGCCTGAAGCACCACCACTAAAGCACGTTGCGGATGGCCTGTTCGAAACTGGTGACGTGCTCCAGGGCGAGCTTGCCGGCCCGGTCCGCATCGCCGTCGGCCACTGCTTCCAGCAGTCCAACGTGCTCGGCGATGTGGGATGCGACGGAGGGCACCTTTTCCAGCACCATGCACCAGATCCGTGTGGCGAGGTTGTCGTAGCGGATCAGGACGTCCTCGAGGTGCGCGTTGGCCGCCGCCCGGTAGATCAGGCGGTGGACTTTGATGTCGTACCGCATGAGGTCGTAGGGGTCATAGTCGTCGCCCATCCGGGAGATCGCTTCCGCGGTCTCCCGGATTTCCGCCCGAAGTGCCGGCGTTGCCAGCTTGGCTGCCCGGCGCGCGGCCAGGGGTTCCAGGGATTCGCGCAGTTCGGAGACGTCGGCGAGCTCGGTGATGTCGACGATGGTGGCGAACGTTCCGCGGCGCGGGTAGGAGACTACAAGGTGGTCGCTTTCCAGGCGCTTGAGTGCTTCCCGGACCGGCGTCCGGCCAATCCCGAGTTCGGCGGCGAGCTTGCCGTCGTTGATGGCCTCGCCCGGCCGGATGTCCAGCATGATGAGCCGGTCGCGGAGGTGCCGGTAGGCCTGTTCGGAGAGCGAGAGGTCGCCCTCCCCGGCGAGGTGGTTCTCTAATGTGACGCTCATTCCGAGCCTTCCCAGGAGTGCTATTGACGTCCAAGTGATCTGGAACATACTATTACGACAGTTCTAATATATCAGTTACAGATCAGTTATAGGTCAGTAACTCCGAAGGGCTTTGAAGGAGAACAATGCAGGACGTACTGAACGCCTCGCTCGCCACAGTTGACGCCGACGTCGCCGCCGCTGTGGCACGTGAACTGCACCGCCAGCAGTCCACCCTGGAAATGATCGCGTCGGAGAACTTCGCTCCATCCTCCGTCATGGAGGCCCAGGGCTCGGTCCTCACCAACAAGTACGCCGAGGGCTACCCGGGCAAGCGCTACTACGGCGGCTGCGAGCACGTGGACGTCATCGAGCAGCTGGCCATCGACCGCGTGAAGGCCCTGTTTGGCGCCGAATTCGCCAACGTCCAGCCGCACTCCGGCGCGCAGGCCAACGCCGCCGCCATGTTCGCCCTGCTGAACCCGGGCGACACCATCCTGGGCCTCTCCCTGGCCCACGGCGGCCACCTGACCCACGGCATGAAGATCAACTTCTCCGGCAAGCTCTACAACGTGGTCCCGTACCACGTCCGCGAAGAGGACCTCCGGATCGACATGGCCGAGGTGGAAGCCCTTGCCCTCGAACACAAGCCCAAGCTGATCGTGGCCGGCTGGTCCGCCTACTCCCGCCAGCTGGACTTCGCCGAGTTCCGCCGCATCGCAGACCTCGTAGGCGCCTACCTGATGGTGGACATGGCGCACTTCGCCGGCCTGGTCGCCGCCGGGCTGCACCCCAACCCCGTCCCGTACGCGGACGTGGTTACCACCACCACCCACAAGACCCTGGGCGGCCCCCGCGGCGGCGTTATCCTGGCCAAGGAAGAGTACGCCAAGAAGATCAACTCCGCTGTCTTCCCGGGCCAGCAGGGTGGCCCGCTGGAGCACGTTGTCGCCGCCAAGGCCGTGGCCTTCAAGCTCGCAGCAGCCCCCGAGTTCAAGGAGCGGCAGGAGCGCGTTCTGGAAGGCGCCAAGCTGCTGGCCGACCGCCTCCTCCAGGGAGACGTCGCAGCCGCAGGCATTTCGGTGGTCAACGGCGGTACCGACGTCCACCTGGTCCTGGTGGACCTCCGCAACTCCGAACTCGATGGCCAGCAGGGTGAGGACGCCCTCCACCGCATCGGCATCACCGTCAACCGCAACGCCGTCCCGTTCGACCCCCGCCCCCCGATGGTCTCCTCCGGCCTCCGGATCGGCACCCCCGCCCTGGCCGCCCGCGGCTTCGGCGCCGCCGAATTCACCGAGGTTGCAGACATCATCGCCACGGCACTGATCGCGGCTGCCGCTTCTGGCACAAACAGCACGGGCACCCTGCCCGGGGACACCGCCGTCGAACTCCGCGCACGCGTGACCACCCTGGCCGAAAAGTTCCCCCTCTACCCGCACCTCACCGCCGACGCCACCCTGGCCGACGCCGAGGCAGACCTGATTGGAGCCGCACAGTGAGCGCCCCGCACCTTCCTGAGCACCCGGACTTCCTCTGGCGGAACCCGGAACCCAAGTCCTCCTACGACGCCGTGGTTGTCGGCGGCGGCGGACACGGCCTGGCCACCGCCTACTTCCTGGCCAAGAACCACGGCATGACCAACATCGCCGTCCTGGAAAAGGGCTGGCTGGCCGGCGGCAACATGGCCCGCAACACCACCATCATCCGTTCCAACTACCTCTGGGACGAAAGCGCGGCCATCTACGAGCAGGCCCTCAAGCTGTGGGAGATCCTGCCGGAAGAGCTCGAGTACGACTTCCTCTTCAGCCAGCGCGGCGTGATGAACCTGGCCCACACCCTGGGCGATGTGCGCGAAAGCATGCGCCGCGTGGGAGCCAACAAGCTCAACGGTGTGGACGCCGAATGGCTGGACCCGCAGCAGGTCAAGGAACTCTGCCCCATCCTGAACATCAGCGACAACATCCGCTACCCCGTCATGGGTGCCACCTACCAGCCCCGCGCCGGTATCGCCAAGCACGACCATGTTGCCTGGGCCTTCGCCCGCAAGTGCGACGAGCTGGGCGTTGACATCATCCAGAACTGCGAGGTGACCGGCTTCCTCAAGGACGGCGACCGCGTGGTGGGCGTCAAGACAAACCGCGGCACCATCAACACCGAAAAGGTGGGCCTCTGCGCCGCCGGCCACAGCTCGGTCCTGGCCGAGATGGCCGGATTCCAGCTGCCCATCCAGTCCCACCCCCTGCAGGCCTTGGTGTCCGAACTGCACGAGCCCGTCCACCCCACGGTGGTCATGTCCAACCACGTGCACGTCTACGTTTCCCAGGCGCACAAGGGTGAACTGGTCATGGGTGCCGGCGTGGACTCCTACAACGGCTACGGCCAGCGCGGCTCCTTCCACGTCATTGAGCAGCAGATGGCCGCCGCCGTCGAGCTCTTCCCGATCTTCGCCCGGGCTCACGTGCTCCGGACCTGGGGCGGCATCGTGGACACCACCCTGGACGCCTCGCCGATCGTCGGCACCACCCCGGTGGAGAACATGTTCGTGAACTGCGGCTGGGGAACCGGCGGCTTCAAGGGCACCCCCGCCGCCGGCCTGACCTTCGCGCACACCATCGCCACCGGCGCTCCGCACAAGCTGAATGCGCCGTTCTCGCTGGAACGCTTCGAAACCGGCGCCCTCATCGACGAACACGGCGCTGCCGCCGTGGCCCACTAGCCGCCGCCACCAGAAAAGGACTAACGCACATGCTGCTGATCCCATGCCCCAACTGCGGCCCGCGGGACGAAACCGAATTCCACTACGGGGGACAGGCCCACGTCGCCTACCCCGAGAACCCCAACGAGCTGACCGACACGGAGTGGTCCCGCTACCTCTTCTACCGGGAGAACCCCAAAGGCATCTTCGCTGAACGCTGGGTCCACAGCACCGGCTGCCGCCAGTGGTTCAACATGCTCCGCGACACCGTGAGCTACGACATCAAGGCTGTCTACCCGATGGGATCGAAGCGGCCTGACCGCTCCCCGGACGGCGCACCCGAAACCGGGACTGCCAGCACCGGCCCCGAGAGCACCACCACGGGAACTGCCGCACCCAGCACCTCCACCACGAGCATCCTCAGCACCACCGCCCCGGAAGGAGCGACCAAGTGACTTCGCAGAACGCCCGCCTGGCTACCGGCGGCCGCATCGACCGCACCATCTCCTGGCGCTTCACCGTGGACGGCGAGGAGTTCACCGGCCACCCCGGCGACACCCTGGCTTCCGCGCTGCTGGCCAACGGCCGCATCGCGGCCGGCAACTCCCTGTACGAGGACCGCCCCCGCGGCATCATGTCCGCCGGTGTTGAAGAAGCCAACGCGCTGGTCCGCGTGGAAGCCCGCTTCCCCGGCCACGTGGCCGAGTCCATGCTCCCTGCCACCACCGTTTCCTTGGTGGACGGGCTCCAGGCCCTCCAGCTGAACGGCCTGGGCAAGCTCGATCCCGCTGATGACCGCGCCGAATACGACAAGAAGTACGTCCACACGGACGTCCTGGTGGTCGGCGGCGGCCCCGCCGGCCTCGCCGCGGCCCGCGAAGCCGTCCGCACCGGCGCCCGCGTCATGCTCCTGGACGACCAGCCCGAACTGGGCGGTTCCCTGCTCTCCGGTTCCACCGCCGAAGGGCTGGCCGAAACCATCGAAGGCAAGCCCGCCCTGGAATGGGTGGCCGACGTCGAAGCCGAACTGGTCTCCGGCGCCGAGTCCACGGTCCTGAACCGCACCACGGCGTTCGGCGCCTACGACGCCAACTACGTCATCGCCGTCCAGAACCGCACCGACCACCTCACCAGCCCCGCAGCCCCCGGCGTCTCCCGCCAGCGGATCTGGCACATCCGTGCCAGCCAGGTTGTTCTGGCACCGGGTGCCCACGAGCGCCCGCTGGTGTTCGAGAACAACGACCGCCCGGGCATCATGCTCGCCTCGGCCGTCCGCACCTACCTGAACCGCTACGCAGTAGCTGCCGGCAAGCGCGTGGTCATCAGCACCACAAACGACAGCGCCTACGCCGTTGCCGCCGACCTCACCGCCGCCGGCGTGAAGGTGGCTGCCGTCGTGGACGCCCGCCCCAAGCTGACCGCCGTGGCAACCGCCGCCGTCGAATCCGGAATCCGCGTGCTGATCGGCAGCGCGGTGGCCAACACCTCGGCTGACTCCGCGGGCCGCCTGGACGGCGTGACTGTCCGCAGCATCAACAACGACGGCGAGCTCACTTCCGGCGTCGAACAGATCGCAGCAGACCTGCTGGCTGTGTCCGGCGGCTGGAGCCCGCTGGTCCACCTGCACTCCCAGCGCCAGGGCAAGCTGCGCTGGGATGAGGAGCTGGCAGCCTTCGTGCCCAGCACCGAGGTTCCCGCCCAGCAGACCATTGGTGCCGGCCGCGGCTCCTTCGCCACCGAAGACTGCGTCGCCGAAGGCATCTCCGCCGGCGCGAAGGCGGCCATCGCCGCGGGCTTCGAGTCCGCCGTCGAACCGTCCGCGTTCGGCGACCCGAAGGCCTCCGCCCCCACCCGCCAGCTGTGGCTGGTGCCGGGTGAGAGCGGAACCCCTGATGACTGGCACCACCACTTCGTGGACTTCCAGCGTGACCAGTCCGTGGCGGACGTCCTCCGTTCCACGGGTGCCGGCATGCGCTCCGTGGAACACATCAAGCGGTACACCTCCATCAGCACCGCCAACGACCAGGGCAAGACCTCTGGCGTCAACGCCATCGGCGTCATCGCCGCGGCCTTGCGCACCGCCGGCGAAGCCTCCCGCGGAATCGGCGACATCGGCACCACCACCTACCGCGCCCCGTTCACCCCGGTGGCCTTTGCCGCACTGGCAGGACGCCAGCGCGGGGAACTGTTCGACCCCGCCCGCATCACCTCGATCCAGCCGTGGCACGTTGCCAAGGGCGCACTCTTCGAGGACGTCGGACAGTGGAAGCGCCCCTGGTACTACCCGCAGGGCGGGGAGGACATGGACGCTGCAGTGCTGCGTGAATGCGCCGCCGTCCGCGACTCCGTGGGCTTCATGGATGCCACCACCCTCGGCAAGATCGAAATCCGCGGCAAGGACGCGGGCGAGTTCCTGAACCGCGTTTACACCAACGCGTTCAAGAAGCTCGCCCCGGGCTCGGCACGCTACGGCGTCATGTGCCTGGCTGACGGCATGATCTTCGACGACGGCGTGACCCTCCGCTTGGATGAGGACACCTTCTTCATGACCACCACCACCGGCGGTGCCGCGAAGGTGCTGGACCACCTGGAGGAATGGCTGCAGACCGAATGGCCCGAGCTGGACGTGCAGTGCACCTCGGTGACCGAACAGTGGAACACCATTGCCGTCGTCGGGCCCAAGTCCCGCGAAGTGATAGCCAAGGTGGCCCCGGAACTCGCCGCCAACGGCGGACTGGACGCGGAGAACTTCCCGTTCATGACCTTCCGCGAAACCACCCTCGCCTCCGGCGTCCGCGCCCGGGTCTGCCGGATCTCCTTCTCCGGTGAACTCGCCTACGAGATCAACGTTCCGGCCTGGTACGGGCTGAACACCTGGGAGGCAGTGGCCGCCGCCGGTGCCGAGTTCAACATCACCCCGTACGGCACCGAAACCATGCACGTGCTGCGCGCCGAGAAGGGCTACCCGATTGTCGGGCAGGACACCGACGGTACCGTCACCCCGCAGGACGCCGGCATGGAATGGATCGTTTCCAAGGCCAAGGACTTCATCGGCAAGCGCTCCTACACCCGGTCGGACGCCCAGCGTCAGGACCGCAAGCACCTGGTCAGCGTCCTTCCCGTGGACGGCTCGCTGCGCCTGCCGGAAGGCACCCAGCTCGTGGAAAAGGGACGCTCCACCAACCCCGCCTACGGCCCCGTGCCGATGGAAGGGTTCGTCACCTCCAGCTACCACAGCGCAGCGCTGGGCCGCTCGTTCGGCCTGGCCCTGATCAAGAACGGACGCAACCGCATCGGCGAAACGCTGGTGGCAGCCGCCGGCGACCAGCTGGTGGACGTGGTTGTGGCAGAAACAGTGCTTTTTGACTCTGAAGGGACCCGTAAAGATGGCTGAGACAGCAGCATCCCCGACCTCCGCAAAGACCAATGCCGAGAAGAACCTCGCCGCCCGCGTCAGCCCGGCCCGCCAGCTGGCGGACGAGTTCGCAGCAGGCTCCCTGGCCGGCACCGTTGAAATCTCCGAGGTGCCCTTCCTGACCATGGTGGGCCTCCGCGCACCGGCCGGATCCGCCGCGGCGGAGCGCCTGGCCGGCGTCACCGGCGGCCTCCCCTCCGGCTCCGGCGCGGTGGCCGGCAACGGCGACGTGTCCGTGCTGTGGCTTGGCCCCTCCGAATTCCTGGTGGTGGCACCCACCGAGGCGCACGAATCCCTCGGCGGGGACCTGATCCCCGCCCTCCGGGAAGCGCTGGGCAGCGACGCGGGCCAGGTGGTGGACCTGTCCGCCAACCGGACCACGTTCGAACTGACGGGCCCCCGGGCCCGCGCCGTCCTGGAAAAGGGCAACTCGCTGGACCTGCACCCGCGGGTCTTCAAAGCCGGCACCGCCTTCTCCACCGAAATCGCGAACATCCCCGCCATCCTGTGGAAGACCGGTGAGGAGTCCTTCCGGATCTTCCCGCGCGCTTCCTTCGCCGAGTTCCTGGGCCGGTGGCTGCTGGACGCCATGCGGGAGTACGCCTCGCCAGAGGTCCCCTGATGGCGCTCAGCGTCCTTGACCTCTTTTCCGTCGGCATCGGGCCCTCGTCGTCACACACGGTGGGCCCGATGCGGGCGGCCAAGCTGTTCGCGGACGGGCTGAAGGGCGACGGGCAGCTGGCCTCCACCGTGCGCGTCCAGTCGGAACTTTTCGGTTCCCTGGGCGCCACGGGGCGCGGCCACGGCTCGGACAAGGCCGTGGTCCTGGGACTGCAGGGCCTGGAACCGGAGACCGTGGACACTTTCACTGCCGACGACCAGGTGGCGGCCGCGGCCCTGAACGCTGAACTGCACGTTGCAGGCAGCCACCGGGTGGACTTCAACTGGGAAGAGGACGTGGTGCTCCACCGCCGCAAGTCTCTTCCCGCCCACCCCAACGGCATGACCTTCCGGGCCCTGGACCACACCGGAGCAGTCCTGAGCGAGCGGAGCTTCTACTCGATCGGCGGCGGCTTCGTGGTGGACGGCGACGCCGAGGGTGCGGACAAGGTGGTGCCTGACGACACCGTGCTGCCGTACCCGTTCTCCACGGCGGATGAACTCCTGCAGATCTGCAGCCGTGAAGGTATATCCATCTCCGAGGTCATGCTGGCCAACGAACTGACCTGGCGCAGCGAAGCGGAACTCCGCGAACAACTGCTGGGGCTGTGGGCCGTCATGCGCGAATGCGTGGAGAACGGCTGCAACGCCGAAGGCATCCTGCCGGGAGGACTGAACGTCACCCGGCGGGCGCCGGCCCTGTTCCGCACCCTGACGGCTTCGGCCGCCACCGCCGAAGCCGCGGCAGCGTCGCCGTCGCCCGTCCAGGCACCGGCGGATCCGCTGCTCGCCATGGAATGGGTAAACCTCTTCGCCCTGGCCGTGAATGAGGAGAACGCCGCCGGCGGCCGGATCGTCACCGCCCCCACCAACGGAGCCGCTGGCATCGTCCCGGCCGTCCTGCACTACTACGTGAAGTTTGTTCCAGGGGCTAACGACGACGGTGTGGTCCGCTTCCTGCTGGCGGCGGCCGCCGTCGGAATCCTGTTCAAACTGAACGCCTCCATCTCGGGCGCCGAAGTGGGCTGCCAGGGCGAGGTGGGCTCCGCCTGCTCGATGGCTGCGGCCGGTCTCTGCGAAGTGCTCGGCGGAACGCCGGCACAGGTGGAGAACGCCGCCGAGGTGGGGATCGAGCACAACCTGGGCCTTACCTGCGATCCCGTGGGCGGCCTGGTGCAGATCCCGTGCATCGAGCGGAATGCGATCGCCAGCGTGAAAGCGATCAACGCGGCCCGGCTGGCCCTGCACGGAGACGGCAGTCACAAGGTCTCGCTGGACAAGGCGATCAAGACCATGCGCGACACCGGAGCCGACATGAAAACCAAGTACAAGGAAACCTCCCGAGGAGGCCTCGCCGTGAATGTGATCGAGTGCTGAGCCATGACTGTTACTGAAACCCATCTCCCCGCATCAAAGGCGCCCGCCACCGTGGAACACGTCCTGACCCTGGACTGCCCGGAAGGCCCCGGCATTGTGCACGCAGTGTCCGGGTTCCTGCTGGAACACGGCTGCGACATCATCGACAACAAGCAGTTCGGTGAGCGCTCCGAAGGCCACTTCTTCATGCGCGTGCACTTCGTCTCCGAAGGCGACGATTCCACGCTGGAGGAGCTGCGGACCTCGTTCGCCCCGGTGGCGGAAAAGTTCGGCATGCGCTGGCAGCTGGAACGCCAGGGCTCCAAGCGTAAGGTCCTGATCATGGTGTCCAAGTTCGGGCACTGCCTCAACGACCTGCTGTTCCGGTCCCGGATCGGCGAACTGCCCGTGGAGATCGTTGCGGTGGTGTCCAACCACCGGGACCACGAGGCCCTGGTGGAGTGGCACGGCATCCCGTTCCACCACATCCCGGTTACGGCCGACACCAAGCCCGCCGCGGAAGCGGCACTGATGGCGCTGGTGGACGGACTGGACGTGGAACTGGTGGTGCTGGCCCGTTACATGCAGGTGCTCAGCGATGACCTGACCCGGAAGCTGGACGGGCGGGCCATCAACATCCACCACTCGTTCCTGCCCAGCTTCAAGGGTGCCAAGCCGTACCACCAGGCCTACGCCCGCGGCGTCAAGACGGTCGGTGCGACCGCTCACTACGTCAACGCCGAGCTGGATGAGGGACCCATCATCTCCCAGCAGGTGGTGGACGTGGACCACACCTACGGGCCGGAGGACCTGGTGGCCGCCGGCCGCGACACCGAATGCAAGGCCCTGTCCAACGCCGTGAAGTGGCACTGCGAAGGCCGGGTCATCCTGCAGGGCAACCGCACCGTGGTGCTGCGGTAGCGGAACAAGCCTCCACACGAAAGCGCGGCCGGCTGTCCCAAGGGACAGCCGGCCGCGTTGCTGTATTACCGGCCCATTTTGCATTGCCGCGGGACGGGGCGGGAGAGTTGGGGAAACACCAACCCCTTTGAGGAGATCCCAGGATGAATGACCGGCCGATGGGCGACCAGGTACTGGAACTGGACGACGTTTCGTTCCGCCGGGATGGCAGGGAAATCATCAGCGGGATCTCGCTCTCGGTCAAAGCCCGAGAACACTGGGCATTGCTGGGTGCGAACGGAGCCGGGAAGAGCACCCTCATGGCGCTGTGCGGGGCTGTCAACCACCCCAGCTCCGGCACGGTCTCTGTCCTGGGCGAACGCCTGGGCCGGGTGGAAATGAAGGCGCTTCGCCGGTCCATCGGCCATGTAAACCCGCGCCACCAGATCCTTGCACCTCTCACCATCCGCCAGGTTGTACTGACCGGGCTGACCGGCAGTAACGAACTGTCGCCGCGATGGGAGCCCACCCATGCCGAGCTGGCCAAGGCTGACGCCCTGGTGGAACAGTTCGGCCTGGCACCCAAAGCCGGACTGCGCTGGCCCACCCTCTCCCAGGGCGAGCGTGGGCGTGCGCTGATCGCCCGGGCGCTCATCTCCTCCCCGGAGTTGCTGCTGCTCGATGAACCCTGCACCGGTCTGGATATCGCTGCCCGGGAGCAACTGCTGGAGACCATCGACGACCTCGCTTACACCCACCCGCGCATGGCGTCCGTCCTGGTCACCCACCATCTCGAGGAACTGCCTGCCACCACCAGCCACGCGCTGCTGATCACAGCCGGGCAGGCCGTGGCCGCCGGGCGCGCTGCCGAGGTCATCACGAGCGAAAACATCACTGCCGCCTTCGGGCACCCCATCGACGTCGAGTACCGGCACGAGCGCTGGACCGCCCGCACGGGCCGCAGCAGCAGGCACGGAAGCCACCGGCGGCATGCGGAAGAAGTCGCTGTTCCCTGAGAACCACCGACTCGTAAACCGAAAGACCCCTGCCGCGAAGCCACCCAGCTTACGGCAGGGGTCTTTTTCGTGTGCAGCAATGCCTTACCGCTTCCGCCGGGAGCAGGCACTGCGCTGACATACAACAACTGGGCGCTGGCGGACAACGGGCTGCCGCGCCGCGCTGCCAGTCTGGATTCCATAGCAATTTTCCCCAACTCATGACCGTTAAGAAGGATCAAATGAGTATTTCGAATTCCGAGCCCCGGACCACTGACGCTCCGGTCAAGGAGCGCTCAACTGCCCTCCGCGCCGGCAGCATCGGCGTCCTGGGTATCCTCTTCTTCGTCCTGTCGGCACAGGCGCCCCTGACGGGGATCGTGGGTGCCTCGCCGCTTGCCGCCGCGCTTGGCAACGGTGCCGGCGCACCCGGCGCCTACCTGATCGTGGGCATCGTCATCGTGATCTTCGCAGTGGGCTTCGTGGCCATGAGCCGCAAGATCCAGGCCAACGGCGCGTTCTACGCCTACGTCACTGCTGCGTTCGGCAGGAAGACGGGTGCCGGCGCCGCCTGGCTGGCCCTCCTTGCCTACAACACCGTCCAAGCCGCCATGTACGGGCTTTACGGTTCCGCCTTTTCGGGACTGCTGGCCTCCATTGGACTTCAGGTTCCGTGGTGGCTGCTGGCCCTGGCCACCATGGCCGGGGTCCAGGTGCTCGGTTCCCTGAACATTGAACTCGGCGCCCGCGTCCTGGCCCTGCTGGTGGGGCTCGAGGTGGCAATCCTGCTGCTGTTCGGCTTCACCGTCCTGTTCAGTGGCGGCGGCCCCGAAGGCATCAGCGTGGCCGCGTCCTTCTCGCCCGAAGCGATCGGCGCCGGTGCGCCCGGCGTGGCCATCATGTTCGCCGTGGCGTCCATGTTCGGCTTCGAGTCCACCGCCATCTACTCGGCGGAAGCCAAGGATCCGCACCGCACAGTGGCCCGGGCAACCTACCTGTCCGTCGGCGTCATCTCAATCTTCTTCGCCTTCATTTCGTGGATGCTGGTTAGCTACTACGGCCCGTCCCAGGTGATGGGTGCTGCAGGTGCCGCCCTCGAATCAGGGGACGCCACCTCGTTCGTGATCGGCCCCCTGGTGGAGCTGTTCGGCCCGTGGGCGGGCGTCGTGGCGGGCATCCTGCTGGTCACGTCGCTGCTGGCGGGCATCATCGCGTTCCACAACGGCATCAACCGCTACCTGCACTCCCTGGCCCTGCAGGGCTCCATGCCCGCCGTCCTGGCCCGGACCAACCGGCACCGCGCACCCGCCGTCGCTGCCTGGATCCAGTCCGCTGCCGCCGTCGTGCTGGTGCTTCCGTTCGCCATCCTTGCCCTGGACCCGGTCCTGACCCTCTTCTCCTGGTTCAGCGGCCTGGCCGTGGCTGCGCTGCTGGTCCTCTACATGCTGTGCTCGGTCGCCGTGGTCAGCTTCTTCCGCCGCGAACGTGCCGGCGCCCAGCTCTGGCAAACCAGGATCGCCCCGGTGCTGGCAACGGTGCTGCTCGGGTGGGTCCTGTTCCTGGTGGTCAGCAACTTCACCGCCCTGATCGGTGGCAGCGCTGAAACCGCCACCGCCCTGCTGGCCGTCGTACCGGTGGTCTTCCTGGCCGGGGTGCTGGTGGAATCCGTGATCGAGCGGCGGAGCCACGCCACCGCCGCCCGTCCGGTGCTCAGCCGGCCGTAAGGCGTTCCTGCCCCACCGCCTGTTCCGAAGCGCCTGCACCGGCCCGGCGCGGACCACCACGTCCGCGCCGGGCCAATGCGCGTGCTGCCAGGAAGACCGCGGCCACGAGCAAGGCGGCCACCCCTGCAGCCCAGGAACTCCGCGGCCAGGCCCCGGCCAGGCCCAGGAATGCCGGAACCGTGGCCGTCACCTGGCTTGCCAGGACCAGCGCCCAGCCAGCGAACGGTTCCAGCCGTACCGCGCCCAGGGCTGAGGAGGCGAACAGCAGACCCCACAGCACCGACCAGCACACCCAGAGCACGGCGAGCAGCGGGTCGGTGCCCAGCCAGGTTCCCGCCAGCAGCAGCCCCACGAAAGCCACCATGCCGCAGAACCAGCCCAGTCCCTTCGAACCCAGCCCCAGCAGGACGTCCAACCCGGCATAGACGTAGGTCAGTCCGAACAGGAACATGCCGGCCGCCGTCATGAGGGCTTCGGTGCCGGTGCCGGCGCCGGAAAGATGCACGACGCCGAGCACCAGTTGGGTACCGCCGAGCACCAGGCTGAACGCGGCTCCGTCGCGGCGGGGGAGCTGCCCGAGCGCCGCCAGCCCGTTGACCAGCAGCGCGGCGCCGGAGAGGAGAAGGCAAATGTAGGGCATCAGTGCCTCCTTCCGGTGCTAGGGCGAGGCTTGGCGGTTATCGAATAATGGAATTTTGCTGTCACATTACGGAGGTTAGTGGAGCTGGGGGGATCGGCCTACTGGTGCCCGGTCGTAATCGGATAGGTTGAAACGTGAACCTTCGAAGCGACGGTGCTTTCCTGTGCCGTCTTTCATGTCGGCAAAGTTAGGAACTGTTCATGGACGCACGGCTCGAATCCATCAAGGACACTGTCCTCGCGCGGAACCCCGGCGAAGCGGAGTTCCACCAGGCGGTGGTAGAGGTGTTCGAAAGCCTTGGTCCGGTCCATGACAGGCACCCCGAATTCCTTGAGGCTGCCATCCTGGAGCGCCTCTGCGAGCCCGAACGGCAGATCATCTTCCGCGTTCCCTGGACCGACGACTCCGGCCGTGTCCAGATCAACCGCGGCTTCCGGGTGGAGTTCAACTCGGCGCTGGGCCCCTATAAGGGCGGCCTGCGCTTCCATCCGTCGGTATACCTGGGCATCGTCAAGTTCCTCGGCTTCGAGCAGATCTTCAAGAACGCCCTCACCGGCATGCCCATCGGCGGCGGCAAAGGCGGCTCCGACTTCGATCCCCGCGGCCGCAGCGATGCCGAAGTCATGCGGTTCTGCCAGTCCTTCATGACCGAGCTCTACCGCCACATCGGCGAGTACACGGACGTGCCGGCAGGCGACATCGGCGTGGGCGGCCGTGAAATCGGCTACCTCTTCGGCCAGTACAAGCGCATCACCAACCGCTACGAGTCCGGTGTCCTTACCGGCAAGGGCATCTCCTGGGGCGGCTCCCTGGTCCGCCCGGAGGCAACCGGCTTCGGAACCGTCATCTTCACCCAGGAAATGTTGAAAACCCGCGGCACGTCCTTGGACGGCCAGCGCGTGGTGGTCTCCGGGTCCGGCAACGTGGCCATCAATGCGATCGCCAAGGCGCAGACCCTCGGCGCCACCGTTGTGGCCTGCTCCGACTCGTCAGGCTACGTGGTGGACGAGGCGGGGATCGACGTCGACCTCCTCCGCGAGGTGAAGGAAGTGGAGCGAGGCCGCCTGAAGGACTACGCGGAACGCCGCGCCGGAGTCTCCTACGTGGACGGCGGCTCAGTCTGGGACGTGGACGCCACGGTGGCGCTGCCGTGCGCCACGCAGAACGAG
Source organism: Pseudarthrobacter defluvii (assembly GCF_030323865.1). Taxonomy (NCBI): domain Bacteria; kingdom Bacillati; phylum Actinomycetota; class Actinomycetes; order Micrococcales; family Micrococcaceae; genus Pseudarthrobacter; species Pseudarthrobacter defluvii. The sequence continues at coordinate 3,773,573 of NZ_CP066362.1, read as the reverse complement.
CTCGACGGCGATGCTGCCGCCCGCCTGGTGCGCGGCGGACTGCTGGCGGTCGGCGAAGGGGCAAACATGCCCTCCACCCGCGACGCAGTGGCGGTGTTCCAGGAAGCTGGGGTGCTGTTCGGACCCGGTAAGGCTGCCAATGCCGGCGGCGTGGCCACGTCGGCCCTGGAGATGCAGCAGAACGCCAGCCGCGATTCATGGTCCTTCGAACACACGGAGGAACGGCTCACGGAGATCATGGTGGGCATCCACGACCGCTGCGCCGCCACCGCCGACGAGTACGGCGAACCCGGAAACTACGTGCTGGGTGCGAACATCGGCGGGTTCGTGAAGGTGGCCGACGCGATGCTGGCGCAGGGGCTGATCTAGGCGGGTTGCTTCAGCCGTCCCGCCGCCACTGGCTGGGCGAAACACCAAACGCGTCCCGGAAGGTGCGGCTGAAATGGGCGGCATCCAGGAACCCCCAGCGCGCTGCTACCGCCCCTACCGGTTTGCCCGCGTGCAGCGGGTCCCGGAGTTCGCGCCGGGCCCCTTCGAGCCGCTGTGTCCGGATCCAGCCGGCCACCGTGGTTCCGGACTCATGGAAGACGTTGTGCAGGTGCCGGGTGGAGATGAAATGCGCCGCGGCAATGCTCGCGGGGGAGAGCAGGGGGTCGGAGAGGTTCGCTTCGATGTACTCCCGGACCGAGACGGCCAGCAGCGCCTGCGGCTTCATCCGGTCCGGGATGATGTCCATTTCCGCGTGCAGCATGGTGGACACCAGATCCAGGGCGTTGGTGGCAAGCCGGGCTCCGCTGGGCCCGTTCAGGACGTCCAGGTTGGCTGACAGCTCCCGGATGAACTGGCCAACTATTCCGCTGAGGCCCCCGCTGCCCATGCGGACCGCTGCGAGCTGTCCCACATAGTCGGTGGGCAGGGACAGTGCGTCGCAGGGGAACATCAGCACCATGATCCGGGTCTGTTCCTCGAATGCGAGGGTGTATGGCCTGTTGGTGTCATAAATGGCCAAGTCGCCGGGTTGCAGGACCGCTTCGCGGTTGTCCTGGATCAGCAGGCCGGTGCCCTCCAGTTGCAGGTTCAGCTTGAAATAGCGCTCGTGGGCCTGGGCGATCAGCGCCGGCGTGCGGTGCACCTCATGCGAGGTGGCGGTCACCTCCACGACGGACATCCGGTCCAGCACGCGGGAGCGCATCCGGCCCCGGAAGCCGTCGACGTCGGCCGTCCGGGCGTTGAGCGGCACAAAGGACTCGGCCACCATGTGCTTCCAGTGATCGAATGACGTGGCCACGCTGGATGTCAGATCCTGGCGTGGGGGACTGGCGGTTGCGCCGGTTTTTGCGGTTGCTGGCATGGATCTTCCTCGCGACGGATGGCCACTCGACGTTCCCCGTTGGCGTGCCCTGCGACACAGTGCTTTCAGGTTAACGCCCGGCGAAACGTTTTTCAACGGTTGGCGAAAATAAGAAGTCGTGCTCTTCCAGCCACGCTTCAGCCTGCCGTGCCATGATCGGGCAATGAAGTCCACGACGGTTACCGGCGACCATCACCGGAACTTCAACTCCCGGGCGCACCATTCGCGGCTTCGGGTGCTGGTCATGCTGGTCATTGGCCTCGCTGCGGCGCTGTTGGTCGGCCCTTCGGGGGCCTGGGCCTACGCGCCAGCGCTCGGGTGGGCAGCGGCCTCGGCCACCTACCTGGTCTGGGTGTGGAGCGTCATCGGGCGGCTCGGGCCCGCGGCCACCGCCGCCCATGCCCGGCGGGAGGATCCGGGCCGCGTCTTTTCGGACGCCCTGGTGCTCACTGCCACGGTGGCCAGTTTTGCGGGGGTGGCCTTGATCCTGCTTGACGCCTCCAATGAGCAGGGCGGAGCAAAGGACGCCACGGTCGGCATGGCACTGGGCAGCATCGCCCTGTCATGGTTCCTGGTGCACACGCTGTTCACCCTCCGGTATGCCGCCATCTACTACCGGGACGGCACCGGCGTCGATTTCAACGAGGAATCCCAGCCCCGCTACTCGGACTTTGCGTACCTGGCCTTCACTGTCGGCATGACCTTCCAGGTCTCGGACACCAACCTGAAAACCAATGCCATCCGCTCCACGGTCCTGCGGCAGGCGCTGCTGTCCTACCTCCTGGGCGCCATCGTCCTGGCCACCACCATCAACCTGGTTTCGGGGCTCATTCACTAGCCGATAGAAGCTGCGCCCTCAGGAGCCGGCCTGCCTGGGGCCGGGGATTTATCCTGAGCGCATGGTTGAGATGAGAGTGAACTGGCACCGGCAGCACAAAGAGGGCCTCAGTGCGGGCGACAGGGCCGCGGACAGGCTCCGGAACGGCATGGGCAGTTGGCCATTCGTGGGCATCTTCGTGGGCTTCATGGTGCTCTGGGCGGCGGTGAATTCCTACGTCCTGGCCACTAATGCATGGGACCCGTACCCCTACATCCTGCTGAATCTGTTCCTGTCAATGCTTGCTGGGCTGCAGGGTGCCATCCTGCTCATTGCGGCCAAGCGCCAGGATGCCATCGCCTCTGCCATGGCCCAGCATGACTATGAGACAGATGTGCGCGCGGCCGCCCAAATCGAAATGCTCATGGACATCAACGCCGAACAGCTGAAGTTGTTGCAGGAGCTCCGGGACTTGCGCGACAAACCCTAGAAACGCCAATGGGTGCAGCCCCCGCTGGAGCTGCACCCATTGTTGTAAGACGCGGACTAATCCTTCTTGAAGGCGTCCTTGACGTTCTCGCCGGCCTGCTTCAGGTCCGATTTGGCCTGGTCGGTCTTGCCTTCGGCCTTCAGGCTCTCGTCACCCGTTGCGCTGCCGGCAGCTTCCTTGCCCTTGCCGCCAAGCTTCTCTGCGGCGTTGCCGATCTTGTCATCCAAACCCATGGAGGTGCTCCTTACAGTTGGTGCTCTCCCTGGCCAAAGCCAGAGCCTGACCCCTCCATACTAAGCATGCTTTCGACTTTGGTGCCCATCCGGCGTCGTACTTTTTTGTGAAACGGGTCAGGAGCATCCCAGAAGTGCCAGGTAGCCCTCGAGTTGTTCCGCGTGGCCAAAGTCCAGCCGTCCGTCCGATGCCAGGGCTGCCTCGATCTGCGCTCCGAGCAGCATGTTGAGCAGTTGGCCGGCAAGGACGGAGTCGTCGACGGCGGCGCTCACGTCCCCGCTGTCCCTCGCCTCGGCGAGGAAGCGGCGGATGGAGGCCAGCCATTCGTCCATGGACTGCTGGTGGATCGCGGCTTTCTGGCGGTCATTGATGGCCCTTTGCCAGAACGGAACCACGATCCTCGCCTCGTTCACGCGTTCCTCGTCAAGGGGGAGGACTTCGAGGCAGAAAGCCCGCAGCGCGTCCAACCCGGCCTTGCCCGCAGTCACCCGAGCGATGCGCTGATTGGTCCGGTTGAACACGTGGCTGAACGCAAATTCCAGCAGCGTGTCCTTGGTGGGGAAGTACGGCTTCAGGGCACCGTTGGCGAAGCCTGCCTCCGTGGCGATCTCCCGCATGGTGGCGCTTTCCAGGCCCTGACGGGCAATGATCCGCCAGGTGGCATCCACGAGTTCCAGGCGGCGCTCGTCATGGTCAACAATCTTCGGCACCGCGGCCACTCCCCGGAAATATTCGGCTCAACCTCTTGTGAGCCATGTTACGGACCTTTATTCTCTACAACTATAGAAAATAAACCAGCGGCCGGTGACGGCCCTGACAAAAGGCTCTCCCATGACTCTTGCACCCACCGAAACTGCCTCCGCCTTCCGCCTGGCATCAGCGCCGGAAATCCTGGATGTGCGTTCCATCCTGCACGCCGAAGGCCATCTGGGCCCGCAGCACCGGATCGCCTACCTGGGCCTGCTGGACCCCGCCCGGGGTGGTGGCCCTGCCACGGCGGACCGGCGCTTCCGCGTCTTTATCCACGACGTTTCCGGGGCTGCGCCGCGCGACGCCGTCGTCTCCACCGCCCAGCAGAAGGTGCTCTCCGCCGTCGAACTCGACACCGCGGTGACCGGCGAACTGCCCGTCCTGGAGGAGGAGTTCGAGGTGGTGGAGTCGCTCCTGGCCACCGATGAGCGATGGCTCAAGGCGCTGGCGGACCGCGGGCTCGCTGTCGAAAAAGTCCGGGTGGCCCCGCTGTCCGCAGGCGTCTTTGAGTATGCGGAGGAAAAGGGCCGGCGCATCCTTCGCGGGCTGGCCTTCGTGCAGGACTTCCCGGAGGACAGCGCCTGGGCGCACCCCGTCGACGGCCTGGTGGCGTACGTGGATGTGGTCAGCAAGGAGGTCACCCAGGTGATCGACCTCGGCGCCATCCCCATCCCCGCCGAACACGGCAACTACACGGACCCGGAGCTGACCGGCCCCATCCGCGAAACCCAGAAGCCCATCAGCATCACCCAGCCCGAAGGGCCGAGCTTCACCGTCACCGGCGGCAACCACGTGGAGTGGGAAAAGTGGAGCGTGGACGTCGGCTTCGATGTCCGCGAAGGCGTGGTGCTGCACAACCTGGCCTTCCAGGACGGTGGCCGGAAGCGGCAGATCATCAACCGCGCCTCCATCGCCGAAATGGTGGTCCCGTACGGCGACCCGTCGCCCATCCGGTCCTGGCAGAACTACTTCGACACCGGCGAATACCTGGTGGGACAGTACGCCAACTCGCTGGAACTGGGCTGCGACTGCCTGGGTGAGATCACGTACCTCAGCCCCGTCATCAGTGACGCGTTCGGAAACCCACGCGAAATCCGCAATGGCATCTGCATGCATGAGGAGGACTGGAGCATCCTCTCCAAGCACTCCGACCTGTGGAGCGGTGTCACCTACACCCGCCGCAACCGCCGGCTGGTGATCTCCTTCTTCACCACCATCGGCAACTACGACTACGGCTTCTACTGGTACCTCTACCTGGACGGCACCATCGAATTCGAGGCCAAAGCCACCGGCATCGTCTTCACCTCCGCGTTCCCCGACGGCGGCTCGGACAACATCTCCCAGCTGGCCCCTGGCCTGGGTGCGCCCTTCCACCAGCACCTGTTCAGCGCCCGGCTGGACATGGCCATCGACGGGTTCACCAACCGTGTGGAGGAAGAGGATGTGGTCCGGCAGCCAATGGGCCCCGGCAACGAGCGCGGCAACGCCTTCTCCCGCAGGCGCACGGTGCTTTCGCGCGAATCCGACGGCGTCCGTGAAGCCGACGCCCGCGCCGGCCGGACCTGGATCATCTCCAACCCCGAATCCCGCAACCGGCTGGGCGAGCCCGTGGGCTACAAACTGCACCCGCACAACCAGCCCACGCTGCTGGCGGACCCGGAATCGTCCATCGCCCGCCGCGCCGCTTTCGCCACCAAGGACGTGTGGGTCACGCGGTACGCGGACGACGAGCGCTACCCCACCGGCGACTTCGTGAACCAGCACGCCGGCGGTGCCGGACTGCCCGCCTACGTGGCGCAGGACCGGGACATCAACGGCCAGGACATCGTCGTCTGGCACACCTTCGGCCTCACCCACTTCCCCCGGGTGGAGGACTGGCCCATCATGCCCGTGGACACGGTGGGCTTCAAGCTCCGCCCCGAGGGCTTCTTCGACCGCAGCCCCGTTCTGGACGTCCCCGCCAACCCCAACCAGCAGGCGTCCTCCTGCCACAGCGAGGGCGGCAGCGGTGGTTGCCACTAGCCTTGTACCTGCTCCGGCAGGGAGTACGACGGCGGCGGGACGGGTCCGTGCCAATGGTCCCGTCCTGCATCCCCGGCTGGTGGCCGTGGTCACCACGGTGTCCTGCGCGGTGCACCTTTGGGTGGCCGTCTCGGGGCATCACGGTGTGTGGCTGGGCGTCCTGATGGTGGCGCTCGCCGCCGTCTGCCTGCCCTGCACGGGCCACATCTGGCGGCACTGCAGGCTGGGCGCCCTGCACCAGGTCACGGTGGCCGCCGTGGCCATGGCTGCACTGCACGCCGTCCTCCTGCTCGGCGGTGGTGCCGGGCATGTCCATGGCGGGGCGCCGCCGTCGGCTGCTGCTGCTGACCCCGGCGGCACCCAACTGCTGCTGGTGATCGCCCTGGAACTGGCAAGCGCGCTGCTCGCCGCCACGCTGGTGGCCCGGCTGCGGCGGCTGCCCGGGCCACCGGCGCCGACCCTTACCGGCGTTCGACGCGGCTGACCACCAGTGGACCCTCGAGAACCAGCCGGAACACCTCCATTCCGGCGGTGAGGTGGGGGTCCAGCGGAATCACCAGCTCCCCCGTGAAGCCAGGGCTGCAGGAGGCGCGGCCCGCTGTGGTCCAAGTGTCGCCCGGCCCGGTTACCTGAATGCGGGCGGTTCCGGCTCCCTGCCCACCGGTGCGGGTGCCCACCACGTCCAACAGAACCTCGTTGCACGGTTCATCAGCCGGCCTGTCCCACCCGGAGTACGTTGCCCACGCCGGCCGCGAAGTGTCGGCTGGACTGATGGCAGTCCCGGCGAGCGGGGTTTCAGGGACGAGGGCAAGGTTGCCGCAGGAATCGTAGTTCTGTGAGCTGAACCAGCAGCCCGTTGCCCGCACCGGTCCCTGATGTCCCGGCACTTCGAGTTCCGCATGCAGCGGCAGGTTCTCTGCCGAGGCACCCACCAGGAGCTGGTACGTACCCGGTTCCACAACCATACGTTCCTCCACCACGCTGAAGGTGGCCAAGCGCTCCAGGGGTACCTGCACAGTGGCGACGGCCGTTCCGGGTGCCGGCACATCGATTCTGGTGTGCGCCACCAGCCGGCGCCGGGGGAAACCGTGTCGGTGGTTCGGCGCGGTGGCGTATACCTGCACCAGCTCGGCTGCGGGACGGGTGCCGGCATTACGGAGGGAAACGTTCACCCCCACGCTGCCCCGTGCCTTGTCTCCCGGGACTGAAGGTGCCGCCACCGTCATCGACTCGTACTGCACCTGCGCGTAGGAGAGGCCGTGTCCCAGGGGATAGAGGGGTTCCGCCTCGCTGTACAAGTAGGTGGCCCGGGACGTGATGATGTCGTAGTCAAGGATGTCCGGCAGGTCCTCAGTGCGTGCGAACCAGGTTTGCGGCAGCCGGCCGTAGGGTTCGGCGGCCCCCGTCAGGACCTCCGCCACGCCGTTGCCCAGCTCCTGGCCGCCATGCGAGGTCCACGCAATGGCAGGGGTGTCGGCCAGAGCTCCCAGCGCATACGGGTAGGAGGAAACAATCACCAGCACGGTCCGGGGGTTGGCCTCGCGTACGACGCGCACCAGTTCCTGGTCGGCGAGGGGAAGATCCAGCGTAAGGCGGTCAAGCGTTTCGCGGCCGCCCAGATGGGGGTCGTTGCCTACAACCACGACGGCGGTAGCGGCCTTTTCGGCGGCCCGGCGCGCCGCCTCGTGGCCTGACTTAAGTGTCCGCAGCAAGAACCGGTCAGCGCTGCCGGAATCCGGGACAAGCCCGGCACTGCCGGTTCCGGCTTCGATGCGCACCCAGCGTCCACTGCCCACGTGCTGCAGGGCCGCAGTGCCGTCCTGCGCATAGTCCAGCCGGAAGGTTTCCTGCACCACCCATCCGCCAATCCGGTCCGCCGTGGCACGCAGGTATCCGTCCCCTGTATGGGTGACAAACTTCACGCTCTCCGGCGATTGGAGGGTCAGTTCTCCACCGCCCCAGTCCTTTACGGCGAACGCTTCCTGCCTGCCTACTTCCGGGGCCGTGGCCGTCAGGACCTCCCCGCCGTCCGCGCCGAGATACCCGTCCGTGCGCACGCACCTGAATGCCACAACGTCTACGCCATCTTCAACCAGGGTGCCGCTGCCTTCGTCCCCCGTTCCATGGGTGAACGCTTCCGCGATGCTGACGGGGTCCTGCAATGTTCCGCTGTACCAGTCGCTCAGCACCCGGGAACCCAGTGTGCCGATCACGGCAACGGACCCGGAGACGGGATGCAGGGGAAGAAGCGGCTCCGATTCTCCCAGCGCTGCTTCGTTGCGGAGGAGCACTACGGACTTGGCGGCTGCCTCCCGGGCCAGTGCCACGTGCTCCCGGGCTCCAATGGCCTCGGGTCCTATGGCCGAGTACGGGTTCTCCTGCCCTGCGAACTCCCCGGTCCTCGCCCTCAGGGACAGCAGTCGGAAAACCGCACGGTCCACGTCCGCCTCGGTGATCAGACCCTGCCGGAACGCTTCCGTGAGGTAACCGACGGACGGTTTGGAGTCCTCGCCGTCGTCGGTGAAGTTGTCCACTCCGGCTTGCAAGGCAGCCGCATAGGCGGACGGGCCGTCGGAGAAATACTTCTCGGCACGGAAGAGGGCGCTGGGGGCGCCGGCATCGGTGACGACGGTAATGGAGTCTCCGTTGCGCCACTGCCGGAGCTGGGACTGGACGAGGTCGGAGACGTGGGCAGGCCGGCCGTTGATCAGGTTGTAGGAGAGCATGACGGCGCCCGCCACGCCTTCCTCGATGGGGGAGCGGTAGGCGGGCAGCTCGTACTCGTGCAGAACCCGGGGACTGAGGTTGCTGGAGGTCACGTTCCGGTCGCGCTCATTGTTGTAGCCCAGGAAGTGCTTGAGCGTGGGTACGGTGAGCCAGACCGAAGGGTGTTTTCCTTTCAGGCCCCGGCAGTAGGCGCCGGCCAGTTCTGCGGTGAGGTGCGGGTCCTCGGAAAACCCTTCCTCGTTCCGCCCCCACAGCGGGTGGCGCAGCGGGTTGACCACCGGGGCCCAGGCGTTAAGCCCGACTGCGGGATCATCAGCTTTCTTTGCCCGCAGCTCGCGCCCCGTGGCCCCACCCAGTTTTTCGATCAGGCCCGGATCCCAGGTGGCAGCCATCCCAACGGGTTGCGGGAATACGGTGGCCGGACCCAGCCAGGCCACCCCGTGTGCCGCCTCCGCGCCGGTGTGGAAAGGGGCCAGGCCCAGTTCAGGAACCGCGGGAGCATGCTGGTGGAGCATCGCGATCTTCTGTTCAAGGGTGAGGGAGCGGAGCAGCACAGGCGCTGGGTCCGGGGCCTGTGGCGGGGCGGGAATGGCGGTGGCGGGTTGGCTGTGCACGAAAATCCAATCGGACGCTATCGAATCGCTTATACAAATCCTTGGGATGAACTCCAGTCTTACAGGACTGCATGTGAGGCGCAACACGTTTTCTATTGCCCGAACTGGAACGTTGTCGTAGCCTAGTGCAAGTCGAACCGGTTCGACGGTTCTGTAGATTTTCCCCCTTGCCCACACAAAGGAGTGCCGCAATGCCACGTTTCCAGGTTGATCCAGCAGAGGTTGACCCCCGCAGAACAGGGACTCTGCCGGCGGCCGGGCCTGGCCGTTTCAACAGGCGGTCATTCCTGGGCGCCCTCGGCGGCGCGGTCTTCCTGGCCGCCGCCCCCACGGCGCTGACCTCCTGCTCCGGAGGTTCCACACCCAAGGCGACCACCTCAGGCAGCCTCGCCGATACCGTGGCCAAACTGGTCCCGGCCTATAAGCCGCTCGATCTCGCCAAGCCGGACATTCCCTCAGTCAACGGTTCCACCCCCGGATTCACTTCCATCCCCTCCCTGGTGAAGTCCGTGACCAGCACGCCCGGCCGGGGCGGAACCTACACGGCCATGACGCCGGCCTGGTGGGCGGTACCTCCGGCGCTGCCGCAGAACAGTTACTACAAGGCTGTCAACGATCGGCTGGGGGCCAACATCAACTTCCAGGTCAACGACGGGAACGCCTACGCCGACAAAGTGCAGACGGTGCTGGCCTCACCCAAGGATGTCCCGGACTGGATGGTCATTCCGAGCTGGAACCTTCCGCCGCGCTTTGACCAGGCCGCCGCAGGAGTCTTCCAGGACCTGTCCCAATTCCTGGCGGGGGATAAAGTCAACAAGTACCCCAACCTGGCCAACATCCCCACCGCGGCCTGGAAGATGGGCTGCTTTGGCGGAGGGCTCTACGGACTGCCCTACCCGGGCGCCCTGCTCTCCGATGCCATCTTCTACCGCGCCGACCTTTTCGAGGAACTCGGAGTCGCCCCGCCCAAGTCCGCGGACGAATTCCGCACCACCGCGAAGAGACTGACAGACGCTTCCAAGAACCGCTGGGCCTGCAACGACATGTGGGTAGGAGCGCAGCTCATCCATGGCGTCGTCCCCAAATGGAAGAAGGTGGACGGCAAGCTCCAAAACAAGTTTGAGACTGACGAATACCGTGCCGCGCTTGAGTGGACCACCAAGCTCTTTGCGGACGGATCCGTTCATCCGGACGCAGTGGCAGGAAATTCACAGGGCAAGCAGCGTCTGGAGTCCGGGTCGGTGCTGATGTCCGCTGATGGAACCGGCTCATGGCACGAATCGCTGGCCCGGGTCCTGCCGTCGAATCCGAAGTTCAACCTGCAGCCACTCGATTTCTTCGCTCCCGACGGCGGAAAACCGACCCTTTACCGGGCCCAGCCTGCAGCCATCTTCAGCTTCATCAAGAAAACCGATCTCGCCAAGGTGGAGGAAATGCTCGCATTGGCGAACTTCATCGCCGCACCGTTTGGCAGTGAAGAACAGGTGCTCATCAACAACGGCGTTGAGGGAGTGCACTTCACCCGGGATGCACAGGGCGTACCGCAGGCAACGGCCAAGGGGACTGAAGAGGTCACCAGTACCTACGCATTCCTGGTCAATCCGCCCATTGTGAACTCGATGATCCAGTACCCGGGGCTGGTGAAATCCCAGTCGGAATGGGAGGCGCGGCAGGCGCCCAACGTCCAGGAAGACATCTTCTTCGGCATGCAGATCCAGGAACCGGCCAAGTTTGCTTCATTGTCCAAGCCGTTTGACGATCTGGCCAAGGACATCGTCCGCGGACGCAAGAGCATGAAGGACCTCGACAGTGAGCTCGCGTCCTGGCGCAGCAAGGGCGGCGATGAGCTCCGCGACTTCTACGCCGGATTCCTGGCCTAGGAGGAACCTGGTGAGTACCGGAACAGAGCACCAGGCAGCCCCTCCGAGCGCCCATGCCGTCCGCAGAATGGCGGCCCCGAAGGCTGCGGCAGGGCGCGGCGGGAACGGAACGGACCAGGCCGCCGCCCTGGCCCGTCCAAAAGCAAACCTGAAGCTGCGGTTCGCCAGGGACCGGTCGCTGGTATTCATGGTCCTGCCGGCCGTGGTCCTCCTGGGAATTTTCGCCTACGTACCCATGCTGGGCAACGTGGTGGCTTTCCAGGACTACTCCCCCTACATAGGGATTCCTGACAGCCCCTGGGTGGGGTTGGAGAATTTTGCCCGGGTGTTCGCCGACGGGGACTTCTGGCTTGCCGTCAAGAACACGCTCACCATCACGGCCTTCCAGCTCCTGTTCTTCTTTCCAATTCCCATAGCCCTGGCCCTGTTGCTCAACTCGCTGGTCAACCCGGGCCTGCGTGCCGTCATCCAGTCAGTGGTGTACCTGCCGCATTTCTTTTCATGGGTGCTGGTGGTCTCAGTCTTCCAGCAGATCTTTGGCGGGGCCGGTCTCCTCAACCAGGCCCTGCGGGCAAACGGGTGGCAGCCCGTGGACATCATGACCAACCCGGATACCTTCCTGTTCCTGCTGACGTCCCAAGCGGTGTGGAAAGACGCAGGATGGGGAATCATCGTATTCCTCGCCGCCCTCAGCGCCATCGATCCCGCCCAATACGAGGCGGCAGCGGTAGACGGGGCAGGCAGATGGAAACGTATGTGGCACGTGACCCTTCCGGGACTCCGCAGCGTCATCGTGCTGCTGCTGATTCTGCGGCTGGGGGATTCGCTCACCGTGGGATTCGAACAGATGATCCTCCAGCGGGACGCAGTGGGAGCGCAGGCTTCCGAAGTGCTGGACACCTTTGTCTACTTCACCGGCGTGCAAAACGGCGACTGGAGCTACGCCGCCGCCGCCGGACTTGTGAAGGGTGTGGTGAGCCTGGCCTTGATCCTGGCAGCCAACAAGATAGCCCATGTCTTCGGTGAGAGCGGTGTCTACTCCAAATGAGCATATTTTCCAGCAATAACTCCCTGACTGCCCGTTCATCCCTGCTGCGCAGGCAGCCTGGCAGCGGGCCCCAACGGCCAAGCTGGGACGAAGAGCCCGGAGCCGCCACCAAAGCCGGAACGGCGGTGGTACTCGCAGTGGTTGTGCTGGCAGTCCTCGGGCCGCTGTACACCATCGTGCTGACCAGCTTTTCCTCGCAGGCCACCATCACCCAGGCCGGCGGCCTGGTCCTGGTCCCCGGTGAAATGTCACTTTCGGCCTACCAGCAGATCCTCAGCGGCGGCGTGGTCACCCGCGCGGTGCTGGTGAGCATCGGCGTCACGGCCACAGGCACGGCACTGAGCATGGTGGTGTCCGTCCTTTGCGCCTACGGACTCTCCCGGCCCGGGTCGTTCGCCCATACCCCGATCCTGTTTACTCTGCTGGTCACCATGTTCTTCAGCGCCGGTATTATCCCGGCCTACCTGCTGGTTTCGGGGCTTGGATTGATCAACACGTATTGGGCGTTGATCCTCCCCAGTTGCATCTCCGTCTTCAACATCATCATCCTGCGGGGCTTCTTCATGGGGATGGACCGGGGGATCCTGGACAGTGCACGGATTGATGGCGCCAGCGAATGGCGCACCCTGACCCAGATCGTGCTGCCGATGTCGAAAGCAGTTACCGCCGTTATCGCGTTGTTCTACGGCGTGGGTTATTGGAATGCGTTCTTCAATGCGGTCCTCTACATCAATGACAGCTCAATGAATCCGCTGCAGGTAGTGCTCCGCTCCTATGTCCTTCAGGGCGTCTCCGTGGCGGGCCAGGTGGATGTGGGCTCGGGTGCCGCAGCTGGTCCTGCCCTGCAGATGGCAGTCATCGTCCTGGCAATGGTGCCCATCCTGATCGTGTATCCCTTTGTGCAGAAGCACTTTACCAAGGGCGTCATGATTGGAGCCGTCAAGGGATGAGCCGGCGCATACCAGGTGCCGGGCCGCGCTCAGCCAACGGCAGCGGTGGTGGCACCTTCCGTCAGGATCGGCGCAATCAGCCGCTGTTCCGCGGGCCTGGCCAGGCTCAACCGGTCCATCACCATCTCCACCGCAGCCCGGCCTATGTCCAGGGCGGGAATGGAAACGGCAGTCCATGGACGGAAGGCGGCCCTGGCAACATCAGAGGGGGCAATGACCACCACCGAGACATCCTGCGGCACAAAACGGCCGTGCGCCTCGAGGTTCTCCCGGAGGATGGGAAGCAACCCTTCGTTGTGCACCAGGAGAGCCGTGATGGGCTCCGTGCCTCCGAAGACCCGGTCAAGGGCTTTGGCCAGATCTTCCGGGTCGGCTTCGCAGGCCACCGAGACATGGCTGATGCCCAGGGTGCCGCAGGCGTCCTCAAAACCCCTCAGGGCCCGGTCGGCGTAGGTGGCGTGACGCCGAAGCGAGGCGGGAGGGGAACCGATAAAGGCGATGCCCTTGTGGCCCAGTTCGGCAAGGTGCCTGACGGCGGTCCGGGACGCGCCGGCGAAATCGAAGTCGACGCAGCTAAGGCCGCGGGGGTCGTCCGGCATCCCGATGAGGACGGCAGGCTTGTCCAACTTGGCCAGCAGGGGGATGCGCGGATCCCGGGCCTCGATATCCATCATGACAAGACCGTCAACCATGGACTGGGAAGTTACGCGCTCGATGCTTCCGGAATCGTCCTGCGTCAACAGCAATACGTCCTGATTGAACCGGCGGGCGGTGGTGACCACGGCGGTGACAAACTGCATGACCACGCCCACGTTCACGTCCGCACGCAGCGGCACCACCAGGCCCAGCACGCTGGAGCGGCTGGAAGCCAGGGCACGCGCGCTGGACCGGGGGCTGTACTTCAGCCGGCGCATGGCTGCTTCGACGATTTCGCGGGTTTCTTTCGATATAGGTCGGTTCCCGCTCATCACGTAGGAAACCGTGCTTGTCGAAACTCCGGCCTCCCGGGCCACGTCGCTGATGGTGGCAGCCGTTGAAGCCTTTCGATTGCTCATACGTTCCATTTAACCAAGGATTTCCATGCTTCTTCCCAGCCGCGGCCTTGACACCATAACCAGCCGGTCAGGCTTGCTTTTCGGCGCCGACTACAACCCGGAGCAATGGCCCGAGGATACCTGGGCCGATGACATCAACCTCATGCACAAGGCGGGCATCAACCTGGTTACCCTGGGCGTGTTCAGCTGGGCCAGGCTGCAGCCGTCTGAAGGCAGCTGGGACTTCGGGTGGCTGGACCGTATTTTCGCCCTGTTGGCCGAAGCCGACATCAGGATCTGCCTCGCCACCCCCACTGCCTCGCCGCCGCCCTGGCTGGGGCACCGCTACCCGGACACGCTGCCCACCGATCCTGCCGGTACTACGCTTTGGTACGGCTCGCGCAACCAGTTCTCGCCGTCGTCGGCCGTCTACCGGCGCGCGGCGCTGCAGGTGACCGCGGCGCTGGCCGAACGCTACGGCAAGCATCCCTCACTGGTCCTTTGGCATGTGGGCAATGAACTGGGACAGATCAGTTACGACGACGAGACGGCAGACGCCTTCAGGACATGGCTGCTGCGCCGGTACGGTTCGCTCACCAAGTTGAACAGGGCCTGGGGGACCACCTTCTGGAGCCAGGGGTACGGCAGCTGGGAGGAGATCCTCCCGCCGCGGACGGCCCCGTACCTTCATAACCCCACGCAGGTCCTGGACTTCAAGAGGTTTACCTCCGATGCGCTGCTCCGGCTGTACACCGCCGAACGAGACGTCATCCGCAAGTACTCTCCGGACGTGCCTGTGACCACCAACCTGATGGGGTTCTTCCGTGGCGCCGACTACTTCGGTTTTGCCGGCGAGACGGACCTCGTGGGCAACAACTGGTACACGGACCCGGCGCAGCCACAGACGTGGGAGCTAGGCGCGCTGACGCACGACCTGTGCCGCGGCCTCTCCGGCGGCCGTCCGTGGCTCCTGATGGAGTCGGCGGTCTCAGCCGTGAACTGGCGGGCGCACAACGCGGCGAAGGAACCCGGTGCCCTGCGTACGGATTCCCTTTCCGCCGTGGCCCGCGGCGCGGACGGCATCTGTTTCTTCCAGTTCCGCCAGTCAGCCTTCGGTGCCGAGCGCTTCCATTCCGCGGTTGTGCCCCTTGCCGGGGAAGACACCCGGACGTTCCGGGAGGTCGCCGACCTGGGCGGGGAGTTGCAGGCGCTGCGGTCCCTCGCCGGGACCACCGCGCAGTCGGCGGTCGCCATCCTGTTCGACTGGGAAAGCTGGTGGGCGGCTGAGTCACCGGACTGCCCCACTGAACGGATTGGGGTGATGGACCAGCTGCTGGCGTATTACCGGCCCCTCCTGCGACGGGGACTGTCCGTCGAGGTGGTGCACCCGGGCAGTCCGCTCGCCAGGTTCGACCTGGTCCTGGTTCCCAGCCTTTTCCTGCTGCGGGAAGAACACGCCGCACAGCTGGAGTCATGGGTGCATGCGGGAGGAACTGCCGTCGTAGGGCCCTTCACCGCTGTGGCGGACGCGGACGGCCACCTCCGGCAGGGCCGCTTCCCCTCCGTGCTGGCGGACATGCTGGGAGTGACCGGCGAGGAGTGGCGGCCCGTTGCTGACGCCGTCGGAATCGACTTCCGGGATTCTGAAGGAAACCTGGAAGCGGGCCTGCCGGAAGGGGTGAACGCGGCCGCCTGGTCGGAAGACCTGTGCCTCCACGGCCCGAAGGCCCGTGCCAGGGCGACCTTCACATCCGGTGCGCTCGCAGGGCAGCCCGCCGTGGTGCGCAACGGCTTTGGAGCCGGCACCGCCTGGTATGTGGGCGCCGACCTGCCGCCGGCCGCCCTGCAGCACATAGTGGGCGCCGCCGTCCGCGACGCAGGGCTCATCCCGCCGGTACCGGACCTGCTGCCGGCCGACGTCGAACTGGCCATTCGCGGTGAGTGGCATTTCCTGCTGAACCACAGCAACGAATCACACGCAGTGCGCCTGCGCCACCAGTCCGTGGACCTTCTGACGGGCCAGGCACACGGACCGGACCTGGTGCTGGAACCCCACGGCGCCCTCATCCTCAAAGCAACCCCTGACACGACGAACGGAACGGACACCCCATGAAATTCACCGACGGATACTGGTTGCACCGCAAAGGCTTCTCCGCGCTGCACCCGCGCGACGTGTCCGACGTAGTAACTGACGCCCGCACCCTGACGGTGTACGCACCCACGAAACGGATCAACTCCCGGGGCGATGCCCTCAACCTGCCGCAGTTGACGGTCACGTTCGACGCGCCCCTGCCGGACGTCATCGGCGTGACCATTGAGCATTTCCAGGGTGCCGTGGACAACGGGCCGCATTTTGAAATCAATCGGTCGGGGCCGGCCCCCACCTTTTCCCGTGACGCCGGCACGGCGAGCATCACGTCCGGCAACCTGACCGCAAGGGTCAGCACCACAGGCGACTGGGGCGTGGATTTCCTGGGCAACGGCGGCCTGCTGACCAGTTCAACGCCCCGCAGCGTGGGCGTCATAACGGACGACGGCGGGCGGTCCTTTGTGCACGAACAGCTCAGCCTGGGCGTGGGAACCAACGTGTATGGGCTGGGCGAGCGCTTTGGCGCCTTCGTGAAGAACGGGCAGTCGATCGACATTTGGAATGAGGACGGTGGCACATCCAGCGACTTGGCCTACAAAAACATCCCGTTCTTCATGACCAACGACGGTTATGGCGTGTTCGTCAACCATCCCGAAAAGGTCTCCTTTGAAGTGGGATCGGAGGTGGTGTCCCGCACCCAGTTCAGTGTCGAGGGCCAGAAGCTGCAGTACTTCATCATTCACGGGCCCACCCCCAAAGAGATCATGCGGCGTTACACGGAGCTGACCGGGCGGCCGGCACGGATCCCGGCCTGGTCCTACGGGCTCTGGCTCTCCACCTCGTTTACCACTGACTATGACGAAGCCACCGTTAATTCGTTCATCGATGGCATGGACCAGCGCAACCTGCCGTTGTCCGTGTTCCACTTCGACTGCCACTGGATGCGTTCCTTCCACTGGAGCGACTTCATCTGGGATCCGGCCACCTTCCCTGACCCTGAAGGCATGCTTGCCCGGCTGCACGACCGGGGCCTCAAAGTCTGCGTCTGGATCAACCCCTATATCGCCCAGCGGTCGTATCTGTTCCGTGAGGGGCTGGAGCGGGGTTATCTGGTGAAGCGGCCGGACGGTTCGGTGTGGCAGTGGGACATGTGGCAGGCCGGCATGGGCCTGGTGGACTTTACGAATCCCGATGCGGTGCTCTGGTACCAGGACAAGCTGCGGGCCCTGCTGGGCCAGGGCGTGGACTCCTTCAAAACCGATTTTGGTGAACGCATTCCCACTGATGTGGCCTGGCACGACGGCTCTGATCCGCAGAAGATGCACAACTATTACGCCCAGCTCTATAACCGGACGGTGTTCGACCTGCTGTCCAAGGAATTGGGCGCGGGCGAAGCGGTGGTCTTTGCCCGCTCCGCCACCGCCGCCGGGCAGACCATGCCGGTGCACTGGGGCGGGGACTGCGAGTCCACGTTCGCAGCGATGGCCGAGTCATTGCGCGGCGGGCTGTCCCTGGCTGCCTCCGGGTTCTCGTTCTGGAGCCATGACATCGGCGGTTTCGAAGGCACTCCGGAACCGGAGATCTTCAAGCGCTGGATTGCCTTCGGCCTGCTGTCTTCCCATTCGCGGCTGCATGGCTCCAACTCCTACCGGGTCCCCTGGTTGGTGGACGAGGAATCGGTGGACGTTCTGCGGCAGTTCACCGAGCAGAAGATGCGGCTGATGCCTTACCTGGCAAAGTCGGCCGAGGAGTCCTACACGGAGGGCATTCCATTGATGCGCCCCCTGTTCATGGAATTCCCGGAAGATCCCGGCTGCGCCCACCTGGACCGGCAGTACATGCTGGGACCGGACCTCCTGGTGGCGCCAGTCATGGACCCCTCGGGAACCGTGTCCTTCTACCTTCCCGAGGGCACCTGGACCCATCTCCGCTCAGGTGAACAGCTGGCCGGGCCGCGATGGCACCGCAAGGCCTACTCGGTTATGGAGGCCGCAACATGGGTGCGGGAGGGTGCGGTGCTGCCCCTGGGCACGGTCACCGACCGCCCGGATTATGACTGGGCAGGAAACGTTGAGTTCAAGGCTTTCGCGGCTCCCGATGGAGCCAGGCGGATAACTGTTCCCAGTCCTGACGGGTCGTGGACGGAGTTCGAGGTGACGGTCCGGGACGGTGCCGTCCGCGCCGCCTCCGCCCGGCAATAGACTGCAGGAGCTCTGGCGAAGCGGACCCCGGACTTTTACTCCACGCCGGCGGGCGCGCCCAGCGGGCGGGCGACATGCAGTTGGCCGTGGTCAACGAGCCACTCGACGGCTTCAAAGATGGCCTGCTCCGGCTCGTATCGCGGAGCGTAGCCCAGGACTGAGGCCGCCTTTTCAATGCTGAAACACTGGCTGCGGTAGAGGTGGCCCCAGCTGGACTCGGCGTAGTCCCGCGTCGTGTCTTCCCGGAAGCGGTCCCACGTGACCGTCTCCAGCACCGCGGCGTGGCCAAACCAGGCCGCAGCGATGTCCGCGTAGCCGCGGACGGTCAGTGCGGTGGGGGCGACGATGTTGAAGTCCTCGCCGGCAGCAGCTTCCCGCTGTGCGATGGCCTTCTCAAAGGCCTGGGCCACGTCATCGGCATGCACGTGGTGCATGAGCTCGGCGCCGCTGCCGGGAACCCGGAGGGGCTGGCCGGCGGAGATGGTCTGCCAGACTGCGGGGTCGAGGTTTCCCAGCGGGCCGATCGGATGCCAGCCCGGTCCGACGATATGGCCTGGGTGCAGCGACGTGGTGGCCAGTCCGCCGCGCGCCGTTTCCTCCTTCAACATCAGGGCGATCCGGTTCTTCTGGACGCCGTACTCGCCGAAAGGCTCCGCGGCCGAGTCCGATCCTTCCCTGATGGGCAGCTTCAGGCTTTGACCGTACCGCCAGACGGAGCCGCAGTGCAGCAGGTGCCCCACCTCGCCGCGCAGGCTTTGCACCAGCGATGCTGCCGCTTCAAGGGTGAAGCAGACCAGGTCCACCACAGCATCCGGTTTCAGGGCGGCCACCCGGTCCCCGAAAGTCCCGTCGCGGTCCTCCGCCTCCCGGTCTGCGGTGACCTGGTGCACATCCTGCCACTCGGGTGCCTCGCTGTAGGGCTTGCGGCTGCCGCGGCTGATGACGGTGACGTCGTGGCCCGCACGGACCAGCCGGGGAACCAGGAACGACCCGATGTGGCCGCTGCCGCCGATGACGGTGACTTTCATTGTTCTCCGATCGTTGTGTTCCCTCCACCGTAGGGCCACAACAGCAGTTAAGGGAGGTCCTGGCGGACCTCCCTTTCCTGGCGATACGTGGGAACCTTGGGGTCAGGCGGGCTTGGCGAATTCTGCTGCGCTCATCACTTCATAGCAAACGTAGGTCTCGCTGCCTTCCACCCAGGCGTCGTGGCCTGCCGGAATGGAGTACGCGTCGCCGGCCTGGATGGTCATGCCGGTTCCGTCGGCCATCTGCACGGTCAGGGTCCCGGCGGCGCAGACGCCCAGGTGGTTGACCTGGCAGGTGTCCGTCTGGACCACCGTCTTGACGGTTTCCGACCAGCGCCAGCCGGGCTCGAAGGTGAACCGGCCAAGGGTGGCGCCACCAATGTTTACTACGTCCACCTGAGTCTTGGGAGGGCGGCGCTTTTCATCCGGTTGGTCAAATGATTTGGACTCCAGGTCCTTCACCGTTACTGCGGGCATTGCTGGCTCCTTCGTAAGGAGTGGTTATTGAGTTCGTCCGGGGCTGTGCGCGGCCGGGAATCGGGGCCGGCAGGGCGGGATGTGCCCCGTCCAGAGCCTGCCGGACCCATGGATCAACGCTCTCAATCTGCTCTTGCGGGCACCCGATGTCAATGACGGTTTTCGGCCTGGAACCACTCCCGCCCGGGGTTGGTCACCGAGGGGGCGGAACGGTCAAGGCCCGGCTGCGCCGCCCACTTCGCACCGTTGGCCAGAACGCGCTGGACCTGCGGGTGGTGGTACACCGGGTACTCCTGGTCGCCCGGGCTGAAGTAGAAGATGCGGCCCTTGCCCCGGGTAAAGGTGACGCCGGAGCGGAACACCTCACCGCCCGCGAAGGAACTGATGAAGATCAGGTCGTCCGGGTCCGGAATGTCGAACAGCTCGCCGTACATCTCCTGCTCGGGGATGACGATGGGGCTGTCCACGCCGTCCGCGATGGGATGCGAGGGCTTCACGGTCCACACCAGTTCGCGCTCGCCGTCGTTCCGCCAGGCAAGAGAGCAGCTGGTCCCCAGCAGTTTGGTGAAGATCTTCGAGAAATGCCCCGAGTGGAGCACAATCAGCCCCATCCCGCCCAGCACGTGCCGGTGGACGCGTTCGACGACGGCATCGCTGACCTCGGCATGGGCTATGTGGCCCCACCACAGCAGGACGTCCGTGTCCGCAAGCACCTCCTCCGCAAGCCCATGCTCATCATCTGTGGCGAGTACCGCCGTCGTGACCTCCGCATCCGGAAGATGGAAGCGAAGCCCGGCGGCGATGGCGCCGTGGATGCCTTCCGGGTAGATCTCCCCGATGTGGGACGGCTGGTTGTTGGCCTCATGCACGCCCTCGTTCCACACCAGGATCCGCAGTTTTCCGTTCATTAGAGCCGAACCTCCCTCTGCTCCAGTGCTGACTGGTAGCAGGCATCGATGATCTGTGCCCGGTACAGCGCCAGGGAGCCATCATGCCGGCCCCATACCTGCGCGCCGCCGCGCACCGCGGTGACGAAATCCTCCACCACTGCATCGTGGGCGCGGCCGGGTATGACGGCGGGCATGTAGTCGGCGGATTCGCCGTCCTTGTCAGTGAACACCCGGAGTTCGCCGATGGGTGGAAAAGGAGCCCCATGGGCCTTGAGCTCGGCGCCGCCGTCGGTGCCGTAGACCGTGAACTCCAGCTGGTCGTCCGCTTCCCGGTATGTGGCCCAGCTTGCTTCGACCACAAGCGTTCCGCCGCCTTCAAGCCGCAGGAAGGCCGAGGCAAAGTCCTCCACCTCGAACGCGTGGCTGGAGGCCTGGGCCGTAAACCGGGTTCCGCCGCCCCTGCCCTGCGGCCCGAGCTCCGAGTGGGTGGCGGCGGAGACAGCCACAACTTTCGGTTCGCCCAGGAGGTACAGCGCGTAGTCCAGTGCGTGGACACCGATATCGGCGAGCGGTCCGCCGCCGGACAGCTCAGGGTTGGTGAACCAGCTGCCCAGGGTGGGGATGCCCGAGCGGCGCAGCCAGGATGCCTTGGCGTAGTAGGGGCGGCCCAGGCCGCCGTCGTCAATGACCTGCTTGAGGGCTTGGATGTCCCCACGGCGGCGGTGGTTGAACGCAACGTCCAGCACGCGCCCGGCCCTCCGCGCCGCGTCCACCATGGCCTGGCCTTCCACGGCATTGCGCGCAATCGGCTTCTCGCTCAGCACATGGAGCCCGCGTTCCAGCGCGGCGATCGCGACCGGCGCGTGCAGGAAGGTGGGAAGTGCCACGCTGACGGCGTCCAGGCCGCCGTGGTCCAGCATCTCCTTCCAGTCGGCGAAGCCGTTCGGGATGGAGTATTCGGCCCGCAGTGAGTCCCGGAGCTCATTTTCCATTCCTGCGAGCGAGACGATGCGGACGCCCTCGATGGCGGCGTAGGCCTTCAGGTGCTGCTGGCCGGCCCAGCCGATGCCCACCACGCCCACCCTGAGCTCAGTGGGAGGCATGCGGGAGGGCTGCGTGCTGTTCAAGGGCTGGCTCCTTCGGGGTGGGTTGCTGCCCGGATTTCCCCAGCCTAGCCCCGCAACCGCCTAGTACTGCGCTGCCACGTCGTCCTGCCCCTGAAACATCAGGTGCTCCTGCGCCTTGCGTTACACCTGAAACCCCGGCGCAAATGAAGGAAACCATCATTTAACACCCCTGAAACCCAACCAGAAATGGCCGCCATAGATTGAGACCAGACGGCAAAAGCCGCCCCTCCGCCGCACGTGGTTTCTCCGTCCACGTCCCTCCGGCGAAACGGCTCTGACGGCAACTCACCGCTCTGTTCGCATCTTGAAAGGGGTTTCCCATGGACTCGGGAAATGTCGCTTGGATTTTGGCCAGCTCGGCGCTGGTTTGCATGATGATCCCCGCCCTGGCCCTGTTTTACGGGGGCATGGTGGGGTCGCGCCGCATCCTCAACATGATGATGATGTGCGTCGGCGGCGCCAGCCTGGTGGCCGTCCTGTGGGCCCTGTTCGGGTACTCGATGGCCTTCGGCAACTCCGTCGGCGGCCTGGGCCTGATCGGTGACGTCACCGAATTCCCCGGCATGGGGCAGCTGCTGGCCAAGGATGATTCGGCGTCCATCCCGGTCATCCTGTTTGCCGCATTCCAGCTGTTCTTTGCCTGCGTCACCACGGCCCTGGTTGCCGGAGCCGCCGCAGGCCGGATGAAGTTCGGCGCCTGGATGCTGTTCGCGGGCATCTGGGCCACTATTGTCTACTTCCCGATTGCACACTGGGTCTTTGCGTTCGACTCGGCGGACGGCAGCACCGTGGGCGGTTGGATCGCCAACGGCATCAAGGCCATCGACTTCGCCGGCGGCACCGCGGTGCACATGAACGCCGGCGCCGCCGCCCTGGCACTTGCCCTGGTCCTGGGCAAGAGCTCCGGCTGGCCCAAGGTGGAACACGCCAAGCCGCACAGCCGCCCGCTGGTGCTGCTGGGTGCAGGCCTGCTTTGGGTGGGCTGGTTCGGCTTCAACGCCGGCTCCGCCCTCTCCGCCGGCCAGTCGGCGGCGGTGGTGTTCCTCAACACCGCGGTGGCAGCTTCCACCGGCCTGCTCGCCTGGGCGCTCGTGGAGCGGTTCCGCCACGGCGCGGCCACCAGCATGGGTGCGGCCTCCGGCCTGGTCGCCGCCCTGGTGGCCATCACTCCGGCCTGTGGCGCGGTCAGCCCGCTGGGTGCACTGGCCATCGGTGCGATCGCCGGTGCCGTCTGCTCGCTGGCCATCGAATGGAAGTTCCGCCTGGGCTTCGACGACTCGCTCGACGTCGTAGGCGTCCACTTGGTGGGTGGCATCCTTGGCACCCTGCTGATCGGGCTCTTCGCTACGGACAAGGCTCCAAACGGCGTCAGCGGCCTCTTCTACGGCGGCGGGTTCGAACTGCTGGGCGTGCAGGCCCTGGCCACAGTTACGGTGCTGGCTTACTCCTTCGTCGTCACGTGGGTCCTGGCCAAGATCCTGGACAAGGCCATGGGCGGCCTCCGCATCAAGCCCGAGGACGAACTGCGCGGCATCGACCTTGCAGCGCACTCCGAGCTGGCGTACCTGACGGACGAGGACCCGGTGGAGTTGGGCTCGCCGCAGCGGGTCTGACCCCGCACGTCCAGCGCACCAGTCAGGGCCAAACCTTGGACCGGTGCCGGCAGCCGCCGGCTTATAGTTCCGAGGTTTGGCCCTTCTGCGTGGCCAGGAATTTTGCGCGCAGTGCCTAGTGTTCCGTGCAGATCAGGTTTCCGTCGCGCACTTCCAGCACGGCTGCCCGGACATGGCTGAGATGCGTGCGCGGGTCCGGTGCCATCGTGTCGATGTCCTCGCCGCCCCAGTAGGGATGCGTGAAGTAGACCAGCAGCGCCCGCCGCGTGCCGCCGTCGGACGTTCCACCTTGCATTCCCTCCGGAAGGGGCACCACGTCCGGCAGGGGCACCACATCAGCATGGCGTCCGACGACGGCCCTTCCGTCCACCGATTCCGGCGCCGTGAGGATCAACCCGCCCAGGTGTTCCTGCAGGACCCAGGTGCCCGCCGCAGCATCGGAGCCGTAGACGGCCTGGCCGCGCCATTCGTCCACGATCATCCAGTACTTGCCGCCAAGCTGAAAGACCTTGGGGCCTTCGTGCGGCCGGCCGGGGATGGCGACGCCTTCCAAAACCCACGAGGACGGGTCGTCCGGGGTGTCGCTGACCGCGCTGTACGTGTTGGAGCCCCTGGCCTCGTCCTTGTACCAGAGCCGGTACCGGCCGTCGCCGCAGAGTGCGACGGCGGCGTCGATCACGCGCGGCGAGTCCAGGTCGATGGCCCCCAGGTACTCCCAGTTTTCCAGGTCCCGGCTGGCGAACTGGACAATTTCCGCCTTCCCGGTCCAGTCCGTCCGCCTGCCGCCCAGGATGGTCAGGTACATGATCCACCGGTCGCCGATGCGGACAACGTCGGGCGCCCAGAGGGTTGCCGGCAGTTCCGTTCCGGGTGGGACGAGTCCCTCCACGGTGCCCTGGTAGCGCCAGGTTGTGCCGCCGTCGGACGACCGCGCGACGCCGATGCCGGTGCCGTGCACCCATTCCACTCCGGTCAGTCCCGGGGCGGTGGCGCGGCGCTGGGTATAGAAGAGCACCCACTCGCCCTTGAGGTGGTCCGCCACAAGGATGGGGTCGGTGGGGCCATCCCAGACCGGATCGCGGTAGGGGACGGTGAAGGCGTCCGGGCGCAGGGGCAGCAGCGGCGCTGGTGCGGCGGACTGCACTGCCGTTGATGGGGCTGTCTGCTGGTGGTTCACCGGTTTCTCCAACGTTGTAGTTTTGCGTTGGAACCAGCATATTCGCCCGTTGACGACGCGCAAACGCATCCGCGCTGCGCAGGTTCCCTGGCGCGCCGGATATGTGGGCCGCGAAAAGGAACACGGGCGTCGAATACCAGGAACCGCGTCGAGAACCGCGCCCCGCAGTCCTACTCCTTGAACAACCCCGCCAGGTCCTCGGCCGTGATGGCCCCGCCGGCCAGGGCGTCGCCTTCCATGACGTCCGCGAACAGCTGCGACTTCCGGGTCTTGAGCGCCATGACCTTTTCCTCGATGGTGTCCTTGGCCACGAGCCGGTACACCATGACGTTCCGGTCCTGGCCGATACGGTGCGTCCGGTCCACCGCCTGCGCCTCGGATGCCGGGTTCCACCAGGGATCCAGCAGGAAGACATAGTCGGCCTCGGTGAGGTTCAGGCCGAATCCACCGGCCTTGAGCGAAATCAGGAACACGGGCGCGGTGCCGTTCTTGAACTCGCTGACCACGTCGGCCCGGTTCCGCGTTCCGCCGTCGAGGTAGCAGTACTCGATCTCCTCCTGGTCCAGCCGCTCCCGGACCTTGCCCAGGAATCCGGTGAACTGGCTGAAGATCAGTGCCCGGTGCCCCTCGGCCACCAGGTCCTCGAGCTGTTCGAACAGCACATCCAGCTTCGAGGACCGCACCGCGGACAAGGCAGGATCCACCAGCGAAACGTCCAGGCTGAGCTGCCGCAGCAGGGTCAGCGACTGGAAAATGGTGAACCGGTTCTTGTTGACGTCCTCGATCAGCCCCAGGATCTTCTGCCGCTCGCGTTGCAGGTGCGTCTGGTACACCTTCTGGTGCCGCGGATTCAGCACCACCTCCAGGACCTGCTCCTGCTTGGGCGGCAGGTCCTTGATCACCTGGTCCTTGGTGCGGCGCATCATCAGCGGACGGACCCGGCGCCGGAGCTTCTCCAGCTGCCCTTTGTCGCCGTTCTTCTCCACCGGCTTCTGGTAGTACTCCGCGAAGCGCTTGGGGCTGGAGAAGAGGCCCGGCGCCACGATGGACGTCAGTGACCAGAACTCCATGAGGTTGTTCTCCAGCGGCGTGCCGGTGATGGCCAGCTTGAACGCCGCCGGCAGCTTGCGGGCGCACTGGTAGGCCTTGGACTGGTGGTTCTTCACGAACTGCGCTTCGTCCAGCACCAGCCCGGACCAGGTGCGGGAGGCGTAGGACTCGTAGTCGATGCGGAACAGGGCATAGGACGTGATTACGATGTCTGCGCCGCCCAGGGCTTCCGCCACATCCTGCCCGCTCTTGGCAAAGGTCTCGCCAACAGTCCGGACGGTCAGGCCCGGAGCGAAGCGTGCGGCTTCCGCGGCCCAGTTGCCCACCACGCTGGTGGGCGCCACCACCAGGAAAGGCGCGACGGCGGCAGGCCGGTTTGCGCCGTCCACAACGGAGACAGCGGCAGCACCGCCGTCGGACTCGGCCAGGGCCGACGCAGCTTCAACAGCCAGCTCCTTCGCCGCACACATCAGTGCCAGCGCCTGCACCGTCTTGCCCAGGCCCATGTCATCAGCGAGGATGCCGCCCAGCCCGTGCTTGTACAGGAAGCTGAGCCAGTTGAACCCCTCCAGCTGGTACGGGCGCAGTTCGGCGTTCAAGGTAGCCGGCAGCGGCAGTCCGTCCGTGCCGCCCTCCAGCAGGCCGCCCACCGCGGACCGCCAGGCCGCGGCCTGTTCATCGACGATCCCCAGCTGCGCCAACTCGTCCCACAACCCGGCCTGGAACCGGCTGATCTGCAACGGCGCGTCCTTATTGTCCTGCAGCGACCTGGCTTCCTCGATCAGGGCCCGCAGCTGGTGCAGTTCCGGCAGGTCCAGCGAGAAATAGGCGCCGCTGGGCAGCAGCATCTTGGTCTGGCCAGCGGCGAGGGCTGAAAATACGGCAGCGAAGGAAACGGGCTGGCCCTCCAGGGAAATCTGGATGCCCAGGTCGAACCAGTCGCGCTGTTCCGTAGCCTTGGTGGAGATGGACACCACGGGCGCTTCCTCGGCCTCGCGGTAGTCCGCGATCTCGCCTACGGTCTCCACATCCACGTCCGGCGCCTCCCGCAGCCGCGGCAGCACTTCCTCCGTGAACGCCAGCGTGTCCAGGCCTGTCAGCTCGGCAGAAGCCGCCAGCCGGGGCGTGCCCCAGCCGCCGGTGGCCGATTCGCCCAGGGCGGGCACCACATCCCAAGGCTGGCCGACGCCCTCCAGGATGCGGGACTCGGCGGTGTCGTCACGGTAGCCGGCATCGCCGGGGTGCCGCCATAGGGGTTGGGCGGTGACCAGCTTGCCGGTTTTGTAGTGCCACTCCCAGTGCAGCCGCACGCGGTGGTCGGCACCGTAGTTCGCCAGCAGCGACAGGGTGGGAAGGGCGAGTTCGGGCAGTTCCACGGACTCGTCCCGCGCCGTCACCCGGGCCGTCTGCTTCAGTTTCGGGTAGAAGCCCGTCAGGAACCGCGACTCGTCCTTAGCCGGGATGTGCAGCGTGCTTCCCGCCGTGACGAACGCCAGCAGTTCCTCGCTCAGCCCGTTCTCGAGCGGGGCCAGGGTAATGGTTCCGTTGGGGTCGGGCACGCCCGGCAGGGAGGCCTCCCCGGAGGTAAAGAACAGCCCGTGCGCCGGCCGGCCGATGGTGCCCACCGACGCCGGATCAACCTCTGCGCCCTCAACCGTGATGGTGGGCGAAAGCTCCAGCCCGCCGTCGGACGCGTCTGCCGTGGCGGCGTCCACCCCGGACGGCTCGGCCACCGGAGCCCCGTACCGGCTCAGGGAAAGCCCGACGGCGGCAGGGGCCTCGGCGATACGGACCGGCTCGGTGCCGCGCGAGTGGACCAGGGCGAGCCCGATCTTCCGGGCGTCGGACAGCAGGCCCCAGAGGTTCTTCCCGGCATAGGAGTTCAGCCCCAGCCACAGGCCCGCGGAGTTGTGCATCCGGCTGGCGGAGGAGGAGTGGCCGGCCAGGAACTCCTGCAGCCACTCCACGTGCGCCTGGTTCGACTCCCGCCGGAAGTTCAGGTAGCTCAGGGTGTTCCAGGAAACGTCGCCGCGGATCCACTTGCCCTTGGCGCCCATGATGACGGGCCGGACCTTGAGCTGCCGCACTCCGCGGACCGGATCCCGGCGCCCCGTGTAGGAAAAGTGCGGGGGCGGTTCCTCCACCTCGAACTGCAGCGCCAGGGGAACCCCGCTGGTGGAGGGGGCGGAACCCGGCTGGGAGATCAGCGGGCTGAGGGCCTGCTCCCAGTCGGAAAGGGCGGTGGAGGGTGCGCGGGACACCTGCGTCGCGGTGGACGGCGCCAGCAACTGCATCCGGACCGAGGGGTTGTCCTCCGCAGCGAAGAGCAGGGCCGCCACATGCTTGCAGTCCTTCCGGACGGGGCAACTGCAGACACCCACGGTGCAGCTCCAGCCGCCGGCCCTGCGGACCAGCTTGGCCGTGGTGGAGTAAGGAACCTCCGCGCCGCCACGGACCTTTCCCAGCATGAGGCCCGTACCGCCGTCGAACGATATGCCGGAGACCCTGCTGGCCATGGCATACGCCAGTCCGGCCGCCAGCGAGCGGTCGTTGATGGCAGGTGTCTGTATTGCCAGATCCGCACTTTCGTCCGGTTGGGATGGCATGGTGGCACTACTTTCGGGAGGTCACGGCGGGGCCGGGTCCGGTGGGTGGCTATCTGATCCATCTTAGTTCGCCACAGTGCGGGCCTTTGCCGGGCGCTTTCTCCGCAGGCCCCGAAAACTTCGCTTGGCGTTCATTTCCCGCCGGCTCAGCTGTGGCCCTTCCCCCGTACCGTGAAGGCGTCCGGCGCACCACCACCTCCAGCAAGGATCCCCATGGCCACCCTCACGTACCTGCCCGTCGTCCTCACCAGCAGCAGCATCGACGGCGGCAGGGACGAAGAAGTGGTGGAGGCCAACGCTGCGATCGTCAACGCCATGCATCACGCCCTGCTGTTCAGGGATGAGATGTCTCCGGTTGCCGTGCGGAGCTGCCTGGTGGACTTTTACCTTTCCGAGGTACTGGAGGGCGGCTTTGCGCAGTATGCCGTGATGGTGGGCCGGCGCCTCGGTGCCGCCGACGCATTGGTGCGTGAGGGCATGGCCGCAATGGGTGCCGCCGCGCACCTGGACCTGTTCAACCGCGCCGTGGGAGCCTGCGGCACCGAAGCTGATCACGACGGCGTCTTCCGGCTGGCGGAGCTGGACGGCGAGTTTGAAGAGCTGCTGGAGCGCGAAAACATCACCGCCCTCAACTCCAGGTGGCTGCGTGGTCAGCCGGACCTGCTGGTGCTGGATGACGAGGAGATTGGGCCCTACATTCAGCGCGCGGCGGCCCTGGTTCCTGACTTGGCCGGCAGGAGAGCGGCCTTCGCCGGTGCCCCGGCTTCGCGGATCGCGGGAGCGCTGCGAAGCAGCCGGTGCGGACCGGCGATCCGGAACTTTTCCGGGGATTTGGGCGCAGGAAAAGAAATTTTTGGAGGTCCGTAACCTTTCCGCGAACCCAGGCGATGTAGTCGGTGATGGGCCCGCGCGGCGGGCCCAGTCCGATGTGTTGTCTAGGTTTTGGAGAAGTAAATGTCTGTGTTCACCGTTCTCGCCACCAGCAAAGTCGCCGCCGGAGTCCTGGCCGCCGGAACCCTGGCAGTAGGAGGAACCGGTGCCGCCGCCGTCTCGGGCGTCCTCCCCACCCAGGCCCAGCAGACCGCCCACGATGTCTTCGGTGCTCCCGCCCCCAAGCTGGCAGCGGAAACAGCTGCTGACGCGAAGGCAACCCCCGCTCCCACCGCAACCGCCGCTGTGTCCGATGCCGTGAAGACCGCAGAAGCCACCGGGGACGCCACCGCCAAGGCTTCCGCCACCGCCGAGGCTTCGGACGAAAACGTCAGCGCCGACGCAACGGAGACGGCAAAGGCCAACACGGCCGTTGACGCTGCCGGCCCCGCCGCCCTGGGCCTCTGCACCGCCTTCACCCACGGTGGCCTGGACGCTTCCTCCAAGGCGTTCTCCTCGCTGTCCATCGCAGCCCAGGGTGATGCGAACATCAAGAGCTACTGCGCTGACGTCGTTACCAAGGCTGACGCCGCCGCGAAGGCCGGCGCCGAAACCAAGGGTTCCGTGTCCGTCCAGGCTGAAAAGCCCGAGGTTCCGGCTGTTCCGTCGGTTCCCGCAGTTCCCGCCGTTCCGGCAGTTCCGGGTGTCGACGGCAAGACCACCGTCCCCGCGGTTCCTGCTGTCCCCGCTGTTCCGGCCACGGGCAACACGGTCCACGCGCCGTCGGTTTCGGCCCGCTAAGGCTCATTGGCTAGTCTGGACTGCGGCTTACCGGCCGCAGTCCGGTCAGCCGGGCGGGGCGCGCATGGTTGGCAGGGCGCCCCTGAAAGACCCGCAAAGAAGCAGCCGGATGACCAGGGGGACTGGCAGTCCGTACCGGAAACCGGGACACGGCGTGAGCCAGGTTCCGGGATGGAGGAGCCGCTGGTGCTAGACACTTTGGCCCAAGAAGAAATCGATATATTCGACAACGCAGCCGGAACCGATCCGGCCGCGTTGTTCGCTGCTGCCTATCGAACCTTCGCGGGCCCGGTGCAGGGGTACCTCAAAGCGCGCGGAGTGGATGACCCCGAGGCCGTCACCCAGGACGTCTTCCTGGCCTTCTATCCCCGGATCAGCAGCCTTACCGGCGGCATGCAGGGGGCCAAGTCCCTGATCTTCTCCATTGCCCACGCCCGCATGGTGGACCACTACCGCCGGCTGGAGCGCAGGCCGCAGCTCACACCCTACGACCCCCAGCACGACGGCCGGACCACGCCGTCAGCCGAAGACCACGCCGTGGAACTGACCGGCGGAGCCGCGGCCATGCTGGCGGGGCTCAGCGAGGAACACCAGGAGGTCCTGGCCCTTCGCGTCGTGGCCGATCTGTCCATCGACCAGGTGGCCGCCATCATGGGCAAGAGCGCCGGAGCCATCAAGCAGCTCCAGCGCCGGGCCCTGCAGAACCTCAAGGCACAAACGCTCAAGAGAAACCAGGCACATCATGAGTGACACCGCAGGATCCCGCAATGGCGGGGCCATTGACCAGCTCCTGCTGGAGGCAGGCATGGGCGACGACGGCCAGCTCCGCGACGCCCTGGCCGACCTGCGATCCCTCGCAGCAGAGGCACCGGCGCCCTCCGCCGAAATCGCGGCGTTGATGGCAGGCTCATCGCGAGCAGCCACGCTGGCCGAAACCTCTGTGCTTCCCACCGCCGGACCCACAGCAGGGGCCACCGTTGAAGACTGCGCCGCCCAAGCCGGCGCAGGGCAGCACTGGGCCGCATCGAAAACCGCGGACCAGCCTGCTGACGAACTCGCCGCCCGCCGCAAGGCCAAGCGCCGCATCACGCTCACCACACTGTCCGTAGCGGCATCGCTGGCGGCCGGCGGTGCGGTTGCCGCCGCCTCGGACCAGGGCTTCCGCGACTCCTTCACCCAGCTGAACCATGCCGTCACCACTTTCGTGACAGGCTCCGGCGTGACGCCCGCAGGGAACACCGGCGGCCAGGCACCCGCACCCATGCCCGTGGCATCCCGGCCGTCGGCAACCAGCAGCCCGGACTCCGTTCCGGCGGCACCGGCGCCTGCGTCGGCACCTGCCGTGGTGGCGCCGTCGAGCGTTCCTGCCCGGCCCGGGAACGCCCCCACCCACGGAGTACCCGCGGAAAAGCCGGCGGAGACCCCGGCGCGGCCTTCACTTCCCACGGATGTTCCGGGGGAAGTCAAGAAGGGCCTGGAACAGGGCAGCCCCAAACTGCCTGTTCCGGTGCCCACGGAAATCCCGCTTCCGGGCAAGGTCCCCGACGTTCCGCTGAAGTAGGCCGAACGCAGCCCTAGTAACCCTGGCCGGCGGCCTTGATCATCGCACCGGACGGATCCGACAGGTACCAGACGCCGCCAACGCCCTGGCCAAGGGTGTCGCCCGGCTTGGTGTCCTTCGCGAAGTAGTACAGCGGCATGCCGTTCAGGGTCACCTGTTTCTTCCCGTCCGGAGTGCTGATGGTGCCCAGTTTCCCGGTCACTCCCTCGGCCGATGGTGTGCCCGAGGTGGTGGTCAGCGGCGGCCACGAGACCAGGCAGGAACCGGTGCATGCGCTGTTGCCGGAGTCCTTGGTGTCCTTGGTGAAGAAGTAGAGGCTCATCCCTTTCGCGTCCACCACGACGCTGCCTGCCGTCGAGGAAGCCGTCTTAAGGTCGACAGCGGCCCCCGCCTGCGACGATGATGCGGGCGGTGACGAAGAAGTTGGGGACGGGCTGGCAGACGACGCCCCGGACGAGCCGGTGCCGGCGGTGCTGCCGGTTGTGCTGCCCGCAGCCGGGCTGCTGCCTGCCGGCGCTGTACTGCTGCTGCCGCAGCCGCTCAGGGTTGCCGCCAGGGCCAGGATGGCAAGGCCTGCCCCGAGATGTTGTTTCATGGTGTGCTCCTTGGCTGTGATGTTCCCTGCCGGGATCTTCGTGGCTGATGCCGTCATGGCCGGCGCCCGGACTCCTGCCACTGGGCGCCTACCCCTACGACGCCGCCGGGTAAAGAATGGTTCACATCACCGTCGAGCGGGGCTACGGAGCGGGCCGTTGAACCGTTGGGAGGCTTGATACGTGGTAACAGCCAGGAGCGCCGGTTGCTGCGGCGTTCCCGCGCAGCCGGCCGCGTGAGGGGACATGGGCGGTGCAGCGCCGGGGCAACGATGGGAGGGCCGGGATGCCGCTCGACGACAGCGTGGTGGAGTCCATCTACCGTGAACACGGCAGCGCCCTGCGCCGGTTCGTGCTCAGCGCCACCCATGACCCCCAGATCGCGGAGGACGTGGTGCAGGAAACCGTGCTCCGCGTCTGGCAGCACGCCCCGGACGTCAACGGCAGCTTCCGCAGTTACTTGTACCGCACAGCCAGGAACATCATGATCGATAACTACCGCCGGAGCCGGCGCCGCCCGCCGGAGGCGCTGGAGGGCAGCCCCACCGACCCGGTCGAGGTGATGGGACGCGTTGATGAGCTGCTCAACCGGGTGCTGATGGAGGAGGCATTGCTCCGGCTGAGCAAGGAACACCGGGACGTCCTGGTGGCCCTGCATTACCGCCGCTTCACGGTCAACGAGGCAGCGGTCCAGCTCAACATCCCCAGTGGCACGGTCAAGTCCCGCGCGTACTATGCACTCCGGGCCCTGCGCACCATCCTGGACGAAATGGGGGTGGAACGGTGAGCACCAATCCGCACACTTTGCTGGGCGTCTATGTGCTGGGCGGCCTCGAGCCCGCCGACCTTGCCCTCTTCGAGGCACATCTGCAGGGCTGCACCGGCTGCCGCAAGGAACTTGCAGTGCTGGAGAAGGTGCCCGCGCTGCTGGACGCGCTTCCCGTCCCCGACGCCGTGGCGCTTACCGACGCTCCCGGCAGCGAGACGGCTGACCCGGGCGTCCCCGTCCGCCTGTTCGACGAACTGGCGCGCCGGCGTCGGACATCACGACGGCGTTGGGCAGCGCTGGCGGGCGCGGTCGCCGCTGCCTGCCTGGCGGTGGGCCTGGCGGTGGGGCCTTTGCTGGCCCGGCCGCCGCAGCCGGACGCAACCTATTCCGTGGTGTCCGGGGGAGGGCTGCAGGTGAACATCGACATGGCCCGGAAGACGTGGGGGACCGAGCTTGCGGTGAGCGGCAGCAGCCTGCCGGCGGATGGGACGCTCTCGCTGTGGGTGCGAGACCGCGCCGGCGGGGAGGACCGGGCCTGTGCCTGGACGGCCACGCCCAGCGGAAAGGTCAAGGTCACGGGTGCAACGCCCATCCAGCTGGGCAGCATCTCCAGCGTGGAGCTGAGGGACGGTGCGCAGCACGCGGTGGCGGTGATTACGGTTCCCTAGGTCCTTGGCCAGTGGTCCCGGTTCCCCAGTGCTTTGAACTCCGCCACCAGGGCCTCGTCCTCGCAGGCACGGGCGAAGGCATCAATCCGCCGTTCGATCTCGTAGCGCAACAGCCAGCCACCGATCCGTTCCATGATGGGCCGGAGCAGGGCCGGGCGGCACGAAAAGGTGTACTTCCAGACGGCCCGGGTGCCGCCGTCGTCAGCCGTGAAACGCCAGCCGCCACCAAAGTTCGTGAAGAACCAGGGCCCTGAAACCATGGTCATGCCCACGTTCCGGGGAGGGGCGTACGAGACGTACTGGCTTACCATCTTCAGGCCCAGGCGGGACCTGGTGCGGGTGCGGACGCCCTTGCCCGCTGCCTGCGCTCCGTCAAGGAAAGCTTGGGCGGAGATGAAGGGGTCCCATTTGAGGCGGAACTCCCCGGTGGTCTGGGAGAAGGCAAACGCAGTCTCCGGGTCGATGCGGATTAGGCGTTCGGCACGTACCTGGGGCATTCCCCCACCTCATCACACTTCGGCCGGCTACTTGGTCATTTTGGCCAGCCGGGCGCGCATGATCATGTACGCGCCGTAGCAGACCAGCCCGGCTCCCACTGCGGCGAGGAGATAGGGGCCCATGGGCTGGTCCCGGAGGGCACGCAGACCGCCGTCCAGGCCGGTGGAGTCCTCCGGGTGTTCCTTGATGGTGGCAATCACGATGAGCAGGCCGGTCAGCAGCAGCACCGCGCCCTTGGCCAGGTAACCCGCAACGCCCAGGGTAACCACCGCCGTCCGCGTCGTCCCGGAGGCCGGCATCCTCAGGTGCTTCTCGAAGGACTTTTTAGGGCCGCGCATGCCGTAGGCCACGCCCGCCACCGCCACGGCCAAGCCAATCAGCACGAGCAAGGCCACCCCGCCCGGGGCCTGCACCATGGCGATGGTGAAATCGCTGGTGGCCTTGCGGTTGTCCCCGCCTGTCCCGGTGCCAGTGACAAAATGCCAAAGAGTCACGGCCAGGACGGCGTATACAACCGCCTGCAGGGCGGCCTTGGCCTTGTTCTTGACCTTTGTCTTGGTGGCCTGGTGGTTGAAGTCGAAAATCGCATCGCCCGTCTGCCAGAGCGACAACGCGGCGCAGGCCGCGAAGCTGCCCCACAGCAGGAACGGACCCACAGGCATGGTTGCCAACTCGGCCACCGCGCCGCTGAAATCCGCGCTGCCCGTTCCGCCCACGGCGAGCCGGACCGCAATGGCACCCACCAGCAGGTGCAGGATGCCGCTGACCGCAAACCCGGCCCGGGCCAGGAGCTCGAGGATGCGCGAATTCGTGACGTCCTCGGCCTTGTCGACCACCTGTTTCAGTTCTTCTTTTATCGTCTTTCCTTTGAGCAGGCGCGGTAGTGCGCTGGTGTGCGTGCCCTTCGTACAAGGGCAATCGTGCCACGTGTGCCGGGATGGTGGACAGTCGGCTCCTCACATCGTCGCCTCCCGGAATACCGCGGCATGGGGAGGCTGGGGCGATGGGGAGGGATCCCCATCGCCCGGTCCCGGTACCTGTGCAACCATAAGGACCATCGATTGACAGGTACCGCACTCTTTTCCCGGGGGAAACCATGACTTTTTACGGCGCAGACATAAGCCAGCTGCGGGCGCTGGCCAAAGCGGCGGACCAGGCAGCGTCCCTGCTGAGCAGCCGTGCCGGCTCGCTGCACAGCCAGATCCAGTCCGCGCCCTGGAAGGGCAGGGACGGTGAACGCTTCCGCCAGGAGTGGAGCGCCAGCCACCGGCCCAGCCTCGACAAAGTCGTCGCCAGCCTTCGGGAAAACTCCAAAATCCTGATGAAGCACGCCGACGAGCAGGAGAAAGCTTCCGCCCAGGGAAGCGGCGGCTCCGGCGGCGGCACCTGGGACCGGATCACCTCTTTGGCGACGCAGGCCAAGGAATGGTTCCAGGAAAAGGCCGAAGCCGCCAGGGCGCTCGCGGAACACCACCGGGAACTGGAGTCTGGGCTTGACCGGATGCTCAACGCCAGCCCCGAAGAGCAGGCGAAGTGGTGGGCCGGGCTGTCCGACGCCGACCGCAGATACCTGATCGAGGGCGAGGGCAGCGATGGCCCCTTCGCCGAAGACCTCATGCGCATGGACGGCGGAATCCCCGCGGCCGCGCAGCAGCTGGCCAAGCAGCACCTCCAGGAGCTGGCCAAGGCGGACATCCCGGTCTATTCGGAGACGGGCAAGGCCTCCATCGAAGCCAGGGTCGCCTGGGTCCACGGGGGTGCCGAAGTGGGGACCGAGGTGGTGGAGAACGCCGACGGGTCCGCCACCATGAAGGTGTACGGAAACCTGGGCCTCGGCGTGAATGACACCACCGGCACGGCGGGGGCCACCCTGACCGGCGAGGTATCGCGCGAGTACACCTTCGGGAGCGTGGAGGAAGCCATGGCTGCCCGCGAACAGATGTACCGGGACTTGCCGCCGGACAGCATCGGCGAGATCAAGGATGTGGCGGGCAATCCTCCCGGCTACGTCCTGGACACCATCAATGACGCTGCCAAGGACAACGGTTCCATGGGACAGACGGACAAGGCCAAGGGCACGTTCTCGCTCGATGCAAAGGGTGAGGCCGGCACGGCCTCGGGCGGGGCGAAGCTGGACCTGGCCTATGAGCGGAACCTGACGGACGGAACTTCCACAGCCAGCGGTGAGATCTCCGCGCAGGGCCAGCTTAAGCTTGACGGCCGGGTCTTCGAGGCGTCGGGCAAGGGCGGGCTGCAGGTCAACATGGACAAGAGCAACAACATTGACTCCGTCTCGGTGTCGATGGACGGCACCGTGGCGCAGGGCGTCACCTCCGGTGTGAAGACAGAGGCCGCAAAATTCGATTCCACCGTCACGGCAGGAACCCAGGGCACCGTCAAGATCGACGTGGACTACTCCCCGGAGAACCGCCCCATCATCGACAGCTACCTGCGCAACGTCGCCCTGGGGAATGACACGGGCGCCGCCCGCGACGCAGCCCGGCTTTACGAGGCCGGTTCCGCCACTGTCCAGGTGAACTCGGTGGTTACTGCCAAGAATGAGGCAGGCTTCGACGTGAAGCTGGGCGAGGTGGAGGTCAAGACCGAGAACCAGGCCACCACCAACGTTTCCACGTACTATAAGGTCCCCAACGACACCAAGCTCGAGAGGCTCTGAAACCCATGTCAGTGCACATCGAATCCCCGCTGGGCTTCACCGCAGACTTCCCCGAGCACACCCAGGTCCTGGACGACTCCACGGCCGGGCCCAACAGCGAACAGTACGGCCTGCTGAACGGTGTCCTGGTCACCGTGATCAAGGACGACACCTCCGTGCAGGACGCCCCCCAGGCCAACGGCTGGGCGCACCTGATGTCGGACTTCTACCTTGAGGAACGGGGCGGGACCCTCCTGGCGGAGGGGGAATTGAACCTGCCCGGCAAGGCTGCCTACGCCGTGGTGGTGGGATATGACGACGACGGCGGGCCGGCCAAGGTGGCTGCCACGGTCGGCGTGTGGGAGAGCGGGCGCTTCATTGGCGTCGTGGTCATCTGGCCCTACCTGAACCCGGAGGCGGAGCCCCGGCTGGACATGCTCAAGGAGATCGTGGGCTCCATCAGCGTGGGCTGAAGTCCTGACCTGGACGTCGCCGTTCAGCGCCGCCGGTAGCAGAGGTCGAAAATCAACCTGCCGGCCTCGTGGGCCTTTGCCTCGAAGCTGGTCCTGATCCGGCCCTCGAAGCGCGGTGCCCAGCCGCCCGTTTCGTCCACGCCTTCGTTGGGGCCGGTGTGTTCCGTACTGACGGGAGCGCGTCCCTCGCGGACGGGTGCGCCGCCCACCACGGATTCAACGCCAGACTGCCACACCTGGGTCAGGGGGCTTTCAGGGCCGCGGCGCTCGCCGGTGTGCAGGTTCTCGAAGTCGGTGGACGCTGCCATCACGTCCCGGACGTGGACGGCGTAGTTGGACCAGTCAGTGGCGATCCGGAACAGGCCGCCGGGCTTAAGGGCCCGTGCCGCCAGGCTGGCGAACTCCGGCTGGATGAGCCGGCGCTTGTGGTGCCGCGACTTGTGCCAGGGGTCAGGGAAGAAGACCCACAGTTCGCTGACCGAGCCCTCGGGCAGCATGGTGGCCAGTACCTCCGGGGCGTTTGCCTCCACCACCCGGACATTGTTCAGGCGGCGGCTGTTGATCTTGATGATGGTGTTGGCCAGCCCTGGGGTGTAGACCTCCACGGCCAGGAAGTTCGTGTCCGGGTTCTGTTCCGCCGCGTGGCAGATGGCATCGCCAAGGCCCGAACCAATCTCGACAATGAGCGGGGCATCGCGGCCGAACTCAGCCGCCGCGTCGAAGGTGTAGTCGGGGTGGACCGAGGTGTTCGCTACGTGCCGCGGTACGTCGACGGCCCACCGCTCGGCGTGTTCAGCCCAGGCGGCCTGCCGCCGCCCCTGCAGGCGGGTGCCGCGGCGCACGAAGCTGACCGGGCGGCCGCCGTAAGTGCCAAAGGAGGCCTGGGTTCCGGGCGTCACGGGCCTTGGGACATGCGGCTGCTGGGGGTTTTCAGGGGATTCGCTCATCCATTCCAGAATAGCGCCGCGGGAACTGGCGGTGCGTGCTGGTGCCCGGAACATGCTTGTGGTCAGAACACGCCTATGAGGTCGAGCACCGGACCGAGGGCAAGGGCGAACACCAGGCCGCAGATACAAAGGGCAACAGCCGCCGCGGACCAACTTCCGGATCCGCGTGGCAACTGTTTCAGGGCTGGGAGGGCCTGGCGGAGACCGAGCGAGGCGAAAAGGACCGGCAGGCTGAACAGCACGAAGGGCGTCACCCACGGCCTGTCCGAATGGCCGTTGTCCGAGTAGGTCATCAACATGGCGAACATGGAAGCAGGGGCGGTGAGGAGCATGCTTGCAGGGGCAAGGATCGCCAGGACCAGGCTGTTGGTGGCCTTGCTGTTGGCTCCCGCATTGCCTGGTCCTTCGTTTCCAGGGCCGTTGTTGCCCAGCCCATTGATGCCGGCCCCGGTGCCCGTAGTTTCTACGCGTGCCGGACCGGGTTCCGGTTGTGGCGTGTTTTCCATGGTGCTCCCGTCGGTTGATGCAGCCATGCGCGGCCGCGGCTGCTTTCAACCTACGAAGCTGCGGGAAAGGCTGGAAGCTGCCCCTTCCCCTATGTGGAAAACCCACCTCTGCGGTCTCCTGCAAGAATGGGCCCATGAAGGACGCAATGAATGCCGAGGCAAGGAAGCAGCGGCGAAGGACAGACTCCGGGGACTCCCAGGGCGGGACCCGTGCCGGCAGCAGCCTGGTGGACCTCAGCACCCTGGTGGATGCGGAAATCGATGAACTCCCGGCGGCCGCACCCACCCGGGTGGGCAGCCGCCGGGCCCTGGCCTACCTGGGGGTGTGCCTGGTCCTGATCGGCCTGAACCTGCGCAGCGTCTTTTCCAGCCTCTCCGCAGTCCTTCCGGAAGTGACGTCCCAGGCGGCGCTGCCGGGCTGGTCCGTGGTGGTGCTGACCACGGTCCCCGTGACACTGCTCGGCGTATTCGCACCGCTCGCCCCTGTCCTGGCCCGTCGGTTCGGGGCTGAACGGGTGCTGCTGGGGGCCATGGCATTGCTGACCGCGGGGCTGCTGCTGCGGCCCGTGGACACCGGGGCAGGCACGGGCGGCGCAGGCCACCTGCCGGCCCTCCTGGTTGGCACGGCTGCCTGCGGCGCGGCCATCGCTCTCTGCAATGTGCTGCTTCCCGGCTTGGTGAAGCGCGACTTTCCCCACCGGCTGGGCCTCATGGGCGGCCTCTACACAACGGCCATCTGTGCGTCCGCCGCGCTGGGAGCCGGATTCACCTACCCGGTCTACACGGCGACGGGGGAGTGGACCAAGGCGCTGTGGGTCTGGGCGCTGCCCGCCGCCGTCGTGCTTCTCCTGTTCCTTCCCGTAGCCGTCCGGCAGGGGGCCGTCCGGCACCAGGCGGTACGGGACGGCGTGAACGTGTGGCGCTCCCCGGTCGCCTGGCAGGTAACCATCTTCATGGTGCTGCAGGCCATGATGTCCTTCAGCGGTTTCGCCTGGCTGGCGCCCATCCTCCGGGAGAGGGGCGTGGACGGTGCCACCGCAGGGCTCATTGTCGCCGTCTGCATCGTGCTGCAGATGCTGGGCTCGCTGTTCGCCCCTGCCCTGGCCGCGAGGTTCCGGGATCAGCGCGCCATCAATACCGTGGTGGCGTTGATGACCGGCGGCGGATTCGTGCTGAGCATCCTGGGTCCGCTCAACCTCATCTGGGTGTGGGCCGGACTGCTGGGGCTGGGGCAGGGAAGCCTCACCGCAGCGGCTCTGACCCTGATCATGCTCCGCACCCGCGACGGGCACACCGCCGCCCACCTCTCCGGCATGATGCAGGGCGTGGGCTACGGGGTGGGCTCCACCGGGACGCTCATGGTGGGCCAGCTGCACCAGGCCACCGGCTCCTTCGTGCCTGCCGGCATCCTTTTCATGGTGGTGGGCATGCTCGCGGCGGTCTTCGGCTACCGCTCGGGCCGGAACCGGTTCGTGGGGTAGGAACTGCCGTGCGGGACTCCACCCTTCCGGCCGCCCATCCCGCCACCGGGATCTTCCGGCCCCCGTACCTCTGGGTGACCATCGGTACGTGCGCCCTGGTGTTCCTCGCCGCGTTCGAGTCCCTGGCCGTCACTACCATCATGCCGCTGGTCAGCCGGGAGCTGGACGGCGGCAGCCTCTACGCCCTGGCCTTCGCCGGGCCGCTGGCAACCGGCGTGATCGGCATGGTGGGAGCCGGCAACTGGTCCGACCGGCGCGGGCCTGCCATGCCGTTGTACGCCTCTGTGTCGCTGTTCGTGCTGGGGCTCCTGATTGCGGGCAGTTCGGTGTCGATGCCGATGCTCGTAGCGGGGCGCCTGGTCCAGGGGCTCGGCGGCGGAGCCCTGACTGTTTCGCTCTACGTGCTGGTGGCGAGGTTCTTTCCCGGCCCGCTGCATCCCCGGATCTTCGCCGCGTTCTCAGCCGCGTGGGTGGTCCCCTCATTGGTGGGACCCTTCGCCGCCGGCGTGGTGGCCCAGGTCTTCAGCTGGCACTGGGTGTTCCTGGGCGTGGTGGGCCTGGTGATTCCCGCGCTGGCGATGATCGTGCCGGTACTCCGCAGCCTGGACGAGCCCCGGGAGTCCGTTCAGCCGCAAGGAACCAGCCAACCGGACGCGGCAGGACCATCAAGCCAAGCCGTTCCGCCGTGGGCTCTGGGGCGGCTGGGGTGGGCGGCGCTGGCAGCGCTCGCGGTGCTGGGCCTCAACCTCTCGGCCGACGCCAGCGTCCCCTCGTTCCCCGCCGCCACGGCACTCCTGGCAGCGGCCGCCGTCGTCCTTGCCCTGGTGGCCGTCCGGCCCTTGGTGCCCCGCGGTACCCTGGCCGCCCGGCGCGGACTGCCAAGCGTGATCCTGGCACGGGGGCTGGCGTCGGCGTCGTTTTTTGGTGCGGAGGTCTACCTTCCCTACCTGCTGATCGACCAGTACGCGTTCCCGCCCACCCTGGCCGGCCTGACGCTGACCGGGGGAGCGCTGGCCTGGGCCGGTGCTGCGGCGGTCCAGGGAAGGCTGGGGTCCCGGCTGCCGCACCAAAGCGCGGTGCAGACCGGCTCGCTGATGGTCCTGGCCGCGGTGCTCCTGGCCCTCGCCACCACGGCACTGCACTGGCCGCCCGCCATCGCCATTGCGGGCTGGGTCCTGGCCGGCGGTGGCATGGGCCTGCTCTACCCGCGCCTCAGCGTGATGACCCTGGCGCTCTCCACCAAGGAAAATGAGGGCTTCAACAGCTCCGCCATGTCCATTTCCGACTCCCTGGGCGGTGCGCTGTCGCTGGCCACCACGGGGATAGTCTTTGCGGCATCTACGACGGCGGTCCAGTCCTTCGCGGGCGTCTTCGCCTTCACCGCGGCCATTGCAGTCGGCGCCGCGCTGGTAGCGCCCCGGGTTACCGGCCGTACACGCTGAACCACCAGTACGGCCGAACGAGACGGTCAGGCGAGCCGGGTTGCCCGGAGCACTACGTCGGCGATGGTCGCTTCCTGCCCTTCCGGCCCGGTCACCGGCCGTTCCCGTGCAGTGAGGACCTCCAGCTGCCACTCCGGGCGGCCGTTGGCATCATGCCGGTCCAGCCCGAGCTCCTGCACCAGCTGGTCGCCCGTGTAGAACATGCCGGCGTGGTGGTGCGCCGGGCCCCAGGGCGGCAGCCGGTCCGGGTGGTGGCCCACCACCAGCAGGGTCCCGCCCGGCTTCACCGCGGAGGCCGCTGTGCGCAGGGGAATCCGCCAGTCGAGTTCCTGCGAATGCAGGAACTGTGACGTCACCAGGTCGTAGGAAGCTTCCGGCTGCCACTGCGTCAGGTCCGCAAGCTGCCACATGATCCGGCTGTCGATCCCACCGTTGGACGCTTGCACGCTTTCCCGCGCCAGTTCGGCCAGCTCGTGTGAGTGCGCCCGCTCAAGGGCGACGGCGGAAACATCGACGGCGGTCACGGACCAGCCCTGCTGGGCAAGCCAGATGGCGTCGGCACCTTCGCCGCAGCCCAGTTCCAGCGCCTTTCCAGGACGCAGGCCGCCGGCTTCACGGACCAGCTGCGGGTTGGGCTTCCCGCTCCAGAGCCGCGCCTTGGTGCGGTACCGCTCGTCCCATACGGACGCGGCATCAATGCTGCCGCCGGCCGCCTCCGGTGCGCCGCCGCCGTCGTGCGCTTGATTCCCGTGCGCTTCCTGCTGGTGCCTGTCCTGGTGCTGCTCAGGGTGTTCGTTCATGCGTCAACACTGCCCCGCCGGGCCGTCCAAGGCAACGCCGCGGAAGGGTGCCGGGCGTCGGGATGCTAGACTGGGGGAACTTGATGTGCAGTGATGCCCGCCTGCTCCGCGTCTGGAGATACTTTCCAGGGA
The DNA here is from genome assembly GCF_030323865.1 of Pseudarthrobacter defluvii. Taxonomy (NCBI): domain Bacteria; kingdom Bacillati; phylum Actinomycetota; class Actinomycetes; order Micrococcales; family Micrococcaceae; genus Pseudarthrobacter; species Pseudarthrobacter defluvii. The sequence continues at coordinate 3,731,201 of NZ_CP066362.1, read as the reverse complement.
GTGGGCTTTCTTCATGTGAGAGGCACATCCTGCGTCGATGAACGCGTTCCATTTGGTCCCGGCCGGCTGTCCTTATTTACAGCGCCCGGTTGATCACCTGACTTTTCTTCGGCGAAACCCCTGGTCCAACCGGCATCGGGGGCCGATATCCGCCCGGATACCGCCAGAAAGACCGTAAAAACTACATGACTACTTTTGCTGCCCTCGGTACTCCCAAGGCCCTTGCAGACACCCTTTCCGCGCAGGGAATCGTTGAACCGTTTCCCATCCAGGTCAAGACCCTTCCGGACACGCTGTCCGGTCGAGATGTCCTGGGCCGTGGCCGGACCGGATCCGGTAAAACCATCGCTTTCGCCATCCCGCTTGTAGCAAGACTCGCTGAGCGGGAAGCCAAGCACTTCCGCAAGCCCGGCCGCCCCATGGGCCTGGTCCTGGCACCCACCCGTGAACTGGCCACCCAGATCAACGCCACCATCGAGCCGCTGGCCAAGGCCGCCGGGCTGAACACCACCGTGATCTACGGCGGTATTTCCCAGGCGCGCCAGGAAAAGGCCTTGCGCGCCGGCGTCGACATCGTCATCGCCTGCCCCGGCCGCCTGGAGGACCTGATCCGCCAGCGCATCCTCACCCTCGAGGCCGTGGAAATCACCGTCCTGGACGAGGCCGACCACATGGCCGACCTCGGCTTCCTGCCCGTGGTCAAGAAGCTCATGGACATGACCCCCAGCCAGGGCCAGCGGCTGCTCTTCTCCGCCACCCTGGACAATGGCGTGGACAAGATCGTCCAGCGCTACCTGTCCAACCCGCTCACGCACTCGGTGGATGATCCGCAGGCAGCTGTGACCACCATGGAGCACCACGTGCTGGTGGTCAACGACCAGACCGTCAAGAAGCAGCTGATCGTGGAGTTGGCCTCCGGTGCCGGCCGCCGCGTCCTCTTCATGCGGACCAAGCACCACGCCCGCAAGCTGGCCAAGACCCTGACCGACGCCGGCATCCCCGCCGTCGACCTGCACGGCAACCTCTCGCAGAACGCCCGTGACCGCAACCTGGCCGAGTTCTCCAACGGTGACGTCCGCGTCCTGGTCGCCACCGACGTCGCAGCCCGCGGCGTGCACGTTGACGACGTCGAACTGGTCATCCACGTGGATCCGCCCACCGAGCACAAGGCATACCTGCACCGCTCCGGCCGCACCGCCCGTGCCGGCTCCGACGGCACCGTGGTCACCCTGACCCTGCCCGAGCAGCAGACGGACGTGAAGAAGCTCATGAAGGCCGCAGGCGTGGACGTCAGCTTCGAACGCGTCACCGCCAACTCGCCCATCGTGGCCGAACTCGTCGGTGACATCGCCGAAAAGGTGGACCCGCGTACCCGCGCGGCACTGCTGGCCGCCAAAGCCCCCAAGCAGGGCGGCGGCACCTCCACCGGCGCCAACGCCGAGCGCAAGCGCGCACGCCGCCAGGCTGCCCCCACCGCCGGCGGCCGTGGTGGCCGTGGCGGACGCGGCAAGGTTGCAGCCGAGGCAGTACGCACCGACGTACCCCGCGCCGAGCGCCGCGCAGTTGCATTCGAAGGCCGCACCGAGGCCCGCGCAGCATTCGACCGCAACGCCGAGCAGAACGAGGACCGCGCAGTAGCCGCAGCGGCTGCCCGCCGCAACGCCCGCGGCCGCGGCACGGCTTCCACGCACCGCAACGACGTTCCCGCAGCAGGTGGCCGCTCATCGGCTGGCCGCGGATCGAACGGACGTGCAGCCGAGGGCCGCAGCGATTCCCGGATCACCCGCAGCGAGGCTCCCCGCGGCGGCACGGGCCGTCCCGCATCCGGTGGACGCGCCGCTTCCGGCGGGCGTCCGGCAGCTGGCGGCGGCCAGCGCAGTGGACGCCCCGCGGCCGGACAGCGCGCAGCGGCAACCGGTGGCAGCAAGGCCGTCTGGTCTTCCAACACCGGCGGCACCTCCGGCGGTTCGTTCGGCTCAGGCAACGGCGGCTCGGGCAACGGCGGTTCAGGCCGTCCGGCCCGCAGCGGCCCCCGCCGCGCATCGGCCCCGGCCTCCAACGAGCGCCGCGGACGGTAGTCCCCGCCGGCTCCCTCGTCTCGCAAGCTCGGCCAGGGAACCCCTGCCGGCGTGGGCCGAGCCCAGCCAAGCATCGAGTGCTCCGATAACGTCGTTTAGGAGGTTCTAAACGACAGTTACGGAGCACTCGATGCGTTAAACGGTGTTTAGCAGCCAAGGCCGAGGCTGCCCGCCGCGGTCCTGCTCAGGTCAGGGCGGCCATCGCGGCGGCACCCACCAGGCCCAGTCCCATCACGGCAGCCCCCGTGGCTGCAATTACCCGGCCCGGGAAGGCCCCGCGGACCATCAGCATCGACGGCAGGCTCAGGGCGGGCAGGGTCAGCACCAGGGCGCCCAGGGGAACCAGTCCAACTCCAGCGGCCATCAGCGCGCCGATGATGGGGATCTCCGCGGCCGTCGGGATCACGAACAGGGTTCCGACGACGGCGAGCAGGACGGCTGCGAGCACGCCCCACGACGCGAGCATGCCGGCCTCCGGAAACAGCCAGCCACGGAAGGCACCCAGGAGCATCACAACCACCGCATACTCCGGCAGGAGGCGCACCGACAACCGGGCCAGGGCCTTGGCGAACCGGCGGACAGCGCCAACGGCAGTCACGGTTTCGGCGGACTGCTCCACCGGTTCCGCGACGCTGGTCCCTTTTGCCAGGCGGCTCACGAGCAGCGTGACACCAAAGACAAGGAGAACGCCGGTGCCCACGCGGACGGCGACGAACTGCCATGGGAGCACAAAGGCCATGAATGCCAGGGCTGCCGGATTGAGCACGGGGTTGCCCAACCAGTAAGCGAGGGCGGAGCTCACCGGAACCCCTCTGCGGCGGACGTTCAACGCAACGGGGGCGGCGCAGCACGTGCACATCATTGACGACATCGACAGAAGCCCGCCGCAGACCGTGCTCGCCGCCGGGCCACGCCTGGCCTGGAACAGCGCGAGCAGCCGGCGGGCCGGAAGAAACGCCTCCACCGCCGCTGCAACGAGCAGGCCGGCCACCAGCGCCTGCCAGATCGACCCGACGTAGCCCAGGCTGTACTCAAAAGCCGCGTTCCACGAGGGGGCGGGCGGCGCACTTGCCTTGCCGGACAAGACGGAGTTTCCCAACGAGTGGCTGTCCGCCACCGCCGGGATCTTGAGGGCATAGGGGTACCACTTGGCCCACAGGAGGACCGCGATGGCTATCCCGGCCGTGGCCAGCGTTCCCACAAGCACCATTCGCCGGTGACGCGCGGCGGAGTTCGGCGTCAGCTCCTGGTCCAGCCGCCCGTTGTCTTGGGCGTCGATGCCCACGGCAATGTCCTTCATGCGTTCCCGGACCCTCTCTTCGTGGGATTTGGCGGCAGTTGGCTGATCACTACCAGCCCCTGGCGCGCCACTCTTCCAGGTGCGGGCGTTCGGCACCCAAGGTGGTTGGCTTGCCATGGCCGGGATGGACGACGGCGCTGTCCGGGTAGGCGCCGAACAGCCGCTCCGTGACATCGGTCAGGAGCTGGTTGAACCGTGCAGGATCCTTATCCGTGTTGCCCACCCCGCCGGGGAACAGCGAGTCGCTCGAAAAGATGTGCGCCGGCCCTTCCGGGTCCTGGTACACAAAGGCAATGGAACCGGGCGTGTGGCCGCGCAGGTGAACTGCGGTCACATCAAAACCATCGAAGTTGCCGACGTCGCCATGGCTGAGCCGGACGTCCACGGCGACCGGCAACGCATCGGCGTCATCCGCGCCGGCAGCTGTCCGCGCCCCCGTTGCCGCCACCAGTTCCTCCAGCGCCCGCACGTGGTCCCAGTGCTGGTGCGTGGTGGCAATCAGGGCAAGCCGGGGGGCCGCCGACGTGTCCGCGGCCCCGTCCGCCAGCAACTGCTGGATGGCGGGCAGATCGTCAGCGGCGTCGATCAGCAGCTGCGCTCCGCTCTCCTTGGCGGTCAGCAGGTACACGTTGTTGTCCATCGCGCTGACGGAGATGCTGCGGATGGTGAGGGCAGGCAGGTCGTAGAGAAGTGAGTCCACGGGCCTAGTCCTGGGAAGGCTGCAGGTCGAGCGGCATGGTTGCGGAGTAGACCTGCTTTGACGGTGTCCCGGCGAGGACTTCACCCAGCCTGTGCTTTCCCTCCGGCGTCTTCCGCCATGCCGCGTAGTCGTCGTGGTCCTGGGTGGTGGCCCAGGTTTCCACTACCAGGATGTGGCAGGGATCAGCGTCGTCCACCAGGGCTTCGATGCCCAGGTTGCCGGGCCAGGCGCGGGTGGCGGCGAGGGTTTCAGACAGGTATCCGGCGGCGTCGTCCCGGCGGGCCGGGTCAATCTGGACTTCGAAGTGCACGATGGCAGGCATGGGGCTCCTTAGGGTTGGGTCGGTTGGTGGTGGAACGAGATGCTATTCGCGGCCCTCGGACACCCATTTAGGGTCCGCGGAACGGGAGCCGACGACCGCGTCCGAGGCCGCCTCCAGTGCTTCCAGGTGCGCCGGGGTGAGGTCCAGGGACAATGCGCCGAGGTTTTCGTCGATGCGGGCGGCCTTGCGGGTGCCGGGGATGGGGACCACAGGCAGGCCCAGCCGCTTGCCCTGCGCCAGCAGCCAGGCGAGGGCAACCTGCGCGGGTGTGGCCTGCAGCTGGTCCGCCACGGACCGGACCGCGTCCACCACGGCCTGGTTGGCGCTTGCGGCATCGGGGGCGAAGCGGGGGATGTTCCGCCTGAAGTCCTTGTCACCCAGGCTGGAGGTGTCAACGGTTCCGGTGAGGAAACCGCGGCCCAGCGGGGAGTAGGGAACGAAGCCCACGCCCAGGGCGGCGGCTGCGGGAACCACGTTGCGTTCCACGTCCCGGCTCCAGATGGACCATTCGCTTTGGACCGCAGCGATTGGGTGGACCGCCGAGGCGTCCTGCAGTTCCTGTGCCGTCACCTCGGACAGGCCCAGGTGCTTGACCTTTCCCTGCTTCACCAGCTCGGCCATGGCGCCCACGGTTTCCTCAATGGGAACGCGCACGTCCCGGCGGTGCATGTAGTAGAGGTCGATCACGTCCGTGCCCAGCCGCTGCAGGCTCCGCTCCACGGCCTGGCGCACGTACGCAGCATCACCGCGGATGTCCGTGTAGCCGTCCGTGGGCGTGCCCACCAGCGCGAACTTGGTGGCGAGCTGGACCTCGTCCCGCCGGTCCTTGAGCAGCTGGGAAATGAGCTCCTCGTTGCTGCCCCCGCCGTAGATGTCCGCGGTGTCAATGAAGCTGACACCGGCGTCGACGGCGTGGTGCAGCGTCTGCAGCGCCTCGGCTGGGTCCACCTCGCCGTACACGGGTGTGAGTGCCATGCCGCCGAAGCCCAGGGGGCTGACGGCCAGGCCGTCGCCGAGCTGGACAGTACTGCCGGAATGGGTGGGGGCGTTAGCCATGGGTGCTCCTGTTCGTTTCCTGAAAATGAAGTTACAGCCAGGGTATGACGCGGTCCGCGGCCGGGCGGGTGGCCTGGATGAGCCGGGCATTGGCCTCGTCGGGTCCAGTGGCCCACGCAAGCGCGGCCTCCCGGTCCATCCCGAACGACACATGGCGGTCCACCAGCCTCTGCAGCCGCAGCTCGTGCGGGGTTTCGAGGAACCATACCTCGTCCAGCTGCGCCCGCACCCCCTTCCACGGCTCCTGGTCCGCCAGCAGGTAGTTCCCCTCGGTGATCACCAGCGGGACGTCGGCGGGAACGGCGATGGACGCGGCCACCGGTTCATCCAGGGTGCGGCGAAACTCCGGCGCGTACACCACTGCCTCGTCCCGGCACGCCAGGCGCCGCAGCAGCGAAAGGTACCCGCCGCCGTCGAACGTGTCGATGGCGCCCTTCCGCGCCCGCAACGGCGTGCCCTCGATGATCGCGTTGCCCAGGTGGAAGCCGTCCATGGGCACCACAACCGAGGTTCCCAGGCTGAACTGCTCCTGGAGCCAGGTCGCGAACGTGGACTTTCCGGACCCCGGCGCCCCGGCGATGCCCAGGATGGTCCGCGAGCCAGGCACCATCCTGCGCCGCAGCGCATCGACGGCCTGGGCGATCTCGGGGGAGTCCATGGCAAAAGCCTAGTCACTGCTGCGCGCAGCCGGCGCGTTTTTCCCGGCCGGCAGCGCTTTCAGGCCGGCGGCACAAGCCACGATGCCGGCGATGAACAGCAGTTTCACCACGCTGAAGGGTTCCACGCCGGTGGCCATCGCCCAGCCGACGGTGAGCGCAGCGCCGATGCCCACCCAGATCGCGTAGGCCGTACCCAGCGGGATACTGCGGATGGCCATGCCCAGGCCCAGCATGCTCAGGGTTGCGGTGACGGCGAAGACGATGGTGGGCAGGGGGTTGCTGAAACCGTCGGACAGGCCAAGGGCCGTTGCCCAGACTGCTTCAAGGACCGCGGACGCCAGGAGCACCAGCCACGGAAGCATGCCCCTCAGCATCACGCCACCACCTTCAGGCCAACCACGCAGGCCGCGATGCCGGAGAGCAGCAGCAGGCGCGCCGCCGTCGGGCGTTCAACTTTGGTGGCCATCGCGTAGGCGGAGGTGAGGACCACGCCCACACCCACCCACACAGCGTAGGCGGTGCCGGTGGGAATGGACTGCATGGCGACGGCAAGGCCGCCGGTACTGGCCGCCACGGCCACGAGGAAAAGGGCGGCAGGGGCGAGGCGCCGGCGTCCGGAAACCTGGGAGGTCCGGTGCAGGGCCGCGGCCCAGACGGCTTCCAGCGCGCCGGAAAGAATGAGGATTACCCACGACATGACAGATTCCTTTGGCCAGTCTTGTCGCATGCCGGGTACTGAACCGTCGTCCGGAGGCTCGGGTGTGAAGCCTTGGATTTCAGCGTAGCAACGCACGACGGCGGCCAGCCACCGTTGGTGCCCAACCTCACCACCTGCGGGTGCTTAGTTTGTGGCTTCCTGTGCGTCGATGGAAACCACGGCCAGGAAGCCGCGGCCCAGGATCTCGGGGGAATCGGCGTCCGAGCCGGCCACGGCGTCATAGCGGCCCAGCTCCACCGGCTCGCCGCCGCCCTGGCTGACCTTCGCCTGCCCCTGCAGCAGCACACCGAACTGTCCCTCAAACACGGGGTGGGCGCGCTTCCTGGACAGCTCAATGATCGATGTGAAGCCCTTGTAGGCCCCGGCCCGGGTGATGACGTTCAGGTCCCTGATGTCCCCGGTGGGCAGCTTGGCTGCAGTTGCGGCCCCGCCGTCGAACCGGAAGGGACGGTACTTCTCCAGGGGCTGCTCCGCGCCATCGACGGAGAGCAGGAGCAGCTCCCCTTCGATAACCGTCAGGACGCGCTCCATTCCCGCAAAGGCCGAGAAGTCCCCTGCCTTGGCAATGTCAGCGATGCTCACCCGCCAGTCGAAGCCGCCGTCTTCGGAGCCCTGGCGTGCGATTTCCCTGGTTACCCCGCCGCCGTTGCGCCACGGTTCGGCCTTGAGCTCTGCGAAGCGGATGATCTGCATCAGCCCAGCCTAGTTTGCTCCTGCGGGCGGCATCGCAGTTGCGTCCCGTCCCTGCTAATCTCCTGCGGGGGGTCAACACGAAAACAGCCTGAAGGAGCCGGGAATGTTCGTCAAAGTGTGTGGTCTCAGCACGCCCGAATCGGTGCGCGAAGCAGTGGATGCCGGCGCAGACGCCGTGGGGTTCGTGCTCACCGCCAGCCCCCGGGTCGTCTCGCCGTCGCAGGCGGCTTCGCTGCTCGCAGGGGTCCCCAAAACCGTCTCTCCGATCGGGGTGTTCCGCGACGAACCCGTGGCCGACGCCATCGCCATCGCCCGGGCCGCAGGCCTGGAATGGATCCAGCTGCATGGCAGCCGGTCCCGTGCGGACGTGACAACCGTGCACGACGCCGGCATGAAGCTGGTCAGGGCCATCACCATGGGTGCCGCGCAGGATGAGTTCGAAGACTGGGGCGAGGACTTGCTCCTGATTGATGCAGCCGTGCCCGGATCCGGCGAGTCCTGGGACTACGCCTCCGTGGCGGCCCTGCCGGTGCTGCAGGGACGGACCTGGCTGCTGGCCGGTGGGCTTGAACCCGGGAATGTGGGCCAGGCATCGGCAGCCGCCCATGCCTGGGGCGTGGATGTTTCTTCCGGTGTGGAGGCATCCCGGGGCGTGAAGGACCTGGCCAAGGTCCGGGCTTTCGTGCACGCCGCCAAGGACGCCGCCACGGTCTAGATACTGTCCTGCCTCGCCACCGGCGGTTATCAGGGCAGGATCAGGGGAGTCCCCCACCCTTTTGTCAGAGGGGCGGGGGCACAATGGGTGCATGAAGACACTTCTGAACATCATCTGGCTGGTTTTCGGCGGCCTCTGGCTGGCCCTGGGCTATTTCCTGGCGGGCGTGGTCTGCTGCCTGCTGATCGTCACCATCCCGTGGGGCATTGCCTCGTTCCGGATCGCCGCCTACACCCTGTGGCCCTTTGGCCGGATGGTGGTGGACAAGCCCGGCGGCACCGGTGTCTTCTCGCTGCTGGGCAATGTGATCTGGCTGCTGGTAGCAGGGATCTGGATCGCCATTGGCCATGTGGTCACGGCGTTCGCCATGGCCATCACCATCGTCGGCATTCCGCTGGCCATCGCCAACCTGAAGCTCATCCCGGTGTCCCTGATGCCGCTGGGCAAGCAGATCGTGCCCACCAGCACGCCTTTCGTGAGCACCTATCCGGTCAGGACGTACCGCTAGCCGGTTCCGCCGGGCCGCAGGGCGCGGAGGACGCAGAACTCGTTGCCGTCCGGGTCGGCCATCACCACCCACGTCGCGGCCACGCCTTGGCCCACCGACACCTGCCGGGCACCCAGTTCCTCCAGCCTCGCCACTTCGGCGTCCTGGTCCTCCGGTCGGAGGTCCAGGTGGAGCCGGTTCTTAAGTTCTTTTTGCTCCGGGACCTTGAGGAAGAGCAGGTCGGGCAGCACGCCGTCTTCGGTGCTGCCTGCCGGCGGCTCCAGCACGATCTCGTCATCCTCTTCATGGGTCCGGCGCCATCCAAGCGCCTTTTCCCAGAAGGCTGCGGGAATGCTGGGATCGGTCGAATCAACAGCGATGGCTTGGATGCGCAGGCTCATCCGTGCAGTGTGGCACAGCTCCCGGCTAAATCGAAGCAGGTCCCCGAAACCGGCAGCTTCTCAAAGCTGCCGGAACGCCCCGTTCCGCAGGATGGCCACCGAATCGCTCTGGTCCAGTTCAGCCGCGATGTCCAGGTCCCCGGCGTACCCGGCCCCGGACAGCTCCCGGCCGCTGGAGCACTGCTGCAGCACCTCCCGCAAGCGCGGTTCGGCGGATTCGTAGACAGCCATGGCCGCCACCGCTTCCGGTGCATAGCCGTGCCGGCCGTCCCCGGCTTCATAGCCGCCCTTGCCCGTGGCCACCAGCCCGGCAATGAACGCGCCCGCTCCAATCTGGTCCTCCACGGCAGGGCGAAGGGTGCCGTCCGGCCAGCGCTCACCGGCGGCAACCACCGCCACCACCGCGTCGTCCGGAAGGTTGGCGGCCACCCACTCCGCTGTTGCTGCCGCGTTCCGCAGGCACACCGCGGCCACCAAAGGCACCGCCCCGGCCAGCGACTGGCACAGTTCCGATCCGTTGGGGGATGGCAGGACCACTCTTTCCAGCGCCGCCGCAGTCCGGAGGCTTTCCGGGGACAGGCTCAGCCCGCCGCCGTCGCGCGGCCCCGCCAGCTGCGCCTGATGGTGGGCCGCGAAATCCTCCGCGCTGGTGTCACGCCACCGGTAGGGGAAGACGTCGGCGCCCCGGTCCAGTGCCACGCTGACACAGGTGCCGAAGGACAGCACGTCCACCACCACCGCGATGTCCGCGCCGGGTGCCACCGTCAGCGCCCCGGCGAGCCCCCAGTCCAGCCGGACCGCGAACGGGAGCTGCCGGTGGGCAGCATTGGCGGAGAACGTGTGCCGGGGGCTGGAGCCGGGCGCGTTCATGCCAGCTCGCTTTCCAGGTTGCGGTGTGCCGCGTCCAGCCACAGGTCCCTTGCCCGCCGGTGGTGGAAGAGCGGGTCCAGTTCCAGCAGCTGGCGCACGACGGCGGCCCGGCCGGCTGCGAAGTCGGCGTCGCCGATATGCGCGTAGTCCTTCCGTACGGCGGCGACGTAGCGGGCGTACTCGTCCGGTTCGCCGCCCAGGATGGACAGGTCGGCGTCGCAGAGGAGGGCCCCGTCGCCGTCGCCTGGTTCCGGCCGGTGGTCGGATGTGAGCCGGACCAGCCGCGCCGTTTCCGCCACCTCTTCCTCCGGCAGCCCGGCCTCCTCAAGGCGTTTCTCGGCGAGCCGTGCGGATTCCTCCTCATCCTGGCCGGCGGCCCCGCGGTACACGGCGTCGTGGAACCAGGCGGCCAGCAGCACGGTCCGCGGCGCCTCGTCCGGTTCGGTGAGCAGGTCCAGCGCCTCCAGCACGGAGAGCAAATGCGTGCAGCCGTGGTAGTGGCGGTGCGGCTCGCTCCACCGGTCCAGCAGGTCCAGGAACAGCGCATCATGGCCCGGCATGATGGCCTCCCACCGGTTCAGCAGCGGGACCTTCAGCGCCTTGTTTCGCCGGCGGGCAGGGATCCGCAGGCCGCTGGCGATGAGCCTGCGGACCAGGACCCTGGCCTCCACGGACACCGCGCCAGCCGCCACCAACTCGTCGAAGCGGCGCTCCGGCACGTCGTAGTGGTCGCCGTCGAACGCCCGTTTCGGGATCCCGGCGGCGGCAGCGAAGGCATGAAGCTCGGCCAGGGACGAATCAGAGACCAGGTGTGAAAAGAGGGTTCCGTGTGCAGGCCACAGCGGCGGGTCAATGTAGATGGCCATGGAAGCGAGTCTAGTGCTGCAGTACTTCCGGAAGCCGGGGGCCCGCGGGACAGGTGCAGCTCCTTCTTTGCGCCCATAATCGGTTTCTGGTTCCGTATTTGCGGGCTAGAATCGCCGAATGGCCCTTATCCGCGTTTCCGAAGCTGCCCGGTTCCTCGGCGTGAGCGATGATACCGTCCGCCGCTGGACCGAGAACGGAACCCTCACCCCGGGCCGTGACAGTTCCGGCCGCCTCGCGGTCGACGGGCTGGAACTGGCGGCCCACGCGCAGAAGCTTGCCCAGCTCCCGGACGACCCCAAAGGCGGCAGCAGTTCCGCGCGGAACCGCTTCGTGGGCCTGGTGACCAACGTGATCACGGACAAGGTGATGGCCCAGGTGGAACTGCAGTGCGGACCCTTCCGGGTGGTGTCGTTGATGAGCAGCGAGGCGGTCCGCGAACTGGGTCTCGAACCGGGGGCCGTGGCCACCGCCGTCGTCAAGGCAACAACGGTCATTATCGAAGCCCCGAAGGGGAAGGCCACGGCATGAGCCTGCGGAACATGACCATCCGGATGGCCCGGTTCTCCACCGCGCTGCTTGCCCTGGGCATCCTCCTGCCGGCCGCACTTAGCGGATGTGCCGCGCAGGGCAGTGCCCCCGACTCCAGCACCGGCGGCACGCCAAGCGGCACCATCACCGTTTTCGCCGCCGCCTCCCTCAAAGCCACCTTCACCGAGCTCGCCCACACTTTCGAAGCGCAACACCCGGGAACAAAGGTGACCCTGAGCTTCGCGGGATCCTCCGACCTCGCCGGCCAGCTCAGCCAGGGCGCCCCCGCTGACGTCTTCGCTTCCGCGGACACGGCCAACATGAAGAAAGTGCAGGACGCAGGCCTCGCGGACGGGACGCCGAAAGAGTTCGCCACCAACACCCTGGCCATCGCCGTACCTCCCGGCAACCCGGCGGGAATCACATCGCTGCAGGACCTGGCCCGGCCGGGCATCAAACTGGTCACCTGCGCCCGGCAGGTTCCATGCGGGGCCGCCACGGCCAAGGTGGCGCAGGCGGCGGGGCTAGCCTTGAGCCCGGTCAGCGAGGAAAACGCCGTCACCGATGTCCTGGGCAAGGTCACTTCCGGCGAGGCCGACGCCGGGCTGGTGTACGGCACGGACATCAAAGCCGCCGGCTCCAGCGCGAAAGGCATCCCGTTTCCGGAAGCCGGGAGTGCGGTCAACACCTACCCGATTGCCGGCGTTGCCACTGGCCGCAACAAGGCCACCGCCCAGGCCTTCCTGGACCTGGTCACCGGGCCGGAAGGCCAAAAGGTCCTGGCCGCCGCAGGATTCGGCCCGCCCGCCCAGGGCGCGGGCAGCAAGTGAGCCGGCAGGGGGAGGTGGCCCGGCAGCAAGGACGGCCTGAGGCGCGCCCGCGCACCCACCCAGCCGGGTACTCCGGCATCCCGGCCTGGGTGCGGGCGCTGGCAGCCGTGGCCGCCGTCGTCGTCGTGCTTCCGCTGCTGGCCATGGTGCTGCGCGTGGACTGGGCCAACTTCATTCCGCTGGTGACGTCCGGGCCGTCGCTGACGGCGCTGGGGCTGAGCCTGCGGACCTCTGCCGCCAGCACCGTGCTGTGCATCGTGCTGGGTGTGCCGCTGGCCCTGGTCCTGGCCCGGGATACCTTCCGCCTGCAGGGCCTGTTGCGCTCGCTGGTGCTCCTGCCGCTGGTGCTTCCCCCGGTGGTGGGCGGCATCGCCCTGCTCTATACCTTCGGCCGGCAGGGGCTGCTGGGACGGACCCTGGACGTGTTCGGTCTGCAGATTGCCTTCTCCACCACGGCGGTGGTCCTGGCGCAGACGTTCGTGGCGCTGCCCTTCCTGGTGGTGAGCCTGGAAGGCGCCTTACGGACCTCCGGATCCCGGTATGAGGCGGTGGCCGCGACCCTGGGCGCCAGGCCCGGCACCGTCTTCCGGCGCGTCACGCTGCCCCTCGTCCTGCCCGGCCTGGCGTCCGGTGCCGTCCTCTCCTTCGCGCGGAGCCTGGGCGAGTTCGGTGCCACGCTGACCTTCGCCGGCAGCCTGCAGGGGGTGACCCGCACCCTGCCGCTGGAGATCTACCTGCAGCGCGAAACGGACCCGGACGCCGCCGTCGCCCTGTCCCTGGTCCTGGTCGCCGTGGCCGTGGCGGTGGTTGCCCTCGCTTACCGCCGCCCGGCAGCAGGCCGCGCCGGGCCAGGGCAACGGACGACGGCGGCAGCCCCGGCAGGAGGGAACGCCCAGTGACGCTGTCCTTCCAGGCAGCCGTGGCCGGGCGGGGTTTCGACGTGGCCCTGACCGTCCGGCCGGGCGAAACCGTGGCCGTCATGGGGCCCAACGGCGCCGGCAAATCAACGCTGCTGGCCGGCATCGCCGGCCTGCTGCGGCCGGACAGTGGCAGGGCCGAACTCAACGGCAGGACCCTCTTCGACCTCGACGGATCCCGGCACACGTGGTCACCGCCGCACAACCGGGGCACGGCCCTGCTCGCCCAGGAACCCCTGCTCTTTCCCCACCTGAGCGTCCTGGACAATGTCGCCTTTGGTCCCCGGAGTGCCGGTGTGTCAAGGAGTGAAGCCAAGGAGCGGGCACTGCGCCTGCTGGTTGACGTTGAAGCGGACCATCTTGCCGCACGTCGTCCTGCCGAGCTCTCGGGCGGGCAGGCCCAGCGCGTCGCCGTGGCCCGGGCGCTCGCGGCCGACCCCGCCCTCCTCCTGCTCGACGAGCCGCTGGCCGCCCTGGACATCCACTCCGCGCCGCTGCTGCGCCGCCTGTTCAAGCGTGTCCTGGCCGGGCGGCAAGCCATCATCGTCACCCACGACGTGCTGGATGCGTTGATGCTCGCGGACCGCGTGGTGATCCTGGAGGGCGGCAGGATCGCGGAAGAAGGTCCAACCCGGACCGTGCTGGAGCGCCCGCGGAGTTCTTTCGCTGCCGGACTTGCCGGGCTGAACTTCGTTCCCGGCACCCTGGACGGAACCGGGGTCCGGACCGATGGCGGCCTCAGGATCGCCGGGCACGACGACGAACCCGGCCAACTGCCCACGCCGGGCGGTTTCGGCGTCGCGGTGTTTCCGCCGTCGGCCGTTTCCGTGTTCCTGACGGACGCCCATGGAAGCCCGCGGAACTCGTTTGCCGTCACCATCACCGACCTTGAGCCGCACGGCGACCAGGTCCGCGTCCGTGCCGGAAGCCTGGCCGCGGACATCACGCCGGCCGCCTCCGCCGACCTGGCCCTGGTTCCCGGCATGACGGTGCACTTCGTGGTGAAGGCTGCGGCCGTATCGGTGTACGGGACCTAGGGGGCGGAACGTAGGGCCGCAGCGGACTTCCGCAGGACGGTATGCTGTGCAGCATTGCGCGATCTTGGGGGAGATAAATGGAAAACGGAGCGCCCGTCCTATTGGTGGACGATCTTGAAGCATGGAAAAAAGTTGAAAAGCAGGTTGTAAGAAGCTGCAAGGGCATGGGCGCTATGACCACCCTGTTTTCCATCCTCTTCCTTGCCAGCGGGGCGTACTGGGCAGGGGTGGTCTTTCCGCTTCTGCGCGGCGATATCGCCTTCGGCCATCCCAGCTATTACTCCTACCGCACCGAGAGCGACCTGGCCCTGCTGTTCGTGGTGGCCAGCCTCGTCCTCTACTACGGGACCGGCATCTATTTCCGGCACCGCATCCGCAAGGGTTACGTGGCCCTTGGGATGACGCCCGAAGGAACCTTTTCAAACGTTCGCCAAGCCGAACCTGCCGCCGCCGCGGAGCAGTAGCGCCGAATCCCGCGCCGTCCGGCGGGAAGGGACCTCCTGCTCTGGACAGCCGTTTCGCCGTGGGCAAACATGGCTACTGGACCTCGCCGTCCAAAGTTGAGCGTAGTAGACTCAACTTAGTCAACAAGCCCCCGAAAGGAGCTCTCTTTGGACGTCAAATTCACCACCAAGAGCCAGGAGGCTCTTTCCGCCGCGGCAATGAACGCCTCGACGGCCGGCAACCCGCAGGTGGAACCGGCCCACCTCCTCAAGGCGCTGATGGACCAGCGGGAGGGCGTGGCCGTCGCCCTGCTCCGCGCCACCGGCGCCGACCCCGATGCCGTCAGCGTCCAGGCCAGCAGCGCGATCAAGGCCCTGCCCGCCACGTCCGGAGGCTCCAGCCAGCAGGCACAGCTGTCCCGGCCCGCCCTGCAGGCCATCCAGCAGGCCAAGGAGGAAGCTGACCGGCTGGGCGACAGCTTTGTGTCCACCGAAGTGCTCCTGGTAGGCCTGTCCGCCGGCAATGATGCCGCTGCCCGCCTGCTGCGCGACGCCGGCGCTTCCCGCGAAGCCCTGCTCGCCGCGCTGCCCGGTATCCGCAATGACCGCAAGGTGGACAGCCCGGACCCGGAGAACACCTTCCAGGCGCTTGAGAAGTACGGCACGGACCTCACTGCCATGGCCCGGGCAGGCAAGCTGGACCCCGTGATCGGCCGCGACTCGGAGATCCGGCGCGTGGTCCAGGTCCTGTCCCGGCGCACCAAGAACAACCCGGTGCTCATCGGTGAGCCCGGCGTGGGCAAGACCGCCGTGGTGGAAGGTCTGGCGCAGCGGATGGTGGCCGGGGACGTCCCGGAAAGCCTGCGCGGCAAGACCCTGATCTCCCTGGATTTGGGCTCCATGGTTGCCGGTGCCAAGTACCGCGGAGAGTTTGAAGAACGGCTGAAGGCGGTCCTGGAGGAAATCAAGGGCTCCGATGGCCAGATCGTCACCTTCATTGACGAGATCCATACCGTGGTGGGGGCAGGGGCCACCGGCGACTCCTCCATGGACGCCGGCAATATGCTCAAGCCAATGCTGGCCCGCGGCGAGCTGCGGCTTATCGGGGCCACCACCCTTGACGAGTACCGCGAGAACATCGAGAAGGACGCCGCCCTGGAACGCCGCTTCCAGCAGGTGTATGTGGGCGAGCCCAGCGTGGAGGACACCATTGGCATCCTCCGCGGCCTGAAGGAACGCTACGAGGCGCACCACAAGGTGTCCATCGCCGACTCTGCCCTGGTGGCGGCGGCCACGCTGTCCAACCGCTACATCTCCGGCCGCCAGTTGCCGGACAAGGCCATCGACCTGGTGGATGAGGCAGCGTCCCGCCTCCGCATGGAAATCGACTCCGCCCCGGAGGAGATCGACCAGCTGCGCCGCCAGGTGGACCGCCTGACCATGGAGGAGCTGGCCTTGAGCGGGGAGTCGGATCCGGCGTCCATCGAGCGGCTGGCGGCCCTGCGTGCGGACAAAGCAGATAAGGAAGAGGAACTGTCCGCGCTGAATGCCCGGTGGGAAGCCGAGAAGGCCGGCCTCAACCGGGTGGGTGACCTGAAGGCGAAGCTGGATGAGCTGCGCTCCGCCGCCGACAAGGCCCAGCGCGAAGGTGACCTGGAGACGGCGTCGCGGATCCTCTATGGGGAGATCCCGGCCCTGGAGCGCGAGCTGAATGCCGCCGCCGAAGCCGAGGCTGCCGTGACGGACAAGCCGGCTCAGATGGTGGCGGAGGAAGTGACCGCGGAAGACATCGCCGAGGTCATCTCGGCGTGGACTGGCATCCCCGCCGGCCGCATGCTGCAGGGCGAAAGCCAGAAGCTGCTGCACATGGAGGAGGAACTGGGCCGGCGCCTGATCGGCCAGGCCAAGGCCGTGCAGGCAGTGTCCGACTCCGTCCGCCGCGCGCGGGCGGGCATCAGCGACCCCAACCGCCCCACCGGCTCGTTCCTGTTCCTGGGCCCCACCGGCGTGGGCAAGACGGAGCTGGCCAAGGCCCTGGCTGACTTCCTGTTCGACGACGAGCGCGCCATGGTGCGCATCGACATGTCCGAGTACAGCGAGAAGCACAGCGTTGCCCGCCTGGTCGGAGCGCCTCCGGGATACGTGGGCTACGAGGAAGGCGGCCAGCTCACCGAGGCCGTCCGCCGCCGCCCGTACTCCGTGGTGCTGCTGGACGAGGTGGAGAAGGCGCACCCCGAGGTGTTCGACATCCTCCTGCAGGTGCTCGACGACGGCCGCCTCACCGACGGGCAGGGCCGTACCGTGGACTTCCGCAACGTGATCCTGGTACTGACCTCCAACCTGGGCAGCCAGTTCCTGGTGGACCAATCGCTGAACGCCGAGGCCAAGCGCAACGCCGTGATGGCTACCGTGAACGCGTCCTTCAAGCCGGAGTTCCTGAACCGGCTCGACGAGGTGGTGCTCTTCGACGCCCTTACCGTGGAGGAACTGGCGCACATCGTGGAACTGCACGTGGCGGAACTGGGGCGGCGGCTGCACGAACGGCGGCTCACCCTCGACGTTACTGATGGCGCCAAGGCATGGCTGGCGCTGTCCGGCTACGACCCCGCCTACGGCGCCCGGCCGCTGCGCCGCCTGGTGCAGCGCGAGATCGGCGACCGGCTGGCCAAGGCCATCCTCGCCGGCGAGATCAGCGACGGCGACACCGTCCTGGTGGATACCGCGCCAGACTTCGGCGAACTCACCGAATCCAGCGTCGATACGCTGACCGGTGCCCGGAGCTCAGGGCTGTCGGTGCGTCGGAAGGACTAGCCGCGGGTGAAGGTGGAGGTGTGCTGCCCTGTCAGGCTGACTGTCAGGGCAGCACGCTTGCGTTGATCACGTTGCCGCCGTCGGCCGCGACGTAGCAGTCCACCCGCCGGTCGCCTGATCCCCAGCTGGTGCTGCTGGGGTAGCTGCGCTGGTAGTTGAGTGGGAACTGCTTGGCCGCCGGGCTGAGCTTTGCTGCCTGGCAAACCTCCAGCGCCTTGGCCTTGAGCGGGTCAGCGCCGGGGTAGTCGCCGTCGTCCGGGTATCGGAGGGTGGCAACCAGCTGGGACGAATGGGGCGTATCGCACGGCACCACCGTGGACGTCAGCGCCTGGGGGTCGAAGTCCTTGAAGCAATCACCGACGGCGTACGCTGCCGGCGCCACCCCTTCCCGGGGGAGGGGCTGGGGGCTGGCGGGCGGAG
Organism: Pseudarthrobacter defluvii; assembly: GCF_030323865.1. Taxonomy (NCBI): domain Bacteria; kingdom Bacillati; phylum Actinomycetota; class Actinomycetes; order Micrococcales; family Micrococcaceae; genus Pseudarthrobacter; species Pseudarthrobacter defluvii. Next base: position 3,713,349 of record NZ_CP066362.1, on the reverse strand, counting down.
TGACGGCAGTCTGCAGTACGCCCGGCGCAGCAGCTTTCGGCGCCTGGGTGCCCGACGAGGAGTTCAGCCACATGGCAAGCCACACCAGCGAGCCCGCAACAGCCAGGATCACGACGGCGAAAAACACCTTCCAGTACGCGGGCCGCCTGTTGGTGTGCCTCTCCGGGGCGGGCTCGTGGCGCGGTTGGGACCAGGTGACGGATTCCGGGGCGGGGGCCGAAGTGCCGTTCCCGCCGGGGACTTTCGGCAGGTTTCCGGTGCGTGGCGGCGAGGAGGGTTTCGGCGGAAGGTCCTGCTGGTTCACGGGTGCGCATCCTCCTGGTTTTGGTTCCGCGGCTCGCCAATGGCCAGACAAAATTGGCAGTTCTTAAGTGACTCTACCGAAGAAAAATGGCGGAATCCTGCGGGCCGGAGTGCGTCATGGTACCCCACGCGCCCCTCCGGGCCTCCTGGCGGCAAGCGGGGCCCGCCGAAAGCATGTAATCTAGGTGTACGACAAATTGACCAAACATTCCGGGGCCTCACCGATCGCCAAGGTGACCACCTCCGGTCCAAGTACAAAAGGGGGTCACGCCATGGGGCGCGGCCGTCAAAAGGCAAAAGCTACCAAGCAGGCTCGGGACATCAAGTACTACTCCCCGAACACTGACTACTCGGCACTTCAGCGTGAGCTGACGGGCCCTGCCAGTCGTTCAACGAGCCGATATTCGAATGAGCCGGTCGAACCGGATTATTCGGCTTATGTGGACAAGTACGCGGATGATTTGGATGACGATGACGACGAGGTAGACCACCGTCGCATCGGCTAGTTGTCGCTGGCCGTCGCTGCGCTAGAGCAGTTGGCACTCAGTCGCAATAACCTTCGCCACGCTGCTTTCCTTGCAGCACCCCAAAGTGCTGACCTCGCTCAAGAGGCCCGTTGAGGCATGCCTGTTTCCGGCATGTCCCCACGGGTCCTTTCGCCGTTCCCGCCTGACATGCGGGCCCGCCTGACAGGCATGAGGGTCTTGGGCGGCCCATCCTCTTCCAGGAACGGAAGGATAAGGCTGGTAAGCGTAGCGGGCCGTTCCATCGGCAGGCCGTGGGACGTGCCGGGAACCACCGCCAGCTGTCCGTTCGGCAGTGCCTCATACAACGAAATGGCGTGGGGCAGGGTAACAATGTCGTCGTCCCCGACAGTCACCAGCACCGCCTGTTGGATCCGCGAGATCTGGGATGTCTTGAGTGACGGCTCGCTGCTGATCAACTGCATGGCTTTCCGGGCTACTTCCTCAAAGTGCCCGGGTCCATCAGGAGAACGCTCGGCGTAGGCCCGGCCAAGCTCTTGGAAGACCGGCGAATCCGGGTCCATTTCCACTTGCTGAACGCCGTCCACGTCGTAGTTCGCGCTGATGACAACCATTTTTTTCACCAGGTCCGGCCTCGCGAGCGCCACCAGGAGGGCGACAATGCCGCCGTCGCTCCAGCCAACCAAATGCGCGGGCCCGCCCACGACTGTTTCGAGGACGCTGATCGTCTCCCGGGCCATATCGTCGTAGTGGAAGTCCGCATCAGTATCCGCCGTATATCCGTGTCCGCGGCGGTCGAACGCGATAACGCGGTAGTGGCTCGACAGCCCCGCCCCGAGCGTGTTGAGGAGGGCGTCGCTGTTGCTGAGGCCACCGTGAAGCAGGAGCAGCGGAACGCCCGCACCACCCCGGTCTTCCACCCACGTCGGGTGCCCGTCAATGTCGAGGAAGCCGGCCATGTTCGTGTACTCCCATTCCGGATCGACCGCTGCTGATGTGCCGCCATGCGGTGTACCCAGCGGATCTTTCTGGCGCTATTTTCCCCCGCCGAACCTTGTGGCTCAAGGGGGTCCGTGTACCGTTGGTCCCATGCCAAAAGTTGAGGGATACCGTCACGGCGAGCCCTGCTGGGCGGATCTGCAGACCCCCGATGTTGCCGCCGCCAAAGACTTCTACGGCCGCATATTCGGCTGGACCTACCAGGACTTTCCCACTCCGGACGGCCGCAGTTACGCCCAGGCCTTCGTCGGCGGCGAGCTGGTGTCCACGATCGCGCCGCAAAGCCCCCTGCAACTGGAAGCAGGCACTGCCGCCAGGTGGAACATCTACTTCTCCGCCAAGGACGCCGCGGACGTGCTGGAAGAAGCGCGCCACGCCGGCGGTACTGCCCTGTTCGGCCCGGAGAGCGTAGGCGATACGGGAGTAATTGGCTTCCTGGCCCCTCCCGGCGGCGGAACCACGGGCATCTGGCAGCCCGGAACGCACTACGGAAGCCACGTGTTCAACCAGCCCGGTGCGCTGGCGTGGGCGGAACTGTTCACACCAGAGACGCCTGTCGCCGTCGGTTTCTTCCAGCAGCTGTTCGGGCACGAGGTCACCGAGTACCCCCAGGACGACGGCGGCAGCTACAGCACGCTGCTCATCGACGGCAGCGAGGTGGCTGGCGTCGTACCTGCCGACGAAGGCGAGCAGGCCGACTGGCAGGTCTACTTTGGCGTGGCGGACGTTGCCGGGGCGGCAGCGGAGGCCCAGGCAGCGGGCGGCGAAGTCATCGTGGAGCCGGACGAATACCCTGTCGACGGCTCACTGGCCACGATCAGGGACCCGCAGGGCGGAGTGCTCAACCTGATCCAGATCGCTTAAATGCATCGAGTGCTGAGTATTTGTCGTTCCCAGGCGTGAAAACGACAAATACTCAGCACTCGATGAAAGGTATTAGGCGTAGGCGTTGACCAGGCGGACCGCGCCGCCGTCCACGCCCTTGGCGCCCTGCACGTAATCCGGGCCGGACTTGTCGATCGAGCCGGAGTCCGCAGCGACGGTGCCCATGATCCAAGACGGCAGCCCGCGCTCGTTGAGGCGGCCAACGGCGGCATCCGCAGCTTCGGCGGAAACAATGGCCACCATGCCCACGCCGAGGTTCAGCGTGCGCTCCAGGTCCGCGAGCGGGACGTTGCCCAGCTCGGACACCAGCTTGAAGATGGCCGGCAGTTCCCACGTGGCGCGGTCAACTGTTGCCACCAGGCCCTGCGGGAGGACGCGGGCCAGGTTGGCGGCCAGGCCGCCGCCGGTGACGTGGCTGAAGCCATGGATGGCTGCGCCGGCGTTTACGGGGAAGGTGCGGGCGAGGTCGAGGCAATCGGCCGCGTAAACGCGCGTCGGTTCCAGGAGTTCTTCACCCAGGGTGCGGCCCAGTTCGGAGACCTGGCGGTCCAGGGCCCAGCCGGCGTGGTTGATGACGCGGCGGACCAGGGAGTAGCCGTTGGAGTGGAGGCCGGATGAGGCCATGCCAATCACAACGTCCCCGGCGCGTACGCGGTCCGGGCCCAGCAGCGCATCGGCTTCCACCACGCCGGTGGCTGCCCCGGCAACATCGTATTCATGCTCGCCCAGCAGGCCGGGGTGCTCGGCGGTCTCGCCGCCCACCAGGGCGGTGCCGGCCACCGAGCAGGCGGAGGCGATGCCGCGGACGATGCCCGCGATGCGCTCGGGGACCACCTTGCCGCAGGCGATGTAGTCGGTCATGTACAGCGGTTCGGCGCCCACCACAACGATGTCGTCCACCACCATGCCCACCAGGTCGAACCCGATGGTGTCGTGGATGTCCATGGCCTGCGCGATGGCCACCTTGGTCCCCACACCATCGGTGGAGGTCGCCAGCAGCGGCTTCTCGTAGGTCAGCAGCCTGGAGACGTCGTAGAGGCCCGCGAATCCGCCCACCCCGCCGATCACCGAGGAGTTGTGGGTTGCCTTCACGGCATCCTTCATGAGCTCGACGGCGCGGTCCCCGGCTTCGACGTCCACACCTGCGGAGGCGTAGGTGATGCCGGAGTTTTCTGCGGTGGTGTTAGCGGAAGTCATACGGACTCTTTCTTGTCGGCGCTGGTGGCGGCGGGTACGTCGGGCACAAGGTCGGCTTCGGTCAACAGGTTCTCGAATTCGGAGTCCGGACCCGGGTCGCAGCCGGTGGCACCGGACTTCTCCGCGGGATCCTCGGTGGCGTCCACGGCAAGGGCTGCGGTTTCACCGGGAAGCGCGGAAGGGGAAGGCTTCAGGCCGCCCAGGTCCGTGCGCTCCAGCAGGTTCTTGCCCAGCTTGTCCGCATCCGGAAGCTTGATGGGGTACTTGCCGGTGAAGCAGGCGGTGCAGAGACGTTCGCGCGGCTGACGGGTGGCGCCGATCATGCCGTCCTCGGAAATGTAGGCCAGCGAGTCAGCGCCGATAGCCTGGGAGATCTCTTCAATGGTGGCGCCATTGGCGATCAGTTCGGCCCGGGAGGCGAAGTCGATGCCATAGAAGCAGGGCCACTGGACCGGCGGCGAGGAGATTTTGACGTGGACAGTGGCGGCGCCGGCCTCCCGGAGCATCCGCACGATGGCCCGCTGGGTGTTGCCGCGGACGATCGAGTCATCCACCACTACGACGCGCTTGCCGCGGATTACGGATTCCAGTGCGTTCAACTTGAGCCGGATGCCCAGCTGGCGGAGGGTCTGGGACGGCTGGATGAAGGTCCGGCCCACGTAGGAGTTCTTGACGAAGCCGTGCGCGAAGGGAATACCGGATTCTTCGGCGTAGCCTACGGCCGCCGGGGTACCGGATTCCGGCACGGGGATAACGATGTCGGCTTCGTGGGTGTTCTCCCGGGCCAGCTGCCGACCCATCTCCACGCGGGACTCATAGACGGAACGGCCGGCGATGGCGGCGTCCGGGCGCGCCAGGTAGACGTATTCGAAAACGCAACCGGCCGGCGTCGGCTCCGCGAAGCGCTGGGACCGCACGCCTTCCTCATCGATGGCGATGAACTCGCCCGGCTCGATCTCGCGGATGAAGCTGGCACCAACGGTGGCCAGGGCGGACTGTTCGGAGGCGACCACCCAGCCGCGCTCCAGCCGGCCCAGGACCAGCGGGCGGATGCCGAAGGTGTCACGGGCAGCGTAGAGGGTTCCTTCATCCATGAAGACGAAGCAGAAGCCGCCCTTGATCTTGGGCAGGAGTTCCAGGGCGGTTTCTTCGAGGGTCTTGCCCGGCTCGCCCTCCAGCAGGGCGGTGACCAAGGCAGTGTCCGAGGTGTTGCCCTGCTTCATCTCACCGGTGAGCTGGCCACCGTTGCGCTCGGTGATCATGGCGTTGAGTTCCACCGTGTTGGTCAGGTTGCCGTTGTGCGCCAGGGCCACCGTGCCCGTGGCGGTGGCGCCGAGGGTGGGCTGCGCGTTGGCCCAGTGGCTGGCGCCGGTGGTGGAGTAGCGGCAATGGCCCACGGCCAAGTGCCCGGTCAGGGTGTTCAGGGTGGTCTCGTCGAAGACCTGGGACACGAGGCCCATGTCCTTGTAGACGTTGATCCGTTTGCCGTCGCTGGTCGCTATGCCAGCCGACTCCTGACCGCGGTGCTGCAGTGCATACAGCCCGTAATAGGTAAGTTTTGCTACTTCCTCACCCGGTGCCCAGACGCCGAAGACGCCGCAAGCGTCCTGGGGGCCTTTTTCGCCGGGGAGAAGATCATGGGAAAGTTTTCCGTCGCCGCGTGCCACTGATCGATTATCGCACGATATGGGGTATGACTTTTCCGGCTGCCGGTTTGTGACCTGCTACCCCTGGGGATCGGTATCGGGTTCCGAGTCCGGGACGGCTTCCACCACGGCCCGCTGCTGCCGCTTCACGCTTCGACGGTCAAGGACCAACGCCAGGCCCGCGCCAAGGATGGCGCCAATGGCAGCGAACATGATCAGGAAGAAACCAAAGACGGACCCGGGATCGAACGAGGCATCGCCCGGAACCGCATAAGCCACCACTGCGGCAGCGACAATTCCCACCACAGCACCCAGGATCAGGAATGGAACATACTTGGGTGCCCGGCGGACGGTCACTTCGCGCCGCTCGGCAGGGGTTTCCTCAAAAGCCATGCCATCCAGCCTACTGCCGGACTTTCGCCCCCGTGTAACGGGAGCAAGCGCATGGTAGGTACATAGGTCCAAAGGTTGCTAGCCAACTGCCCGCTCACTGATATATCTATTGACAGGGAATGTGTCCGCTGTCATATTTCCCCTGAGAGTTTTGTGCACCGTGTTGCGTATTACGCAATCCATTGCGTGCACCGTAAGGGCATGATGAGGTCCCCGGACATGGCATGTCAGCTAGATTGGCACTTGGTGCCGACTCACCGGATCCAGCCGGATCCAGGAAAGGAACACAAGACCATGGTCCATAAAGTCCAAGCAGTAGTGGTTAAGGAAAAGAACGCTCCGGTGACGCTGGAGACCATCCTGGTGCCGGATCCGGGCCCGGGCGAGGCGCTGGTGGACATCCTGACCTGCGGTGTCTGCCACACGGACCTGCATTACAAGCAGGGCGGCATCGGGGATGACTTCCCCTACCTGCTGGGCCATGAGGCCACCGGGGTGGTCAGTGCCGTGGGTCCCGATGTCACCTCGGTGGCGCCAGGGGACCGGGTCATCCTGAACTGGCGCGCGGTGTGCGGTGAGTGCCGTGCGTGTGCCAAGGGCCAGCCGCAGTACTGCTTCAACACCCACAACGCCACCCAGAAGATGACCCTCGAGGACGGCACGGTCCTGTCCCCGGCCCTGGGCATCGGTGCCTTCGCCGAGAAGACCCTGGTGGCCGCCGGGCAGTGCACCAAGGTGGACCCCGACGCTGACGCCGCCGCGGTGGGGCTGCTGGGCTGCGGCATCATGGCCGGCATCGGGGCTGCGATCAACACCGGTGAGGTCAAGCGCGGCGAGTCCGTGGCAGTGATCGGCTGCGGCGGCGTGGGCATCGCCGCGGTCGCCGGCGCGAAGCTGGCCGGTGCGACGACGATCATCGCCGTGGACATCGACGACAACAAGATTGAAATGGCCAAGTCCCTCGGCGCCACCCACGGCGTGAACTCCCGGCAGGAAGACGCCGTGGAAGCCATCCGCGCCCTCACCGGAGGGCACGGCGCGGACGTGGTGATTGACGCCGTCGGCCGTCCCGAAACGTACAAGCAGGCGTTCTACGCCCGCGACCTTGCCGGCCGCGTGGTCCTGGTGGGCGTCCCGACGCCGGAGATGACGCTGGAACTGCCGCTGCTGGACGTCTTCGGCCGCGGCGGATCGCTGAAGTCCTCCTGGTACGGCGACTGCCTGCCCTCCCGTGACTTCCCCATGCTCGTCTCGCACTACAAGCAGGGCAACCTGGACCTCGAGGCCTTTGTCTCCGAACGCATCACCATTGATCAGGTGGAGGAAGCCTTCGGCAAGATGCACGAGGGCAAGGTCCTGCGCTCTGTTGTAGAAGTCAGCCCGGTGGAGATCTGATGGCCGTGACCATCGAGAACCTGGTCACCTCGGGGACGTTCTCGCTCGACGGCGGCACCTGGGACGTGGACAACAACGTCTGGATCGTGGGCAACGACGAGGAATGCGTCATCATCGACGCGCCGCACGACGCTGCCGCGATCATCAACCAGGTCCGCAGCCGCAAGGTCAAGGCCATCCTGCTCACGCACGCGCACAATGACCACATCGGCGCCGCCCGCGAAGTAGCTGACGCTCTGGGCGCCCCGGTCCTCCTGAACCAGGAGGACCTGGTGCTGTGGGAGCAGGTCTACCCGGACGCCAAGCCGGACCGCTACCACGCCGACGGGGACGTGTTCGAGGTGGGAGGGGCAACCCTGAAGGCGATCCACACGCCGGGGCACTCGCCGGGATCCACCTGCTTCTACCTGGAGAGCGAAGGTACGGTCTTCACCGGGGACACGCTGTTCAACGGCGGTCCCGGTGCCACAGGCCGGTCCTACAGCGATTACCCCACCATCCTGACCTCCATCCGCGAACAGTTGCTGACGCTGCCGGCTGAGACCGTGGTCCGTACCGGCCACGGGGACAGCACCACCATAGGAGCGGAGCAGGAAACGTTGGCGAAGGTTCCGGAGTAGCAGGCGGAAAGCCGCCTGGCGGAAAGGACGACGGCGACATCCGGCATTGTGCCGAATGTCGCCGTCGATGCTCCTATAGTCGTCAAACTGGGGATGGGTTTGCGCTGGTAGTGACAGGTTGTCCTGCGTTGGAGCCCGGGCGGGGTGTTGGGATGCTGCTTGTAGGTCTAGCCTGTAGGTGAGTCGGGAAGTTCGTTCGCTTTTGCAGGTACCCGTTCTTAGGTAGCTGTTCTCCTTTTCACGGTGGGGCCAGGGTGGCAGCAGGAGACTAACAGGCGCCTTTGGGTTTTTTAAGGGCGAGCGAACGGAACCAATATGGCTACTGGCTATCAACCTGATTCGGCGTCGTCTTCCTTCGGGAGCGTGTATGTCGTGACCGCTGAAGAGCTGGTGGGGCGGGGTTTGCGGGGGCTGCTGGAGGATAACGGGTTCGACGTTGCCGGTGAATCCCGGTCTGTGCGTCAGGCGGCCCGCCGGATCCCTGCGGTACGTCCGGATCTGGCTATCATCGACGATGTTCTTCCCGATGGTTCCGGTGCGGGGCTTTGCCGAACTATTGCAGCCGCTGATGCCACCATCCGGTGCGTGCTGATGACGGGCGAAACTGACGAAGCGGTTCTTATTGGCGCTATTCTGGCCGGTGCCTGGGGGTGTTTGTCACAACAGGACGACAATGAGGAGCAACTCAGGCTGATCCGGCGGGCAATGCACGGGTATACAGCCTTCAGTCGTCGTTTCCAGGCGGGTATCCTGGCCCCGATCCATGCTGACGGGACGAATGGGCCCGACGGTCGGTTGGGGATGCTTTCGAAGCAGGAACTGAAGGTAGCGATCGGGATTGCCCGAGGGCTGACTAACGGTCAGATCGGACAGGAGCTGTTTCTGGCCGAGAAGACCGTGAAGAACATGGTCTCATCGGTGTTGATGAAATTGCACATGGCACGAAGGACCGAGGTCGCGGTGTTCGTCTCCGGGGCACTTGAAAACACAGGAGACCTCGCACAGGAGTATCGACGGAGCCGTGACCCGGACCTGATCGCGGAAGTCACCGCGGCGTTGGTTATCTGCACGAGCGAGGCTGGCAACACGCCGCCGTCCAGCAGAATGTTGCTACTGGATGCCATGCGGCTTGCTGATACCTTGACGGTCACAAGGGCTAAGGCCCGTGTCGCAAGGTACTTGCAGGAAGGCGAATGAAGTTTGAAGGTCCTGAGGCCACGATTTCAGGACCGCCGAGTCCCCCGGCACAGACGCTGTGCCAGGGCGCGGCCAGCACTAAGGGGCCCGGGCAGGTTCCTCTCAGCGTCGTTTATTGGGGGCGTTGAGGGGACCTTGCGAGGCTGGGTGCGGTCAACGCCTCTGCTTGGACGGTGACGCGTGATCTCTAAGGGGGAAATGGGCACCGTCTAGAGAGAACCAATACCAGGTGGCGGTCAAACCGGGACGAACGGGTGGAAAACAATCATTACCGCCCACCCTTCGGCACTGCCCAGCTGCCCGGGAGTGCTTGTAAGAACAGCGGCTCAACGGAGGGCCCCTGGCAGGACCATGCCCAGTCAGGCTAGAAGCTGACCGACGGTCCTGAACTGATGGCGGTACTGTCAATATTTCTGAATCGGTTTAGCTCAAGAGCGTAGGGGTAACTATTACTTATCGTGGTTGAGCATCCGGCCGTACCGCGCTTGCGATAAGAGCTCCCATGACTTCCTGCACCAACACAGGGCCTAACCCAGCTCATTTCCCTCCTGGCATTCCGCCTGCGTAGCCGTGACAGGTCTGCCGCGTTCGGCATTGGCAACACTGCACCGGCGCGGCACCCGCACCGCAGGAGATGAGAGACCACCTGCTGCCCCGAAGGCGCGGCGGCAGGTGCTGGTGGCCTGGAGGGGTCACCGCCATGGGCCGGTGCCCGGTTGGGGGGCCGGCCCATGGTCTGCCCTCAGCCACTGGCCTCCGACTCGACACACCTTCAGCGTCGACTTCATTCGTAGGCACCTTCTGCCTGCCGGGGCCGACAGCCCGCACCAGCTGCGCGGCACAGGACAAACCGGGACGGACTGATGGCATCACCTCGAGAACCCAGATCACCCAGGCCCGGCCTGAAGGGCCAGGGGCTGCCGCTGAACAGGGAGAGGGTCCTATCAGCGGCACTGGAGGTGATTGATGCCCAAGGTGTGGCTGCCCTGACGATGCGGCGGCTTGGCCGGGAACTGGGCAGGGACCCGATGAGCCTTTACCGTTACACCGGGAACCGTTGCGCGCTGCTGGATGCCGTGGCCGGGCACGTCATGGACGATCTCCCCGTCTTGTCCGGGTACGGGGATTGGAAGGGCCAACTCCGCCTCCTGGCCCAGGAACTGCGCCTGGTGGCGCTCCGGCATCCCAACGTGGCGCCCCTTCTGCTCACCCGGCCGCTGTCTACACCACTCGGGCTCCGTCCGCCGGGCACTCTGCGTCCTCTCGAGAACATCCTCTCGCTGCTGACCGCCGCGGGCTTTAGACCCGCAGATACCGCCCGCGGCTACCGGGCCTTTCAAGCATTCCTTTACGGGCACATCCTCATCGAACTGCAGAAATATATCGTGGATCCGGACGAAGACGAACCGCTACTGCGGCTGGGACTGCAAAGGCTGCCTGCCCGGGCGTTTCCTCGGCTTAGGGCCCTGGCGCCCGCGATGGCCGGGTACGACGGCGCGGGCGAACTCGATCAGGGTCTCGACTTATTACTCACCGGCCTGGAAACGCAACTCGCTCCGCACCCTCTGTCAGGGAAGTGAATATTGCCTGCCACCCGTCGCGGCGCGCCCTCGATCCGCGGCCGGTGCGACTTCCCAGTATCCAGCCGTTTTGCCGGCCCTTTCGGCAATCGTCCATTTCCGCTCGTGTTAAAGGGCCGGGCAGCCCGGGAAGGAGCATAGTTGGACTATGGCCTCGAATGATTCCCGAAGTTACTACACCCGAGGTGATTCCTTCACCGTGGTCGCTTCACGGGAACACATCGAACACGCGCTCCTGAACTTTGGCGCCACCGATGTTCTTTTCAGCCAACGCGGACACCTGCACGCCATCGCCTTCAAGGCCTGCGGGCGGCAATTCCGCATCGTCCTTTCCGTGCCGCAATCCGACGAGCATCCAGCTGTCCACGGGGACCCCTTACCATCCGGGGAATCCGCAGCGAAGACACTGGACCTGAAGATCCGTAGATTCTGGTACGCCTTCGCCCTCTCAACAGACGCCAAACTCGCAGCGGCCGCTGCCGGCGTCGCTACCCTGGAGTCGGAATTTCTCGCCAACGTAGTACTTCCGGGAAACCACACCGTCATCGACGAACTCGAACCCGTCATTGCCTCGGCCTACCGCTCCGGGCAACGACCCTCTATCAGAGACGGAGCACCGCCGCAATTCATCTAGCCAGACCAGGGGCCGCGCACCGAACAACCGAGAGGAAGGCATACCCAACGGACACGCCTCCGCCTGACCGGACTACCGGACGGCGAATCCCGCCCGCTCATCGGGCAGAGCGAACGAGTTCTTCCAGTGTCACCCTCAGAACTTCAACCTCGAGCCCTTGGAGGAGGGGGATGCCATGGATGAAGCCATCCAACTCCAAGACGTCAGCACTTCCTCCCCGCGATATGTACTGAAGCCATAGGTCGTCAAGGGAGAACTCACCCTTTTCCAGGAGATGAAGGGCTGCTGGGCGAGGATCGTATTTTTTCAATTTTGACCTCTGCAGGGTTCAGCTATGTGAGGTATTTGAACGGCCATCATCTACCGTCCTTCAAGGCTGCGCTTTTACGGGACCCAGGATCCCGGTGCGGTGGGTGCCTCTCCTTTGAGCTGATCAGTTAGCCATTGCCGGTAGGTCGCCGCGAGGTCGTCATTGCGGATATGTCCGCGTTCCAGCCGCGAAATGATGGAAACCCATTGGCCAAGTCCGCCCCCAACGGTCGTGATGGTCATTCCGATGGCGGTCCGCGTCTGTCGGAGGTCGGAGTTATCTGGTGCCGGCCGGGGATTGGTGGCTTGCCGGTGGAGTTCCCGCGCTGCGTAGCGTTTGAGGCAGCGCATGATTCGCGTTTACTCTTGCCCTCGGACGTGCGCTTGGCCACTAGTGTAAGGCGTTATTGGCGCGGCCGAAGATGTATGAGGCATGGTTACCCCCGCTGGCCTGCAGTTTTGTTCCCCCATCCCAGGGGCCGGGACCGACCCCGCTGAACTGCCGGGCCCATGGCGGGGAACGGATTACTCTGGCCACTCCTCCGCCGTGATCCACCCGGCGGTGCTGGTATAGGCCGCGAGGAGCCTGCCTTTGCCGAAGGCCGGAACGGGGTCCGGGGAATATAACAACGCCGCGCAACGGCAGCCCAAACCCTGCACGGCTGCTTGCGCGCTTGACAGGATAGTGCTGAAGTCCGGCCCCTCGACCGTAATGTGGCCGACAGTCACGCTGGTCGCGTATTGCAGGAAGAAGGCCATAGCGACATCATGCAGCGACCAATAGTCCGCAGCTAATGCCCTAAGACCTGATCTGTTGACCCAGCCCACAACGGGTTCCGGCAAGGGAAATACCTCAAGCTAGGTAGGACAGCGACCGCGATTGGGAGTGCTGAGTCCGCGGGCAAGCGTCGTGTGCTCTGCCACGGCTAAGTCTTGCCTGAGACGCGTCCCGTTCCGGCACCTGGCGGCGGGATGGGCCCACCAGACGGGACATGACGGTCGGCGAACCGCGGTGTAGATTCATCAACACAGCGTAGGACAACGCGGCTACTGCCCGGGTTGGGTTGATGAAAGGCAGTTGTGATGAGCCGGCAGCATTTTGAGGCTTTCGTCTCCCAGGCAATCGATGAAGAGAAGGACAAAGACACCGGACTTGGCACGGATCAGCTGTACGGCCTGTACACGAGCTGGTGTCTGCTGAACAACGAAGAACCTCAGCCTCCCGCAATGCTGTGGGAAGCGCTCAAGGCCCATAACATTACGCCCGGGAACAATCACGTTGGGATGAAGGGACCCGCCGCCGCCGACTACATCATTTCCAGCGCACCGAACCTGGTCTGACCCCGCCCCACGCGGTAAGTGCGCTCCCTTCACGGCCGGTTTCGGTCAATCTGTTGACCGGCCGACAACCTCAGTGGCCGCCTAAGACAACGCGCTCTAGGTCCAAATGAGGGAAATACGGGGAAATGCCCCTGAGAGATTGAAGGCTTAGTTGCTCTGCTTGGGTTGGTTCGCGTCGAAGAAACGCAGGTCGACGCTGATGTGAGCGGCGCCCACCCCGGCTCCTTTTTCGCGGATAAAATCAAGATCTTGGCGGCAAAGAATCATCTGTCCGTGCTCATCGACGTCGAGCTGCCGGTCAGAAGCTTCCTGAACCCGCGCCGTGACCGTGTTCGGAACAAGCACGCACGCAGGATTATCGAAGAGCCACTGACCTGTCCCTAAGTCAAGCCGGTCCCACAGCTCACTGAGCCTCATCCCGTACCGCCCATCCACACCTTTCCTGCCCAGCCCAAGCCTGGTTGAGAGGATCCGCCCACAGTAAGTCTCCCACCTAAAAAAATAGTAGCCCGACGGCAGCCGCCTGTTCCGTCGTAGCTTCGTTTCCAGCGCCTCGGCCTCAACCGCGCCGGCATTGGGCTACCTCCGCTCTCTTGTCCGATTGCTCGGTGAGCCATTGGCGGTAGGTCGCCGCGAGCTTGTCATTGCGGATATGTCCACGCTCCAGACGCGAAATGAGGGAAACCCATTGGCCGAGTTCGCCGGCGACGTTCGTGATGGTGAGGCCGAGTTCGGTCCGGATGCGGCGGAGGTCGGAGTTGTCGGGTGCCGGCCGTGGGTTGGTGATTTGGCGGTAAATTTCCCGGGCTGCGTAGCGTTTGAGGCAGCGCATGATTTCCCTTTTACCCTTGCCCTCGGAGGTACGTTTGGCCACGTACTCCTTGGTTCGTTGACACGAGCCCATGCGGACCAGGACTACCTGATGCAGGGCGTTGTTGGCGCTACGGTCGCCGCCTCTGCTGAGCCGGTGGCGGGTTGTCTTGCCGGATGACGCCGGTACGGGTGCGACTCCGACGAGTGATGCGAACTGGGCTTCGTTCCCCAGACGGTCCGGGTTATCCCCGAAGGTGATCAACAGCTGACTGGCCACTTCCGTCCCGACACCCGGAAGATCACAAAGCATCGGAGCATAGCTGGCGAGGATTTCCTTGAGTGCCGCATCAGCAGCTTCGATTTCTGTTGTCAGTACTTGGCAGCGGGCTGCCAATGCTTTAAGGCTGAGCAGGGTCACGTACTCGGGGTCACCCAGATGTCCTGAAGGTCTTGTTCGCTGCAGGGCAGTAATCAGCGCGGAGTTGGCCATTGCCCGGTATCTCGCCCGGATTTTGTCCGGGGCCGATACGAGGAGTGCCTTGATCTGGTTGATGGCCGCGGTCCGGGCCTTAATTGCTGAGGCGCGTCCGGAACGTACAATCCGGAGGCATTCCACCGGGCCGTCCTTGGCCTTCGGGATCGCCTTCGTTCGTCCCTCGAGTACGGATTTGGCGGCTTGGTAGGCATCGAGCGGGTCAGACTTCCCGTTGAGTCGACGGGCGGCCCGGTTCGGGCGGTTGACCTCCAGCACGGCAAGCCCTTCACCCCGGAGGGTTCGGCCGAGTTCGGCGCCGTAGGAGCCTGTTCCTTCGACACCGACGGCGGTGACTGTCCCGTAGCTGGTGATGAAGTCGATGATTTTCCGGTATCCGGACCCCACGGCCAGGAATTCCTTGTCCGCAAGAGATTTGCCGTGCTCATTGATCACGGCCACGTGGTGTGTGTCGGCGTGGGTGTCGATACCTGCGATGACTTTTGTTGGTTCGCTTGCCAAGATGGAAATTGCCCCTCAGTCGCGTCGAATGCTGATCGATCGGGCGCGGGCCAGGTGGGCAGACAAAACGGTAACGGGACTGGTCGTATCAGGCTCCTATGAGGTCATGTCCGCCTGGCTCGACACCCCTTTTAACGGACCTTGAGCCGGCGGACAGATCGTCGGGAAGACAGTTCCGCCTGGTACGTCAGTTTTTGGCTGGGTCACGCCGGCTCAAGGACTGTTCCAGTATTACCGTTTTTGGTTGGGTGGGCAGGGGCCCGGGGCCTACGCAGGGTTGTTGCCGTCAGGCCCGGCCTCCGGATCCAGGTCTTTGCCGTAGCCGCTGGCGGAGGCCAACCCGGACACCTGCTGCCCGGCATTGGTCTGGCCCGGCGCGAACTGGTCCTTCTGCGGGTCCGGGGCTGCTCTCTCAGGTTCAGGTGCGACGTCCTGCCGCAGGTGCTCGTCTTCCGGAACGTTCTTGGACACCTCGTCATCAGCCATTCCAACAGCCAAACATTTTGGTAGGCAGCAGCTGCAAGAGGTAGGCCCGGGACAGACACCATGGACCTTCGCCAATCCCCAAGTTTCAGGGCTGCAGCTGACTTGGAAGGGCCTGCGGGCACCACGCTTCGGACGCCACATTCCGTACTTGTTCGTCATATCTGAAATTCATTGACAGTGCGCGTGGCAGGAGTCACACTGTTGCATATGGTGATCGCTGTTGCGTTGGATGCTTCCAGGCTTCCCCTGGAGTCATCGCTTCTGTTGCTGATGGACCTCCCCACATTCACGAACAGAACGTCCCGGGCACTTCGCGGTGGCCCATCTGCTCCGTAATCACTTCAATACGCTCAATATCCAGCCCGATCGGGAGGAAACACATGACCACCTCAGTGAACGCGCCCCTCAGCGCACGCGGAAAGCTCGCGTCGACATTGCCTGCCGAACAACTGGCTGAGATTACGGAGTTGTTCGCCCTGCGGCGCACCGGCTACTCCCTCGATGCCCCCTTCTACACCGACCCGACGATCTTCAAGCTCGACATGGAGGCCATCTTCGGCCAGCACTGGATCTTTGCCGGCAGCGTTGCCGAGCTTCCGGAGCCGGGCGACTACATCACGGTGGACTACGGCCCCTACTCCCTGATCGTGCTCCGCACCGATGAGGGCGAGGTCAACGTCCTGCACAACGTCTGCCGCCACCGCGGTGCACGTGTCCTGACCGAAGCTGCCGGTTCCACCGGAAACCTGGTCTGCGGCTACCACTCCTGGACCTACTCTCCCGAGGGCAACCTCATCCATGCCTCCGCCCCCGGCGAAGCAAAGTTCGACAAGAACTGCTTCGCGCTCAAGCGCGCCCACAGCCGCGAGGTCGCCGGACTCATCTTCGTCTGCATCGCAGACGTTCCGCCCGCGGACTTCGACGAGACCGCCAAGATCTTCGAGCCCTACCTGGCACCCCATGACCTGTCCAAGACGAAGATTGCCTACCAGCAGAACATCATTGAAGAGGGCAACTGGAAGCTCGTCATGGAAAACAACCGTGAGTGCTACCACTGTGACGGGCACCCGGAACTCGCCTGCTCGCTGTTCCCCACCTGGGGCCTCACCGAGGGCCTGATCCCGACCCACCTCGAAGAGGTCTGGGACCGCAACAAGCAAGCCCAGTCCTCCCTCGAGGAGCGGTGCCGCCGCTACGGCCTGCCCTACGAGGTGGTCGAGGAACTCGATACCCGCATTGCCGGCATCCGGATTTCCCGGGAATCCCTGGACGGCGAAGGCGAATCGTTCTCGGCCGACGGCCGCAGGCTCTCCAAGAAGCTGCTCGGCGACCTGCCGGACTTCCGGCTGGGCCGCTGCTCCATGCACCTGCAGCCCAACAGCTGGTTCCACTTCCTGGGCGACCACGTCATCACCTTCGGCGTCTTCCCCATCAACGAGCACCAGTCCTTGGTCCGCACCACCTGGCTGGTGGCCGACGACGCCGAGGAAGGCGTCGACTACGACCTCGACAAGCTGACCTACACCTGGAAGCAGACCAACATCCAGGACAAGGCATTCGTTGAGCTGTGCCAGCAGGGTGCCGCCAGCCCCGCCTACGAGCCCGGCCCCTACATGAAGAGCGAATACCAGGTGGAGGCCTTCATCAACTGGTACGTCCAGCGGGTGCAGGAGCACTTGGCATGATTGACGTTGCCCTGACTGAGACGCCCGTCCAGGAACCGCAGCGCATCCGCGGCCTTGAAATGCCGTGGAACCGGGTCATGGGCAGCATCGAAGGACCCGCCAGCGCAGCCAAGGCCCTGGGCCCGTGGCATCCGCAGGAATTCATGGCCGAATGCGTCGAGACCATCCCCGAGGCAGGCGGCATGATGACGTTCGTGTTCCGCCGCACCGACGGTGCGCCTCTCGCGTTCCGTGCCGGGCAGTACGTCAACATCGCCTTCCCCGTGAACGGCGAGGACCAGGAGCCCGTGGACCGCAGCTACTCGCTGTCCAGTTCGCCCACGGAGCCGTGGACCTTCAGCGTCACCGTCAAGAAGGACGCCGGCGGACTGGTTTCACCCTGGGTGCACCAGAATGTCAGGCCCGGCACCGTCCTGGACATGCTGGGACCCGTGGGGGCGTTCCACCTGCCTGATGCCGACCGGCGCGCCCGGTACCTCTTCCTGGCCGCCGGCGCCGGGATCACCCCCATCATGTCAATGCTGCGGACCATCCACTGCCTGCCGGGAACCGCCAACGTGGTGGTGCTTTACCACGGCGCGGAAGCCGGCGGCTTTGCCTTCCACCGGGAGCTGGCCTACATCGCTTCCGTGGACTCGCGCATCAAGGTCTTCTACGCCCTGGGTGACCGCGGCCGGCCCGAGGACTGGGAAGGCTTCAGCGGACGGCTGACCTCAGCCATGATCGATGAGGTGGCGCCCGACGCCAACGGCCGGCAGGTCTACGCCTGCGGACCCGAGGGGTACCTGAACACTGCCACCGAGCTGCTCAGGAGAGTGGGCGTCGACGATACCTCCATTTACATGGAGTTCTTCTCCGGCGACCGGCAGACCCTCCTTGAATACCAGGCCGAGCTCGCGCTGGCGGCGGACATCGCCGGGGAGATCGCTGAGGAAATCGCGGAGTCCGCGGAGGACTACTTCGAAGGCCAGCCGGCAGCGTTCGGGATCTACGAGCCCGGCTACGACGAGGAAGGAACCCTGCAGGCCACGGGACTGGCTCTGGAAGCCGCCACCCCTGAAGCTCCCGCCGGCGGCACCCCGGCTGCGGCCCCGGAGGCGCAGGTCCCCGATGCCTCTGGCTTCGACACCGTGGGAACCGGCAGCCTCACCCTGTCCTTCATGCGCACCGGGATCAATGTGCGGATCGACCCGGAGGAGCACATCCTGGAGGTGGCGCAGCGTGCGGGTGTCCGGATCGGCGCCAACTGCAAGGAAGGCATGTGTGGCTCCTGCAAGGTGGTCAAGCTGTCCGGGGAGATCGACATGAACCACCAGGGCGGAATCCGGAAACGGGAAATCGATGCCGGCAAGTTCCTTCCCTGCTGCTCCACGGCGCGCACCGACATGGTGATCGACGCCTAGCCGTTCCCCGGAGTGGCCGGCGCCCGGCGCCGCCCCAAAGTTTCACCGCAAGTGAAAAGTAGAACCACACGGAAGGTCTGATGCACCAGCGTCAGGCCTTCCGTGGCAAGTGAACATCAACGATAGGAGCCATGCCCATGTCAGGTAACAAAGCTGTTGCGTACAAGGAGCCCGGAGTCGTCGAGGTCATCGACACCCCGTATCCCTCGTTTGAACTGAAAGCCGGCCCCGGCGTCAATCCCGCCAACGTCGGCCGGAACGTCCCGCACGGTGTCATCCTCCGCACCGTGAGCACCAACATCTGCGGGTCCGACCAGCACATGGTCCGCGGCCGCACCACCGCCCCCGCCGGCCTCGTCCTGGGGCATGAGATCACAGGCGAAGTCATCGAAACCGGGCCCGACGTCGAGTTCATCAAGGTCGGGGACATCGTCTCGGTCCCCTTCAACATCTCCTGCGGCCGCTGCCGGAACTGCAAAGAGCGCAAGACCGGAATCTGCCTGAACGTGAACCCGGACCGTCCCGGCTCTGCCTACGGCTATGTGGACATGGGCGGCTGGGTCGGTGGACAGGCGGAGTACGTCCTGGTTCCGTACGCGGACTGGAACCTGTTGCGGTTCCCGGACCGCGACCAGGCGCTGGAGAAGATCATGGACCTGACCATGCTTTCGGACATCCTGCCCACCGGCTTCCATGGCGCCGTGACGGCGGGCGTCGGCGTCGGGTCCACCGTTTACGTTGCCGGAGCCGGTCCCGTAGGCCTTGCCGCAGCGGCCAGTGCGCAGCTGCTGGGAGCCGCGGTGGTCATCGTGGGCGACCTCAACGAAGACCGCCTGGCCCGGGCCCGCTCCTTCGGCTGCGAAACCGTCAATGTGGCCAACGGCGACCCCGCAGACCAGATCGAGCAGATCCTCGGTGTCCGGGAGGTCGACTCCGGCATCGACGCGGTCGGTTTCGAGGCCCGCGGACACGGCCACGGCGCCCAGGAAGCACCGGCCACGGTGCTCAACTCGCTGATGGACCTCACCACCGCCGGCGGCTCCGTCGGCATTCCCGGCCTCTACGTCACGGGCGATCCGGGGGCCGCGGACGAGGCAGCCAGGAAAGGAAGCCTGTCCCTGTCCCTGGGTACCGGCTGGGCCAAGTCCCTGTCCTTCACCACGGGCCAGTGCCCGGTGATGAAGTACAACCGGCAGCTGATGATGGCGATCCTGCATGACAGGATCCAGATCGCCAAGGCGGTCAATGCACAGGCCATTTCGCTCGACGACGCCCCGCGCGGGTACGCGGAGTTCGACGCCGGCGCTGCCACCAAGTATGTCCTGGACCCGAACGGCTACCTCAACAACTGATACCCGGAGCCCGGTTTCTGAAGGGCAAAGGAGCCAGTCCCAAGGACCAACCTTGGGACTGGCTCCTTTTTCGTTGCCGCAGTGCGCGTTCCCCGGGCAACAAAAAGGTGGTTGGGCCTGCCGGTCTCAAGCAGGCCCAACCACCTGGTGCGGTGGGAGCAGGTCAGCCGCGGAGGCGCTCCATGCCGGGATCCACCAGCGGCTCGGCGGAAACGGTGGCCGCCACGCGCCGCCCGAAGTACTCGATCTCCACCGAGTCGCCGATTTCGACGGCGGAGGGCAGCCAGGCGTAGGCGATGGGCTTGCGGACCGTATAGCCGTAAGCCGCGCTGGTGACGTACCCGGCGGCTTCGCCGGCCACGTACACCGGTTCCTTGCCCAGCACCACTGACGTGCCGTCGTCGACCGTCAGGCAGCGCAGCGTCTTGGCGGCCGGCTGTTCCTTGAGTCCGGCGAGTGCCTCGGCGCCGACGAACCCGGTCTTGTCCTTGGCCACGGAGAAGCCCAGGCCAGCCTGGTACGGGTGGTGCTCGGAGTTCATGTCCGTGCCCCAGAGCCGGTAGCCCTTCTCCAGGCGCATGCTGTTGAAGGCGCCGCGGCCGGCGGCGATGATGCCGTGCTCCCGGCCGGCTTCGAACAGCACGTCCCACAGCTTCAGCCCGTACTCGGCGGTGGTGTAGAGCTCCCAGCCGAGTTCGCCCACGTAGGAGAGCCGCATCGCCGTGACGGGGATGCCGGCCACGGAGATTTGCTTGGTCCGGAAGTACTTGAGGCCGTCGTTGGTCAGGTCGTCCTCGCTGACCTTGCCGATGACTTCGCGGGCCAGCGGGCCCCACAGGCCGATGCAGCAGGTGCTGCCGGTGATGTCCGTGACGTGCGCCCACTGGGCGGGATCCGCCGCCGACTGCCGGCGGGCCTCCACCCGGAGGTAGTCGAAGTCCACGTTGCTGTTCACGCCCAGCTGGAACTCTTCCTCCGCGAGCCTGGCCACGGTCACGTCGCTGCGGATGCCGCCGTCGTGCTCAAGTAGGAGGCAATACGTCACTGCGCCGGGCTTCTTGGCGATGTTGCCCGTGCTCAGCCGGTGCAGCAGTGCCTGGGCGCCGGGTCCGGTGACGGAGAGCCGCTTGAGCGGCGTCATGTCATAAAGTCCGACGGCGGTACGCGTCTTCCAGGCTTCGGCGGCGGAGATGGGGGAGTGGAACATGTTTGCCCACTCCTCGCGCTCCGGGGCGCGCCATTCTTCCGGCAGTTCGGCCAGGAGTCCGCGGTTGGCTTCGAACCAGTGCGGGCGTTCCCAGGCGGCGGACTCCAGGAAGAAGGCGCCGAGCTCCTTCTGGCGGACGTTGAAGGGGCTGACGCGCAGGTCCCGCGGTGATTCGCGGGGCTGCAGCGGGTGCATGACATCGTAGATCTCCACGAAGTTCTGCTGCGAGGTCTCGCTGACGTACGCGTCGGAGGTCTGCACCTTTTCGAAACGGGTCAGCTCGCAGCCGTGCAGGTCGGTCTGCGGCCGGCCGTCGACGATCAGTTCTGCCATGGCCTTGGCAACTCCGGCCGAGTGCGTAACCCAGACGGCCTCGGCCACGAAGAAGCCCTCAAGGTCCGGCGCTTCACCCATGAGCGGGCCGCCGTCCGGTGTGAAGGAGAAGATGCCGTTGAAGCCGTCCTGGATTTCGGTGCTGCGCAGTGCCGGCAGCAGGTCCTGGCTGTCCTCCCAGGCCGGCAGGAAGTCTTCGAGGGTGAAGTCCAGGCGGGAGGGCATGCGGTGGTCCGACATCTCCCCGGCCGGGACCTTCGGCAGTGCGGACATGTCCACGGGCATCGGGCGGTGGGCGTAGCTGCCGATGCCGATCCGGTCGCCCCATTCGCGGTAGTACAGGTCCTTGTCCTGGTAGCGCAGGATGGGCTTGCTGGCGCCCTTTGGAAGCTCGTTGACGCCCTCAAGTTCGGCCAGGGGCGTGCTGACGGCGTACTGGTGTGCCAGCGGCAGGAGCGGCACCTCCAGTCCCACCATCCGGCCGAGCTCACGGCCCCAGAACCCTGCGCAGGACACCACGATGTCGGCAGGGATCACACCGGCGGAGGTCTCGACGCCGGTGACCTTGCCGCCCTCCTGGGCGATGCCGGTGACGGTGGTGGAGCCGCGGTAGGTGACGCCTCGTCCGCGCGTGCGCTCGATCAGCAGCTGCACGGCCCGGGCCGCCAGGGCGATCCCGTCGGTGGGGATGAGCAGGCCGCCCAGGACCTCGCGGCCGCCGGAAAGCTTGCCGGAGTTCAACAGCGGGTAGATCTTTTCGCATTCGTCGGCGTCGATGATCCGGCTTTCGACACCCCAGGAGGTCATCAGGCCCATCTTGCGCTTGAGGTCGGCCAGCCGCTCGGGCGTGGTGGCCAGCTCGAGGCCGCCCACTTGGTTGAAGCAGGACTCGCCGTCCTTGCCCAGGGCGAGGAGCTTGTTGACGGTGTACGTGGCGAACTCCGTCATGGTCCTGGACGGATTGTTCTGGAACACCAGGCCCGGAGCGTGGGACGTGGAGCCGCCGGCGAGCTCCAGCGGGCCCTGCTCGACCACGGTGATGTTGTTCCAGCCGCGGCTTGCCAGCTCGTCGGCGAGGTTGGTGCCGACGATGCCGGCTCCGATGATGACGACGCGGGATGATGCGCTCATAGTTCCTGATTCTCCTGGTTGGTGCTGGAATCCGCCTGACCGGGTGATGGTTCGTGCTTCGCTATGAGCAACGCGCATCACTATATGCAACAGGGTGTCCTAGCTCACAGGCGATGTCAAGGGTTTTCTGCTTTGTTGCGGGGGTCCGGGGCGCTGTGTCGGGAGGTGACGAAGAGGCCCCCGCCGCTGGTGCGGCGGGGGCCTCTTGTAGTTACTGTGCAGTCCCGGTGTCAGTGGGTGACGTCTGCTGAGATTTCGGCGAGGGTACGTCCCTTTGTCTCAGGCGCGAGCCATTGCGAGAGGATTGCGCCGAGTAGGGCGACGGCGGCGGCTACAACCATGCTCGGGCCCATGCCGATGTTGCTGATCGCCCACGGCAGGGCGAACGTCCCGAGTGCGGCTCCGATGCGGCTGAAAGCCGCCGAGAAGCCCATGCCGATGCCCCGCAGGTGGCCGGGGAACAGCTCGGCCGGATAGACCTGGGTCAACGTGGTGTAGCCGGCGTTGAAGAAGGAGAAGGCGAGAAACAGGGCGAGCACGAGGATGGCTGGTGCGTCCGCCCAGACGCCGATGACCAGTAGGATGCCTGCGCAGAGCCACTGTCCGGGCACGGTGAGGATCCGGCGGCCCAGCTTGTCAATCAGAAGCACGGTGGTGACAACACCCGCGGTGGCAAGTGCGGAGAGCCCGACTCCACCGGCCCAGCCGCCGCCGAAGCCAAACTGGGTGAGCACGTCATCGGCGAAGGTCGCGATCGCGAAGTACGGCGTGACAGCGCAGAACCAAAAACCCGAGGTGAAGAGGGTGGTGCGCCAGTTCTGCTTCGAGAACAGCATTCCAACCGAGGCGCTCTTGATTTTGGTCCTGCCCTGCGCGGCCTGGGCTTCCTGGATCATCCTCAGGTCGATTTCTTCGGTGATGCTGTTGTGCATCTGGGGCGATTCCACGTATTTGTGTGCGATTGCGAGTGCTTCCTCACGCCGTCCCTTCGTGATGAGCCAACTCGGCGATTCGGGGAGGCCTATGCGTGCGAGGAACAGGACGAAGGCGAGAATCGTGCTCGTGCCGATGACAAGGCGCCAGGGGGTGCCGGCGTCGTGCAGGAGCGTGCCAATGATAAATGCCATCATGAAACCGACGTACCAGGCGATCAGGGTCAGCCCGAGCAGCCGCCCGCGGAGCTTTGGAGGGGAGAACTCTGACAGCAGTGGGCCGCCGATTGAGTACTCGCCGCCGATCGCGACGCCCATCAGGAACCGGATGAGCGCCAGCTGGATCACGGCGCCGTCTCCGGAGGTTACGAAGAACTGGGCCGCTGAGGCGACCAGGAACAGGCCCATGTCCACGAGGAACATGGGCTTGCGTCCAAACTTGTCAGTAGCCCAGCCGGCCAGCGGGGAGCCGATGAAGATACCTGCGAGGGGGCCTGCGGCGATCATGCCCAGCGACAGTGCGTCGAGCTGGAGATCTGACCGCATGGGTCCGGTGACGGGGCCGATGATTCCCAGGATGTAACCGTCGAGGAACATCCCGCCGATGAAGACCGCAACAAGCCGCACCATGAAGCGGCGTTTGAACCTGGAGCTGGTCTCTTTTGATGAGGAGGTGTCGACGGTTGCCGTCGTCTTGGTCGGATTGATCATTGAGATTCGTTCCCTTCCGGCTTCAGCGCAAACCGCTGAAGGTGCCAGAGTGCCGTTTTGTGGACGCAGGGACAGACTCCGGTGTCGCCCCCAGGTTCCGGCGCTCCGCGCTGCGTTGATCGATGGTGCTGCCACCTTTGATAGTCATAAACAGATTCCTTCTGTGACTTAGCGCTGCCGCATGGATGCTGGCAATGTTTGTGCGGCCGATGCGCGGGCAAGGGCCCCTTATGGATCGGCCATCGTGGACTCGTTCGTCTGTTCCCCAGGCCGGCCCGGGTGGTGTCCGGGGACGAGGGGAGCATGTCCGGGCGAATTTCGTTCCGTGATGATCAACAACGTTCGCTTTATGCAACAAAATCGTGCGCTGGGTCACACTCAATGTCAAGAGTGTGACCCGAGAAACACGGAGTATGTAGGCGTACTGGCTGGTAATCCCGGGCACGCCGAAGGCACCACCCGTTACGGGGCCCCGTTTTCCGAAAACGGTGCTTCGATGGGGAATACCTCCCCAGGTCTTAGGCCCACCGAAGCACCTTTTACGAAAAACGGGACACCCGTTGTTGACGCTGTGCTTTCCCTAGCCAGCGGCCTCCAGTACCTGGGCCTACCGCGCTTCGGCCGGCAGTGGCATGGAAGACGCTTGACGGCGTGCGGCCTCCACTGTATGCAGGAGCAGCAGCGCGGTGGTCACGGAGCCGACGCCGCCGGGAACGGGAGTGAGCCCCGCTGCGGTCCCGGTGACGCTGGCTTTGTCCACATCACCCACCAGCGAGCCGTCGGCAAGGACATTCGTGCCGACGTCGACCACTACGGTCCGGGAGGAGACATGGCGGCCGGTCAGCAGCCCGGCGCGGCCGGCTGCGACCACCACCACGTCGGCATCCTTCGTGTAGCGCTCCAGCGGGCCCGACCTCGAATGGCAGACCGTTACCGCGGCGTCCCGTGCCAACAGGAGGAGGGACAGCGGCTTGCCCACAACGGCGGACCGCCCCACCACCACCACGCCCTTGCCCGTGACGGGAACCTGGTAGTGGTCCAGGATTTCGACGACGGAACGGGCGGTAGCGGGAGCAAAGGCCGGCTGACCGACGGCCAGGCGTCCCAGGCTGAGGGGATTGGCACCGTCAATGTCCTTTTCCGGAGCGATGAGGCCCACGAGGTTGTCGGTCCGGACCCCCGCCGGCAGCGGGGTTTGCAGGATGATGCCGTTTACGGACGGTTCAGCGCTCAGGTCCCGCAGGACGTTGGCCAGCACTGGTTCCGTTGCATCATGGCCCAGGTCGACGATCCGGCAGCCGACTCCTGCGCGCTCCGCTGCCCGCTCGATGGAACGGACGTACCAGCGCGTTGACTCATCGGCGGTGGCCATGACCACCGCCACGAGCGGGCGGACGCCGTCCAGTTCAAGCGACCGGACCTGGTCCTGGACCTTCTGTTGGAACAAACCGGCCAAGGGCTTTCCGGAAAGTTCTGCGGCGCTCAACCGAGGATCCTTTCCCGGACGCGGGCGGAGAGGGCATCTGCGGCCAGGACCACCTTCTCTTCAATGCCGTCCGTCTGTTGGGCAAGCAGCGCGCGTGCCTTCGGATCCTTGACCGCCACGACGTTGATGTCGATGTTGACGCGCGCCGTGGTGGCAGCTGCGCGGGCGGCGTCAGCGGCCGCGGCAACGTCGCTGATGACGTTGGCGTTGGCCACGTCGAACAGCTCGGTGGCGAGGTCCACAACGCCGCCGGACAGCTCGATCAGCCGGGCTGGCGTCTGTGCCGCCTGGATGAGCGCGGACTGGATCCCGGCCGCCCGGGCGGCTTTGAGCTCGTCGGTGTCGGACGGGAGCTTGTAGGAGTCAATGACTGCCTGGAAGGCTTCTTCGTCCGCATCGGCCAGCCCCAGTGCCTCAACGACAAGGGTGTCGGCTGCCTGGGTGATGCGCTGCACCAGCGGTGCGTGCTGCTCGTATTTACTGCCGGTGGTGTAGCGCGCCACCATCGCCACCAGGGCAGCGCCCTGGGCTGCGTGCAGGGCAGCAGCAGCACCGCCGCCTGGCGTGGGCTGCTTTGCGGCCAACCGGGTGAGGTAGCTGCTGATTGTCTCTGAACTGATCATGGTGCTAACCGCGGAGCCGGGTCATGGTGGGGTCGTACAGCGGGTCCTGGGTGACCGTGGCGAGGATCCGGCGCCCGAAGTATTCGATCTCCACGGAGTCGCCGATGGAGACCTCGGCGGGCAGGTAGGAGTAGGCAATGGGCTTGCGGACGGTGTAGCCGTAAGCGGCGCTCGTGACGTAGCCGACCGCCTGGTCCTTGTAAAACACCGGTTCCTTGCCCAGCACCAGGCTGCGGCCGTCGTCGACCGTCAGGCAGCGCAGGCGCCGCGCGGAGTTCTCTTCGGTGCGTCCTTCCAGGGCTGCCTTTCCGACGAAGTTCTCCTTGGCCATCTTCACTGCGAAGCCGAGGCCGGCCTCGAAAGGGTCGTGCTCGGTGGTCATGTCCGTGCCCCACGAGCGGTAGCCCTTTTCCAGGCGGAGCGAGCTGAAAGCGGCGCGGCCTGCGGCAATGATCCCGAACGGCTGGCCGGCCTTCCACAGCGCGTCCCAGAGGCGCTGGCCGTTGTCAGCGCTGGTGTACAGTTCCCAGCCCAGCTCGCCGACGTAGGACAGGCGCATGGCCGTCACCGGGACGCCGCCGATAACCACCTGCTTGGACCGGAAGTACTTCAGGCCGTCGTTGGAGAAGTCGTCGCTGCTGACCGCGCCGACAACCTCACGGGCCAGCGGGCCCCAGAGGCCGATGCAGCAGGTGCCGCCGGTGGTGTCGCGCACCTGGACCCAGTCGCCGGCGCTGCCGCTCGCTGTCTGGTGCCGGGCGGCGCGTTCGAAGTAGGCAGTGTCGATGTTGCCATTGGCGCCGAGCTGGAAAGTGTCCTCGGTGAGGCGGGCGACGGTGATATCGCTGCGGACGCCGCCCTTCTCGTCCAGCAGGAGCGTGTAGGTGACGGCTCCGGGCTTCTTGTTCATTTCCGCGGTGGTCAGTTCCTGCAGCAGCTTCAGGGCGCCGGGTCCGGAGATTTCGAGGCGCTTGAGCGGGGTCATGTCGTACATGGCGACGGCGGTGCGCGTCTTCCATGCCTCGGCCGCGGCGATGGGCGAGCTGAACATGCCGGACCAGGAGTCGCGGGCCGGCGGCTGCCAGTCGGCGGGCATCTCCTTGAGCAGTTCGGCGTTGGCTTCGAACCAGTAGGGGCGTTCCCAGCCGGCGCCTTCCAGGAAGTAGCCGCCCAGCTGCTTGTGGCGGGCGTGGAAGGGGCTGACGCGCAGGTTGCGCGGGGAGAGCTTGGGCTGCAGTGGGTGCAGGACGTCGTAGATCTCCACGAAGTTCTGCTGCGAGGTTTCGCTGACGTACTCGGGGGTCAGCTGGACTTCCTCGAAGCGGTGGATGTCGCAGTCGCCCAGGTCGATGGAGGACTTGCCGTCCACCAGGAGCTCGGCCACGGCGCGGGCGATGCCTGCCGAGTGGGTTACCCAGACGGCCTCGGCCACGAAGAAGCCGTCCAGTTCCCTGGACTCGCCAACGAGGGAGCCGCCGTCGGGGGTGAAGGAGAAGATGCCGTTGAAGCCGTCCTCTATTTCGCTTTCGCGCAGGGCCGGCAGGATCTGCTTGGTGGCTTCCCATGCCGGGAGGAAGTCCTCGAGGGTGAAGTCCAGCCGGGACGGCATGTTGTGCTCGCTGATCTCATTCGGCTTGAAGCTGCCGAGTTCGTCCAGGTCCACGGGCATGGGCCTGTGGGCGTAGGAGCCGATGCCGTACCGGTCGCCGTGCTCGCGGTAGTAGAGGTCCTGGTCCTGGTGCCGGAGGATGGGCAGCTGCGCGCCGTTGGGCAGTTCGTTCTTGCCCTGCTGGGCCGGAACCGGGGTGGTCTTGACGTACTGGTGGGCCAGCGGCAGCAGCGGCACGGACATACCGATCAGCTCGCCCACCTTTGCGCCCCAGAACCCGGCGCAGGAGACCACGATGTCTGCCGGGATTACGCCGTCGGGGGTCTGGACGCCGGTGACCCGGCGGCCGGACTGCTCGATGCCGGTGACTTCGGTGTTGCCGATGTACTTCACGCCGGCGGCCTCGGTGCGCTTGATCAGGAGCTGTACGGCGCGGGCGGCCAAAGCGAGGCCGTCACTGGGAACGTGAAGGCCGCCGAGGATGTCTTCGTCGTTGATGAGAGGGTAGAGCTCCTTGCACTCGGCCGGGGAGAGGATGGAGCCATCGATTCCCCATGCCTGCGCGTAGCCGAGCTTGCGCTTCAGGTCCGCGAGGCGGGTTTCGGTGGTGGCGACTTCCAGGCCGCCGACCTGGTTGAAGCAGCTTGTCCCGTCCTCCGTCAGGGACAGCAGCTTTTCCACGGTGTACTTGGCGAACAGGGCCATGGACTTGGAGGGGTTGGTCTGGAAGACCAGGCCGGGGGCGTGCGAGGTGGAGCCGCCGGGCATGTTGAGGGGTCCCTGGTCCAGGACTGTGATGTTGTTCCAGCCGCGCGTGACGAGTTCATCCGCGAGGTTGGTGCCGACGATGCCGGCTCCGATAATGACAATGCGTGGTGACGATTCCAAGGAGTCTCTCCTGCTGCTTTACGGGTTATGTCTGCGGACGAGTGGTGCCTACCGGAACACCACGGTGCTGGTCTGGTCCAGCAGCACGCGGTGCTGGCAGTGCCAGCGGACGGCGCGGGAGAGGGCCAACGCCTCGGCGTCCTGGCCCACGGTGGACAGCTGCGCCGGGCCATAGGTGTGGTCCACACGGATGACTTCCTGCTCGATGATCGGACCCTCGTCCAGGTCGGCGGTGACGTAGTGGGCGGTGGCACCCACCAGCTTCACGCCGCGGTCGTAGGCCTGGTGGTAGGGGCGCGCACCCTTGAACCCGGGGAGGAAGGAGTGGTGGATGTTGATGGCCCGGCCCTCCAGCGCCCGGCAGAGGTCGTCGGAAAGCACCTGCATGTAACGGGCCAGGACCACGAGGTCGGCCTCGTACTCATCCACCAGTTCCAGCAGCCGGCGCTCCGCGTCGGCCTTGGTGTCCGGGGTGACGGGGACGTAGATGAAGGGGAGCCCTGCGGCTTCCGCCATTGCACGGTGGGTTTCATGGTTGGAAACGACTGCCACCAGTTCGCCGCCAAGGCTGCCGCCCCGCCAGCGGAAGATGAGGTCGTTGAGGCAGTGGCCGAATTTGGACACCATGACCAGGACGCGCTTGGCGGTCTGGTCGTGGAAGCTGAACTTCATGTCAAACCGGCTGGCGATGCCCGCAAACTCTTCCTCGAGCATGGCGGGCGTGTAGTTGGGGGAGCCGGAGAACGCGGTGCGCAGGTGGAGCGTCTCGCGCAGGCTGTCGTCGAACTGCTGGTGCTCGTCGATGTTGAAGCCTCGCTCGAACAGGAACGTGGTTACTGCCTGCACAATTCCTGCTTGCTCCTTGCAGGACAGGGTCAGCACGAACTTCTGCGCCTGCTCTTCCTTGAGCGCCGGCAGAGTGGCGGTTGCTGATGCTGCTTCCATGAGGGTCATACCCTCCTCCTTCTAGATATATTCCAATGCAACGGACTGATATATTAGATTGGCTGCCAGCGTATACTGGGTCACAGGCGAGGTCAATAGTTTTTTTCTTGTTGGGAAGAAAGGGCTCGGCATGGCATTCGAAGCTTTGGCGGTGACGGACGACTTGGGGAGGAAATCCCTGGCCGACGTTGCTTATGAGAGCATCCGCGACTGGTTGCTGACCCTTGAGATCAAACCCGGCGAGCTGCTGAACGACGAGCTCCTGGCCAAGAACCTAGGGGTGGGCCGCACTCCGGTGCGCGAGGCCCTGAAGCGGCTGGAACTGGATCGGCTGGTGAAGACCTATCCCCGGCGGGGCACCTTCGCTACGCGGGTGGACGTAACCGACCTTTCCTACATCTCGGAGATCCGCGCCCAACTTGAGCCCCTCGCGGCGGCGCGTGCCGCGCGGGTGGCTTCCCCTGCCGTCCGGGACGAGCTGCGCGCCACGCTCGAAAAGGTTGAGGCGTTCGATGTGTCCTCGGCGACCGTGACGGAGACGCTGCAGCTGGATGCCCGGGTGCACCAGGGCATCTATGCCGCCGCCGCCAACCCGCACCTCGAAGACATCCTGATCCGCTACGACAACTTGGCAACGCGCATCTGGTGCATGGTGATCGACCGGCTGCCGGACCTGTCCCGCCACGTGCATGAACACCTCGATTTGCTCCGCGCCGTTATCGACGGGGATGAGGAGCGGGCCGCGGAGCTTGCCCGAGTCCACGTGAGCGGATTCGAAAGTGCGGTCCGGGAGACGCTTTTCAAGGCCTAGGGCCACCCGCGCCGGCGCCGCTGTTGACATTGGATTGTGACCTGGACCATACTCGGAAACCAGATTGATATATCAATCAAATATCAGGGATGGAATCGAGCGGCGAAGGTGCCGGTGATCGGAGTGAGCAGTGAACTTCCAGGCAACCCTTGAAGCCCCAGGTGATGTCAACGACCTCGGACAAGATGGCCAGGGCGGCGGCACATTGAAAAAGGCCCTCGGCCTCCGTGCCGACTGGGCGCGCCTGCCCGGCCGCAGCGTCGAAGTGTGGCTGCACGGGGAGCATGTGGCCTGCGGGGTGGTGGACCAGGCTGCAGAGGACGGCTCGGTGCTCTGGATAGCGGCGGAGGGCATCAGTACCCGGCGTATCTTCGACAAGTCCTCCGGCTACCAGATCTGGGTTTAGCTCTCCCCTGCGCCGGCGTTGCTGCAGGTCCTAAGGCGGTCCGTCGACTCCGGCATCGTTTCGTGTTAACGCCTGTGGTAGCCCATGTTGGCGCTGACTTTGAGCCCCGCTTCCTTGAGGGTTTCGAGCAGTCCCGGGATCTTCTCGGGGTCGAACCGGAAAGCCGGGCCGGAGATGCTGAGGGCGCCGATCACGATGCCCTGGTGGTTGTAGACGGGAACGGCCACGGCATTCAGGCCGATTTCGAACTCCTCCCGCACCACCGCGTAGCCCTTCGCCGCAACCTCAAGCAGTTGGGCGTCCAGCTCCTTGCGGGAGGTGATGGTGCGGGCGGTGCGGGCAGTCAGGCCTGTCTCCTTCAGGATCCGGTCCCGGTCGTCCGCCTCCAGCGCCGCCAGCAGCACCTTTCCGCTGGACGTGGCATGCAGCGGCGTCAGGCTTCCCACCCAGTCGTAGGTGGCCAGGGTGGAGGGGCCCATGGCCTGGTCCACGTTCACCGCGTAGTTTGAGCGCAGGACGGCAAGGTTGACCGTTTCCTTGAATTCCTCGGCAAGGCTTTCCAGGACAGGACGTGCCTCGTGGACCAGGCTTAGCCGGCCGGGAATGGAACTGGCCAGCCTCAGGATGCCAAAACCGAGCTGGTACTTGCCGCGCTCGCTGTTTTGGTGGACCATCTCGCGGGTGACCAGCGAGCCCATCAGGCGGGAGACCGTGGACTTGTGGATGCCCATCTCCTCGGCAATCTCGCTTACGCCGGCATGGCCCTCCCGGGCCAGGATCTCCAGGACGGTCAGCGCACGCTCCACGGACTGGACCCCGCCGGACTGGCCGCCTTCGGCGTCGGTATCGGATTCGGGTTCATTTTTAGGAGCCATACTTCCTGATCCTATGCCGGGAATTGTGACGGCCGTGACATCAGGCGGTGCCGGTCGATGCCCTGGAGGCCCCGAAGCGGTCGGTTAGCTCCCCCGGTAGGTGGAGTACGCGAACGGGCTCAGGAGCAGGGGGACGTGGTAATGCTCGGGGCCGGTGACCTCGAAAACCAGGTCCACTTCCGGGAAGAACGTCTGCGTCTGCAGGTCCGCGTAGTACTTGCCCGTGGCGAAGTTCAGCTTGTAGTGCCCGGGTTCCAGCTGCTCCGGCCCCAGGTCCTTCGCGCGGCCGTCCGCGTCGGTGCTGGACGCTGCCAGCTCGCGCCAGGTGCCGCCGTCGTTCTTTGAAAGGACGACGGCGACACCCGCCGCCGGGCGCCCCGCGCCGGTGTCAAGGATGTGGGTGGTGACGTGGGAAACGCTCATTCGCTGATCAGTCCTTCGAGCCGCAGTACGGCGATTTCGCGCAGCTGCTGCGCCACAATGGTGTCTTCTTCTTCGGGGGAGTTGGTGAGCCGCTGGTTCAGCGCCGCCAGGATTTCCGGTGCGGTACGTCCGGCGGCCCGGATCAGGAAGACGCGGCCGAACTTCTCCTCGTACTCCCGGTTCCCGCGGGCCAGGGCCTCTGCGGCCCCGGCGTCTGCAGGGTCGACGCCGGCCTGCTCGGAACGGGACATCGACGCTTCGGTGCTGGCGGCCGTCGGGCGCTCTCCGATTCGGGGATGGTGCGCCATGGCGGCTTCGACCTCGGCGGGGGTGAAGGGGTTGGCGGCCCGGGCGGCGAACTCAAGGAGCTCGTCCCGGCCGGCGAAGGGGCGTGCCCCGGCCACAGCCTCCACCCAGCGGCTGATGTCGATGCACGGCCGGAGCGTGGCCTTGGCCGCGGTGGGATCCGCGCTGTTGAATTCGGCAAGCTTCATGCTGGTCGTAATCCTTGGTGTCATGCTGGCATCCATGGTGACGGCTATGCGGATGCCGGACTGCCCGGCGCCTGCAGCGAGCAAGCTTCCGCATCATGGAACTGTTATTTCAGCATACGTAATATTCAAGATCAGCTGCGGTGCCCTGTCAAGCGGTGACGGTGACGACTCAGTCCTCCGACGACGTCCTGGAAAGCACCCACGTGTTGGTTCCGTCCTGGCGCTCGAACGTCACCGTGGTCACCAGCGCCTCGATCAGGGCCAGGCCGCGTCCGGACTCGGCGTCGTCCCCGGGAATGGAGGCCTCCATGGGGCCGAACGGCGGCTTGGCGTAATAGGCGCTGACCCGCGCCTGCAGCAGGGCAGGCTGCACCGTGGTCTCCACACCCAGCTCCACTTCACGGTCCCCGGCCGGCTGCGCATGCTGGACGATGTTGGACGCGGACTCTATGACGGCCGTCGTGAACGTCATCTGGTCCATGTCATTCACGAACGGGACGTCCAGCCAGAGGCTGTCGAGGTCGTTGTGGACCGCCTCGATGGCGTCCTCCGCAGCTGGTCCGCGGAAGCTGCGTGAAGCAAGCACCTCAGTCATTGCTGAACGCCTCCTCGGCCGTGGGGTAGGCGGTGAGGACCTTGTCCATGCTGGTCAGCTTCAGGACCATGTTCACCTGCGGCTGCACGGCGGCGATGCGCAGGTCACCGCCGGCCTGGCGGGCGGCCTTGAGGCAGCCGATCAGCGCGCCCAGGCCGGAGGAGTCCATGAAAGCCGTATGCTCCAGGTTGACCACGATCCGGTTGGATCCGCCGGCGATGACGTCGGTGACGAACTCGCGCAGCTTGGGCGCGGAGACCATGTTGAGCCGCCCGTCCGCCTTGACCTCCGCGTACGAATCTTTGACCTCGTAACTGAACTCCATCAGGATTCCTCTCTGTTTGCAGGTTCTGGGGCCGGCTCGTACCCCTTGTAGAGCACGGCGCGGACCAGGATGCTCATGACCACCAGGTCAAAGACCACCCAGACAACGTTGACCAAGGTGCCCAACGGCTCGGCCAGTCCGGTGGCCAGGCGGATGATTCCGACGACGGCGGCCACGGCCAGCAGGACGGACACCACGATCTGGGGCCGGATGAGGCTCCAGCTGGGTCCGCCGCTTTGGCGTGCCTTGGGGGTGACGGCAAACCCAAGGGGACGGCCGAACCAGACGTTGCGGGCCGCCGTCGTGCATGCCTTGATCCAGGTGGGGAACAGCGCAAGGCTGTACTGCTGCCCGCGCCAGGTGGGGATGCCCCGGCCGGCCACGGCGAACAGGAGCTGGTTGACCACCATGAACGGGATAAACCGGATGAAGAAGTCCCAGCTCAGGCTGCTGACGGGAAGGATGCCCAGCAGCAGGTAGATGATGGGGGCAGCGAAGTAGATGACCGCCGCGAATCCGCTGAGGTAGGTCCACATGGTGGCGAAGTACATCAGGCGCTGGCCCAGCTTGAGGCCCTTCTGCACCAGGGGGTTCTCCCGCAGGAGCACCTGGATGGTGCCCTGGGCCCAGCGGAGGCGCTGGGTGAGCATGGTCTTCAGGTCCTCCGGGGCCAGCCCGTAGGCCAGGATCTCGTGGTGGTAGACGCTCTCCCAGCCCATGGCGTGCATGCGCATGGCGGTGGCCATGTCCTCGGTGACGGAAATGGTGGCCAGCGGCATGACCGGCTGGGCCTCGTTGCTGCGTTCCACGGTCAGCGCGTCAAGGACGGCCTGGACGGATTCCAGGGCGCCCAGCGGGGACCAGTCGCGGGCGGACATGCGCTGGACGGCGTCGTCCGCCACCACCGGAACGCCGGACTCGCCCACGTGGGCCAGTTCCATCGCGGCGATTTCCTCGAGGTCGGCCTGCAGGGCTGCGACGTCGGCCTGGACCAGGGTCTGCACGGCAGCGTCCACGCGGCGGCGGACCCGGTACGTGACCTCGCTAAGGGGGCGGCCGGCGTCCACTTCCTCCTGGGCTTCGCGGGTGGCGGCCTCCACCTCGTCCAGGACCTCCGCCACCAGGGGTGACTCCACGTCAGCCGATTTCCGGGCCTGCTTGATGGCGGCGCGGGAGGCGGCCAACGCGCGGCGGATGCTCTTCTCTGTTTCCTTGACGTAGCCCACCAGGCCCAGCTGCATCAGGGCCTCGCGGCGCAGGATGGCGTTGGAGCCGCAGAAGAAGGCGGCGTTCCAGCCGTCTTTGCCCTGCTGGATGGGGCCGTAGAACAGCGGTGCCTGGCTGCCGAGCGGATCGGAGGCGGGGACGTTGCTGAAGTACTGGGGCGTCTGGACCAGGGCAACGCGGCGGTTGTTGAAGTAGCCCAGGGTCTTTTCCAGGATGTCCGGCTCCGGGATCTGGTCCGCGTCCAGGATCAACAGGAACTCGCCGTGGGTCACCATGAGGGCGTTGTTGAGGTTGCCGGCCTTGGCGTGCCGGGGGAGGTCCTTGGTCCAGTCCTCGCTGCGCGTGACGTACCCCAGGCCGTGCTGTTCGCACAGGGCCCTGAGCTCGGGCCGGGCACCGTCGTCCAGGATCCAGGTGCTGTGCGGGTGCCGGATCTTCTGCGCCGCCCGCGCGGTGGTGAGGACCATGTCCAGGTCCTCGTTGTAGGTGGTTATGAAGACGTCCACGGTGGCGTCGGACGGCGGCTCCGGAGCGCCCTTGCGGATCTTCAGCTTCCATACCGTCATGCCGAAGAGCATGACGTCGATCAGGCTGTAGGTTTCGGCCACCACCAGGGGGAGCGCGATCCACCAGGCATCCCAGTTGAGGGACGCCGCCCACCGCCAAGCGATGTAGTTCAGGCCGGTCAGGACGGTGAGGACCACCACCACGCGGGTCCAGAAGCGGGTCATGCTGCCACCTCCAGGGGGAGCCGGCGGACCACAACCACAGTGACGTCGTCTTCGGCGGTTTCCGCCGGTGCGAGCGCCATGATGGAGTTGCTGGCCTCATTGGCCGACCCTGCAGACTGCGTTGCCAACTGCACGGCGTCCGTGAAGTCCTCCACCGAGTCAAACACGTCCAGCACGCCGTCGCTGACCACCACCAAGGAATCGCCCGGCGCAAGCTCCAGCTCTGCCTGCGGCCACTGCGTTCCGGGCCAGGCACCCACCGGAGGTCCTCCCGTGGGGAGCCTGTCCGCGGGACCTGCCGGCTGGACGTGCAGCGCAAGTCCGTGACCGGCGTCGACATAGCTGACCTTGCCGGACGCTGCATCAAGCCGGGCGTGGAACAAGGTGACGAAGGAGTTGGAGGAGTCCAGGTCGCTGGCGATCGCCTTGCTGGCGGAAGCGAACCCTGCGTCCAGGTCCTGCCGCAGGCCGGTGGAGCGCATCACTGCGCGGACCGTGGCCGCGATCAGCGCCGCGCCCATTCCCTTGCCCATGGCATCGGCGAACGTCAGGTGGAGCCCGTCCGGCGTCTGGTACCAGTCATAAAAGTCCCCGCCCACGCTGCGGGACGGGCGGAAAAGGCCGGCAACGTCGTAGCCGTCCACCCGGATATCCTCCTTGGGCAGCAGGCTTTGCTGCACCTCCGTGGCGCGCTCCAGCTCGCTGCGTGCGGCGGAGGCCGCTGCCGGGGACGGCCGGCGGCGGAACAGGGCGTTGATCCGTGACTGCAGTTCCCGGGGGCTGAACGGCTTGCTGATGTATTCGTCGGCGCCATTGTCCAGGCCGGTGAGCTTATCCAGTTCGTCCGCGCGGGCAGTGAGCATCACGATGAACGCGTCCGAGAATTCGCGCAGGAGCTTGCACACCTCCAGCCCGTCGAGGTCCGGCAGGTTGAGGTCCAGCGTCACCAGGTCCGGTTTTGTGCGGCGGACTTCCTCCACTCCGGGCAGCCCGGCGCCGGCCTGGGTGACGTCGAAGCCCTGCTTGACCAGGACGCGGACCAAGAGTCCGCGGATGTCCGGATCATCTTCGATGACCACCGCACGGCGGGATTCGGAGGGAGAGACCATAGCTCTACTTCTACCGTATTAAGGCGCATGGGGCATGTCTTATGCTTCACAGTTTCCGGTGACTTGCCTGACAGCGGCGTCATCGCCGCATCCCCGCCCTTGTTGCCGGTGGGGCACTCAGCAGATCTTGCGGGAATCTTGGCATCTGCTTGCCGGGACGTTGAGGTCCAGCGGTCACACTCGAAGGGACCAGCAGCTTCCACAACAGCGCACGACGACGAACCGCACGGAGGCTGTACGGCTTGCGGAAGGCGGGGAAGCCAAATGGAACAGACGAAGAGGAAGGGAGCGGACAAAGCCAAAGCATTGCTTCGCCTCTACTTCCACTCACGCAAAGTACGGGCTGCTGCCAGGGATCTGGAGCACGCGCTCGCCGAATCCCGGGAAGTATCCAGCTGGCCGGGGGACCGGCTGCAGGTGGGGGAGGACATGTCCAGGCAGGTGGAAAGGCTTACCCACCGGCTCAAGCTGGAGACCGAGACGCACCACAGGCTTGAGGCCCTTTTAAAGACTGCGGGTGGAGGGCATTCCTTCGCAGCCCTGTAGGTGCCACACTTAGCAGCAATCGATTGGCTGGGGGATAGTCAGGAGATTGCTGTGAGTTTGTTGCTGGGCTGGTCGTACCTGATGGCGGGACTCATGACCATGGACGCGATGCTGCTTGCGTTGTGGGCCATGGAAGTTGATTGGGGCAAGTACTGGCGGCGGAAATAGGTCCGGGCACCTTTGAAGCCCGCGCCTACGCCAACTCCACCCGCATCAGGACCCGGGGGAACCCGTTGAGCACCGAGGTGGTGTCCGCGGCTTTGGTGAAGCCGGCGTCCTCGAACAGCTTGCGGGTGCCCACGTAGGCCATGGTGAGGTCCACTTTGCTGCCGGCGTTGTCCACCGGATAGCCCTCGACTACGGGCGCCCCGTAGGCCCGTGCCATCTCGACGGCGCCGGCCAGGAGATGGTGCGAGATTCCCTTCCCGCGGTGGCCGGGGCGTACCCGGAGGCACCAGACCGACCAGGCGTCCCGGGCATCGACGTGCGGGATTTTTCGGTTGCGGGCGAAACTGGTGTCCGCCCGCGGGTGGACGGCTGCCCACCCAACCGGCTCGCCGCCGTCGTACGCCAAAACTCCGGGCGGTGGGTCCTGGGCAACCACCTGCCTGACCAGTTCTCCGCGCTCTTCGCCCCGCAGGGCAACGTTCTCTTTGGAAGGGATCCGGTAGCTCAGGCACCAGCAGACCGTGGCATCAGGCCGTTTGGGCCCCACCAGTGCCTTTACGTCCTCGAAGTTCGTCGCCGGGCGCACCTCAATCGCCATGCGGCCATCCTAGTCTTCCGGCATCCTGCCGATGCTCCATGCCGCCACCCTGCGGACATCCACCCTGGTTGCCTGGAGCGGCACCCTGACACCTCCGGAAAGCAGGACGGGTCCCAGGAAATGGATGTACCGTGGCTGGTCTGCCGTACTGGCTGCATCCGCCCCGGCTTCCCAGGAATCGAGGATCCCGGCGATGGCCCAGCTGCCGATCCGTACCTGGTCATTCTGCCGCTGGGTCCACGCATGCTCCGACACCACCGATCCCGAAATGACGGCACCGTCAACCACCACGGTGAGTTCCAAGGTGGCGTCGGGGCCTGTTCCAAAGACCGAGTCCAGCAGCAGACGGAGGCGTGCATCCGTCCCGTCTTCCGGCGGTTCCTTCTCCGTCACATTGTCCATGCCGGTCCTTTCCTCAATGGGTTGGGAGTTGAACGCCTGACCAGCCTAGTTTCCACCCTGTTGGCTCCTGTTGCCCCTCACTACACTGGGACGCATGACCCAGCAGGAACCGGGCAATGCCGCTGCGGATACCGATGCCGTCGGCACCTCACCGCGAACCCCGGCCCAGCGTTCCCGCACCTTTGCCGGAATCCTGGTCAACACCGCCCTGGCGAACATCACCACCAGCTACCTGTGGTTCGCCCTGACTTTCTGGCTCTACCTGGAGACGCGCAACGTGATCGCCACCGGCGTGGTGGGCGGTGCGTACATGCTGCTGATTGCGCTGTCCAGCATCAGCTTCGGCACTTTAGTGGACCGTTACCGCAAGCTGGCAGTGATGCGATTCGCCGCCGGATTCACCCTGGTGATGTTCGTGCTGTCCGGGGTGATGTTCCTGCTGACGCCTGCGGCATCGTTGCTGGATCTGGGGCAGCCGTGGTTCTGGGT
The DNA here is from genome assembly GCF_030323865.1 of Pseudarthrobacter defluvii. NCBI lineage: Bacteria > Bacillati > Actinomycetota > Actinomycetes > Micrococcales > Micrococcaceae > Pseudarthrobacter > Pseudarthrobacter defluvii. The sequence continues at coordinate 3,674,568 of NZ_CP066362.1, read as the reverse complement.
GTTCACCCTGATCATCCTGATTGGCGCCGTGGTGGAAAACCTGCGGAACATCGCCTTGTCCACCACCGTCACCATCCTCATCGAACCGGAACGCCGCGCCAACGCCAACGGCCTGGTGGGAATGGTGCAGGGGCTGATGTTCATCGTCACCTCCCTGCTCTCCGGACTGTCCGTCGGACTGCTGGGCATGGGCTGGACCATCGCCGTGGCGCTGGTGCTCACGGCGCTGGCCGCGGCGCACCTGTTGACCCTGCGGATGCCCGAGGAGGTGCGGGCAGCGGCGACGGACGCCCACGGTGGGTTCGACCTGCGCGGCTCTTTCGCGGCGGTGCTGGCCATTTCGGGGCTGTTCGCGCTGATCGTGTTTTCCACGTTCAACAATTTCATCGGCGGTGTCTATATGGCCCTGATGGACCCGTACGGGCTGGAGATGTTTTCGGTGGAGATGTGGGGCGCCGTTTTTGCTGTTGGTTCCACGGGATTCATCATCGGCGGTGCGCTGATCGGCAGGTTCGGGCTCGGGGACAACCCGTTGCGCACCCTGCTGGCGGCGGTGGCGGTCATGGGTGTGCTCGGTGCGGTCTTCACGCTGCGGGAGTGGGCGTGGCTCTACATCCTGGGTATCTGGCTGTACCTGCTGCTGGTCCCGTTCGTGGAGGCGGCCGAGCAGACCGTCATCCAGCGGGTGGTGCCGCTGGAACGGCAGGGCCGCGTCTTTGGCTTCGCCATGGCATTCGAATCCGCTGCGGCACCGGTGACAGCGTTCGTCATCGCACCCATTGCCCAGTTTTGGATCATCCCTTACGCACGGTCGGCGGACGGCGCCACCGCCCTGGCGCCGCTGCTGGGTGAGGGCACCTCCCGCGGGATCGCCCTGGTGTTCCTGGTGGCCGGCATCATCATGATCGCGGCAGCGCTGCTGGCATTCTTCACCCCGGTCTACCGCCGGGTGTCGGCCTCGTACGCGCAGGTTGCGGCACAGACCGCAGGTTAAATGCCGGACGCCCCAGCACTGTGTGCCGGGGCGTCCGGAAAAAGCTGCAGGAAGTGACGGCGGGCTTAGACTCCCAGGGCTTCCTTGAGGCGGGCGACGTGGCCGTCGGCCTGGACCTGGTACTGGGCCAGGGTGACGTTGCCTGCGGGGTCCACCACAACCGTGGAGCGGACAATCCCTTCGTGGATTTCGCCGTTGACCAGCTTTTCGCCCCAGGCGCCGTAGGCCAGGGCAATCGTGTGGTCGGGGTCGGAGAGCAGCGGGAAGGTCAGGGAGAAGTCGCCGCTGAAGCCGGCCAGGGCTTCCTGGGCGTCGGGGGAGATGCCGACAACTTCGTAGCCCTTGCCCTGGAGGGAGGCAAGGCTGTCGCGGAAGTCGCAGGCTTCGGTGGTGCAACCGGGGGTTGCGGCCTTGGGGTAGAAGTACACGATGACGTTCTTGCCACGGTAATCGGCCAAGGAGGTTTCCCGGCCCTGGGCGTCCCGGAGGGTGAAATCAGGAGCCGGGGTGCCGGGCTGAAGCTTGGTGGTCAGGGTGGGGCTCATGGCGTTCCTTTGTAAGACTCGGTCAGTGATGGCCAAACATCAAGTGAAGCGGGTTGCCGCTTACTGATACAAACCAGCGCGTCATATGCAGTATTCCGCAGGACCCCGAACCGCCGCGTGGGGGCCGGGAACAAACTGGTATCCGCCGCCGCGTACGGTAGCTACGGCATGGCGGGCGTTGCCCAGTTTTTTGCGGATCCTGCCCACGTACACGTCGATGGAGCGGGCGGTGGCGCCGGGGAAATCCAGCGATTCCAGGAACTCCTGCAGCTCCTCGCGGCCCACCGTGCGGGACAGGTGGGTCACCAGGTACCGGAGCACCTTGTACTCGACGCCGGTCAGCGCCACCGGGCGGCCGTCCAGCAGGACGGTGTCGGCGGCAAGGTCCACGGCGACGCGGCTGACGGGGCCGGCCGACGGCGGCAGGCGGGTGCCGCCGTCGGCATCAGTTGCGTCGGGGTTCTCCGCCGCGGAGGAAGCGCGGGAGGAGTCATCTTTTGCTTCCTCCGCGGCGGACGTGGGGGCTCCGGCGGCAGGCCAATGGACTTCCGCCTCCGGAGCAGTTTCGAGGGCCCTTGCAAGGACCATTTGGGCGGCGTGCTGCAGGAGTTCCGGGGTGGTTCCTTCGGCAGGAACCACCCACACGGCCAGCCCGTGGGCCGTGGCCCGCCTGGCTGGAGGCCGGTGCGGAACCTGGTATGGGGCCGCCGTCCGTGGATGATGGGCTTCCACTGCCATGGCGCGCCCTTATACGCCGCCGCGGCGGATCAGCTTGCCCGTAGGGGTCTGGCCGTCCACTACGGCGCCGCGGAGGTAGGTCTTGCGCACCACGCCTGACAGCGCTTTGCCGTCGTAGGGGGTGATGGGGTTCTTGTGCTTGAGCTTGGAGACGTCCACCACGAAGGCCTCGTCCGGCGCGAAGATGGAGAAGTCGGCGTCGTAGCCCAGCGCCAGCTGTCCCTTGTTGGTGAGCCGGGCCAGGTTGGCGGGCTTCTCTGCCATCCAGGACACCACCTGTTCCAGCGGGATGCCGCGGTGGCGGGCTTCGGTCCAGATCAGGGACAGGCCCAGCTGCAGTGACGAGACGCCGCCCCAGGCCACGGCGAAGTCGCCGTTTTCCAAGTCCTTGAGATCCAAGGTGGAGGGGGAGTGGTCCGAAACGATGCAGTCGATGGTGCCGTCCTGCAGGCCCTGCCACAGCAGCTCGCGGTTGGACGCTTCGCGGATGGGCGGGCAGCACTTGTAGGCGGTGGCACCGTCCGGGATTTCCTCCGCCATCAGCGTGAGGTAGTGCGGGCAGGTTTCCACGGTGAGCTTCACGCCGTCACGCTTGGCGGAGGCAATCATGGGCAGGGCGTCCGACGACGACAGGTGCAGGATGTGCGCACGCGCACCGGTCCAGCGGGCCCGTTCGATGACCTCGGCGATAGCCTTGTTCTCGGCGCCGCGGGGGCGGGAGGCCAGGAAGGTTTCGTAGTGGTCCCCGCCCGGGTGGGGTGCGCGGTCGATGGCGTGGGAGTCCTCGGCGTGGACGATCATGAGCGAGTCGAAGGCCTTCAGCTCGGCCATGTCCTCTTCCATCTCATCCGCGTCCAGGTGCGGGAACTCGTCCACGCCGGAGTGCAGCAGGAAGCACTTGAATCCGAACACGCCTTCGTCGTGCAGGGGACGCAGGTCTGCCTTGTTGCCCGGGATGGCGCCGCCCCAGAAGCCGACGTCGATGAAGGCCTGGTCCTCGGCTACCTCGCGCTTGAGCTTGAGGTTCTCCACCGTGGTGGTGGGCGGGACGGAGTTCAGCGGCATGTCGATGATGGTGGTCACGCCGCCGGCCGCGGCTGCGCGGGTGGCGGAGGCGAAGCCCTCCCACTCAGTGCGGCCGGGTTCGTTGACGTGGACGTGGGTGTCCACCAGGCCGGGGAGCAGGGTTTCATCGTCGGCCAGATCGATGACTTCGGCGCCGGCCAGGCCGTTGCCCAGCGGTTCGATGGCCACGATCCTGCCGTTGCGGACACCTACCTCGCGCGGCGCGATGCCGGCGGTGGTCAGGATGCGCTGGCCCCGGATGACGAGGTCAAAACGTTCTTCAGACACGGAGGTCCTCCTTGGTACTTGCGGCGGCAGGCCTGTTGGCCGCCAGCCCCGCACTGATTTGGGTGCCCAGCTGCTCCAGCAGGGGTCCGGCCTCTGCTATGCACTTGTTTACATCGGTTTCGAGCGCCGTCAAAGCGTAGACGTCCTCGAATCCGGCGGCCGCCGCCTGGCCCTGGTCCAGGGTGGTCCGGCCGCAGACGGCGATAACCGGAACGCCCTGCGCCGCGGCCGCGCGGGCAACACCCATGGGGGTTTTGCCCAGCAGGCTTTGTTCGTCCAGGCTGCCTTCTCCGGTGATCACCAGGTCGGCGCCGCCCAGGCGGTCCGCCAGTCCGGTGAATTCGAGGACGACGTCGATGCCCGGCCGCCGCGTTGCGGCCAGTGCGGCGATGGCGGCGTAGCCCACGCCGCCGGCTGCCCCGGCTCCGGGAGCCTCGGCAGCCTTGACGGCGCGGAATCCGATTTCCCTGGCCAGGACTTCGACAAACCTGGCCAGGGCGGCGTCGAGCATGCCGACGTCTTGGGGTGTGGCGCCCTTCTGTGGACCGAACACCGCCGCGGCGCCCTGGGCGCCCAGCAGCGGGTTGTCCACATCGGATGCCAGCACAAACCGGGTGTCCACCAGGCGGGGTTCGAAATCGGTGAAGTCGATGCTGTGCAGGTTAGCCAGCGCAGCCCCGCCCGGTGGGAGTTCGTTGTTCCTGTTGTCCAGGAACCTGGCGCCGAGCCCCTGCAGGAGCCCCGCACCGCCGTCGGTATTGGCACTGCCGCCCACGCCGAGCACGATCCTCCGGCAGCCGGCGTCGAGCGCTGCGCGGATGAGCTGGCCGGTGCCCAGGCTGCTGGCCGTGGTGGCCTCGGCCGGGGTGGGCCGTCCGCCCTTCTGGACGCTTGGCACCAGGGCGAGCCCGGAGGCGGCGGCCATTTCGATGACGGCCTCGTGCCCGCGGACCGCGTAGTCCGCTTCCACCGGCTGCCCGGTGGGGCCGCTCACCGTTGCCGTGCGGCGGGTGAAACCGGAGCCGACGGCGGCATCGAGGGTGCCCTCGCCGCCGTCGGCCACCGGAATCCGGACGACGTCAAGATTGCCGCCCGCGCCGCGCTGCAGGCCCTTTTCCAGGTGGCTGCACACCTCCGGGGCGGACAGCGATCCCTTGAACTTGTCCGGGGCGATAACCACGCGCATGGTTATGCCTGCAGGGCCAGGATGGCGGTGGGGGCGTCGGCTGCGGTTTCGGCCAGTTCCTCGAACTCGTTCACGGCGTTGATTTCCACGCCCATGGAGATGTTGGTGACCTTTTCCAGGATCACTTCCACCACCACGGGAACCTGGAACTCACCCATCAGCGCCTTGGCCTTGTCGAACGCGGCGGCCAGGTCGCTGGGGTCTTCCACGCGGACGGCCTTGCAGCCCAGGCCCTCGGCCACCTTCAGGTGGTCAACGCCGTAGCCGCGGGTGTCCTCGGACAGGTGCGCGCTGTTGATGTTTTCGAACGCCAGGGACACGTTCTGTTCCATGTTGAAGCCGCGCTGGGACTGGCGGATCAGGCCCAGGTAGGAGTTGTTCACCACCACGTGGATGTAGGGCAGGTTGAACTGCGCGCCCACGGCCAGTTCCTCGATCATGAACTGGAAGTCGTAGTCGCCGGAGAGGGCCACCACGGTCTGGTCCGGATTGGAGCGGGCGACGCCGAGGGCTGCCGGGGCGGTCCAGCCCAGGGGACCTGCCTGGCCGGCGTTGATCCACTTGCGGGGGCCGAACACGTGCAGCATCTGTGCGCCGGCGATCTGGGACAGGCCGATGGTGGACACGTAGGTGGTGTCGCGGCCGAAGGACTTGTTCATCTCCTCGTACACGCGCTGCGGCTTGATGGGGATGTTCTCGAAGTGCGTCTTGCGGTGCAGGGAGGCCTTGCGGTCCGCGCACTCGGCAACCCAGGCGCTGTAGTCCGGCAGGGACCCTGCCGCCTTGCGCTCCTGGGCGAGCTCAACCAGCCCTGCCAGCGCCGCGCCGGCGTCGGACGCGATGCCCAGGTCCGGCGAGAACACGCGGCCGATCTGCGTGGGCTCGATGTCGATGTGCACGAACTTGCGGCCGGCCGTGTAGGTCTCCAGTCCGCCGGTGTGGCGGTTGGCCCAGCGGTTGCCGATGCCGATCACGAAGTCGCTCTGCAGGTAGTTCTCGTTGCCGTAGCGGTGCGAGGTCTGCAGGCCCACCATGCCGGCCATCAGCTGGTGGTCGTCCGGGATGGTGCCCCAGCCCATCAGGGTGGGGATGACCGGAACGTTGAGGGTCTCGGCCAGCTCCACCAGTTGCGCGGAGGCGCCTGCGTTGATGATGCCGCCGCCGGCCACGATCAGCGGGTGCTTGGCGGCGAGCAGCATGTCCAGGGCCTTCTCCAGCTGCTTGCGCGAAGCCTTGGGCTTCTCGACGGGGAGTGGCTCGTAGGTGTCGATGTCGAATTCGATTTCTGCCATCTGCACGTCGATGGGCAGGTCCAGCAGCACGGGGCCGGGGCGGCCGGAGCGCATCAGCTGGAAGGCCTTCTGGAAGGCGCCGGGAACCTGGCCGGGCTCCAGGATGGTCATGGCCATCTTGGTGACGGGCTTGGCGATGGACTCGATGTCCACGGCCTGGAAGTCTTCCTTGTGCAGCTTGGCCACGGGGGCCTGGCCGGTGATGCAGAGCATGGGGATGGAATCGGCCCACGCCGCGTAGAGGCCGGTGATCATGTCGGTGCCGGCGGGGCCGGAGGTGCCGATGCAGATGCCGATGTTGCCGTCCTTGGCGCGGGAGAAGCCGTCGGCCATGTGGCTGGCGCCTTCAACGTGGCGGGCCAGGGTGTGGCGGATGCCGCCGTGGGCGCGCATTGCGGAGTAGAAGGGGTTGATGGCAGCGCCTGGCAGGCCGAACGCCTCGATGGCGCCTTCCTTTTCCAGGATGGCCACCGCTGCATCAACGGTACGCATCTTGCTCATGGGGTGCTCCTTGAAAGCTTGAAAGTCTGTTTTTGGGTGTGGTGAGGGAACCGCCGTCGTAATTCACGACGGCGGGTTCCCTGCTGTGTGTCTTAGGCGGCTGTGTGCCTGCCCTATTTCCTGCCGCTGAGCTGCAGGACCTGCTTGAAGAGTCCGGAGTGGTCCAGTGCGCCGTCACCCTGGTTGACGGTGGCGGCGACGAGCTGGGCGACGACGGCGCCGAGCGGGATGGCGACGTTTGCTTCGCGGGCGGCGGAGGTAACGATGCCCAGGTCCTTGTGGTGCAGGGCCAGGCGGAAGCCGGGGTCGAAGTTGCGGTCCAGCATCTTCTGGCCCTTCTGTTCCAGGACCTTGGAGCCGGCCAGGCCACCGCCGAGGACCTTGAGGGCGGCGTCGGTGTCCACGCCGTAGGCCTCGAGGAAGGCGACGGCTTCGCCGAGGACCTCGATGTTGACGGCGACGATCAGCTGGTTGGCAGCCTTGACCGTCTGGCCGGAGCCGGAGGGACCAACGTGGACGATGGTCTTGCCGACGGCGTTCAGGACGTCCTGGGCGTCGTCGAAGTCTGCCTTGTCGCCGCCGACCATGATGGACAGGACGGCGTCAATGGCACCCTGTTCGCCGCCGGATACCGGGGCGTCGAGGGGGCGGATGCCGGCTTCGCGGGCTTCTTCCGAGAGGCGGACCGCGACGTCGGGGCGGATGCTGGAGGCATCGATCCACAGGGTCCCCTGCTTGGCGTTGGCGAAGACGCCGTCCTTGCCGCTGACTACGCCCTCAACGTCGGGGGAGTCCGGCACCATGGTGATGACCATGTCGGCATCCTTGACCGCGTCAGCGATACTCGCGGCACCCTTGCCGCCTTCGGAGACCAGCTTGTCGATCTTGTCCTGGCTGCGGTTGAAGCCGGTGACGGTGTGGCCGGCCTTGACCAGGTTGATGGCCATGGGCAGGCCCATGATTCCGAGTCCGATAACTGCAACGTTGCTCATGATGGTTCTCTTTCTGAAGTCTGTATGTGTTCGGCGGGAGGGGTCAGTTGGAAACGCGCTCGCGGATGGCCCAGCTGAAGGCCGTTTCCTGCGGTTCCTTGTACTCGAGGCCGATGTAGCCTTCGTAGCCGAGTTCGCGGCTGCGGGCGATCCATTCGCCGAGCGGGAGGGTGCCGGTGCCGGGGGCGCCGCGGCCCGGGTTGTCGGCGATCTGGATATGGCCGAAGTCCTTGGCGTGGTTCTCGATGACGGCCTGGACGTCATCGCCGTTGACTGCCAGGTGGTAGAAGTCGGCGAGGAGCTTGATGTTCTCTGCGCCGGCCTCTTCCTTGACGCGGGCGATGACCTTGAGTGCGTCGTCGGCGGTGAGGAGCGGGTACTTGGGTGCGCCGCTGACGGGTTCGAGGAGGACGGTGCCGCCGATGCGGGCGACGCCTTCGGCTGCTGCCGCCAGGTTCTTGGCGGCGAGTTCGTCCTGCTCTTCGGGGGTGAATTCGTCCTGCCGGTTGCCGTAGAGGGCGTTGAAGGCCTTGCAGCCCAAACGTTCGCCGATGCCGGCCACGACGTCGACGTTGTCCTTGAACTCGGAGCAGCGTCCCTTCCAGGAAACCAAACCGCGGTCGCCGCCGGGCATGTTGCCGGCGTTGAAGTTCAGGCCCGTGAGCTGGACACCGGCGTCCGTGATGGCGTTCTCGAACTTGGTGATCTCGCTGTCCGCCGGGACGGACGTCTCGAAGGGCCACCAGAACTCAACAGCATCGAAGCCTGCTGCCTTTGCGGCGGCGGGGCGCTCGAGCAGGGGCAGCTCCGTGAGGAGGATGGAGCAGTTCACTGTGTACGTCATCGTAGGTCCTTCCAGGGGAGGGGCTTTGATCTATCTTCCCTTGCTTCCGGCTTACGAGGCCGTTCCCACATTCCCTTGGGATTCCGCTTTGTGGAATTTAGATTCTGCTTTATGAAAAGTGTAGGGAAGGTGGGGCAGGGTAGTCAAGGGGAGCCGGCGCAAGCTCCGCGGCAACCATCCCGCATTTGTCGCTTCCGGGGGGAGGACGCCAACGCCCAGTTGTTGAAGCAAGGATTCCGGACCATGCCGATAGGATTGGGTCTACGTCCGAAGGCTGGGGCCCGCCTGCGGTCTGCCGGCCCCGCTGAAAGGCCGAAGGAAGACACGTGCCGGAAGACCTCCCCCAACACCCTCAGCCCTCGCATGGACATCAGCATGAACGCCTTGGCTGGACCCCTGGCGACGACACCTCATTCGCCCTGGCGCATGAAGGTGCCCGGATCGCCCGGGTGGTTATTGTCCATGGGGGATATGCAGACGTGATGTTACTTGTGGACGGGTATATGGCCAGTGAGACTGTTACGTTCAGTTCCGCCCTGGACGTAACTCCTGTAGCCGGAGACTGGGCGGCGGTCCGGGACGGAAAAATCCTGGGTTTGGCCGGGCGCAGGACTGCGGTGGAACGCCCCGATCCGGACGGCAACCGGACGCAAGTACTGGCGGCCAACATCGACGTTGTGCTGATAGTTGTTGCCGCCGTTCCGCGGCCCAGCCTCAGGGCCGTGGAACGCATGCAGGTCATGGCATGGGACTCGGGTGCAACACCGGTATTAGTTGTGACGAAGGCTGACTTATGCGCGGACCCCGAGGAACTACTGGACTATGTGGCGCCGGTCAGCGCTGGAATCGAGGTAGTCCTTAGCAGCATCGCCGATGGGCGCGGGTTGGACCACTTGCGTGGCCTGATACAGCATGGAACCACCACTATGCTCGGTGCTTCAGGGGCCGGGAAGACCTCGCTTCTCAACGCCCTCGACGGAGCTGACGCGGCGGTGGCAGCGGTCCGGCGCGATGGGCAAGGCCGCCACACCACCACCACGAGGCGCCTGTTCTTCATGTGGCCCAGCGGCGTCATGCTGGACATTCCCGGGATCCGGTCTTTGTCGCTGAAGGCTACCCAGGAAGGGATTGCGGATACGTTCGAGGACGTCGCAGGCGTTGCCCGGAACTGCCGGTTCGGGGACTGCACGCACGACGGAATCGCCGGATGCGCAGTTGCGGCTGCAGTCGCTGCCGGGGAGATTCCGGCGCGGCGGTTGGAGAGCTGGCTGGCAGTTCAGCGCGAGCTGTCCTTCCAGGAACGGCGGAACAACCCCGCGGCCATGGCCGAACAGCGGAAGCAGTGGAAACAGGCCACCAAAATGAGCAGGAAGCGTAGGTAGGCGGTTCACCCCGCGGGGACGGGATGAACCTCCTCGGCAGCTGGTTGCCGGGTAAAGACAATCAGCAGGCCCATTAGCGCCACAGTGCCCGCAACGGCGACCACAATGAACGGCGTGGATCCGGAAGCACCGGCAACACCGAAAAGCAACATGCCTGCGGGGACTCCCACGGTGTTGACGATCTGGTCACGCGCGGCAAATGCGTGGACTTCCAGCTCAGCCTCCAGGGACTGGCCCAACGTGTCCCATTGGATCCCGGATGCCGTAGTCAATGCAGCCCCAATGAACCCTGCGGCCCAAAGCAGCGCTGGAACAGGAACAAGCAGGAAGCAGAGCAGCTGGCCTGCGATACCCACGCAGCACAACAGGTGCAGGTACTTCCACGGTATTTCCCGCAGGACTCCGATCAAGGATGACGCAGAACCGACTAAAGACCCGGCGGCCATGAACGCCGCCGTAACGGCCCAGGTTGCCGGTGAGTTCTGCTCAATCACCAGTGTGGGACCGGCGGTTCCCAGAAATCCGATTGTCAAAGCCACGAACAGCCATGTCAGCAGCCCCATGTTGATCCCTGGTGGCAGGCTGGGACTGGACGGCTTGGCCGGGGACGGTACCTCTGAGGAAGTAGCCGGCACGCGGGAACCGGCGGACAGGCGTATGCCGGAGAGGACGGCGATGCCCAGTAGGAATCCGGCCGCGTCGATCAGCAGGATGGCTTCGAACCCCAAGGATAGGAAGATCAGCGAGCCCAAGAGCGGCCCGATGATGGCGAAGGCATCGCCGAGCACGGACAGCCAGGCGTTGACCTGGCCCCGGTGCTCAACCGGGATCAGGCGAGGAATTGCCGTGAACCGTGCTGGCTGGAAAAAGGCCAGGGCAGCACCGTAGATCCCGGATGAGATGGACAGGACGGTGATGGCCCCGCCCGGGCTTTCCCCGGTTCCCGTGATGAGCAGCCAGACCAGCAGGCCGGCCTGCGCGGCGAAGCGTACGAGGTCCGAGGAGATCATAACTCGCAGTGGATTGCGGGCGGGCCGGCTCCTCTGGACGATGAACATCCCGGCAAACCGGCCGGACCACAGCGCGAGCAACACAACAGTAAGTCCCCAGCCGGAGGGCTCGATCCGGTGGCTCTCAAGGGCGAAGGCAATGGGGACGAGGGCTCCGCCCAATCCTGAGACGAAGGTGGCAAAGAAGAGCCGGGGAAATCCGTGGACCCTGAACGGTTCGGCAGTCTGCAGCAACTTTGGCAGCATTACTGCGCCGGGTTGTGGAGAAGACCGTTCTTGAACCCGAAGGTCCAAAGATTCATGATGTCTTCAAGGCCGATGCCGGACCACTCTGCTGCCTGCGTCGGCGTTAGTTCAGGTTGCCTGGCCAGGTGGTGGAGGAGCGCTTCGAATTTTGCCGGGACGGCGAGTTTACCCGCGCCGGACCATACGTGGAGGGCTGCCGAATCTTCCGCTTTGTCAGGGACGTGGCTCACTGCTAGGCGTGCCGGGGTGTCCTCGCTGATGAGAGCGGTATTGATGGAGTAGGGGAGCCCCGATCCGCGGCGGCGGACGATCGATGATTCCGCGCTCTGCTCGGGAAGTTCCTGGAACTTCCGGCCGTCGAATGCTTCAAAGGCGATGGTGAGGTGCATGGAGATTTCACCGAGGCCGTGGACATCGTGCGGGGTTCCCTTGGGGTAAAAAGACACGGTCCCCGGCGAGTACACCGTGGCCTCGGGCGCGTGTACCGTCTCGGCAGAGTGGCGCCACTCCTTACTGCCGAACAATTGGACGATCACGAAGGCATGATCGTCCCGGTGCATGTCAAAAGCGGAGCTGGAGGCCTGGGTGATGTAGCACTGTACCCAGCACTTCGATCCGGTGAGGGCTTCAACCCGGTCCTGGATGGCCTGCGCAAACGGTACGTGGTCGTTCACATGGTCGAAAACCACCGTTGCGCCCCGCTCCAGATAATGGTGCAGGACCCGATCCTTGACGCTTACATGGTCAATCAGGCCATCACCGGTGCGGCTTTCAAGGAATTGGGCCGGATGAAGGTCTTTCCCTGCGTGGATGACGCGCACCGAGAACCGGGACGTGCCGACGTTGCCCAAGGCGTTGAAAAAGACGCCTGCGAGCCGCGAACATGTCTCCGGGGTGAGGGCCTGGCGCAGCGAGGTGTACATGCCGCCATCGTGGACGAGGCCCAGGTCATCGAGGGCACCGAGGAGCTCATCTTTTTCACAAACTTGTTGGGACAATTGCTGCTCCGATCATAACGAGCTTGGCGGTAAGGGCGCGGATGGCAGGGCTTGAGCCGGGTCCGTAGGAGGCAATAATGCCCCCAATTGTCTGCGACTCGATAATTTTGTGTTCATGGGACGAAATTGCAACGAAATTGCCGTGAAAGTGTATTCCTGTACTGGAATGGCGTATTCCAGATTCCCTTGAAATGCTGATCGGCGGAGGAATTGGTGCGGTCATGATTTCCTCTACCAAAGCTGAATCGTGTTTGGGGGCCCACGCCTTACCGGCGGCCAGTTGGGATATAGGGGATCCAGCCCCTGTCCCGTTCTGCCCCTCGGCGCTGATGCCCAGGAACATGCCCGGTCCGTTGGCGTGGAAGATATGCGGTTGCCGGGACCGGATGACGGCGACCTCTCCAGGTCCGATCCGATTGCGTGTTGATTCTCCGGCGTACTTCTTCCAATCGAAGGAGATACCGAAGAAGGACTGTGCCTCGTTCATTCTTTGTCCGTACTGCGCACCTTCAGGCCACGTCAGGACATCCCGTCCGGCTCCGTCGGCATCCAGGATGATGGAGTGCTCAAAGTCGACGTGGGCTCCGAAAGCTGTCCAGCCGGCGCCGGCCGAGATGAAGGCGTAGACGTCGGTAGCCTCAATATCACCGCCGGAAACTGTGGGCGGAAGCATCCGCTGGTCGTCAAGAAGGCACTGGCGGATGCCATCGTTCCACGCAGCAATGTCGTTGAGGGCAAGCACGGAGCCGCCGCCGGCAATCTCCCGCAACTGGTCCTGGGGCCTTCCGCCGTGCTGCCGCCACTTCATGGCGACGTCCGCGCAAGCGCGGTAATTAAGGTTGCCATCCTTGAACACACGGTACCGAGGTTCAGCTTTCCGGGAGGTCAGGGCGCGGTCGATCGCAGCCGTGAGTTCGTTTGTAAGACTCAATATTCCCCAAATAATTCTGTGCAGCCTGGTGGGTTCCGGACGTGGGCCCGGAACCCACCATTCGGTTAGTGGCCTACGTCCTGCCGAGGTGAGACGACGGGCGCTTCTTCGACAACAACCTCAAACAATGAATCAACGTCGCCTACAGTGGTTTCGTTTTCCATATTTCCCCCTTTTTTGGCAAATAACTTACCGGGGGAGACTACCGGCCTACTGGTGTAGTTTGTCAAGTTAATTGTTTTATTCTGTCAATAAACATCACAGAGCATTTGTCAAGTCAACTGGAGGGCCGCCGGAGGTGGGATGGCAGGCCGGGATTGGGGCGCCGGTCCCCGGTCCCCGGTCCCCGGTCCCCGGTCCCCGGTCCAATCCGGTTCCCCGGCGATAGACTGGACCGACTATGAACGGTGCCCGACTCCGTCTTCTCGCTTGGCTTCTTGGCCTGGTGACCGCGGCTGCCGCTTGCGCGCCGGCGGTCAGCCTGGATGAGGGCACCCCGGTTCCATCCGTGTCGGCTGCGCCGGCGCAGCCCGCCGTCGCCGAAGCTCTACCCGTCCCGCCGCCGGCAACGGCCACTACTTCGTCAACTGTCCCCGTCCCAGCGCAGGTTCCGGTCCCGGCGCCCGCGCCGGAGGCGTTCGCCCTGAACCTGTATCGCGAGGGGGACTTCGTTCCGCAGTACACCTTCGACTGGTGCGTGGCCGCGAGCATCCAGATGGCGCACAACCTGATTGACGACACCGGGGGCGGAACCTGGGCCGACCGTGCGCAGCAGAGTGAACTGTGGGAGATGGCCCGCGCCCGCTCGTCCGAATCGTTCAACGGTGCCAACCCGTTCGGCTGGGCGCAGGTGCTGACCCTGTCTGGAATGGGACCGTACGGCGTCGTCAGCGTTCCCGACTACCAGGAAGCGCTGCGGACGGCGGCGCGTGCCATCACCGAAACGGGTCGGCCCGTCGGCCTGGTGATGTGGAGCGGCCGGCACGCCTGGGTGATGAGCGGCTTCGAGTCGGTGGGCGACCCCCGCCAGTTTCCGGACTTCCAGGTAACCGGCATTCACGTCCTTGACCCGCTGTACCCCTACGGGAGCGGGCAGTGGGGGCCGTCGCCGGCACCCAATGCACTGCTGACGCCGGAGCAGTTGGCCACGCAGTTCGTGGTCCGCGAGCCGCGGCGGTGGAGCAGCTCCCTGCCTGCCGGTTATCTGTTGGTGCTGCCGCAGGCCGGCTGACCTGCGTGCATGCCTTGCCGGGCATCAGGCAACATCCGTTAGGGCCGATACCCTAGAGCCCAAAAGGTGGGTGGGAATCGGGTGAGCAACAGGACTATCGGCATCAAGGACGTGGCGGTGGCCGCCGGCGTGTCCGTCACCACGGTTTCCCATGTCCTGAACGACGTGCCCTACGCCAGGATCAGTCCGGAAACCCGCAGCAAAGTGCGGTCCGCGGCGGAGCAGCTGGGGTACGGGCCAAACCGTCTGGCCCAGGCCCTGCGTACCCGGCGGACCGGCATGCTGGGCCTGGTCTGCGAGGACATCGCCACCACGCCCCATGCAGGCAGGATCATCCTGGGTGCAGAGGAGGCCGCCAAAGCCAGGGGGTACAGCCTTCTGATCATCAACACGTCAGGTTCAGCCGGCCGTGCGTCCCGCCAGGCAGACTTCGGGGCCCTCCTGGACCGTCGCGTGGATGGCATCCTGTACGCCACCCTGCATCACCGAAAGGTGGAAGTCCCGGCCAGCCTGGGCAGTGTGCCGGCAGTCCTGGTCGGCTCCGGGGCTGGGGAATCAAAAGTTCCAGCAGTGGTTCCGGATGAGGAAGGCGGCATGCGCGACGCCGTGAACGCCCTCCTTGACGCAGGCCACACCCGCCTTGGCCTCATCGACAACGCCGACGACGTTCCCTTATCCCGCCAACTGGTCCAGGCCTTCCGGGCGACGCTTGACGAAGCAGGGCTCGACGGCGGCGCGGCACCTGTGGAGTCAGGGGTTCCCGAGGCGCAGGGCGGCTACGAGGCAGCCCTGCGCATCCTCACGCCCAAGCACCCCGCCGACATGCCTACGGCACTGTTTTGCTGCAACGACCGCATGGCGATGGGCGCCTACCGTGCGGCTGCCCACTTGGGACTCTCCATTCCGGGTGACCTTTCCGTCATGGGCTTCGCCGACCAGGAGTTGATTGCGGACAGTCTCCACCCGGCCCTGACCACCGTGGAACTGCCGCATTACAGGATGGCTGCCTGGGCGGCCGGGCTCCTTATTGACGCCCTCGAGGGGAAGGCCGACCTTTCCCGGACGGCAGCTGGGCCTGCCGTACTGGGCTGCACCATGATGGTCCGCGATTCCGTCGCCGCCCCTGCCGGCCCAGCAACCTGACCTGTTCCGGCCAGGACCATGAACGCGTTCACGGCAATGCCGCCATCGGTTCCCCTGCCGTCGCAGCGTTAGTCGGCCGGTTCCTGGGTACCTTCCTTTCATGCTTATCCCCAACGTCGCAGAAGGCGTCCACCTGATATCCCACGCCAACGTCAACTGCTACGTTGTCGAGGATGACCACGGCGTGACCCTGGTGGATGCAGGCCTGCCGAGCATGTGGCCCATGCTCACGCAGCTCCTGGAGGAACGGAACTGGCGCCCGCAGGACGTCAAGGCCCTGGTCCTCACGCACGGCCATTTCGACCATGTCGGTTTTGCGCTGCGGGCACACAGGCAATGGGGCATCCCGGTCCTGGTCCACGCGGAGGACGCCCGCCTGGCGGCGCACCCCTACCGCTACAAGCCGCAGCGCAACCGCTTCCTCTACCCCTTCACCCATCCCAAGTCGCTGCCGGCACTTGGCCGGATGGCGGCAGCAGGAGCCCTGACGGTGAAAGGCATCCCCGACACCAAGCCGTTGGGCACCGGGGTGGCTGACGCTGTCACCGGGCGTCCCGACGTCGTCCATACTCCCGGGCACACCGACGGGCACTGCATCCTGCACTTGCCGGACCGGGGCGTCCTCCTCACCGGCGACGCCCTGGTGACACTCGACCCGTACACCGGCCAGTCCGGACCCCAGATCGTGGCATCCGCCGCCACTAAGGACACAGGCCAAGCGCTGGCCTCGCTGGAGGCCATTGCGGCCACGGGAGCAACCACGCTCTTGCCCGGCCATGGCATGCCCTGGAAAGAGGGTGCGGAAGCAGCGGTCCGTGAGGCACGGCGGATCGGCGCGCACTGACCGGAGGGCTCGAGCAGGCATGAACCAAAGGTCCCCGGCGCCCATATGCGCCGGGGACCTTTCGACGGGCCAAAGCCTAGTGCGTCAGGTCCTTGCCCTTGGTCTCGGGGATGGTGAAGACGAACGCCGCGCTGACCACGAGCAGCAGCACTGCGTACACGTTGAACACCTGCGGCGCGCCCAGTGAGGAGCCCAGCCACTGCTGCAGGTACGGTGCGGTGCCGCCGAACACTGCCACGCAGATGGAGTAGGGGACGCCCACGCCCACGGTGCGGATCGACGTCGGGAACAGTTCCGCGTACACGGCGGGGACGATGGCGGCGCTCGCGGCGATGAAAATCAGCATCACGGACATGCTCACGGCCAGCTGCCAGGCGGAGTCCTTCAGCAGCCAGGTCATGGGGAAGTGCAGCACCGCGGAGCCGATGGCGCCGGCCCAGAGGACCTTTTTGCGGCCGATCCGGTCGGACAGCTTGCCCCAGACCGGCAGCGCGGCGATGAACACGATGTTGGCCACAACGCCGGCCCACAGTGCTTCGCCCCGGTCGATTTTCAGAGCGGTGGTGGCGTAGCTCGGCGCCACCACACCCCAGATGTAGTAGATCACCGTGAGGCCCACCGTCAGCCCGATCACCTGCAGGGCCTGCTTACGGTGGCGGACAATCTGCGGCCAGATCGCGGCGCGCTTCTCGGTGGCGGCCTCGCCCTGGAAGGCATCGGTTTCGTGCAGCCGGGACCGCATGATCAGGGCGTACAGGCCCATCGCGGCGCCGATCAGGAACGGCACGCGCCAACCCCATGCGTTCATCGCCTCGGTGCTCAGCGCCATGTTGAGCACGGCGCCCAGCAGTGTGCCGAACAGGATGCCCACCGTCCCGGACGTGTAGATCAGGGTGGCCCAGAAGCCCCTGTGCTCCTTGGGCGCCATCTCGGACAGATACGTTTGCGACGACGGCAGCTCACCGCCGTGCGCCAGGCCCTGCACCAGCCGGGCCGCCAGCAGCATCAGCGAGGCGAACGCGCCGACGCTGGCGAACGTGGGGGCGACACCGATCATCAGGCTGCCCAGCGAGGCGAGGCCCACGGCCAGGGTCATGGAGGACTTGCGGCCGATCCGGTCGCCGATCCAGCCAAAGAGGAAGCCGCCAAAGGGCCGGGCCACGAAACCGACGGCGAAGATCGCCAGGGTGGACAGCACTGCCGACGCCGGGTCCTCCTTGCTGAAGAGCTGGCTGGCGATGAAAGGGGTGAATGTGGCGTAGATGGCCCAGTCGTACCACTCGACGGCGTTGCCGATGCCGGTGCCGACGACAGTCTTGGCGGTGGACACGCGGCCCGTCCTGGGCTTGGTTGCTGCAACTGACATGGTCTTCTTCCTGGTCGGTTGGTCTGGAGGGGCAGCGGCGCTGCTGCCGGTTTGTTGGGCGGCGCTGTGCTCTTTTGGAGGCGCCGGGTTCTTTAGGAGGCGTTGGCGAGGGCGGCCAGCCGTGAAATGGCGAGTTCCGCATAGAGTGCGGCCCCGTCAGCCAGCACGCCGTCGTCGAACGTTGCGTACGGTGAGTGGTTGAACGGCGAGGTGTCGTGGTCATCGCCGGGGGCGACGGCGCTGAGCCCCACAAAGGTGCCGGGCACCTCGGCGAGCACGCGGGAGAAGTCCTCCGAGCCGCTCAGCGGGGTGGCCCAGCGGGCGAGGCGCCGCTCGCCGAAGAGTTTGGTGATCACCTTCTCTGCGGTGTGGGTTTCGTCCTCGCTGGTGATGGTGAGGGGGTACTCCTGGAGGTAGTCGACGGCGACCTCCACGCCGTGCGCGGCGGCGATCCCCTTGAGCAGGCGCGGTACCGCGTCCATCATCTTCAGGCGCGAGGCCTCGGAGAACGTCCGGATGGTCGCCTCGATGCGGGCCGATTCCGGGATGACGTTCCGCTTGGTGCCGGCGTGCAGCACGCCCACGGACAGGACCACAGGGTCGAACATGTTGAACTGCCGGGTGACCATTACCTGCAGGGCCGTCACCATCTCCGCGGCAACGGTGACGGGGTCCTTCGCGGAGTGCGGGGCGGAGCCGTGGCCGCCGGCGCCGAGCACTGTGACTTCCAGGCCGTCGGAGGCGCTGAGCATGACGCCGGGCTTGGTGCAGAACGTGCCGTGCGGCTCGAGTGAGGAGAAGACATGCATGCCGTAGGCCGCGCTGACCCGGGTGCCCGCGGCATCCAGGACGCCTTCGCGGAGCATGTAGCTGGCGCCGTCGAAGCCTTCCTCGCCCGGCTGGAACATGAGGACGACGTCGCCGCTGAGCTGGTGCCTCTTCTCGGCCAGGAGGGTGGCGGCTCCGGCGAGCATGGAGGTGTGCAGGTCGTGGCCGCAGGCGTGCATTGCCCCATCGGCCCGGGAGGTGAAGTCCACTCCCGTCTTTTCCTGGACGGGCAATCCGTCCATGTCCGCGCGGAGGAGGACGGCAGGACGCTGCCCGTCGTCTGCTTCTGCCTTTTGCTTCCCACCACCCGTGTTTCCGCTGCGCAGGACTGCCGTGACCGACGTCGTCTCCTTGCCCAGCGTGATCTCGTACGGCAGCCCATCCAGCGCCTCAAGGACCTTCTCCTGGGTGCGCGGGAGGTGGAGCCCGATTTCCGGCTGGCGGTGAAGGTCGTGGCGAAGGCGGATCAGGTCTTCCTGCAGGTCTTGGGCGTCGTCTCTCATGGGCACGGGTAACTCCTTGGCAGTCGGCATCAGGGCTTGGGGACTATTCTGAAGTGGCGCAGTTCACATCTCCAGAAACCGCAGGAATTATCCTTCCGCCTGCCATTCCTGGCAGGATTCGTGCAACCAATAGGAGGACGCAGTGGAGCTCAGCGAGGACGATCTCGCCCTGATCCAGGTCCTGCAGGCCATCCCGAGGCTGGGCTGGGCCGATGCCGCAAAGGTCCTTGGCGTGCACGCCACCACCCTGGCCGCCCGCTGGGACCGCCTGACGTCAAACGGGGCAGCCTGGGTGACGGCGCACCTGGCGGGTGACCCGAAGCAGATGCTCCTGGCCTACGTGGCGGTGGACTGCGAGATGAACCTGCGGGACAGCGTCACGGCGGAACTGGCGGCCGTCCCCGAGATCGTCACGGTGGAGGAGGCAGCCAGCAACCGCGATTTGATGCTGACCGTCATCACCCGCTCCCTGGAGGAATTCAGTGCCAAAATCATCACCCGCCTGAAGGCCGTCGAGGGGCTCACCAAGTACCAGGTGGCGCTGTGCACCCGCCTGCACAGCAGCGGGGACGACTGGCGGCTGAACGTCCTGAGCCGTGCCCAGCTTGCCACCCTGCGGACGCTTGCTTCCCCGCCTGCGCCGGAGTCCGTGCAGGCCGCCCAGCTTCCGCAGAGCCACCTCGACCTTCTGCCTTTCCTGGCCCGGGACGGCCGGGCGACGGCAGCGGACATCGCCCGCTCCCTCGGCCGCCATCCGGCCACCGTCCAGCGACAGTTGAACCGGGTGCTGGCCAGCGGCATCCTGTCCTTCCGCTGCGAGATCGCCCAGGCCTACTCATCGTTTCCGGTGACCTGCCAGTGGTTCGTCAATGTCCCGGCCGGCCAGCATGACGCCGCTGCGGCCCAGATCCGCACCATCAGCAATGTCCGGTTGAGCGCCTCCACCACCGGTCCCACCAACTTTGTGATCATTATGTGGCTGCAGACCCTGGCCGATGTGATGTCCGCTGAGCTGGCGTTGCAGCAGAAGGTGCCGGGAATCGACATCGTGGAGAGCGCAGTGATGTTGCGGACGGTGAAGCGGGTGGGCTGGATGCTGAAGGAAGACACGACGGCGAGTGGCGCCGTCGTCCATGCCGGAAACCTTGGTGCCGCCGACTGAAACGGCAAGTTCAGAGCCAGGGGCGTTGCCCTGGCTCTGAACTTGTGGCACTAAATCGCCTAAAGCCCGTGATGGTCCACTTCCACTACGGCGCTCTTCTCCCATGGCGTCCAGTCCGACCAATGGCCGCCGTGGTTCTCCACCCGGAACGACACGAGTTGGTAGACCTCTTCACCCTTGCGGTCGTGGTTGCGGACGTCGACATAGAAGTGGAGGGTCCTGGCGTCGTCATGGTGGCTGAACTCCTCCGTGACCTGCCGTTTGGCGAGCAGGTCGTCGTTGTGGCGAGGTCCGCGCTCGTCTTCATAGGCCCGCTGGCGGATCTCGACGGTCTTTGGGCCGTTGCAGTCCACGGTGATTCTGAAATCGACGTCGTTGCCGCGGACATCCTTTGGATCCAAGGGGTTCACGGTGCAGCCGTTGCGGCTTGTTTCCGCGTTGGCCGGCGCGGCCACTGCCAGGGAAACCGCGAGCAGGCCCAGTGACACCAACGGGACCAGGGCCCTCCGCGCCTTGGCTGGTCGGTTTGTTGCAGTGTTGGACATTTCTTGTTGCTCCTCAAAGGGTGTGATTCACCTTTGCGGGCAGCCTTCAGAACCGTCGCGAATAATGAGTATGTTGTGAAACCAGTGTGGCGGCCCCGGGCCTGCCCGTCCCATTTCAAACAGCTCACCCGCAAACGCGGGCGGCTTCGACTCCGGATTCGTCCGTCTGATGTTGATGCGGGTATCCGGTTTTTTAATCTTCCGCCGGCGTCTAGGGGCGGACTAGGGGAACGACTACCCTACTCGCGGGGGTTTTGCCGTGGGTAGGGGGAGTGGCACTCCGTTTGTCGGGGCCTTGCCGCACACTGTTCCCATGACATTTGCGAATGTGGGAATTCTTGGTACCAAGCCGGGGCAGCGGGATGCCCTCGTTGCCATACTGCTTCGGCCCAAGCCGGGGATGAAGGAAGCCGGTTGCTTGCTCTATGAAGTGGGCATCAACGACGACGTGCCGGACACAGTGTTCGTTTCCGAACTCTGGGAATCCGCGGAGGCACACCAGGCCTCACTGCAACTCGACAGCACCCGCGCGGCGATCGCTGAGGCCATGCCGCTGCTGTCCGGGGAGATGGGTGGCCATCGGTTCACAGTTCTGGGCTCGCCGCTGCGGTGACTTTCGGTCTCCCCAACAAGCCGCTTTTCCTAAAAGTGCGCTTGGGATAAAACGGGGCGTTCCGTGACGACTGGATGGCACTGATCGGGGTAAGGGACGTCACATGAAACCGTTGCCTGCACTTGAGCTTGTCACCCGCCTCGAGGACGCCGAATGGCTTGACCCGCTGGCCAAGAGCGTCAGGAAAGTCGTCAAAAAGGTCATCAAACCGCAGTGGGCCCGCGACATCATGCACGGCGTTCCCATCGGCCACCCCGTGCACCCCCTTGCCGTCCAGGTCCCGATCGGTGCCTGGGTGTCAGCCGGCGTGCTCGACGCGGTTCCAGGCGCTGAAAAAGCGGCCAGGCTGTTGATCGGAGTGGGCACCGCCAGCGTGCTTCCGTCGGCGCTCGCCGGCTTCACGGACTGGTCGCAGCTGCACCCGCAGCAGCAGCGGGTAGGCCTGGTGCATGCGGCGGCCAACGTAACCGCAACCAGCCTTTACATCGCGTCGCTTGTCCAAAGGGCCAGGGGCAGCGAAGGCAGCGGCAAGGTCCTTGCCTATATTGGACTTGCCGCAGTCGGCACCGGCGGTTTCCTCGGCGGCCACCTGTCTTATCGCCAGGCCGCGGGCGTGAACCACAGCGAGGAAATCCCGCACCGGTTCCCGGCCGGCTGGCATCCGCTGGCACCGTTGGTGGAACTGCCCGAGGGTGGCCTGCACAAGCGCGAGGTGGCCGGTATTCCGCTGCTGGTGCACCGCGAGGGCGACACCGTTAACGTATTGTCTGATGTCTGCAGCCACCTTTCCGGACCGCTTCACGAAGGCAAGATCAAGGACGACGGCGGGGACCCGTGCGTCGTCTGCCCATGGCACCGGAGCACCTTCTCGCTGCGCACCGGAGAGGTGAAGGCCGGGCCAGCAACTTCCCGGCAGCCCCTTTTCGAGACGCGCGTCAGTGGGGAGCTTGTGGAGGTGTGCCTGCCCGGGGCGGACGGTTAGAAAGGCCATTCGGCCCTACTGGGCAAGGTAGGACCGCGGAAAACTGGGTGCATGCGAGGTCCAGTGGTGCAACCGTCCGGCCGGTCCCCGCTGCAGTGCACCGGCATATCCCGTGCGCGTGGATCTTTTGCACGTCTGTGCGCCGCACACCCCCTTTCTTCCAGCGGTGTGATGCCACGGTGATGCGGGTTTCGGAACCGCGGGAGATTGCCTCCGGCGTGGTGCTCATGACTGCCGGCAGCGGGCCTAGGGCAGCAAACCTCTACCTTGTCCGTTCGGGCTCCGGCTGGGTGATGATTGACTGCGGGTGGGCTGGCAGTGCGAGGCCTCTTCTCGATGCGGTGGAGAAGATGCTCGGACCCGGGAATGCGCCGGCTGCCATCTTCCTGACACATATCCATCCGGATCACTCAGGTGCCGCCGGTGTACTGGCGCGCTCTTGGGGCATCCCGGTGTATGTCCATCAGGCCGAACTGCCCATGGCTGCCGGACGCTACATTCCCGAATTTTCCATGCCGATGGACCGCTGGCTGGTGGCCCCGTTCCTGTGGTCATTGCCCACCCGTGCCCGTCGACGCCTGGAAGCGGCAAACGACATCACTGACGTCGTGCAAAGTCTTCCGCTCAGCGGGGAAGTCCCCGGTCTGCCAGATTGGGTTGCCGTTCCGGCCCCTGGGCACACACCCGGACACGTCGCCTACTGGCGCTCCAAAGACGGCGTCCTGATGACGGGCGATGCGGTGGTGACGGTGAACTTGAACTCGCTGCGCGGAGTCCTGCTGGGATCGCCGGACCTGTCCGGTCCGCCCTGGTACACCACCTGGAACTGGAAGACCTCCATGGATACCGTTTCGCGACTGGCTGAGTTGGGCCCCCGGGTGCTGGCGCCTGGACATGGGCAGCCCCTTGCGATGGGGGTCGTTCCCCGGCTCCGCGCTGTCGCGACGAAGGAGCAGGCACAACGGCTGGCACTTCGACGCCGCACCGGCGGAGCGCCGAAAGCTGCATAACTCGGAGCACCCCAGGCTGCGGGTTGGGAGCTGCATAAGCCGGAGCATCCAGGGCTGCCGATTGAGAGCTGCCGTGGGGGAGCGTCGCGGTGACCTGCTGGGAAGCGCAAGGACGCTGCTATCTACGCAGGGCAGCCTGGCTTGGGCAGGGCAGGGCAGGACACTGCCATCTACTCAGGTCAGCATCACTTGGGCAGAGCAGCGCTACTTACGCGGGGCGGCATCACCCGGATGGTACGAGCGGCGTTGCGAGGAGTTCGGCCCAGAGGGGATCGTCCGGTGAGAGGTCGTCGGGGTCGATGAGTGAGTCGTCGTCGGGTTCCCATGGTGGGAGGTCTTCCGGGCCGGCGTCTACACACCGGGCATCTGCGCACCCCGCATCGAGGCACTGGCCTTTGGTGGGCATCAGCCATTGCGGCCAGTGTGGTGGTTCGGGGTCTGGGTGTTCGGGTTTGTAGTGGCGGCCGGTGGGTGAGGTCCAGCCGGGTGGGTCGTTGTTGGTGGCCGGGTCCGGTGTCCACTGGCTGTGGTGTTTGAGCCGGTGATGTTTGGGGCAGACCTGGGCCAGATTGGTTGTGCCGGTGGTTCCGCCGTGTTCCCAGGCTTGCAGGTGGTCGGTTTCGTTGTCGGGGGTGCGGTTGGTGCAGCCGGGGAAGGTGCATTTGGCGTCGCGCATCCTGATCCAGCGTTTGATGGACTCCGTCAGCCGGTAGTTCCTCCTCCCGATCTCCAGCGGTGCCCCGTCCCTGGGGTCGACCAGGACCCGGTAGAAGGACTCCGCCCCGTCCGCGACGAGTTTCCGGGCCATCGAGGCCGGGATCGGTCCCACCCCGTCCAGTACCGCCGGCTCATCCGTCGCACCCAGCAGGGAGAACACCGGCACCATGACCAGGACATCGGCCCGCGGGGCGGGTACCTTCCCGATCTCCCGGACGGGCCGCGAACCGGCAGCGGTGCCGGTCCCGTCGTCGTTACCGGTTCCTTCATCGTTGCTGACCGGCTCGGTTGCTGCAGCGGTGGTGTTGCGGTTGGTCTCCATGGCGTTGCCGGTGCTGAGGAGCAGGGACGCTGCGATGTCGGGGCGGAGTTGGGTGATGGTGCGTGGTTCGTCGGGGCCTTGGAGTCCGCGGGCGGTGGCGGTGGTGCGGTTCCAGATGGCGCAGGCGGTGTCGCCAGGGAGGTGGAGGGAGATCCAGGCCATGCCGTCGCGATCGGGGGTGTATTCCATGCGCCGGTCGGCAAAACCTTTGGCGTGGCGTCTTTCGATGGATTCGGGGTGGTGGCGTTCGCGCCAGCCACGAACCTTAGCCCGGAACCGGGACGGGACGAGTTCACCCGGGGCTGCCCCGCGGGCGGCGTGGGGTGCGTCGGGGTCGAAGAAATGCGCCACCAACTTCACCGCGCCCTCAGGAGTTAGGCCTTCGGTTTCATCGGCGATGACCTTTGCGTGCTGCCAGGACATGTCACCGGCGGCCAGGGCCTCGAACACGGGCGGGAGGGAGCAAACCTTCCGGGACTGTTCCAGAAACGCACCGGCGGCGGCGGAGCTGATGGTCAGGACCCCGGCGATCTCCTCCACCACGGACATCTCCGTGTAGGTGCGGTCGTGCAGGGAGGCGTCCGGCGGGGTCATGGCCTGCTGAAACCCCATAGCCTCGGCTGAGTCCCGGGCTTTCATCGCGGCGAGTTGCGCCTCCAGGCGTGCCGTGACCTCCAGGCGTTCCAGCCGGATCTCATAGCGCCGCTGCAAGACATCAACACCGGAACCAACAGCAGCACCCGAACCAACAGCAGTGCCGGAGGCCAGGAAAACATCTTCACGGTCCAGGGCATCAAGGGCACCCACGGAGGCATGAATACCCTCCGCACCTGCCCCAACACCGCTGCTGCTTGCCATACAAGAATCATCTAACAGGGGTCTGACAATTTGAGGTCGGGGCAGCAAGGGAGCGGGCAGCTACGTGGCAGGACATGGACTCATCCGGCCTCGTGCACCCACTCACCACCGCGCAGCACCCCAGCCAGCTGCAGATCCTGGCCAAGAATTACGATGTCTGCAGGCATCCCGGGGCGCAGGTCCCCTGCTTTCGTCGAAAGGCCCAGTACGGATGCCGGGACGGCAGAAGCGGACGTCACGGCATCTTGAAGGGGAACACCTGCAGCGATGGTAGCCCGGACAACGTCCAATAATGTGGCGGTACCGCCGGCGATGGCGCCCGTACCATCCACCCGCGCCACCCCGCCGCTCACGGTTACCGAGAGCGACCCCAAGCGATACTGGCCATCCTCCAAGCCCGTAGCGGCCATCGCATCGGTCACCAGTGCAATGTTGTCCGCTCCGACAAGGTCAAAGACAAGCTTCACCGTCTCCGGTGCCAGGTGCACGCCGTCTCCGATCAGCTCCACCACTGCCATGCCGGCCCGTGCCGCGCTGAGGCTGGCCGAGACGGGCCCGGGGGAGCGGTGGTGCAGCGGAGGCATCGCATTGAAAAGGTGCGTCACCGTGGGCCGGATCCTGCCGTGACTATCAGCCGCAGAGCGCAACCCGGCGGCCGCGCGCTCAAGGAAGGCCGCCGCCGTCATATGTTCCGCAGCGGTGTGGCCCAGGGACGGGACGATGGCGAGTGCACTGAGCTGATCCACCAGGTCGGAGGCACCTGGGAGCTCTGCCGCCAGCGTCATGGACACGAGGGAGGGTCCTGCCGCCTCCAGCAGTTCGGTTACCAACGCCGGATCGGGATTTATCAGCAGGTCAGGGTCGTGGGCGCCGCACTGTTGCTTCGAGAGGAAAGGGCCTTCCAGATGGGAGCCGGCAACCAAGCCCTGCTCGGCCAGTTCCTTGAGCATCCCGAGGTTACGGATTAGGTCCGGTTGTGTCCCGGTCACCACACTGGCCAGCAGGGTGGTGGTGCCGCGGCTGTGCAGGTATCGGGCCGCCCGGGACGCACCGTCCAGGTCGCCCTCTGAAAAGTCTGAACCGTAGGCGCCGTGGCAGTGCAGGTCCACCAGTCCTGGTACAAAAATTTGGCCGCCAGGCCCCTTTTCCGGAAGAACCCCCGGAAAATCCGGCGCCGGCCCTGCGAAGGTAATTAGGCCGCCGTCGACCGTTACAACCCCGTCCGGTAAGTCCATGGTGGCGGTGACAATCCGTCCGCGAAGGGTCAATTCGCTGTTCACGTTCCACCCGCCTCCCGCCTCGGATTATTCCACAGAGGCCGAAAGTGAACGCCGCCCAAAGTCGCGCCGCGTTATTTCACACTCCCGATGGGAACATCTACAGTGGAAGTTACTAAGCATGCTGTCTATTTCGGAGGGTGAACCTAATGCGAAAAGTTTCTGCGCTTGGAGTGGTTGCTGCGGCGATGCTGGCGTTGGCAGGCTGCTCGGGAGGAGGCAGCGGTACCGCCATCCCGTCGGGCACGGCAAGCACGTCGGCTTCGGCGTCGGCCTCTGCCAGCCAGACGGCGGACGCGAAGGTGTACTCGGAAGACCAGCTCCGCGACCTCATTTCCGGGATGAAGGACGCGGATGGGAACGAACTCAAGCTGTACTCCAAGGATCAGGTGGCCCAGGGCGGCAACATCGCCAACCTGCTCATGAGCACGGCGACCATTGATCCCAAGGACTGCAAGGACATCGCCACCGCCGGCCTGCTGGACAAGGTGGAGAACGGTGACGTAGCCGTGGCGCTTTCCGAAGGCAACCAGCCGCGCACACTGTCCGCACAGTCCGGCGGCGACGGCCCCGACGCCGTCAAGACCCTGACCGACATCAGCGACAAGATGGATCAGTGCGCCAAGTTCTCCGTCTCCGCGCTGGGGCAGAAGTATGACGTTTCCAGCGAGGAACTGCAGGCTGACACGGACGCGGAGAAGACCTTCGCCACCGTCAGTACCCGCAGCGGTGACAACCAGCAGAAGCTGATGCAGGTATCCGCTGCCCAGGGCCGCCTGCTGGTGGTCGCCACCAAGAGCGGCTCCGACCTGGGCGACAAGGACCAGAAGGAACTTGAGGGCCTCATTAACGACGTCCTGAAGAAGGCCGAGAGCGGCGGCGCAACGTCCAGCGCTACCTCCACCTCCAGCAGCTCGTCCGGTTCGGGAAGCATGTCCTCGCCGAGCAGCTCAGCCTCGTCGACGGCCTCGCCGACTTCTTCGTCGACGATGTCCTCCGGTACTGGCGCCTCGTCGTCGGCCTCCCCGACTGCTTCGCGGTAGCAGGCAACTTTCCAGCATAAGAAGAATGCGGGCCGGGACCTTAGGGTCCCGGCCCGCATTCTTTGCATGGGCAGGCGCTACTTGGCTTTGCCGCCAAGCCTGACGCTGGCGCCGGTATCGACCGGAAGTTCGGCAACGACGTCGCGGGTGGGTGCTCCGCTAAACCTGGGTGACGGTTCCTGTCCCTCCGTCAGCCGCTGCAGCTCCTGGCCCTCGAAGTCCTCTTCCTTGCCGAGCAGGATCGCGGAGTCGTGGTTGGTGATCTCACCGTTGAAGGCGCGGACCATGACGCTGCGGTCGAACTGGCCCTCCCACTTGGAGACGATGAAGGTAGCCACGCAGTTGCCGAGCAGGTTGACTACCACGCGCATCGAGTCCATGAGCCGGTCGGCTCCGAGGAGGAGCGCGACGCCGGCAACCGGGAAGATCCCGAGTGCTGCGGCGGTAGCCGAGAGGGCGAGGAATGACGAGCCCGGGACCCCTGCCATGCCCTTGGACGTCAGCAGCAGCACTCCGAGTGCCGCCAACTGCTGGCCCAGGTCAAGATGGTGCCCGAAGGCCTGTGCCAGGAACAGCAGCGAGATCGAAAGGTAGATCGCTGCGCCATCGAGGTTGAAGGAGTAGCCAGTGGGGACCACCAGGCCCGTCGTGGCCCTGGAGCAGCCGGCGTTGGTCAGCTTGGTCATGATCCTGGGCATCACCGCTTCTGTTGAGGCAGTGCCCAGGGCCAGGAGGAATTCCTCCCGGGTGTACTTGAGGAACTGCCACAGCGGCACCCGGGCGAAACTCCATGCCACAACGAACAGCAGGCCGATGAAGATAATTGCAGCGCCATAGCAGGCCGCGATCAGGACTGCGTAGGTGCTCAAGGTATCCAAACCGTACTGGCCGATGATGAATGCCATGGCCCCGAACGCGCCGAGCGGTGCGACTTTCATGATCCAAGCCATGATCTTGAAGATCAGTTCCAGGACCGTTTCCATGACGTTGATGACCGGCAGGCACTTCTCGCGGCCGATCACGACGATCGCGGCACCGAAGAAGACAGAGAAGAAGAGGACCTGCAGGAGGCTGTTGCTGGCAAACGCCCCGATGACGCTGGCCGGGATGATATCGAGAATGAAGGAAGCGGCATCCTTGGGGGCCGCGGAGCCGGTTTTTGCGTCCAGGTCTGCCTGGGACAGTGTTGACGGGTCAATGTTCAGGCCGGCACCGGGCTGGACGATATTTCCCACAATCAGTCCAAAGACCAGGGCAAACAGTGTTGCTGCCGTGAAGTAGAGCAGGGCCTTGACCCCCACCCTTCCAACCGCTTTGACGTCGCCGACGGCTGAAATTCCGGTAACGATCACCAGGAAGATCAACGGCGCGATGATCATCTTGATGAGTTTGATGAAGCCATCTCCGAGCGGCCTCAGTTGGGATCCGAGGTCCGGCCAGAAATGCCCGATGAGGACACCTGCCACGACGGCGATCAGAATCTGGAAGAAGAGCGACTTGTGCAGCGGCTTCCTCTTCGCGGGCACCGAACTCGCCTTCAGTGCCTCAGGGGTGGGGATCTTCATTGACCTTTGCCTATCAATTGGGAACAGCCCGTTTGCGGGGCCGTTTCCAAAGTAATCCTCGTCACACTATTCCGCAAGAGGAAAACCTAATTCCGCAATGCGGAATGCTAATGGGGCTTTGTGACTGCTACGTGGGCGAGCCACCTGTCCATCTCCGCCGCAACCTCGACCGCCGTACGCGACGCATCGATTCGCAAAAATGCCGCGTACTCCGGCAGTTCCCGGTACCCCCTGTTGAAGGCCGCGAGGTCATCAAGGGTCTCGGAATCGGTTCCCCGGGCACTGATCCGGCGGTGCGCTTCGGCGTGGTCCAGATCCAGGTGAAGGATGGCGTCCGGCTGCGGCAGGCGGGCCAACAACCAGGGAAGGAACCGTCCCCGGGGCAGCCCTTTCGCGCGCCGCAGTGCCAGCTGGCAGTGAAGGTGGCGGTCCATGACCACCAATCCGTCGAACCGGGTGGCGCGGAGGTGCGAGAGCAGCACGTTGCCCACCCGGAGGACTGTTTCGACGGCGTCAGCCAGCCGCGCGGGCAGCCGCACTCCGAGCCTGCCCGCCGCCAAGGACATGACCCGCCGGCCTGCGTGGTTGCTTACCAGCAGGGCCCGGCCGCCCCGGGCCCGCACCGATGCAACCAGGGACCGTGCCGCCGTCGACTTTCCCGACCCGTCAACGCCCGTCAGCACAATGATTATCCGGCCTCCTTCCGCCGCTCTGTTAACGCTTGAGCCGGACGCAGCGTCCCGGCTGGAGCGCGATTGCAGGCCCGAACCAGGATGTGCGCGCAGTGGGGTGGAAGCGAGGCAGCCTGGGACCAGTGACCGGGCCCGGGAGGAAATTGCGGTCCATGCGAAGCAATCGGAAAGACCCGCCGCCTGCATCCAGACCGTAGGCTGGAGGCTTGGCCGGGATTGCCCGGCTGAACATCAGGATCCAAAACAGGCAGTTCCCAGGTGAAAGGCAGGACCATGACCATTTCCAGCGACGATCCCCAGAACACCGCAGACCTCCGCGGGCCGGGCGACCCGGACGAGGCCAAGGACCAGGCCACGAAGGCACCCACATCCGGCCAGCACCTGGAACAGCCGGGCGCGGGAAACATCCGGGAGGAACAGCAGGCCCATGCCGCCGGAACGGTACCGGCGTCCTATGTGGGTGGTGAAGAAGCAGCGCGGGAACCCGAGCCGGAAGACGCCCTCAAGGATCAGGGAACCTGGGACGACGAAGTCTAGGCATGATCAGCCACGCCGATATCGATCAGGCAGCCCGCCGGACAGCAGGCCTGATCCGCAGGACACCCGTGATGCAGGCAGACCCCGGAGTGTTCAACGGCCCGGTCTGGTTCAAGTGTGAGTTCATGCAGCATACGGGCACCTTCAAGGCCAGGGGCGCCGTCAACCGCATCCTGGCCAGCAAGGAGCGCGGGGAGCTGCGAACCGACGTGGGAATCGTGGTGGCTTCCGGCGGAAACGCCGGACTGGCCAACGCCTATGCCGCGAAACAGCTCGGGGTGCCGGCCACCGTGTTCGTTCCCGAAGCCGCGCCGGCCGTTAAAGTTGCCAAACTCAAGGC
Organism: Pseudarthrobacter defluvii; assembly: GCF_030323865.1. Lineage (NCBI taxonomy): Bacteria > Bacillati > Actinomycetota > Actinomycetes > Micrococcales > Micrococcaceae > Pseudarthrobacter > Pseudarthrobacter defluvii. The sequence continues at coordinate 3,643,978 of NZ_CP066362.1, read as the reverse complement.
CATCGGAGCCACCGTGGTTCAGGGCGGTTCCGAGTATGCAGCGGCCTACCAGGCCGCAGTGGCCCACGCAGGGGAAACCGGCGCGGTCTACTGCCATGCCTATGACCAGCCCGAAATTGCTGCCGGTGCCGGAACGGTTGGATCCGAGCTGCTGGAACAGCTGCCGGATGTCGATACGGTCCTGGTGGCCACAGGCGGAGGCGGGCTGATGGCGGGAGTGGCGGCCGCCGTCGAAGGTTCCGCAAAAGTGGTGGCCGTGGAACCGGAAGGTGCGCCCACCCTGCACGCCGCCCTTGCTGCCGGCGAACCGGTGGACGTGGCTGTATCCGGCGTTGCCGCGGACTCCCTGGGTGCCCGGCGCGTAGGCGACATCGGCTTCTCCGTCGCGGTCCGCTGCGGCGTCGTAAGCGTCCTGGTAACGGACGCGGACATCATCAAAGCGCGTTCCGCATTGTGGAGCGACTACCGCATCGTGGTGGAACATGGAGCGGCTGCCGCCTACGCGGCGCTGCTCTCCGGAGCGTACGTGCCTGCGGAAGATGAACGCGTTGCCGTCATTCTGTGCGGTGCCAATACTGACCCTGCAACGCTTTAGGCCACTGCCAGAAGGACCGGCCACCTGGACAGGGGGCCGGTCCTTTCATCCAAGCGTTTAGCCGGCCGCCTGGCCGCAGAACTTGCTGTAGGTTGCGCCGGCTTCCTGGTAGCCGGACTGGAGACCGGCCAGCTTGTCCTTGTCCGGGTTCTCCTTGGCCTGTTCGTCCGTGTACGCCAGGATCGAGGCGAGGGCGGGCTTGAGGTCGTCAGATGCCACCGCGTGGATGGGGCGGATCTGGTTGGCGAGGTTGTTCATGCCCGTCTTGCCGGCGTTGTTGGCGGGGTTCGACACAACGGCCTGGATCCGCTCGCAGGTTTCAGCGGTGGTCAGTTGATGCGTGGCGGTGCAGGCCGTGGCGGAAGCAACGAGGCCGGCGGCAAACAGGGCTGTGGCGAATTTCTTCATGGGTCCCTCGGTAGTGGTCAGAGGTTTCGATTGTAAGCAGATTGGGTACCCCGATGCCTTCCCGGTGCTGGATTCGGCCCGGAAGTAGGGCTCTTTAAAGAAGACTGGCCGGCAGCGGGAGCTGCCAGCCAGTCTTTGTATGGGAACGAATCAGATGGTCCGCGGCGCCTTGGCCAGGTTGTCCTTCAGCTCCGTGGCGTTCTGCCGTGCCACATAAGCCGGGCGGTCGCGCTCCACGCGCCAGCTCTCGGAGAGCGGGCCAACGTTGACGGTGTCAAAACCGAATTCGTCGTACAGGCGGGTTACAAGTTCGGCCGCGTCAGGGTGGTCACTGGCGGTGGCAAGGGCGCGGCGGTTCTCCGTGCCGGCCGGAGTCCCGTCAGTGGTGATGTCCTTGGCCATGATGTGGTTGAAGCCCTTGGCCACCTTGGACTGGGGGAGGTGTTCCTGCAGCATCCCGGAGGTGGTGGCTTCCCCATTGTCCAAGGCGGGAATGCGGCCGTCCCGCTCCCAGTAATAGTTGTTCGTGTCGATCACAATCTTGCCGGCCAGCGGCTCCACCGGGACGTCCTTGTAGTCCTTCAGCGGCACCGTGACCACCGCAAAGTCGCCGGCTGCTGCCGCTTCCGCTGACGTGGCCGCCCGGGCCTTCGGGCCGAGCTCAGCCACCAGGTCCTGGAGGGTTTCCGGCCCCCGTGAGTTGCTGATGACCACGTCGTAGCCCAGTTCCACGGCCTTCCGTGCAACCTGGCTTCCAATATGTCCTGCACCGATGATTCCGATTGTCGTCATATGGGCGCCAACACCGCCCCCTGCCAAGATATTTCAGCCGGTCCAGGGGAATAAAAGGCCAGGCAGGTGTCTACTTTCCGAGGTAGCGCCCCGGCCGATGGTTCAGCGCGAGAATGAGGTTCAGGAGGGTGGCGCCTGCAGCGGACATCGGCACCATCAATGGCGACACGAGGACGAGAGAAGCCAGGACGATGACCACGTCCAGCACCATCTGCACATAGCCGGCCCGCCATTTCAGCTTCTCCTGCAGCAGCAGGGCCAGGATGTTGAACCCGCCCAGGCTGGACTGGTGCCGGAACAGGATCAGCAGGCCGACGCCGGCGAGCAGGTTTCCACCCAGCACCCCATACGTGGGGTCGATGTGCAGTGACCCCAGCGCCGCCGGATGCAGGCTGGCCATCAGGGACACCAGGGCAATTGCCGCGCCGGTGCGGAGGGCGAAGTTCCAGCCTTTCTTCCACACCGCCAGCACGAAGAACGGCAGGTTGACGGAGAAGAAGATGACGCCAAAGGGCAGCGCCACCGAATAGCTGAGCAGCAGCGCCAGCCCGGCCGTGCCGCCGGTGACGGCGCCGCTCGACTTGAGCAGGAACAGCCCCAGCGATGCGGCGAACGTGCCGGTCAGGATGCCCAGGACATCCTCAACCACGGAGTGGCGGACGGCCGACGGCGGCGCGGAACTTGCCGCCGTCGGCTCTTCCAGGTGCCGGGCCGGGTCAGCGACGGTTGAGTCAGTTGGAAGTTTCGTGGAGGTGCTCATCGGGACACAAACCTCTTGCGGTCGGCCAGGACCGCCAGCACGCGGTCGTTGGTGGCTTTGTCAGCCAACGTGATCCGGACGCCGTCAACGGCATAACCGCGGGCCAGGATGTCGGCGCCGGACAGTGCGTCCAGGAGCTGCTCCCGCAGTTCGTCGGAGGCACGGAGCCAGTAGAAGTTGGCCTGGCTGTCCGGCACGTCCCAGCCGTAGCCGCGGAGGGCCCCGATCACCCGGGTGCGTTCCTGCGCCACTGCCTCGGTCCGCTCCAGGACCTCGTCACCGGCAGCGAGCGAGGCAACCGCGGCGGCCTGCGCCATGCGGTTCACGCCAAACGGAACTGCCGTGCGCCGAAGGCCCTCTGCGATGTCCGGCCGGGCAATGGCGTAGCCGATACGCAGCCCCGCCAGCCCGTACGCCTTGGAGAAGGTGCGCAGGATGCAGAGGTTGGGGTGGCGGCGGTAGAAGTCCAGCGAGTCCACGCCGGGCCCGCGCTGGAACTCGACATACGCCTCGTCCAGCACCACCAGGACCCGCGGGGGCACGGACTGCAGGAACTCTTCCAGCGCCTCCGCGCTGATGGACACTCCGGTGGGGTTGTTCGGCGAGCACAGGATCACCAGCCGGGTGCGCTCGGTGATGGCGGCTGCCATGGCCGGAAGGTCGTGGTGTTCGTTGGCCAGTAGCGGCACCGGCACCGATACGGCTCCGGCCACCGCCACCAGGATGGGGTAGGCCTCGAAGGACCGCCAGGCGTAGACCACCTCGTCCCCGTGCCCGCAGACGGCCGAAATGATCTGCTGCAGCACCCCTGAGCTTCCCGGGCCGGCGGCAATTTCGTCAGGGCTGACGCCGAAGTGCGCGGCGATGGCTTCACGCGCCTCCACCGCGCCCATGCTGGGGTACCGGTGGATCCGGTCCGCCTCCGCCGAAATCGCCTTGATGACAGACGGCAGGGGAGGGAAGTGGCTTTCGTTCGACGCAAGGGCGGCGGTCAGGTCAGACTGCGCGCTCTTGCCGGCCACGTAGGCAGGGAGTTGGGCGACGGCGGCGCGGACCTCGGGCGCCGCGGCTTCGGGAAGGGTGCTGGTCATGGACAGCATGGTGCGGGAAATTGGGACGCCTGCGCAACAGGGTTGGATCAGGCAGGACAGATCCAGCAGTTGGAAGGCCTTGGAGTGGCAAAATGCTCAGTATGCACCTTATTGACGCGCTGGACGCAGAGATCCTCCTCACACTGGACCGGGACCCGCAGGCGACGGTCCTGTCCCTCTCAAGGAGGCTGGGCGTGGCACGCAATACCGTGCATGCCCGGCTCCGCCGTTTGGCCGGCGACGGCAGCCTTGGCCCTTTCAGCCAACGGGTTCGGACCGAGGCGCTGGGCCTGCCGCTCATCGCCTTCATCTCGATTTCCATCAGCCAGTCCTCCAGCGACCTTGCTGTTGCAGCGCTGCAGACCATCCCGGAAATCATCGAGATGCACGCCACCACCGGGGATGCAGACCTGCTTGCCAAGGTGGCCGCGCGGGACCCGGCCGACCTGCACCGGATCACCAACGCAATGCTGGCAATTGACGGCGTCGTCCGTACCAGCACCGCCATGTCGCTGGTGGAAGTGATGCCCACCCGGACTGTGCCGCTGCTGCAGGCTATGGCGCGGAAGTAGTGGCGCCCTAGTCGAACAGTTCCAGGGCGTCGATGAGGGCGTCCACGAACGCTGTGAGGATCGCGGGTTGGGTGCGGCCGGTCATGGTCTGGATCTGGCCCTGCCGCTGGCGCAGCACCGGATGGTCCAGGTTGACCAGCACCAGGTCCTCGCGGTCCCGCCGGTCCAGGGACAGCCCGCTGACCAGGGAAACACCCACACCTGCCCGCGCGAATTGGATCACCGGGTTTATGTGGTCGCTTTGCAGGCTGATGGAGGGAGCGAGGCCTTCAATCTGCATGGCCAGGTCCAGGAGTTCGCGCTGGCTGGACCCCGGTGCAGTGATGGCCAGTTTGTAGCGGCACAGGTCCTGGAGGGTGGCTCGGGGCTGGCCTGCCAGCGGATGCCCGGGCGCCACCAAGGCGAAGGCGACGGGGGTGGGCATGGAGTGCTCCACAGTGACCCTGGACTGCGGTCCCAGGGAAAACACCGCGGCAATGTCCGCCTCTCCCTCGGCAACCCGCCGTGTGCCCTCCGATGATGAGACGACATCAAGGTGGAACTCCACGTCGTCATGCTGGCGGCTGAAGTTGGCGATGGCTGACGGGACCCAAACGCGGGCAAAACCTTCGGCGCAGGCCACGCGCAGGGTCCGGGTCTTCCGCTGCATGGACACCAACAGTTCTTCCCGGACAGCTGCCCCTTCGGCCTCGGCACGCCGCACATAGGCGAGCAGGAGCCGTCCGGCCTCAGTCAGCTCCACACCACGCGCATGACGGTTGAACAGTGGTGTGCCCAACGACGATTCCAGTTTGTTGATCTGCCGGCTGATGGCCGACGCCGAGACGTGGAGCTTCACGGCCGCCTCGGTGAGGGTGCCCTCCTGCGCGACGGCGTGGAAGTACAGGAGGGCCGGGGTGAGCATGTTCATGAGGGGGTGTTTCCTGCCGGTTTGCATCCAAGTCAAAGCTCGTCGACAAAATGATACTGGTTGTTTGGGCTGGACAGCCCTAATTTTGAACTCACGTTCCAACAGCAACGGGGAGTAATGATGCAGCAACGCGAACAACTGACGGCGGCAGCAAGGCAGTACGTGGATTCCGGCCGCTTCCAGGAGGACTTGGAGAGGATCGTCTCCTATCCGTCAGAAAGTTCGACGGCGGAAGGCCGGGTTGCGCTCAAGTCATACCTTGACGAGGTGGTTGAGCCGGCGTTTGTTTCCCTTGGCTGCTCGGTGGAGCGATTCGACTCCTGGCGCAGCGGCAACAATTCCTTCCTCCTGGCCACCCGGCAGGAAAGCCCCGAGCTGCCGACAGTTCTTTGCTACGGCCACGCGGACGTGGTGGACGGACAGGCCGCGGGCTGGACCAGCGGCAGGAACCCCTGGGTGCTGAGCGACGAGGGGGACCGCTGGTATGGCCGGGGTTCCGCCGATAACAAGGGCCAGCACTGGCTCAATATCGTGGCCCTGCGGCTGCTCCTGGAACAGCAGGGGAACCTTGGCTTCAACCTGGTGTTCCTCTTGGAAGGGGCAGAAGAGATTGGGTCCCCTGACCTGGCGGATTTCGCCCGTGAACACCGCGAGGCCCTGCAGGCGGACGTCTTTCTTGGGTCGGACGGGCCGCGCCTGGCCGCAGACAACCCCACGCTGTTCCTGGGTGCCCGCGGCGGCATGACCTTCCACCTGACGGCCGACCTCCGCAGCGGGTCCTACCACTCGGGCAACTGGGGCGGCCTCCTGCGGAACCCGGCCACCACCGTGGCAGCTGCGGTGGCATCCCTGGTGGACGGGCACGGCATGATCAGGCTCCCGGAACTGCTGCCCGCCGGAATCCCGGATTCAGTGGCTGCGGCGCTGGAACTCATCGACGTGGTCCCCCAGCCGGGCGACCCCAAAACCGACCCCACCTGGGGTGACCGGTCCCTCAGTCCGGCCGAGCGGTTGTACGCGTGGAACACCCTGGAGGTCCTGGCCCTCGGTGCCGGCAACCCTGCCAAACCCGTGAACTCAATTCCCGGCTCGGCCACCGCCAGCCTGCAGCTCCGGTTCGTTCCCGGGACGGACACGGCAAAGATCGAGTCCGCCGTCCGGCGCCACTTGGATGCCGCAGGCTTCAGCATGGTGGAGGTCGAGGTGGGCCAGTCCTTCCCCGCCAGCCGGCTTGATCCGGACAGCCCCTGGGTTTCGTGGGCCTTGACGTCCCTGGCGGAGACCACAGGGCGCAGCCCGGTGCTGCTGCCCAACATCGGCGGATCGCTGCCGAGTTTCGTCTTCGCCGAAGTCCTTGAACTGCCCACGCTGTGGGTTCCGCATTCCCATCCCGGCTGCCAGCAGCACGCCCCGGATGAGCATCTCCTCAAATCGGTGGCGCGGGAAGGCCTGCAGATTGCGGCCGGACTCTTCTTCGACCTCGCCACCACCCCCACCCCAGCCGGCAACCCCCGCCCCGGAGCCGCCGTTCCCGCCGGCTCCGCTTCCTGAAATCCCTGGAGCCCCCATGACCATCCCGCAGCAAAAGAACCAGCCCGGCGTCGTCCAGGCGGAGGGCACGCAGTCCGCCACCCGCGGGATCGTTGCCGCCACCATCGGGAACGCACTCGAATGGTTTGACATTGCCATCTACGCACTCCTGGCCATCTACATTGGCCGGAACTTCTTCCCAAGCCGCGATCCCGGCGTCGAGCTGATCCAGGCCTTTGCCGTGTTTGGCGTCTCCTACCTCATACGCCCGCTCGGCGGCCTGGTGCTGGGTTCATTTGCCGACCGGCACGGCCTGAAAAAGGGCTTGACCGTCACCATCCGGCTGATGGTCCTGGGGACGGCCCTGCTGGCCTTCATGCCCAGCTACGGAACCATCGGCATCCTGGCTCCGATCGGAATCGTCCTGGCCCGCCTGATCCAGGGCTTTTCTGCCGGCGGAGAGTTTGGTGCCGCCACCGCCTACCTGATCGCGCAGAACGGCAAGCGGAAAGGGTTCCTGGGCAGCTTCCAGTTCGCGAGCCAGGGCCTGGGCAGCCTGCTGGCCGCGATCCTGGTGGCCGTTCTCACCACCGTTCTCTCGGATGCCCAGATGACCGAATGGGGATGGCGCATCCCCTTCCTTTTCGGACTGCTGGTGGGCCCCGCCGGCTACCTGATCCGCAAGGAGATGAAGGAGGTTCCCCTACCGGAAAAGCCGGAGGACGAAAAGCACTCGCCCATCCGGGACGTGTTCGCCACCCAGAAGGTGGGCATGCTGATCGCCGCTGGCGCGCTGGCGGTTTCCACCGCCCTGAACTTCATTCTTCAGTACATGCCCACGTTTGCCATCAAGGAACTCGGCCTGGAACCCGGCATTTCCTTCACCTCGCTGATCATCACAGGCGTCATCCTGACCTTTGGAACACCGGTGGTGGGTCACCTTTCGGACAAGTTTGGCCGGATGGCCATCATGGTGCCCACCGTGGTGGTGCTGCTGGTCGCCGTCGTTCCCTTGTTCCTCTGGGTGATCAGCGCCCGGTCCTTCCTGGTGCTGGCCCTGGTGATGACCGTCCTCGGTCTACTAAAGGCGGCGTATTTCGGTGCCCTGCCGTCTGTCATGTCGGATTGCTTTGATGCCCGGGCCCGTGCGACGGGGCTCTCCTTCAGCTACAACACGGCTGTGGTGGCCTTCGGCGGCTTTACCCCAATGATCGCCTCCTACCTGGTGCAGCAGACGGGACAGGCGGTGGCCCCCGGCTGCTACCTTGCCGTCATCGCGATTATCAGCATCGTCGCCCTCGTGGCGGGCGTGAAGTTCCGCGGCATCCGCTGACCCCATTAGATGCCCGCTCACCTCTGGCAGGCTCCCATCGGACGCCCGCTCTCCTTCCACTCAAAAGGAGAGCGGGCGTTTCCGGCTGGGTGTCAAAGGTGACAGAGCGTGATGTCCAGAAACAATCGTAAAAGAACAAATTCTCCCAATCCCTTTCGGTCAAACCCTTGACCTTGTTTGTCACGCGCTGGTAGACCTAAAGGGCAGAAAGCGCTTCCTCGTAGTTCACATCCCTCGAAATCACTCGCGAGGGGTCGGAACGCCGTACGAATGAAACGTTCCAAAACCAGCGGTGTCTAAGCCGCCGCTGCATCAAAGGAGATGTTCTTTTGGCATACCCCTCAATGTGTTCCCCGAAATCCCGGGCAGGCGGGGCGTGGAAGGCGGCGCCGGCGGCAGCGGCCACCCTCGCTGCCGCCGCCCTGGCCTTTACAGGCGTCCCGCTTGCCGCCGCTGACCCTGGTGCGGGAAACCCTGCCGCTCCCGTGGCTCCGGCAAATTCGGGCCTCGCCCGGCAGGTGGAAAACCTGGACCGCGCCCCGGTTGCCGTCCTGACCGACCAGGGTGTCTCTCTGGGCTGGCGCATGCTGGGCCTGGACAAGGACAGTGTTGCCTTCCAGGTCATCCGCGATGGTGTGATCATCACCGATCAACCAATCCGGGACACCACCACGTATCTGGACCCGGATGGCACGAAGGACTCCAAGTACGTCATCAAGACCGTGGGCAACGGCAACGGGCAGGACAAACTCAGCGCCGAGTTCAGCCCGCTGGCGCAGAACTACCTGCCCATCAAGCTGGACAAGCCCGCGGACGGCGTCAGCAAGGACGGTAAGCCATATACCTACAGCGCCAACGACTCCAGTGTGGCGGACCTGGACGGTGACGGCGCGTACGAGATCATCCAGCTCTGGAACCCGTCCAACGCCCAGGACAACTCCAAGTCCGGCTACACCGGCAACGTCTACGTGGACGCGTACAAGATGGACGGCACCAAGCTGTGGCGGATCGACCTGGGGCGCAACATCCGCGCGGGTGCCCACTACACCCAGATGCTGGCGTACGACTTTGACGGCGACGGCAAGGCGGAGGTGGCATTCAAGACGGCGGACGGCACCACCGACAACGCCGGCACTGTCATCGGTGATCCCACCGCCGATTACCGCAGCAGCGCCGGCTACGTCCTGTCCGGGCCAGAGTTCCTCACGGTGTTCAACGGCGCCGCCGGAACCATCATGGACACGGTTCCCTACGACCCGCCGCGCGGCAGCGTTGCAGCCTGGGGTGACAACTATGGCAACCGTGTGGACCGTTTTCTCGCCGGAGTGGCATACCTGGACGGTGAACACCCGTCCATGATGTTCAGCCGCGGCTACTACACCCGCACCGTGCTGGTTACCTACGACCTGGTGAACGGCAAGCTGGCCAAGCGCTGGAAGTTCGACTCCGATGCAGCCGGAGCTGAGTACAAGGGCCAAGGCAACCACAACCTGTCCGTGGCGGACGTGGACCAGGACGGCAAGGACGAGTTCGTCTTCGGCTCCATGACCATCGACGACGACGGCGCGCCGCTGTACAACACCAAGCTGGGGCATGGCGACGCCATCCACACCGGCGACCTGGATCCCTCGCGCCCCGGGCTGGAGACCTTTGCCGTGCACGAGAGCATGAAGGAAAGCGGCAACCGGGGCGCCACCTTCCGTGACGCCGCCACCGGCGAGGTGCTGTGGAGCATCCCGGCGTTCAAGGACACGGGCCGCGGTGCCACGGGCGACATTGACCCGCGTTTCCCGGGCTCGGAGAGCTGGGCAGTGGGTGGGGATGCTGCCTGGAACTCCACCGTCGGGTACCTGATGTCTGCCAAGGGTGAGCGGATCTCGGACAAGATCCCGGCCGCCAACTTCATGGCGTGGTGGGACGGCGATTTGCTGCGTGAGATCGTTGACCACGATTTCAGCGCCGAGGTTGGCTATGGCGTCCCCACCATCTCGAAATGGAACTGGGAAACCGAGTCCAGCGACCGACTGCTGACTGCCACCGGGGCACGTACCAACAACTACACCAAGGGCAACCCGTCCCTGCAGGCGGACCTCCTGGGTGACTGGCGCGAGGAACTGGTGTTCCCGTCGGCGGACAGCACCGAGCTGCGGATCTACACCACCACCTCGCCCACTGAGGTCCGGCTGCGCACCCTGATGCATGATCCGATGTACCGCACGGGCGTGGCCCGCGAAACGGTTGGCTACAACCAGCCGCCGCACCCGAGCTTCTTCATCGGCGAGGGAATGCAGGCTCCGGCCGCGCCGGCTGTCTTCTACGCGGGCAAGACGAAGTAAACCTGCCCGGACGCAAGAGCGCCGCCCGCCTTGGGGGAAGGCGGGCGGCGCTTGCTTGTGGGGGACGGGTCAGTGACCGCCGAGGTTGCCGCCGACGGGCGGCAGGCCGCCTTCGGTGCTGCGGTCACCCTCACGCCGTTCGCCTGCGCTCAGGTTCTCGCCTGCCACCGTGTCATCGGACTCGCCGGTGGTGTCCACCAAACCGTTGGTCTGGTCGAACTGGTGGCCGATCCTGCTGTCGTCCAGGTCGGCGACGGAACCGGTGGAGCCGGCTGCCGCCGTCGTGCCCGCTGCGGGGACTCCGGTGCCCGCGTCCGCCGCGCCGGTGGTGGCACCGGTGGTCAGGGGCTCTGCAGGAACCACCGGTTCCGCCGGAACCACGGGGGTGGTCTCCGTAACCGTCACGTCAGTGGTCTCGGTCTTGTCCTTGTTGCTGCTGGCCGCCATCGCTGCTGCCGCGCCCGCAGCAGCTGCGATGCCTACGCCGGCTGCAATCTTGCCGGAGACGCCAGCCTTGCCGGAGTCACCACGGGATGCGCCCGCGTGTTCAACACCGGGGGTACCCACAGCGGAACCGGCGTTGACAGATCCGCGCCAGGCGCCGCTGGCGTAGCCCTCATCCTCGATAAATTCCTTGAACTTCTGCAGGTCCGATTCGGCCTGGCGGTCAACGACGTTGAGCTTGTCGCCCACCTTCTCGACGATGCCTTCGGGCTCGTATTCGAGAGTCAGCTGGATGGAGGTCTGGCCGCCTCCCACGTCCTCGAAATCCACCGCGCCGGCGTTCGTGGCGCCTTCGGTGGCGGCCCAGGCAACCCTGCGGTCCGGGACCTGCTCAAGGACTTTGGCTTCCCACTGCCGGCGGACGCCGCCGATCTCGGCCACCCACTCGAGCCGGTCGTCGCTGAGTTGCGTAACACTCTTGACGCCGCCCATGAAGTGCGGGAACTCCTCGAACTGGGTCCACTGGTTGTAAGCCGTGCTCACCGGTACGTTCACCAGAATGCGTTTTTCCACCTTCGTGCTCATAACGTCTCCTTCGCTTTGTTACCGGGAACCGATGACGTGGTAAAAATCATCAGCATGCTTACCAACATACCTTTTGGTCGGTTCGGTTTCCAGAGCGGGCGGTGCAAAAGGTGAAACCGGCGGTGCCTGGCCTACCTATGGCGCCACCACGACGCCATACGAGCCTTCGTTGAGGGCATTGGCCGTTGGGGAGGGAGCAACCACGCCGAAGTCGTAGCCCTTGGCACGGATTGCGTCGATGGTGCCGGCCAGGTAGTCCCATTGGGAGGCGGGGCAGGACAGCACGTCGTTGGCGTCGTGGAGCAGGACGATTGCACCGGGGGAAACTTCATCCAGTACGTACTTCTGGACTGCAGCTGCGCCGGGGCACTCGTAGTCGCCGGGTTCGCCGACCTCCCAGTGCCACTGGATGCCGCCGCTCATACCGATGCTCCTGATGTAGTCCATCGTGTAGGGGGTGCTGTTTCCGAACGGGAAGCGCATCAGCGTGGGCGTTGTGCCGGTCACGGCCTTGATGGCGGCGTTGGTGCTGTCGATTTCCTGCTTCTGGTTGGCCTGGGTGAGTTCCGGGAAATTGGAGTGGTTATACGAGTGGTTACCAATGGTGTGGCCCTCGTCCTTGATCCGGCGGACGAGGTCCGGGTACTGCTGGACATGGGAACCTTGGAGGAAAAACGTGGCCTTGACGCCCTTCGCTTTGAGGGTGTCCAGGACAAAGGCGGTGCGCTGGGGCGACGGCCCGTCATCGAAGGTCAGGCCGATCAGCGGCTTGTCGGCGGCGTTTGCTGCGGGGGCGCCCGCCAGCAAGCCCAGTACCAGGCTCGCGGCTGCCAGAGCCACGACGGCGATCTTGCTCTTCATGGTGCTCTTTTCCCTTCCCAAGGTTGCTTTCAACCTTGTTTAGGTGAGCACCCTATGGCGGGCTTAAAGCGGGTGTAAACAGGTGGCAGGCGTCGACTGGGTAACTTCTGTTTACGCGCCAAAAGGGCGTTATGCAGGCGTTACCTTCCGGTCCAGGAGGCCGGGAAAACGGACGACGGCGGCACGCTGCTTTCCAGGGAAGGGAAAGCCAGGTGCCGCCGTCGTTGGTCCCGGCTGGGGACGACGCGTCAGTCCAGGTGGTCGCCCACCAATGCCAGGTTCTGGATTACCGCAAGCCCAAACTGCGCGGTGTCATTGGTGGAGACCGTGGGCGCTTCATCCACCGGCAGCAATACGTACGGCGGTTCGATCTTCCGCAAGGTGAACGCGGATTCGTGGTTAAGGTGCTCCCCGCCCTCGGCAAAGCTCACCCAGGCCCGGGCTGCCAGGTCACGGTCCTGCAACCTCGACGCCGCATAGGCCGTGAGCCGGCTGTGCGCCTGGGTGAGGTAGATGCCCTCCAGTGGCTGGCCCACAGCTTCCACCTGCTCCTCCTTGGTGGCCAGGAACAGCCGGCAGTACTGCAGCCAGGCGCGCTCGAACTCCGGATCATCCACGAGATCAACCAGTTCGCTGCAGATCTCCACCAACCCGAACACGGCGCTGAGGTGTGACACCGAAATCTGCTCCCGGCCCGTATCGAACCGGCCCTTGTCCAGGTCATACAGTGCTTCGCCGGTGAGGAACCCGTACTTGAGCGCCCCGATGTCCGCCATGGTGCCCAGCAGCCGGTCCCGTGAGCGCGGATTGCAGGTGCGTTCCCAGTCCGTCAGCCAGGTGGCGGCGAGCGATCCCCAGTCCGTGCCGAGCCCGACGCCCAGGGCGCCGCGGTTGGGCCGGTAGGTGGCGGCGTCCGGCCGGACCTTGCGGACCGGGTCCAGGCCCAGGAAGTTCTGGTCGCTGTCCACGAGCTCGGTGAGCAGGTCCCCGGTGCGCTCGTCCGCCGTCAGATAGTAGTAGAAGCGGCGGTATGCGGGGGTGCTGATCCGCAACTGCTTGGCGCTGCAGCCCCAGTGCTGGACATTGTGCCGGGAGCCCAGCCCCTTCCATGGGCCCAGGTGGTACACGTCCACCTCGCCGGTGTGCCGCGTCATGGCCTCCGCGAAACGGAAAATGTCCGCCCGGCCCGAGCGCAGGTAGGAGTACCAGAGCCAGAGATCGGGGGAGAGCTCGGAATTGTCCCAGGCATAGCCGCCCACGTCATAACGCCAGACGTGCCGGTCGAAGTCGTAGGTGTGCATCACGTCGCCGTAGTTCCAGAAGCCGTACCACCGGCGCTGCTCCACCTGCCCGGCGTAGAAGTCGAACAGGAAGTCCAGCCGGTCCTCCAGGCGGGCACGCGCCGGAGTGCTGCGGTCCACAGGGGCCCAGTCGCCGAAAACCCCCACGGAGTGCAGGTATTCCGGAGTGGCCTGGAGCAGGGCCGGGGTGGAGGCGGAGGCAGCATCCGCGGCCAGGCTTTCGGTGGACGGGGTGGCCTCATAGGCGAACATGGTCAACTCGTGGGTACGGGCAATGCCCGTGGGATTGCCGAACCCCGGTTCATAGTCCTCGTACGTGATCTCAAGGCCCTCAAGCTGTTCCTCAAACGTGTCCTGGCCCAGGCCATCGTGGTAGAACCGCAGGTCCATGGGCTGCGCTTCGGGCGAGTAGAGCCAGGCGGTGACCGTTGCCTCGCCGGTGGCGGCGCCGCGGATGTCCAGCTGCCCCGGATGGGACTGCCAGAAGTCCTTGATCCCCACGCCCAGGCCGCCCCGGGTATCGCTGAGGGAACAGAAGCCCGCCGAACGCGTTCCGCCGGAGATCCCCACCCAACCGTGGCCGGCGGCGGTGCGCTTGCGCAGTTCGAAACCGTCCGCGTTGAGCTGGCTGAGGGTGTAGTCGCCCCAGGTGGGGATCAGGTGCAGGCGGCCGGAGACTTCCGGGTTCCAGGCATCCGCCGGGGGAGTGGGGCGGCCGGCGATCTGCGCCTCCCGCACCTCCGCGCCGGGGTCCCGGCGCAGTCCCGTGAGTCCGCGCACCGCCTCGGTGAGGAAGCCGCCGTCTGCGCCCGCAATGCGGATATGCCGGTCGTGCAGGTCGGCCTCCAGCGGCACGGTGAAGCGCACGCCGAGTCCGGCCAGGAAGTCCTGCTCCGCGTCCCCGTCCCAGATAAAGGAGTGCACCATCCGCACGCTGCGGGCATTGGCGTAGAAGTAGAACCGCACCACGAATGGCAGCCACTCCCGCTTCCCGTTGTCCGGCGCGTCCGGGCGGTGGGCGCCTTCCAGCCGAACCACCGCGCGGACGGGGCCGCTTTGTTCCAGGGCGACGGCGGTGACCTCACCCGTGAAGGCCTGCCGGCCCACCGTGCCCTCGCCTTCCGCAACGCCGTCCTGCAGGAGGCTGACCAGTCGTGCGTCGCGGGCAACTTCCCGGCCGTCCCGGGCCAGGCTGCTGAACAGGGTGGAGCCGCTGCGGTTGATCATCATCTCCAGGACGCCGGTGTCCACAACCAGTGCGTCGGCACGTTCGGTGACTCTGACTGAAGCACCGTCCGACGCCGGCTGGCTGGCCGCGGTGGTTGTGTCGCCGTCGGACGCCACCTGGTAGCTGTCCGACGGTGCCTCTGTTGCCGGCAGGGCGATGCCTGCCCACTTCAATGAGGAGTCCGGCCAGGTGGCCAGGGGCCATGCCTGGCTGGGCACCCGGGTGCCGGCCGCATCGGTAACTGTCAGGGACTCCACTCCGGGCACTGTCCCGCGTGGGAACGGCATGCCCCAGGTGGTTCCGCCGATTTCCGTAGGGGCCTGTTCGTCGATCCACCGGATGAGACTGTCCGCCATGTATCCAACTCCGTTGTCCTGAAAGCGTTTTCTGATACGTTTCAAAATAGCCTCGGAGATTCATACCCGCAAGGGGTGTTCCACGGAGTGGGAGGGTTGAGTGGATCTGGGGGAGGCTCAGCTCTTCGTGGTCTTCCCGTCGTCGTCCGCCCCTTCGGCAGGATCCTGGGGGTGGACGCGCAGGTCGCCGGGGTTGGCATTGGGGTCGCCTTCGGCGGGGGCCTCGCTATGGACCCGGTCGTCGTCGTCCTTGGCTGGGTTCTCAGTCATGGCTGCTCCTGTCACTTGTAGAGCGGGGATAGTTGGGTTGGCGCATCCCTCATTCAGCGCTTCGCTCCCGGACCTGTCAAGGATTACGACGCCGGCTTGCCAGCGGAAGGACGTGCGCGCGGGCGTCCTTCCGGGCGTACGGATGCCCGCCGTCCCAGCGACGGTGGGCATCCGAGCCTCTTGGCGCCTTGGCTGTGTAGCCGTACGTTCAGTCCAGCGGCAGCGTGACCGTGACGCTGCTGCCCCGGCCGGGGCTGGAGGTGATCTCCACCGTTCCGCCCGCTTCCTGAACGGCTACTGACATGAGCCGGAGACCGTAGCCGTGGTGCCGTCCGCTGGTGGCAAGGTTGCTGTCAAAGCCTGTGCCGTCGTCGGACACTGCCAGGCGGATGCCGTGGTCAACCGCCGCAAGCTGGATGGTGAGCGTGTGCGCGGAGGAGTACTTGAACGCGTTGCTCAGTAACTCGCGGGCCGACTGGTACAGGAGGGATGCGGACTCTGCAGGGATCTCGAGGCCCCAGTGCGGAGTGTCCCATTGAACGGCCGTCCCGCGCTGGCGCAGGGGTGCCGTCAGCCGGTCGATGCACCCTGCCACCCCCAGCATGTGGAAGTCCAACGGCTGACGATCTGTCAGCACGCCGCCAACGGTTGTGACTTCGCTGTCCAACGCTGTCTTGCTTCCCATGACTTCCTGCTCCCCAAAAGCTGGTTTTGCCTATGACTCCAGCGTGGACCCGCAACGTCTAGGGAGGGCAAGGTTTGCCTCAAGATCCCATCAATTTTGCGTGTGGCGGGGACGGGCCGGGCCCCCACCTGCCTGTCCCACCGACACGCGGGGTTGGGGTGAGGTCTCTGGTGTAGCGTTCAGGGAGTTCACCAGCCTGAGGGGGCAGCGCTTGACCATCGTGACCGTCCAAAAACCCGCGGAACCACTGACGCTGTTTTGGAAACTCATCATCACCCTCGCCGCGGTTGTTGGCGTTGGCACCTGCGCGGTCCTGGGGTTCCTCTACGTGAAGTTTTTCGTCCCAGTTCCCGGGACGGTGGAAGTGCTGGAGCGGCAGTTGACCAAGCTGGATGCCGTCCACGCCATCCAGGATGAGGACGGGGACGCGAGGATCGGTGAGTCGCGGCTCCTGGCGGAGTACGAGTCGATGACCTATTACGCTGCCCCCGGAATGGTGCCCGGTGTGGTGTGCCTGGTGGGAGAGTACCCGTACGACGAACACAACTATTGGGAAGCGTGCAACAGTATCGGTGACGGCCGGGACATCCTGGTGGAGGTGCCGGACCCCGGCAATAGGACAGTTGTCTTCGTGCCTGACCAGTTCGACCACAGCCCGCTGGAACGGGACGGGTGGGTGACGCTGCACCGCAACCTTTTGATCCTGCCCCTGGCCGAAGCACCGCAACCCGCAGAACCGTTGACCAGCAGCGCTGTGCAGCAGGAGACCGGCCAGGGGCAGGCAGTTCCTATGTGACGCAGGAGCCTCCTGCAGGCTCACACATCCGTCAGGACCGGCGTCGTGAGCCTGCCGTCCCGCATGGTGGCCACCACGTCGGTCAGCGGCACGAACTCGGTGTCATGCGTGACCATCACTGTCGCCACCGAAAACTCCGTGGTCACCTGCCGCAGGAGGGCGATGATGGAGGCGCTCCGTTCGTGGTCCAGTGCCGCCGTCGGCTCGTCCACCAGCAGCACTTTGGGGCTGCCCATCAGCGCACGGGCGATGTTCACGCGCTGGCGCTGGCCGCCGGAGAGTTGGTGCGGAAGTTTCCCTGCGCTGGCGGACAGCCCGACGATGTCCAGCAGTTCTGCTGCCCTGGACCCGGCCGCTTTGGCCGACTTTCCGCGCAGGTGGTGGCTGATGGTGAGCTGTTCGACGGCGGTGAGCGAGGGGAGCAGGTTGGGCTGCTGGAAGATGATGCCCACCTTTTCGCGCCGGAGTGTGGTGAGTTCCTTGTCCTTGAGCCCTGCAGTGTCGGTGCCGTCGATGACCACCTGCCCCGTATTGGGGCGGACCAGGGTGGCGGCGGTGGCCAGGAGGCTGGACTTTCCGGACCCCGAAGGGCCCACGAGTGCCACCAGCTGGCCGGCTTCCGCGGTGAGGCTGACCCGGTCCAGGGCGGTGGTGGTGCCGCCGCCGTCGGGGTATTGGAGGGTGACGTTGAGCAAGTTCAGGGGCGCGGGAGTGGACATGGAGAGTTCCTTTCAGGGGAGGGAAGAGGTCAGTTGCCGCCGAGCGCGAGGAGCGCATCGACCTTTGTCACCCGGCGCACGGCCAGCGCTGCGCCGGCCAGACCCAGGGCAACGATCCCGACGACGGGAAGCACCGTGGTGCCCACGTTCAACTGGAATGGGGCCGCCTTGGCAGCGAAGAAGCCGGCGGCTACACCTACGGCGCCACCGACGCCGGCTCCCGCCAGCAGGACGATGGCTGCCTGGGCCATCGCATCCCGAAGGATGTAGGAGCTGGGCGCGCCCATGGCTTTGAGGACGGCGATATCCCGGGTCCGCTGGATGGTCCAGACGGTCAGGAAGGCCACGATCACCAGGGCGGAGATCCCGTAAAGGAACGCCTGCATCAGGGTCAATGAGCCGTTCTCGCTCTTGAAGGAGCCCAGGGCCTGAAAGGATCCGGTGCGGGATTCGCTCACCGTGTTTGCCGCGCCGTTCGCCGCTGCCTCGTCCATCGTGGCCCCGTCCGCGTAGGTGACGGCGACGACGGTGGCCAGCTGTCCGGCGTCGGACACGTGCGCAGCCTTGGCCCATGCGGGCAGGGCCGTCCACACCACGCTGGTGTGTGCGTACCACTGGTCCGGCACCACGGCGGCGACGGAAAGCTCCACCCCGCCCAGGGACACCTTGTCCCCCTGGCCGACCGCCAGGGCCTCTGCCACCGAGGACCCCACCGCGGCGGTTCCGGCGGATACGTCCACGGGCGCCAGCGGGCTGCCGGGTGATACCCCGAACAGTGCCACGTTCGCGGTGCCGGAGCCGTCCGCCGTCTGCGCCCTTGTCTGGGTGATGCCCAGCGGCTCGGCGGACTGGACTCCGGGCTGGCTCTCCCAGCTGTCCACCTGCGCGGCGGTGACTGAGCTTTCGGTGTAGGACGCCTTGGGGACGCCGGAGCCGGGGGCGCCAAACGCCACCAGGTCCACCGGCTTGGCAGCTGACGCGCCCAGCTTCCCGATGGCGGAGGTGGACTGCTCGGCCAGGCCGGCCGTTAGCCCGGAAAGCATGACCAGCAGGAGGGTGATCAGGGCTACGACGCCGCCCATCATGGCGAACCGGCCTTTGGCGAAGCGGATATCGCGGATTGCCAGGAACACGTTGTTTCTTCTCTCAGCAGGGGTGGATGGTTTCAGTACCTCCACTCTTCCGGCGGTTTCCCGCGCGGGCATCGCGGGGATGGTTGATCCGGGGGAATGGAAGGGTTGATCCCGGGGTCAACCTTTTGGTTGATCCCCTCCGCGCTGTCCCGGCATAAGCTGATGCAATGCCCTCCACGCCCCTGCCGCCAACTCCGGAGACGGCCCCATCCAGCGGGCTTCTGGGCGCATTGGAAAACGCATCGTCGGCGGCCATCCTCCGCGTGCTGCGGGTCACCCTGCACACCGGATTCGCCCTGCTGCTGGCCGTCGGCCTGGTCCGGATGCTGATGGCCGGAGGCCCGCTCCGCTGGGTGTGGGCGGGCGCCGCCGTCGTCCTCGCTGCCGTCTACCTGACCGGCACCGTCCTGGAGAAGCGGCACGCGGAAGGCCGCATCGCCTTCGACCCCCGCCGCCACGGCCTGCTGTGGTTGGGACTGGTGACGGTCCTGTGGGCGTTCCTGCTCGCCGGAAGTGCCGATTTCGCCTGGCTGGCCTTCCCCATCTTTTTCCTGCACCTGCACCTGCTTCCGCGGCGGCCGGCGCTGCTGACCATCGCTCTGATGACGGTGGCGGTGATCGCCTCCCAGTGGGCAGCCAGCGGTGCCCCCATACCCCATGCGGCCGCCGTGGTCGGGCCCGTCCTCGGCGCGGTCTTCTCGGTGATCACCGGTCTGGCGTACGCCGCGCTCTACCGTGAGGCCGAAAACCAGCGGCGCGCAGCCGACGAGCTGCGCCGCACGCGGGAGGAGCTGGCGCGGTCCCAGCACGAAGCCGGCGTGCTCGCGGAGCGGGAGCGGCTGGCCCGTGAAATCCACGACACCCTGGCGCAGGGCCTGTCCAGCATTGTGCTGCTGGGGCGGGCGGCGGAGCAGTCGCTCGCGGACGGAGATGCCGCTACTGCGTCCGGCCGGCTGGCGCTGATGCAGCAGACCGCGGCGGACAACCTGGCCGAGGCCCGCAGCTTTGTCCGAGGCCTCTCCTCGCCCCAGCTCGAAGGCACCTCGCTGGTGGAGGCCCTGCGCCGGCTCTGCGACACGACGGAGACCTCAGCCGCGGCTTCAGGCTTGGAGCTGCGCTGCCGGCTGGAGGTGGACGGCGAACCGCAGGAGCTGCCCCAGCCCGTCCGCGTCACCTTGCTGCGCGCGGCCCAGGCGTCCCTGGCGAACGTCCGCGAACACGCCAGGGCCGCCACCGCCGTCGTCAGCGTCGCCTTCCTGGGCACCGAGGTGACCATGGACATTTACGACGACGGCACGGGCTTTGATCCGTCAGCTCCGGAAGGTGCAGCGGGCGCAGCGGACGGCAGCGGATACGGGCTGCGCTCGCTGCACGAGCGGGTCACGGCTTTGAACGGCTCGCTGGCGGTGGAGTCGGCGGCGGGTGAGGGTACGGTGGTGGCCATCCGGCTGCCTGTGGAGGAACAGTGAGTGAAGTGCGTGTCCTGCTGGTAGACGACCATCCGGTGGTCCGCGCCGGGCTCCGCGCCATGCTCACAGGATTCGAAGGCATCTCGATTGCCGCCGAGGCTTCCGATGGCAAGGCCGCGCTGAAGGAACTGGCGCGGCTGACGGCACTGGGCGAGGGGCCTGATGTTGTCCTGATGGACCTGCAGATGGGGGAGGGGATGGACGGCGTCACAGCCACTGCCGAAATCCGGAAGCTCGCCGCGCCGCCGCCGGTGCTTATCCTCACCACCTACGACACGGATGCGGACATCCTCGCGGCGGTAGAGGCCGGGGCGGGCGGCTACATGCTGAAGGACGCCCCGCCGGAGCAGCTGCGGCAGGCCGTCCTGCAGGCCGCTGCGGGCGGCACCGTGCTGGCACCCCGCGCTGCCGCGCTGCTGATGGACCGGATCAGCAATCCGGGCACATCCCTGACCCCGCGCGAGGTGCAGCTGCTGGAACTGCTCGCCACCGGCCTGTCCAACCGGGCCATTGCAAAGCAAGTCTTCATCTCAGAGGCCACCGTAAAAACGCACCTGGTGCACATTTACGGCAAGCTCGGAGTGGACAACCGCACCGCCGCCATCGCCGCCGCCACCCAGCGGCGGATTATCCGGCCGCCGGGTGCCAACGGCTGACTTTCGCGAAAGCGCGAGGGCGTGGCCCGGCACCCTGCCGCGTCCCGCCGTCGTCCATCATCCGGATGGCGCGGAGGGCCCTACCCTGCAGTAGGTTTATGTCACTGCCCTTCAGGTGCCATTGCCCTTCCGGTGTAACTGTTCAAAGGAGAACGAATGTCCCGTCCGGTTCCAGCAGTTGATGCCCTTCTTGCCACATACGGTGCGGCCGACGCCTGCGCCGCGGACCTCCTGTGTGACAGCCACGATCCCAACAAGGTTGCCTTCACGGTGGTCGCGGCCGACCTTTCGGCGGAGGACATCACCTACGGCGAGCTCCGGGAGCGCTCGGAACGGGGAGCCGCGGCCCTGGCGGAGCTTGGCGTCGGTCCCGGTGATGCGGTGGCCACGCTGATGGGAAAGTCGGCGGACCTTGTGGTGATGCTGCTGGCCATTTGGCGGCGCGGGGCAGTCCATGTGCCGCTGTTCACGGCGTTCGCGTGGCCGGCCATCGAACTGCGCCTCAAAGCCTCCGGCGCAAAGGCGGTGATCACCGACGCCGACCAGCGGGTGAAGATCCAGGAAACCGCGGCCGCCGTGGTGGTGGTCGGTGCGGAAGCATCACAGCCGGACCTGGCGCTAACGCCGCTTCTGGCCAAGCAAGAGCCGGGAATCGCGTCCGAGGCGGTGGGCGGGGACGGCGCGCTGGTGCTGATCTTTACCTCCGGAACCACGGGTGCCCCCAAGGGGGTGCCGGTGCCCGTCCGTGCGTTGGCCGCGTTCCGCCAGTACGTCGAGCTGGGCCTGGACGTCAGTGAAGAGGATGTCTTCTGGAATGCGGCGGACCCCGGCTGGGCCTACGGCCTGTACTACGGCATTCTGGGGCCGATGGCGGCGGGGCGGCGGAACCTCCTGCTGCAGGCGGCGTTCTCGCCGGAGCTCAGCTTCAAAGTGTTGGAGGCATTTTCCGTCACCAATTTCGCGGCGGCTCCCACGGTGTACCGGACCATGCGCGCGAAAACCGACGCCGCAACGGGCCCTTTCGGCCTTCGACGTGCCTCGTCCGCCGGCGAACCGCTCACCCCGGAGGTGATCAGCTGGTCCCGGGAGGTGCTGGGCGTTCCGGTGCGGGACCACTACGGGCAGACCGAACACGGGATGATGATCATCAACGCCTGGCATGACGACGTGCGGACGGAGCTGAAGCCGGGTTCCATGGGCCGTCCCCTTCCGGGATGGAGTTGCGCGGTCCTCAAGGACAACGCAGATGAACCGGCTGCGCCGGGCGAACTGGGCCGGGTTGCGGTCAACGTGGCGGAAAGTCCCATGATGTGGTTCAGGGGGTACCAGGACGCGCCGGAGAAGACCGCCGAACGGTTCAGCCCGGACGGCAGGTGGTACCTGACCGGTGACGCCGGCATGGTGGACGAAGACGGCTTTTACTTCTTCTCCTCCCGGGATGACGACGTGATCATCATGGCCGGCTACCGGATTGGCCCGTTCGATGTGGAGAGCGTCCTGGCCACCCACCCGGCGGTCCTGGAAACTGCCGTGGTGGGCGCTCCGGATGAACTCCGCGGCGAAGTCCTGGAGGCCTACGTGGTCCTGGCGGAGGGGACCACGGGCAGTGATGCCCTGGTGGCCGAGCTCCAAAACATGGTCAAGACGCAGTTCGCCGCACATGCCTATCCGCGCCGCATCCACTTTGTTAAGGACCTGCCCAAGACGCCGTCGGGAAAGCTGCAGCGCTTCATCCTGAGGCAGCAGCGGGCCGCCGAACTGGGGAGCTGACAGGGGCGGAAGGGACGACGGCGGGCAGAAACTTCCAGCCGTTCCGGCGCCTTTTGCTTTGGGTGCTGTTAGCGTGGAGGCCCAGCCACAGAAGGAGGAGCGATGTCCATCAATTCACCTGATTCACTGCCTGAGGATGAGCCGCAGGAGGATTCGCCAGCCGGCAAGGGCAAGGCCGACGGCGGGATCCCGGGCGGGAAGGACGGCGTCGGCATTTCCGATGGCGCCGCGCCGAACACTTTCGAACCTGAAGAGGACCCGGACGCTGCTGCCGATCCCGCCGACTAGGGGGCCTGAAAATCACTGCTCAAGGTTGGATCAAGATTGGCCCAAGGCGTCAGTTTTTGGTCTAGGCCCAACCTACTGGCCGGTAATTTGTAATTGCTTCCGCGTCAGTTCCCCGGCAGGAAGCATCAGGAGCCCTCGCGCTGGAGCTTGACTCGCGCGGGGGCTCCCCCCAATTAAGGCTCTGGTTTTTAGCGGGCCTGTTCCACCCGATTGAAGTGCTCAACCACTGGAAACGGCTCGTAGAAGCGGTGCAGCAGCGCGCGCCACTGCTGGTATTCGGGAGATTCGCGGAAACCAACAGTGTGGTCCTCAATCGACTCCCACTCCACGAGGAGCAGATAGGTGCTGGGCGTTTCGACCGACCGGGAAAGGGACAGCGAGAGGAAGCCTGGCATGGAAGCGATGATGGGGCGGGCCTGTTCGAATGCGGCCTCGAATTCCTCTTCCCGGCCCGCAATGACAGGGAGCAGCGCATGTTCAGTGATCACGGGAGCCAGTCTTGCAGATATGTGCGTGCGGGATCCGGCTGCACCGTGCTGAAACGTGTTCGCGGGCGCTCACGATGGCCGGTACTATCGCTCCGGGACCCATATTGCGGTCTGGAAGGGGACTACTAGTGACGGGCACTCACACAGCAACGCCAGCTCTCATCGATCCGGTTGGGCGGGACGAGTTACTGCGGGACTACGGCTTGGCCACCCGGCTCGACGAGGCCCCGCTGGCCGCAGTCGCGGAATCGTCCACCGGGCCCCTTGAGAATCTCGTCGAGCTCGCTGTTAGGCTCTCCGGCGTCCCCTACGGCGTGATCAACGTGGTCACGTCCGACGAACAGCGCCAAGTGGCCGCCGTCGGGATTGATGCCGGGATCTGTTCCCGGAACGACTCCATGTGCTCCAAGGTCTTCCTCTCGGGGGAGGCCACCGTGGTTCCGGATGCCTCCCTGGACCCGCGCTTCGCGGCAAACCCCTTTGTGACCGGAGAAATCGCCGCCGTCCGGTTCTATGCGTCCGTGCCGCTGGAAACGTCCTCCGGGTTCGTTATCGGGTCCCTGTGTGTCTTCTCCGATTCGCCTGCGGTGCTGAGCAAGGAACAGCAGGACATGCTGGAGGTCCTGGCCCGCCAGGCCGTGCAACTGCTCGAACTCCAGCGCCGCACCCTGCAGCTGCACACCGCGCTGAATGACGTGCGGGAAAGCAACGCCAAACTGGCGGAGTTCGCCGGCCGCGTCAGCCATGACCTTCGCGGCCCCCTCACCACCATGCTGGGCTACGTGGAAATGGGCGAGGACGACTTGGACACCGACCACCCCGCCGCAGAGTATTTCCAGCTCATCGGTGCCAGCGGCCACAGGATGCTCGCGATGCTTGAAGACGTCCTGAGCTACTCACGGATGGGCGGAATCATCCAGCGGCAGCCCGCATCCCTCCATACCGTGGCCGTTGAGGTGGCCAATGACCTGGGCCTCCCGTTCGGACCCGACGCTGCCGTGGACAGCGAGGACCTGAAGCTTCACGTGGACCCCGGCCAGCTGCGCACCCTGCTGCAGAACCTGGTGGCCAATGCCGTGAACTATCCGAGCCCGGACCGGGACCTCAAAGTGCGTATCAGCGGCATCTCCAACTATCACGGGGTCACGGTCCTGGTGGCGGACAACGGCAAGGGCATTGCCGTGGAGCACAGGCAGCGTGTGCTGGAGCCTTTGGTCCGGCTCTACCGGGAGGGCGACGGACAAGGGTCCGGTCTGGGACTGGCGATCTGCCGGCGCATTGCCGAGGCGCACGGCGGAGAGCTGACGCTCAAGGAGACGCCGGGCGGCGGAACCACGGCAGTGATCAGCTTCCCGGCTGACTTGTAGGGACTTTAAACGGCTCCGGGCCGGCCGCGGAGTGCGGCCGGCCCGGAGGCTCGTGGTGTTGCTTAGTTCAGGTCGAAGCGGTCCAGCTCCATGACCTTGGTCCAGGCGGCCACGAAGTCGTTCACAAACTTCTCCCTGGCGTCCCCGCTCGCGTACACCTCTGCCAGCGCCCGCAGCTGCGAGTTGGAACCGAAGACCAGGTCAACCGAAGTGGCCGTCCACTTGAGTTCGCCGGTGGCAACGTCGGTGATCTCGTAGGCGTTCTCCTCGGACTCGGAAGCCTTCCACTTGGTGCCGGGCGAGAGCAGGTTGACGAAGAAGTCGTTCGTCAGGACCTGCGGCTTGTCCGTCAGTACGCCATGGCTGGAACCGCCCACGTTGGTGCCCAGCGCGCGCATGCCGCCCACCAGCGCCGTCATTTCCGGTGCGGAGAGGTCCAGCATGTACGCCTTGTCCAGCAGGAGGGTTTCCGGCTGGAGCTTCAGCCCCGGGCGCAGGTAGTTGCGGAACCCGTCGGCCTTCGGCTGCAGGTAACCGAAGGATTCGACGTCGGTCTGCTCCTGTGCCGCGTCCGTGCGGCCCGGACGGAACGGCACCGTGACGGGGAACCCGGCGTCGGCCGCTGCCTTTTCCACGGTGGCGGCGCCGCCCAGGACAATCAGGTCCGCAAGCGAAACCTTCTTGCCGCCGGACTGTGCCGCGTTGAACTCCTCCTGCACCCGCTCCAGCACCGGAAGCACGGCATCCAGCTGCTCCGGCTCGTGCGCCTCCCAGCTGCGCTGCGGCTCCAGCCGGATGCGCGCGCCGTTGGCACCGCCGCGGCGGTCGGTCTTGCGGTACGTGGCGGCCGATGCCCAGGCCGTGCCGGCCAGCTGCGGGATGGTCAGGCCGGAGTCGAGGAGCTTCGCCTTGAGCTGGGCGATGTCCTGCTCATCGATCAGTTCATGGTCGACGGCGGGAACGGGATCCTGCCAGAGCTGCGGTTCCGGAACCCACGGGCCCAGCATGTGCGGGCCTACGGGGCCCATGTCGCGGTGCAGCAGCTTGTACCAGGCCTTGGCGAAGGCCAGCGCGAATTCGTCCGGGTTCTCCAGGAAGCGCCGGCCGATCTTCTCGTAGGTGGGGTCGAAGCGCAGCGACAGGTCTGTGGTCAGCATGGTGGGGCGGTGCTTCTTGTTGGAGTCGTGCGCGTCCGGGATGATCTCGGGGGCGTCCTTGGCCACCCACTGGTGGGCGCCGCCGGGGCTCTTGACCAGTTCCCATTCGTACTCGAACAGGATCTCGAGGAAGCGGTTGCTCCACTGCGTGGGCTTGTCCGTCCAGGTGACTTCCAGGCCGGACGTGATGGTGTCGCCGCCCTTGCCGCTGCCGTAGGTGCTGAGCCAGCCAAGGCCCTGCGCCTCGAGGTTGGCACCCTCGGGCTCGGGGCCCACGTGTGCGTCTGCAGGGCCGGCGCCGTGGGTCTTACCGAAGGTGTGGCCGCCGGCGATCAGCGCGAAGGTCTCTTCGTCGTTCATGGCCATGCGCTTGAACGTCTCGCGGATGAACGCGGCAGCAGCCACGGGATCCGGGTTGCCCATGGGGCCTTCCGGGTTGACGTAGATGAGGCCCATTTCGGTGGAACCGACGTTGTCCGCCATGGTGCCTTCACCGGTATACCGCTCGTCACCGAGCCAGGCGTCCTCGGGGCCCCAGATAATCTGTTCGGGCTCCCATACGTCCTCACGTCCGAAGGCGAAGCCGAACGTCTTGAAGCCCATGGACTCAAGGGCAACATTGCCCGCGAGGACCAGCAGGTCGGCCCAGGACAGTTTCTGGCCGTACTTCTGCTTGACGGGCCACAGCAGGCGGCGGGCCTTGTCCAGGTTGGCGTTGTCCGGCCAGCTGTTCAGCGGCGCGAACCGCTGGCTGCCGTCGCCTGCGCCGCCGCGGCCGTCATGGACGCGGTAGGTTCCGGCGGCGTGCCAGCTCATGCGGATCATCAGGCCGCCATAGTGGCCGAAGTCCGCCGGCCACCAGTCCTGGGAAGTGGTGAGGACCTCAGTGATGTCCCGCTTGAGCGCCTCGACGTCGAGCTTCTGGAATTCCTCCCGGTAGCTGAAGGAGGGGCCCAGCGGGTTGCTTGCCTGGCCGTGGGTGTGCAGTACGGAGAGGTCCAGCTGGTTGGGCCACCAGTCCTGGTTGGTCCGCGGCCGGTGACCCTTGGGCTGGGGCGAATCGATTGCCGGGTTTTCACTCTCACTGCCCTGGGCGGTGGCACTGCCATGGGCCACCGGGCACCCGCCCTCAACCTTCTGGTCCAGGCCCTGTGCGCTCCCGGGAGTGGGGACCGGAGGATGGTCTTGGGGTTCGGTCATGTGCTTTTTCCTTCCGTTGGGCCGAGGCCGCGGTTGGACTCGGGCAGCCGGTGCAACCCTCCTATTTGAACATGGACCGCTGACAGCGCAAGTCACGCCTACGCCATGGGTGAAACCTGTGGGCGAATCGTCCTGATCGAACGCAGCTGGCTCCTCGCTTCCGAAGCGATTTCCTACGAACGGAATATCTGCCGGACGCCGTGGCTTGTCGCCAGTGGGTCCTCGTTGGCCCATTGTCCCGGCGCGATGCAGCGCGCGGGCCTCCGCCAAAGCGTGAGGCCGTGCTGACGCGCGGACACACCCAGCACCCAAACCAAGAGGAGTACCATGACCATCGAATCAGGAACAGCAGCAGGCAACGGACGGACGGCCCTGGTGGTAGGCGCCACCGGCATCGCGGGGTCCGCCCTGGTGGATACCCTGGTTGGTGCAGGCTGGGGCGTCCTCGCCTTGTCCCGGCGGCCCGGACCGGAGCGTGCCGGCGTCAAGTGGCTTTCCGCGGACCTGACCTCGGCTTCCTCCCTCGCCGCCGCGCTTGCTCCGGAGAACCCCTCACATGTCTTTTTCACCGCATGGTCCCGGCGCGCCACCGAGGAGGAGAACATCGCCGTCAATGCGGGCATGGTGCGTGACCTCCTCGCCGCACTGCGGGGAAAGGACGTGGCGCACGTCGCCCTGATGACCGGGCTCAAGCACTATCTGGGACCGTTCGAGGCGTACGCCGCCGGGGAAATGCCGGAGACACCCTTCCATGAGGAGGAACCACGCCTGACGGTACCCAACTTCTACTATGCCCAGGAAGACGAGCTTTGGGCCGCGGCCGGGGAGCAGGGGTTCACCTGGTCGGTACACCGCGCCCACACCGTAATTGGCCATGCGGTGGGCAACGCCATGAACATGGGCCTCACACTCGCGGCGCAGGCCACCCTTTGCCGGGACAGCGGGGAGCCGTTCGTCTTCCCCGGATCCGAAACCCAGTGGAACGGCCTGACGGACATGACGGACGCGGGCCTGCTCGCCGAGCACATGGTCTGGGCCTCCACTACTCCCGTGGCCGCCAACGAAGCCTTCAATATCGTCAACGGCGATGTGTTCCGCTGGCGCTGGATGTGGCCCAAGCTGGCCGCCTACTTCGGCGTGAAGTGGGAGGGATACCAGGGGGAGCCCCGTCCGCTGGAACAGTCGATGGCCGGCCGGGAGGACCAATGGCGGCGAATTGCCGGGGAAAACAACCTTCGCGAACCGGAGCTGGACCGCGTGGCGAGCTGGTGGCACACGGACGGCGACCTGGGGCGGAATATCGAGGTGGTGACGGACATGGGCAAGAGCAGGGATGCCGGCTTCACAGGGTACCGGCGGACGCTGGACGCGTTTACCTCACTGTTTGACCGCTATCGTGCCGATCGCCTGATTCCCTGATCACCCGGTCACGGCCGGCCAGCAGACCCATCAATGCCAGCACCGCCATGGCACCGGCGGTGGCGAACAACGGAAGCGTCCAGTCTGCGGTGACGTCATGGAGTGCGCCGAAAACCACTGGACCCGCGGCGCCAAGCGCGTAGCCCACGGATTGGGCCATTCCGGACAGTGATGCCGCCTGCGGGTGGCTCACGGTCCGGAGGCTGAACAGCGACAGGGCAATGACGATGAGGCTCCCGCAGCCCAAAGCACCCAGGACAACCCACAGCAGGATGAGGTCCGGGGCCAGGGCCAGGCCGAGGAAGGTCACGAACACCAATGCCCCGCTGGCAAAGGAGACCAGCCGTTGGTCCGATCCCCGGTGGAGGACGCCGCCTGTCCCCAGGCTGGCGAACACGCTGATCAACAGGAAGACGGAAAGGTGCACGCCGGCAGTGGTGGCGGGGGTCCCGCGGCTTTGTTCGATGGTGGGCAACCACGCCATCAACACGTAAAAGGCGATCGACTGCAGCCCCATGAAGGCAGTCACCTGCCAGCCCAGGGCCGATCCCCAGGGCGACCGGTAGGCGGCTTCGGGCTTGGCGGATTGCTGCTTGCTTGCCGTGTGCCGGCGAAGCCAGGGCAGGAGCACCGCCATGGCGAAGAGGGCCAGTCCCGCCCAGACTCCCAGGGCGAGTCGCCACCCTGCCGGGGACGTCTGCGCCACGGGTACGACGACGGCGGCCCCCACTGCTGCGAAGGCGGCCTGGGCAGCGGTGTAGCTTCCGGTGACCTGGCTGACCCGCAACGGAAAGTCCCGTTTCACGAGGGAGGGCACCAAGACGTTGAGAAACGCTATGGCCACGCCGATCAGTATCGTCCCCGCCCAGATCAAGCCGGGCACGGGCAAGGAGCGAAGCACGATGCCCCCGGCGAGGATCAGCAGGGACATCCACAGTGCCCGGTCCAGGCCCAGGCGGGAAGCGAAACCGGGAGCCAATGGCGAGAAGACCGCGAAAGCGATCAGCGGCAGGCCGGTAAGGAACCCGGCTGCGGCGCTGGAGAGTCCCAGGTCGCTGCTGATGTTGACCAGGACCGGCCCCACGCTGACAAAGGACACCCGAAGGTTGACGGTGATGAGCAGGACACCGATGAAGGCCATTCCAAACCTGGCAGTG